>NZ_JAKUEW010000002.1:0-750196 GCF_022663115.1 Bacillus cereus group sp. BfR-BA-01430
CCGTTCAAATAACGTAGAACGATTTGTATTTTTTCATCAGCTGTAAATTTAGCCATAGAAAAACTGCACCTCCAATTGTTAGACTGTGTCTAACAATTGGGGTGCAGTTCAAATCCCCTTGCTCTTTTTTGTTTACATATACGAAAATAACAGGGAAACATATAGTAGCGGCGAATATATGTATCGTTAGACTGATGTAAGAAGAAAATAAAAGGGAGAGAAGGGGATGACGCAGTTTGAACCTGGTATTCACCATATTGAATTTTGGGTAGCAAATTTAGAGGAGTCTATGCTGTTTTATAGTAAATTGTTCGCTATCATTGGGTGGCGACAGTTAAACAAATATGCATTTAGTACGGGAAGTACGGAAATATATTTTAAGGAAGTAGATGAAAGGGTAGTAAGAACATTAGGACCAAGGCATATTTGTTATCAGGCTATTAGTAGGAACGTAGTTGATGAAGTAGCGAAATTTGTTAGAAATATAGAAGTAGTAGTAATTCGTGGACCGATTGAAATGAATCATTATGCAGAGGGGTACTATACGATAGATTTTTATGATCCAAATGGTTTTATAGTAGAGGTCGCTTATACACCTAATGTAGAAATATAAGATACGATTTTAATTATAAAATCATAGAGGGAAGCAAGGATTCCCTCTATGATTCAGGTCATTCACGTCCTTTTGTAAATGTAAGAGGCTCAGTACTTAGCATTTGTGGTAAGTGTAATTGTAAAGTAGGAAACTCACCGTGTATATTGATGTCATAGGCAAATAATATATTCATTTTTGTTTGGAACAAGGTAACTGTAGTAACGAATACGTCGTAATGATAATGTTGTAGTTGCATTTCTATATCCATAAATTGTACATATAACGAGTCACCTTGTTTGTATACTGTTAACAGGCCATATGCAGGATGCTTAAATGTTCCAGTATAGTCATCTAACTTGCGAGAAGATACCGTCCCTTTTATTTGCTTAGGCAGCGATTCAATTGATTCTTTCATCATTTCTTTCATTTTTTCACTATCTTCTACTGCACGTTTATGCCAGTTTATGTTTTCTAAACCGAGTAGTTTATCGTAAATATAGTTTGTAAGGTAAATAGGAAGTAATGTATTGCCGGAGTTTGTTAATACGATAATTCCTATATTTTCGTTTGGCATAAATGATATAAGTGACGTAAATCCATCAATATTGCCGCCATGGTGAATCAGTTTATAACCACGATAGGCACTAATAAACCAACCTCGCCATCTTTTATTACTGCTATAGCAGCGCCGGGGACGTGTAAATCGTTCATCATCATTTTAACTTTCGTTTGTAAGTTGTTTATAACAGGAGTTTCAATTTTCGCCATCGCTTTAACCTCCAAATATATTTTTTCTTCCCGTGCTAGTATTTTGATCATTGAGAGTGAAAACCTTTTGGATATGGAAAAATTAAGGGATTTTTAATAATCGATAAAGTGGGTATTTAGAATCTTTCGATATTTAAACGAATTTAAAATATAAATATTTTGAGTGAGAACTTTGTAAATGTATGCATGATTGTTTTTAATATGATAAACTCCATATAGATATAGATGCGAAAGAGGGTTTTTCTTATATATGAAACATGCTGAATATGAATATTTAAATTTATGCCGCCATGTCATGGAGCATGGTACGAAAAAAGAGGATCGTACAGGAACAGGAACGGTATCTGTATTTGGATATCAAATGCGCTTTAATCTTAGTAAAGGGTTCCCTTTATTAACGACAAAGCGAGTTCCATTTCGTCTTGTTGCAAGTGAGTTACTTTGGTTTATGAAAGGTGATACAAATATTCGTTATTTATTGCAACATAATAATAATATTTGGAATGAATGGGCGTTTAAAAATTGGGTAGAAAGTGCTGAATATAAAGGACCGGACATGACGAATTTCGGACTGCGCTCACAACAAGATGAAGCATTTAAAAAACAATACGATGAGCAAATGGAAATCTTTAAAAAGAATGTGTTAGAAGATGATGAATTTGCACAGAAGTATGGTTATTTAGGAGATGTATATGGCAAGCAGTGGCGCGCTTGGAAAACGGCTGCTGGTGAAACGATTGATCAATTAAAAGATGTAATTGAAATGATTAAGAAAACACCGGATTCTCGCCGCTTGATTGTTTCGGCATGGAATCCTGAAGATGTACCAAATATGGCACTTCCGCCATGCCATACATTATTCCAATTTTATGTAGCAGATGGAAAGCTTTCATGTCAATTATATCAACGAAGTGGAGATATTTTCTTAGGCATTCCATTTAACATTGCAAGCTATTCGCTGTTAACGCATTTAATTGCTCATGAGTGTGGTCTTGAAGTAGGAGAATTTGTTCATACAATTGGCGATGCACATATTTACACAAATCATTTTGAACAAGTGAAGAAGCAATTAGCACGTGAACCACGTCCATTTCCAACATTAAAATTAAATTCAGATGTGAAATCTGTTTTTGATTTTGAAATGGAAGATTTAATGATAGAAGGATATGACCCGCATCCAACAATTAAAGCACCAGTTGCAGTCTGATTGTAAGAGGAGATGAAAAGATGATTATTTCATTTATGGTTGCAATGGATGAAAATCGAGTAATTGGTAAAGATAATAAGTTGCCTTGGCATTTACCAAGTGAGTTACAATATGTGAAAAAAACAACAATGGGACACCCCCTTATTATGGGAAGAAAAAATTATGAAGCCATTGGAAGACCGCTTCCTGGAAGACGAAATATTATTGTTACACGCAATACAGATTATTACGTGGAAGGCTGTGAGATTGCTCATTCTGTGGAGGAAGTGTTTGAACTTTGTAAAAATGAAGAGGAAATCTTTGTTTTTGGTGGAGCGCAAATTTATGAGCTATTCTTACCGTATGTGGATAAGTTATATATAACGAAGATTCATCATGCCTTTGAAGGGGATACATTCTTTCCGGAAATCGATATGAAAGATTGGAAAGAAGTGTTTGTAGAGAAAGGTGTAACGGACGAGAAGAATCCGTACACATATTACTATCATATATATGAAAAGCAACAATAATAAAAAAGATTGATGTAAATATGTTTATTTGCATCAATCTTTTTATTTACATGGTTAGATGAAAGTTTTTGAATTTGCTTTGAAGATGCTATAATGAGAACGAGTATATGTTTTTTACTATATATGGTTATGAAAGAGAGCATGTATTTCGTTACTTACTAGGAGGAGGAGAATAGATTGAAAAAAATATGGGGGGCTCTTTTTCTTTGTTTCATGCTGGTCTTAGTTGGCTGTGGCAAAGAAGAAAAGCCAATAGATGCATTCCATACATATGCCAAAGCATGGAATAAGCAAAAGTTCGCTGAGATGTATGATCAATTATCAGAAAATGCAAAAAAGACAATTTCTAAAAAAGAGTTTACTGAGAAATACGAGAAAATTTATGCAGGTATTGAGGTTAAAAACTTAAAGGTAGAAACAGGTGAAGGAAGTAAGGAACAAGAAGACAAAGGACCTGTACATTTTAAAGTAAGTATGGATACTGTTGGTGGAAATATTTCATTTTCACACGAAGCGAAAATGGTAAAAGAAAAAAGTGGAGATGAAGAAGTTTGGAAAATAGACTGGACTCCTGATTTTATCTTTCCAGGGATGACAAAAGATAGCAAAATTCGTATGCAAACATTTCAAGCAAAACGCGGTGAAATTTATGATCGCAACGGAAAAGGGCTTGCTATAAATGGAAGAGCATCTCAAGTAAGCATTGTTCCTGGTAACTTAGAAGATAATGCAGCACAGACAAAAGAAACGGTTGCGAAACTATTAAATATGTCCGTAGAAGAGATCGACCAAAAATTAAATGCAAAATGGGTAAAACCAGATTACCTTGTGCCAATTGGCATTTTACAAGAGGGAGTTACTCAAAATGATTTTATTGATTTACCGGGTGTTGCAACTCGTCCTGTAGATGTTCGTACATATCCATTAGGAGAAGCGGCAGCGCATTTAACTGGTTATATTGGGAAAGTAAATGCTGATGATTTAAAGAAACTTGCGAAAAAGGGCTATCAAGCGGATGATCCGGTTGGAAAAGCTGGTTTAGAGCAAGTGTTTGAAGAAAAACTACGTGGTAAAAAAGGTGGGCGCGTCTTTATGGAAGATGCGCAAGGGAAAGAAATCAAAACATTGGTGAAAACGGAAGCAGTAGATGGTGAAAATATCAATTTAACAATTGATAGTACGATTCAAGAAAAGATTTATAATGAAATGAAAGGAGAAGCAGGTTCAAGTGCGGCGATTAATCCGAAAAGCGGTGAGACACTCGCACTTGTTAGTAGTCCAGCTTATAATCCGAATATCATTGCAAGAGGAGCTTCAAAAGCACAACGTGAAGCGTGGGCTAATGATCTGAAAAAGCCGATGACGAATCGATTTACACAGTTATCTGTACCAGGTTCTGTATTTAAGCCTATTACAGGTGCAATTGGTCTTGAAACAAAAATAATTGATCCGAAGGAAGAATTAAAAATTGAAGGATTGAAATGGACGAAAGATTCTTCATGGGGTAACTATTATGTAACACGTGTAAAAGATGCAAGTCCAATTGATTTTGACAAAGCAATGAAGTATTCTGATAACATTTATTTTGCGCAGCAAGCATTAAAAATTGGGAAAGATAAATTTGTAAATGAAGCAAAAAAATTCGGATTTGATGAGAAATTACCAATTGAGTACGGGTTCCCAGCTTCAAAAATTGTGAATGATGGAATGAAAAATGATATTCAAATGGCGGATACAGGATATGGACAAGGTCAAGTATTAATGACGCCTCTTCATTTAGCTTTCACGTATGCACCAATTGTAAATGATGGAACGATACCTTCACCGCACCTTATAAAAACAGAGAAACTACCAAAGGCTTGGAAAGAGAATGTCATTTCTAAAGAAAACCAAGATATATTAAAAACAGCATTAACAAAAGTCATTAATGATCCAGACGGTACAGGGAAAATTGCTAAAATTGATGGCATGACTCTTGCTGGCAAAACAGGAACGGCTGAGTTAAAAGCAGCAAAAGATGCAGAAGGTAAAGAACTTGGATGGTTCGCTGCTTTTGATTTAAATGCACCTGACATGGTTGTTACAATGATGATTGAAGATGTAAAAGGTCGAGGTGGAAGTAATATTCCAGCTGAGAAAGTAAAGCATGTTTTTCAAAAGTGATAGGTAATGAGAGAGCTATCTTTATTTAAAGTAGAGATAGCTCTTTTTAAGGCTAACATTTATAAATGTTATAACGGGATATTGTGAAACTGAATAACTTATTAACTTACGAAAAAAAAGTAACTATTTTTCGTTGACAAAGAGAAAATCTTTTTGTATTATACTTACATAAGGTAAGTAATTTACTTTTAAAAAACAAATCTCAAATTAAAGATAAATGTATAAAGGGAGAGAATATAATGACAAAAGTTCTATTTATTACAGCAAATCCAAATTCAGCAGAAACATCTTTCGGTATGGCAGTAGGTGAAGCTTTTATCGAAGCATATAAAAATGAAAATCCACAACATGAAGTTGTAACAATCGATTTATTTAACACAACAGTACCAGTAATTGATGCAGATGTATTTGCAGCTTGGGGCAAGTTTGCAGCAGGTGAAGGTTTTGAAGCATTAACTGAAAACCAACAACAAAAAATTGCAGCAATGAACACAAACTTAGAAACATTTATGAATGCAGATCGTTATGTATTTGTAACACCAATGTGGAACTTCGGTTACCCACCAGTAATGAAAGCATACTTAGATAACATTGCTATTGCAGGTAAAACATTTAAATATACTGAAAATGGTCCAGTAGGATTATTAGAAGGTAAAAAAGCACTTCATATCCAAGCTACAGGTGGCATTTACTCTGAAGGTGACTATGCAGCAGTAGACTTTGGTCGTCAACACTTAAATACTGTATTAGGATTTATCGGTGTATCTGACACAGAATACCTTGCAGTTGAAGGTATGAATGCAAATCCTGAAAAAGCACCAGAAATTAAAGAAGCAGCAATTGCTAAAGCACGCGAATTAGCAAAACGTTTCTAATATAGAAAACTCAAAAATGTCCAAACGCTTGTCGTTTGGACATTTTTTCTTCTTTTTCCCTCGTTTGTCTAGTATAATGAAGGACGGAATGATAATAGGTGGGGGTTTTGTATGATTCAAACGTTTTTTAAAGTTTTATATTTAATTGTAATTGTAATCGGTATTACACCGAGATTGTGGCGCATTCAAAAGAAAGCAAATACACTATCGCCACAAGAGAAAGATCGCCTTGTGTATAAAACAACAAATTGGTTTGGAAAAAAGATGGTTCGTGCAGCTGGAGCTGGATCGACTGTAGAGGTGAAAGGGCTTGAAAATGTACCGAAAGATCAACCGGTACTTGTTGTAAGTAATCATCAAAGTAATATGGATATTCCTGTTTTACTAGGATATTTAAATAAACCGATTGGATTTGTTTCTAAGGCAGAAATTAAAAAAATTCCGATTGTACCAGCTTGGATGGAATTAATGAATTGTGTGTTTATGGATCGTAGTAATCGCCGTCAATCTCTTCAAGCGATTAAAGAGGGGATTGAACTATTAAAAAAGGGCCACTCTCTCGTAATTTTTCCAGAAGGAACACGCAGTAAAGGTGGCGAAATAGGTGAGTTTAAAGCAGGGAGTTTTCACCTTGCAATCAAATCGGGAGTAGCTATTTTACCGGTCACGATAGAGGGAACATATAAGATGTTCGAAGCGAATGGAAATAGACTGAAACCAGCGCATGCAACGCTTACCATTTCAAAACCAATTACACCTGAGCAATATGGAAATATGGATGTTAAAGAATTAACGCAGTATACAAAGGATATGATTGCTGCTCCATTACATAAGTAATAAAAAAATCTCAGCTTTTTCAAGCTGAGATTTTTTTATGCGACAGGTAACACGTAAAATAATACGCAGAAGAACATCATTGTACTACCACCTAATACGAATAGATGCCATATTGCATGATTGAACGGTAGTTTTTCCCACAGGAAGAAAATAGCACCGACTGAATAGAGAATACCCCCAATTAAAAGGAGAGAAAATCCGTGTCCAGTTAAGTTTTCATAAAGGGGCTTAATAGCTACTATAATGAGCCATCCCATAATAACGTAGCAAAGTGTTGACATTTTAATAAAGCGGCGTACAAAGAAAATCTTAAAGATAATCCCCCCAATCGCTAATGTCCAAATAATAGCAAGAAGTGTCCAGCCAAGAGGGCCGCGTAACGTAATGAGTAAAAAAGGTGTATACGTTCCGGCTATTAATAAGTAAATAGCAGAATGATCTAAAATGGTAAAGACCTTTTCAACTTTTGGATGGTGAATGCTATGTAATAATGTTGAAAATAAATATAGTAGAAACATGCTTACACCATAGACTGTAAAAGCGATAATGGCAGAAGCTGTACCGTGTTTTGAAGCATGGATAATTAATATGATTAATGCGGGTATGCTTAAAATAGCACCAATTCCGTGAGTAATCGCATTCGCAATTTCTTCTTTTACGAACTGTGTCATTTTTGTTATCTTTTGTGTCATAATTTAATCCCTTCCATCGATAAAATCAATTATTATCTCTTTAAACATATCATATGCAATAAAAATAGGAAATGAAATTTGTATAATTGATTATATTTTTTAATTTTTTTGACAAAATATAATGGATACGTTGACGTTTACAAACTTTTTTGACAAAATGAGATTATGGGATAGTAGAAGGGAAAAATCGAGTAAGAAGGGGATGGGGAAATGTTATCAAATATTGGCTTTCCGGGATTAATTTTAATTTTAGTAGCCATACTTATATTATTTGGTCCGAAAAAATTACCAGAAATCGGACGGTCTTTAGGTGAAACATTAAAAGAATTTAAAAAATCAACGAGAGAGTTAACAGATGATGCGTTTCAGGAGAAAGAAAAAAAGTAAATTATAGTAAAACGCGATATAAAAAATTTAAAAAGAAGGAATAGGAGAGAACACCTATGCATAGAAAGGGAGAGTGCTTTTTAAAAATACTCTTCTTGTTTGTATAATCAGGGTTTATGATTGATATATGAAAGACGATTTCAACGAGAGAGTGTAGTAGGATTTTTGCTAGATTTGGTGAGAAAAGTGTGGTGAACGAGATGGAAGATCGAGAGATGAGTATAGTAGAACATATCGTAGAACTTCGAAAACGTCTAATAATTACTATTTTATCGTTTATCGTATTTTTAGTAGTTGGTTTTGTTTTTACGAAAGATATTTATTTTTGGTTAGTAAAAGATTTACCGATGAAGCTGACAGTTCTCGGTCCGAGTGATGTATTATGGATCTTTTTCTCGATTGCTACTGTATTCGCCATTGTTTGTACAATTCCGATTGCAGCAATGCAAATTTGGTTGTTTGTAAAACCGGGATTGCATCCGCGTGAGCAGAAAATGACATTAATGTATATTCCTACATTATGTGTATTATTTATAGCGGGTTTATGTTTTGGATATTTTATTGTAATGCCATTTTTATTTCATTTTTTAACAACAATCGGAAATGAAATGTTTCATACGATGTTTACGACAGAGAAATATTTTCATTTTGTATTAAATTTAACAATTCCATTTGCGGTTATATTTGAATTACCAGTCATTGTTATGTTTTTAACAAGCATAGGTTTATTAACAGCGGAATTTCTGCAAAAAGTCAGAAGATATGCTTACGTTATATTAATCATTCTTGCTGCTTGTATATCGCCACCAGATTTTTTATCACATAGCTTAGTGGCTGTACCTCTTATTTGTATTTATGAAATAAGTATTGCTATATCTAAATTTGTAAGTAGAAGGAAGAAAAGAAGAGAAGAAGTACACTCAAAAAGTGCCTCATTATAAAGGTACTTTTTGAGTGTATTTGTTATACTATGTTTATAATCGCATACAATATAAAAAAAGAAAAAAATTATAGAATCTCCGAAATTTAGACAAACTTTTCACCTTTGTAAGTTTATACTGAAGTTACAAATCCAATAAAAAAGAGGATTGATATTGTGATTATGAAAAGTTTTTACTTTACTCATTCAACAGGAAATTGTATTAAAATATTCGAAATACCGGTTTTACAAGCACATCATCCATTAGCGTTTCTGATTCAGTCGCGCCTCCAATTATTTATCACAAAAATTCAAAAACAAAAACACCCGAGGGTCTCATACTCTTTCCGAGAATATTTACAAAGTTGTTTAAAGTGGAATGATTATTCAAATGTATATCAAACAAATACGCTTGAAAAAAATGCATGATGGAAATACTGGCAGAGCAAATGAGCTCTGCCGTTTTCTTTTTGGACATAAAACAGAAGATTTTTACTGAAAAATGCTTTCAAATGGTTGAAAGCATTAGGAATACTAGTATAATAACAAGGAGAGCGTATTGGAAAGGGAAGAAGTAAAATATGCAAAAAATTAAAATTGTAACAGATTCAACGGCAGATTTATCACAAGATGTGATTGAGAAATATGATATTCATGTAATCCCATTATCTATTTCTGTAAATGGACAAACGTATTTAGATAGAATAGATATACAACCAGATGAATTTATTGAAGAAATGATGAAGTCAGAGGAATTACCAAAAACATCACAACCTGCTATGGGATCATTTGTTGAAATGTATGAAAATTTAGGAGAAGATGGTAGCCAAGTTCTTTCCATTCATATGACGGGTGGGATGAGCGGTACAGTTGCAACCGCGAATAGCGCAGCATCCATGACAGACACAAAAGTAACAGTTGTCGATTCTCAATTTATTACGCATGGGTTGGCATATCAAGTCCTTGAGGCAGCCAAGATGGTACAAGAAGGTCGTTCATTAGAAGAAATTTTAAACCGTCTTGATGAAGTAAGAAAAAACACTCGTTTATATGTTGTTGTAGATACGCTAGAAAATTTAGTAAAAGGTGGGCGTATCGGAAAAGGGAAAGCCTTCATTGGTTCATTATTAAATATTAAACCAATTGCTAGCCTTGAAGATGGAGTTTATAATCCTGTTACGAAAGTACGTAGCCAAGGGCAAATTGTAAAAACATTAGCGAAATTGTTTGAACAAGATATAGCTGGAAAGACTGTGAAGGCAGTAGCAATTCCACATGCAAAAGCACTTCCGCTTGCAGAAAGTGTAAAAGCTGCTGTTGAGAAAGTAAGCGGATTTACACAATCAGAGATTTTTTATACAACACCAATTATCAGTACGCATACAGGCCCAGGAGCAATCGGTTTTATGTATTTAGCTGAGTAGAAAAAAGCTACTTGAAATTTTTATTCAAGTAGCTTTTTTAACTGTATAAAAAATAAGAAATAAGCAGAGCTATACAAGCACTTCCACTCATAATAAATCGTGTTTGTAAGTATTCTTTCATCTAAACACCTTCCGCTTTTTTTCTATATAATGTATTTTCAAGAAAAAAGGTTATGCTTGGAAAGGTTCTAAAATTTTTTTAACTTCTGCATGATTCAGTAGGGAAGAATATAGAAATGTTTGCCCAAGAAATAGCACATGTAAGTGTTCCCAAGGCAACATACGCAAATTCCAATTATTGCGAAGACGTGTGATAGCTTCCCTCGGCGTTTCATCTGCAAGCGCAAATGCTCCATAATGCATTGGAATGAAGTGAGTTGCATTTACGTCTAAATAGGCCTGTACGGCTTCCTCAGGTGAGACATGAGAGACTTTCATAAACCATTCTGGTTCATAGGCACCAATCGGCATGAGTGCGACATCAATCGAGAAGCGTTTTCCAATTTCCTTAAATCCTCGAAAATAGCCGCTATCTCCACAGAAATAAATGGTTTCGTCCGCTGTTTCATTGTGAATTATCCAACCACCCCAGTGAGAAGTGTTCATATCAAACAGTGATCGCCTCGTCCAGTGTTGAGCTGGAACAAAATGAAAAGAGACCTCATCAATTGTTGCAGATTCCCACCAGTTATACTCTTCTACACGCGTAAACTTCTTTCGTAAAAATAATTTTTTAAGTCCCGCAGGTACTAAATATAGAACGTCATTGTTTAGTTGGCGGAGTGTTGAAAAGTCTAAATGGTCGTAATGCCCATGTGAGATAAGCACAATATCAATATTAGGTAGTTCTTGTAGTGAGAGTCCAGGCTCTGTAAGTCGCGGTATAAACTTTAATTTTTTTGCCCAGACAGGATCCGTTAAAATATTTAATCCGTTTGTTTGAATGAAGAAAGTGGAATGTCCGATCCATGTAATAGTCGTTTGTTCATTGTTCTTTCGTAAAAATTCAACTTGTTTTACAGGTGATTGTTCCACAAGAAATGAAAAATCTTTTTTGCCTAAATTACGTTCTTTTCGCCACTTTAAAAACGAACGAATCGATTTTTTTGTAGTAACGGTATCCATGTTTTCGTAGCGTTTCGCCATGAACATCACCTCATTTAAAATCTTTGTAGTTGTATTGTATCGAAATCTTGTAAAGGAAAACAGTGGAAATCATTGATGAATCATTAAAAAGTTGTAAAGAATGGTTTGAACTTCTTTACAAAATCAGCATATATTTGTTGGAAGTATGCAATGTAAAAATATTGTAAGGAAATAATATTAGTAAATAATGAAATGTTTGTCCAGTTATTTACTTGCAAATGAAACGAATCTCTATAAATTCGTACGATTTCGTGAACAAATAGGATAAACAATTTTCTCATGGTGTTTACTTTTGTTATGATAAACTTAAAACACATATTAAGGAAAGAGAAAAGAGGTTTGAAAATGAAGCGTTATCAAAAGCTGATTGGTCTCATAGTTGTTTTTTGCTTCTTTATACTTGCAGGATGCGGCTCAGGAGCAAAACTCCGTAAACCATTAAATTGGGATTTAGAAACTTTTCAATATATAAATCAAGATGGAAAACAGTTTGGAACAAAAGATTTAAAAGGAAAAGTATGGGTAGCTGACTTTATGTTTACGAATTGCCAAACAGTTTGTCCACCGATGACTGCTAATATGGCTAAATTACAAAAAATGGCAAAAGAACGAAAGTTAGATGTTCAATTTGTTTCGTTTAGCGTAGACCCTGAAGTAGATAAGCCGGAGAATTTAAAAGCATTTATACAAAAGTTCACGAATGACACAAGTAATTGGAATTTATTGACGGGTTATACATTAGAAGATGTAAAGAAATTTTCAAAAAATAATTTTCAATCTCTTGTTGATAAGCCAGAGAATGGTCAAGTGATTCATGGAACATCATTTTATCTAATTGATCAAAATGGGAAAGTAATGAAAAAGTATAGTGGAATTAGTAATACTCCATATGAAGATATATTGCGTGATATGAAACGGCTATTGGATTAAAAGAAGGATGCTCAGCATCCTTCTTTTTAAAATGTATTCACTTGTAAGTTATTCGATGGATAAAATATCATGTTGCTGCGGAAGCTTTAGGGCACGAATTTCTAATACACCATTTTGATAAGTAGCTTTTGCGGTCTTTTTATTTATTAAATAAGGTAATTTAATAATACGAGAAGATTCTGAAACAGAGCGTTCACGGCGATAATAATTATGCGAAGCTTTTTCTTCTGTTTCCTCAAGAATATCTTCCGTTACAGAAACCTTTAAGTATTCACTCTGCATTTCAATTTGTATTTGTTCCTTTTGAACACCTGGGAGTTCAGCTGTAATAACAAGTTCTTCACCGGCTTCATATAAATCAACGGGGAATGTTAATAAACGATTTCCCTTTTGGAAAAAATGATTCAAATCAGCGATTACGTTGCGAAGAGGTGTCTGTTCGAAAAAATCATCAATTTGTTTCAAATAATTTCGGACTGGCGGACGTGAAGAAGACTCTTTTTGTTCTTCGCTCATGACGATCCCTCCTAGAAATCAATTTGCAATATCATATGACAAAAGTGGAGAAATGTGAGTGCCTATTTTTCAGGTTTATATGAAAAAGTGCTAAAAATGTGAAACGGAGTGATTTTTTTATAGTTTTTGTCGCCATATTGAGTTGATTATGCTAGTATAAATAGGGTTGATATAGTAGTATAGAAACAGAATGAAAACTGAAAGAGGGTAAGAAGTATGTGTGGTTTTGTAGGATGTTTATGTGAAAACCCTAGAGAGTTTTCAGAAACAGAAAAACATCAATTTGAAAATATGAACACGATTATTTTCCATCGTGGTCCAGATGACGAAGGATATTTTCGTGATGAGCATGTACAATTTGGCTTCCGCCGTTTAAGTATCATTGACTTAGAGGCAGGACATCAGCCGCTAACTTATGAAAATGATCGATATGTAATTATTTTTAATGGTGAGATTTACAACTATGTAGAATTGCGTGAAATGCTACTAGAGAAAGGTGCAACATTCGCAACGCAATCTGACACTGAAGTAATTATTGCATTATATGCACATATGAAAGAAAAGTGTGTGGATTACCTTCGCGGTATGTTTGCATTTATGATCTGGGATCGTGAAGAGAAAAAACTTTTCGGAGCACGTGATCATTTTGGAATCAAACCTCTTTACATTGCAACACAAGGGGATACAACTTTCTTTGCATCTGAAAAGAAAAGCATTATGCATGTCATGCAAGATAAAGGGGTAAACCCAACTTCGCTACAACATTACTTTACGTATCAATATGGGCCAGAACCAGAAACATTAACAACGGATATCAATAAAATTGAACCTGGCCATTATTTTGTAAAAGAAATTGGTAAAGAAATGGAGATTCATCGTTACTGGAAGCCATATTTTAAGGCTTCAAACGCAACGAAAGAAGAGCATATTCAAGCGATTCGCGATGTACTATATGATTCAGTAAAAGTGCATATGCGCAGTGATGTACCAGTAGGTTCATTCTTATCTGGGGGTATTGATTCATCTATTATTGCTTCTATCGCAAAAGAAATGAATCCAAATCTTCTAACGTTCTCTGTTGGTTTTGAACGCCGCGGCTTTAGTGAAGTAGACGTGGCGAAGGAAACTGCTGAGAAGTTAGGTGTGAAAAACTATAGTGTATTTGTAACAGCACAAGAGTTTATGAATGAATTCCCGAAAATTATGTGGCATATGGATGATCCATTAGCGGATCCAGCAGCAGTACCATTGTACTTCGTTGCAAAAGAAGCACGTAAACATGTAACAGTTGTTCTTTCTGGTGAAGGTTCAGACGAACTGTTTGGTGGCTATAATATTTACCGCGAGCCAAATTCTTTAAAAATGTTCTCTTACATTCCTACTCCAGGAAAAGCTGTTTTAAAAGCTTTGAGCGGAGCGCTTAAAGAAGGATTTAAAGGAAAAAGCTTCCTAGAGCGTGGATGTACACCAATTGAAGAGCGTTACTATGGCAATGCAAAAATCTTCCGTGAAGAAGAAAAAGCAGCATTCATGAAGCATTACAATGAAAGTATTAACTATATGGATATCACGAAACCATTGTATAACGAAATTAAAGATTATGATGATGTAAGTAAAATGCAATATATTGACATGTACACATGGTTACGTGGAGACATTTTATTAAAAGCGGATAAAATGACAATGGCAAATTCATTAGAGCTTCGTGTACCATTTTTAGATAAAGAAGTATTTGACGTTGCTTCTAAAATACCAACAGAATTAAAAATTGCTAACGGAACAACAAAAGCGATTTTACGTGAAGCAGTACGCGGAATTGTGCCAGACCATGTACTAGATCGTAAGAAACTAGGCTTCCCAGTACCAATTCGTCACTGGTTAAAAGATGAAATGCATGACTGGGCTGTTAATATTATTAAAGAAAGCAAAACAGAGCATTTAATCGATAAGCAATATGTATTAAACTTACTAGAAGCGCATTGTGCGGATCAAGGCGATTATAGCCGTAAAATTTGGACAGTATTAGCATTTATGGTATGGCATCAAATCTTTGTTGAACATAAATATGATACAAATGACTTCCATGAAGAAACAAAGCGTGCATATAGCTTAGTTTAATTTTGAAAAACCTTAAGGTCACGTTTGATCTTAAGGTTTTTTTCATAAATACACACTATACTTGATACAATAAGAATAAAAGGATGGACAACGTATGATTACATTTGAAAAAGTAAATGCAGATACAAAAGAAGCGGTTAAGGAGATGTTTGCTTCCCACGGCTTAGAGACAGAGGAAGTGCAATATTGTATAAAAGCTGATGATACATATATTGGTGTAATTGGTTATGTCGTTCAAGATAAGCGTGCACAATTATCTCATTTTGTCATTCATTTTGATTATCAAGGTTATGGATATGGTACGAATGCTTATTTTACATTTGAGGAGATGATGAAACATAGACAAATAAAAGAGATAAAAGTAGCAATCCAATATGTAAATGATAAAGCAAGAGCTTTTCTTGAAGGAGTAGGTTTTACGTTAGACGAAAATGGATACATAAAACGTTTTTAACTGAATGTAAGGCAGGTGGGGGAATGTCGATCACAACCAGTCTTGTATTAATAGGGAGTTGTTTTTTTATTGCAGAAATGTGCCAACTTTTCATTCGAAGAAATAGGCGAATGAAACGCAAGCCATACGAATGGCAATATACGCCGTTTTTTTTCGTTTTATTGATTACTTTACTTTTGTTGCAAAATATCATTCATTTTCCACCGCTGTTAAGTATTATTTTGAAATTTGGCTTATTATATAGCGGAATTGGGCTCCTCATTTTATTTTGTCTATTTTGTATACGCCATACTCATTATCAATCTTACATATTTATTTTAAATTGGTTAAACAGAGATGATAACAACCGCCATATATAAGGCGGTTTCGTATGTACATAAAATGGTAAAAAAGTGGATTGTTTCCTAGTGTAGATAGAAGAAAGGAAGAGTGCTGAAGGGAAGAATAGAGATCGTAATCCATTTATAGTATGCGGTTTTATAGATTGAAATATCAGAAAATTATTTCTATTCAAAAGGAGTAGGTGTACAATAGAAGTAATATGTTGTAAAGAGGTGAAAGAATTGACAGGTGCTTATAAAGAGTGGATTTTGTTTAATGGAAAAATTGTAAACATAAAGCAAGAAAGGCCGATGATAGAGTTAGAAGAGCGCGGATTGCAGTTTGGAGATGGGATTTACGAAGTGTTTCGATTGTATAACGGAAAACCACATTTACTAGAGTTACATTTGGAAAGATTTTTTGCATCTATGAAAGAAATTCATTTGATTCCCCCTTTTACAAAAGAAGAACTTACCGAGCAGCTTCAACAGTTGATTGAGAAAAATCAATGTAAGGAAGATGGGAATGTATATCTTCAAATTTCACGAGGTGTTCAATCTCGGGATCATGTATATGACTCGAATTTACAAGCTACCTATTTTGCAAACATTGTCTCATATCCAAGACCAACTCAAACTATGGAAGAAGGGATAAAAGTTACGGTAGAAGAAGATATTCGTTGGAAGTTGTGCCGTATTAAATCCTTAAATCTTCTTCCTAACATTATGATTAAAAATAAAATTCATGAGCAAGGGTATCAAGAAGCGATACTTATTCGAGATGGAGTTGTTACGGAAGGGTGTCATTCTAATTTCTTTATCGTAAAGAATAATAGATTGATTACACATCCTGCAGATCAGTTTATTTTACATGGAATTACCCGTCATCATGTGATTTCATTGGCAAAGTCTTTACGTATTGAAGTGGAGGAGAGAGAATTTTCTTTGCAGGAAGTTTATGAAGCGGATGAATGTTTTTTTACTGCAACCCCTCTTGAAATATTTCCAGTTGTTCAAATAGGAAATGAGCAATTTCGAAATGGAGAAAGAGGACCTATTACAAAAAAATTACAAGCCGCTTATGAAGAAAGTATTGCCCCTTTAAAGGTAACAAATTAAGTATCGCAAGAAAGAAGAAGCTGGATAATCTCCCAGCTTTTTTTCATGATATAATGCAAAGAATAGGATAACTTTTGAAAACGCTATAAAAGGGGATAGTATGATATGAATTATGAAACATTTAAAGAAATAGTTCATGGCCGACGAAGTATACGGAAGTTTACAGAACAAGAAGTATCTGTTCAGGACATAGAGGAAATTATTGATTGTGCTCGCTATGCACCAAGTGATACAAACTCTCAAACATGGGAATTTATTGTGATTATGAATCGAGATAAAATTAAAGATATTGAGAATATGACATGGGAAGCATTACATAAATTGGCTGATCAGGCTGCAAAGAATGGTCAAGAGAAAGCAGGAAAACTGCTCACGCGTTCCTTTGGACCATATGCAACGGCATTTTCTGATGCACCGGTGTTAATTATATGTTTAGCAACACCGTATGAATCTAAATTTCGTGAAAAAATATTTGATCCTATTTCGTTTGTTCCAGATGCAGTATGGGAAGAAGAAGGAATGAAAAGTAGCTGCCTAGCAGCACAAAACTTAATGTTAGCAGCACATGCAAGAGGGCTAGGCACGTGCCCGATGACAGGGCCGGTGCTGTTGGCGCAAAATGAATTACGAGAGTATTTACAAATAGAGCGAGAAAAACAAATAAATATGGTGATTTCATTAGGATATCCGAAAGATCATCCAAAGAAGCTCGCACGAAAAGAAGTAAAGGAGATTACAAAATTCATTTTTTAAGGATGATATGAAAAACAGACATTGCTTTGATCAATGTCTGTTTTCTTTTTCTCATATGAATATTTTCTAAATAGTATGGGTTAAAATGAAATAGAAGGAGGGATTTCCACAAATTTCTTAAAAAATGTAATACTGTTAAAAAAGAAAGTATGATATAGTAATCGCGAATAAACAAGTTTGTTCACGTAAGTGTTAAAAATGAGTTTTAGAACATAAAATTATTTTTGTATAATAAGTGAAAAGGACTAATAGACAGGGGGAATGGATTTTGAAAAAATTCATAATCGCTGGATTGTCTGCTTTATTGCTTATCGGGTGTACTGCACAAAATGAAAGGAAAGAAGTGCAGTCTGTGAAAGAAGAACAAGTTGTAAATGCAAGTGATGAAAATTTAATTCCTTTTCCTAAAGGGGTAAGTCAGATGGGAGCAGGGGAAGTAAAAGTCATTACACCAGATGGTACTTCAGAAAACGGAAATGTACCAACCGTGTTTGTAAAGAAAGATACCTTAATACAACAAGTTGAGGTAGAGCTCACTAATTTTCAAAGTGATAAAGAAACGTTTGTATTCGTAGATGATATATTTGCAGACAAATATCAAGTTACGAATGCAACGCAGACAACAGTGGCATTAAAACAAACAACATTAGAGACTGGGCATCATACAGTTACAGCAGTACAATTTGAAAACAATGATCCCAAAGGAAACGTTGTAAGTTTCAAACAAGCGAAATTTGAAACGCAGCCAGCACCTTAACAAAATATATTAAAAAAAGTACATTACTTGTAACGGTAGTGTACTTTTTTTAATATATTTAGAATGAAAGAGACATAATGATTAGAATCGTTATCATGTTTGTAGGTATTTTGTTTGAAAATGTCGAATATAACATATGGCGTCGTAAAAGCACGTTTTCTATTGTTTAGTATGAAACAAATCGAGATGAGAGTAAGTAGGAACGTGATACATATATCATTCATAGTTTGACGACAAAGTTAAAGAGACAATATAGGGTTTTACATTAGGTTTAAAAAGCAGTAAAAAGACATAATAAAAATCTATTTGACAGTAGGAGTTGAAGGGATATGGGGAAAGAAGCTTTATTAATTGTAGATATGAGTAATGATTTTGTAGCGGATAATGGATCTTTAACTGCTGGTAAACCAGCGCAACAAATTGTACCGTATATTACAGAATTAGCAACTCGTTTTTTAGAAGAAGAGAATATTGTTGTTGTTACAATGGATGCGCACGAGCCTGATGATCCTCATTTTCAATTATGGACGCCCCATAATATTGTGAATACAGAAGGGCAACAATTATACGGTGAATTATATGAATGGTATCAAGAAAATAAAGGAAACGAAAATGTAATTTACGTCCCAAAAACAAATTATAATGCGTTTTTTAAAACAGATTTGGCCGCTACTTTAAAAAACTTGGAAGTTGAAAAAGTACATACTGTTGGAGTATGTACGGATATTTGTGACTTTTTGACAATAGCTGGAGCAGATGCAGAAGGATTTCAAACAGCAATACATAAGCGAGGCGTCGCAACATTTACTGACCTTGGTGAAACTATGATAAATCACATGAAACTTTGTTTTCATACTGAAATCATTGAGTAGAAAATGGAAGAACTCATAAACTAAAACGTAACTGACGGAGAAGGTAATACATGTTATAGAGGATGATTGAAGTGAAAAATTCCGTTTCTGACGGAATTTTTTTATTTTCTTTATTGTCCTTCACATCATGTAACACTTTACAATATAACCAAAGGGAGAGGGGAATTTAGCGAACTTTCAAACGAAACTGGAGTCAGTGTTCGATCACTTTAGTATTATGAAGAAAATAATGTTGTTTTTATTCTACAGAAAAACGAGATAGATTCCAAAAAAATGTGATTCTTTTTAGTGAGATCTTGAATTTCACATACCGTATAGTATAGAAATAATGGAAAAAAGTACATGATCAAATAATCAAGTAAATAGTTTGACCTTTTTTGACCATTTGATATAATAAAGACAGAAAGAGTTAATCTTTTATTCATATCTTATAAGGAGGAAAGAAATATGCGTGATTTATTTCCAGAATTAACAAATCGTAGAAATGGCGTTGCAGAATTTGGGCCTTCTTTATTTGAGATGATGACAGATGCTTTCTTTAAACCGATGAGCATAAATACTTTTAAAGTAGATGTTCAAGAGGATTCTGATAAATATGTAGTGGAAGCAGATTTACCAGGATTTCAAAAAGAAAACATTCAAGTTGACTTTGAAAACGATATGTTAACAATCCAAGCGACTCAAAATCATGAAGTAGAAGAAAAAAATGAACATGGCATATATATTCGTAAAGAACGCTCTACAGGTTCATTTATTCGTCGTTTTACATTTAACGGTGTAGAAAATGAAAATGTAAAAGCAAAATTTAAAGATGGTGTGTTAACAATCGAATTACCAAAATCTAATCAAGTGAAATCAAATCGAAATATTATTGATATAGAATAAAGAAGCTGAGCAATTCAGCTTCTTTTTTTGGTGTATTGTTTAGAAGGAAAGTGCAGAAGTATGAAAGGAAGCGATGAAACAGAATCGCTTGCCATTGCTAACAAAAAGAGAAGAAGTTCTTTATGAAATTGCGAAAGGGAGAAGGAATAAAGTGAAACTTTAATCAGTGGGGGGGGTCTTCATCCCCCACTGATTATGAGCCCTCACCAATCGGGCTGTTACGGGCAGCCCTACTCCCACCTATCTTCCTTGCTTCTCTCTGAATCTTGAGGTGGGAGTCTTACTGCCCTCAAATAGCGGGAGAAAGAAATTGCAGTAGAGCTTCATATTACAGAGCGAACAGTGAAATGCTTGGAAGATCGGACACAGGTAGCACTTTACGCTGTAAAACAAGAGATATAAAAAATACCACTAGTGTCGCGTAGTAGTATTTTGAGTTTTCTGTGTTTTTGTTTTTCTTCCATAAGAAGAAAAACAAAAACACTTTAACAGAGGTAGTAAACATTCATTTTTTTACCATAACCTTCGACTCGTGTAACAGAGACATAAAAAGCTTTATTTTATGGAACGCTCTTTCCTTAGATTTTACGTTGCTAAATGTGTGCAGGTTTCCATAACGACGCTTTTAAAAAGCGACTGATTTGCAAATAGGTTCGCTTACTTTGCGAAGAGAACTGAGCTAGCACATGTAAACAGTACACAATCATTGCAATGTATACTTGATTGTGCACCGCTTGTTCGCTCTGACCGTAAAACTTCTTGAGATTCAAATGTTGTTTCATCCATTTGAAAAACAATTCTATGGCCCACCGTGACTTATATAACTTGGCGATTTCATCCGCGCCTAAATCAAATCGATTCGTCAGTAAATGTAATTCATTTCCTTTTGAATCGAGTACCTTGATGAAACGAAATGCGTTTTCAGAGCGATTTTGCGTCGTGCCAATCACAATCATTTCATCCGAGATCACAGCGGTTTTTTTCGGTAAGGAGAATGTCTCAATCACCCGTGTCACCACATTTTTACGTAATCGTGAGACAAAAAAGTAACCTTCATCCGTCATACGGTCGAATCGCTCATCATCTAAGTAGCCGCGGTCAAACACATACATGCATTCTTTGTCATCTACGAATACTTCTAGCTGACCACGATCATGTTCCTGGGCATTCGTGAGGACAGCTTGATCTGGGTACTAATAGTACTAATACCCTTTTTCCATAAAGACAAGCCGTAATCTTATACTTTTGCATCAAATAGGTAATATTTCTCATACTTGATATAACCCGAAAAAGGGAAAAATATCGTAATCTTACTAGCAGGTGATGTCATGTATTCGAAAATGCTGAAAGTTATTGTCGACATAACAAAGAAAAAGACGAAAAAGACAAAGCATTCCGTAAAGGCTTTGGAACTATCCGTAAAGAATTCTTATTATAATCAGAAGGAATATGAAGAGGCGGGAGGGTATCGCCGTTTCTATGAATCCCTCCTACAAATAGAAGAAGAGGGATTGGTCCAACGAGTTAAATCATCCAGATTAAACAACCTTGCCCCGGTGCTACACGAACAATACTGGTTATTTGGCAGGAAACAAAAACAGAGATGGAATGACGGCGTGATTTTCATGCTATTGGATGAGCTGGATATAAGGAAATACCGCTCATTATCCTTTCTTCAAACGGAAGACAACTTATCTAAATTATTAGCCCTATATCGTTTTATGAAAACGAAAGATAGGCATAACTGGATAAACAGAGAAGAGCGGTCACTGATGCTTTTTGGTGACGAAAAATTTTTGAGCTCCAATAAGGGGAAGTCATTTTTGAATCGCATCAATCTAACCCTTCAGGATTTAAAAATAGAGGAGAAACAAAATGAATTTGAATATTGGATGTCTGCCGATTTCGATATGCTGTCCAACATTCACGTGTTGATTATTGAGGGTAAAGCGACGTACCGCACTTTTAAAAAACAATTAGCTAAGAACGAATGGATTTTTGAATCGCGACCGGATTTATTGATTTTTGGTCAAGGCAATGGGATTGTCTCTACATTTCCATATATCGAGAGGTTGTTGCGAGGAAAGAATGCCACCATTAGCTACGCTGGAGATATTGACCCTTCTGGCTTAAGCATTTATTACACTTTAGTCCACCGATTTCCCGAATATCACATACAGTTAGCTGAAGATATCTATGAGTTTATGATGATGAAACAACAATATTACCCCCAACAAACCAGTCAAGTCTTGGCGAGCGGGGCTGAACGATATTTCAAAACTCATTTTCCTCATCTTTATCATCAAATCGAACCTCTTTTTACAGAGGATTTGCGAATACCGCAAGAAGTGATAAATTTTGACACTATCAAAGTTGGAGGTTAAATTGTGGCGGTAGATTACAATAATATTGAAAGTCGTGGAAAACGATTAAATCCCATATGGAGTTTAGGGACAGGGATGGAAGTCGGCGAATTGTCACCGTATATACGGCACATTTGTCTTGACATATTATTAGAGATTTTTAAACGTGAAGTACGAGCAGATGAGAGAAGGACGATACCTGAATTAGAGCATCTAACCAAACAAGTCCTGACCAAATATAATTTTCAAGCGAGCAAGGAAAGAAGTGAGCGCATCGTTGAAGGACTTATCTGGAGCGGGGACCCACGCTACTTGAATGCTTTTAAAGTCCCTTATTTCAACGAAAAAAAACAACAATGGGAAGAACATTCCTTTCGATTTTTAGAGGATGAACTTGAAAGCAGTAACTTGGAAGAACAAATTTATGTCTATAAATTAACAGAAGAATCATATGAAATTATCTTTATGAGCCATGAAATTCTAGATGAATTGGATATTGATATTCAATCCTGGGTGGCATTGCAATTAATAAAGAGCGGGAATTATCGGGATGCACTGGATAGATTACAGAGGTTAATTATACGGGTTCGAAAATTAATCAAAAAAGAAAGCAGACTTTCTGTTGAGATCAAACGGAACCCTAAAATTATCAATAGCTACACCCGCCACAACGGTCAGGACCATAAGAAGACAGTCGAAACTCAATTCGCTGAAGAAAAAGAGCGGTATATGGAAATGGAACGGTTGTTAAGTAAAATCAATGATGTGCCCGATTTAGAGGTGGAGGTCTCAGCACTTCTTGAGAAAATCAATGAAACAAGAGAACTTCACGATAACCTTGCGCAACTGGTCATTGAAAATATTAAAACGGAAATCACGATTCGAAAAAATCATTTTCATCTGCTTTGGAAAAAACCTCGTATCTCCTTTAAAGAATCCATCTGGGAGGATTTAATCCTTCAAAAAGGTTTTGCAGACCCAGATGACATGTTTAAACTACTCTCCATGTTATTTTCACCTAAGAAACCATTGATTTACCCTTTAGATTGGTCGATTGAGCAAGATGTGACGATGCCTGTTATCGACATAGACGGCGATGGTGACGATGATTCTTGGGATGACGACGATGAATTCATTATTCCTCCTACCGATTGGAAGCCGTTGGTGGAGCTATGGAAACCTGTTTTTTATGAATTGTTGAAAAAAGGCACCATCCATCTTCATTCTGTTTTTGATGATGAAAGCAAGAGCGTTTGGTTAAACAACAAGTATGCTATCGAGCTATGGAATCAATTTGTGAATAACTCGCTTTTCGTCACCAAGCAGGACCTTCTAAATTCCAGTGACCAGCGAGTTCGCCTTTTAAAAGAGCTCATACACGAGGATGAAAACTTTGAAGAACTATTAAACCAGTACATTGTAACGGAATTCGTAGAAGATGAACATGTTTCATTTACATTGGATGACCAAAGGGGATTAATCATCACTGACTACCAGCTGCATTTAAAGGAGGGTGTCAAAAATCATGCTTAACATGGAAAGTGTGGAAGTCGCCAATGAGATTTACAGTGCTTTGTTGGAGAAACGTGCCCTGAAGGATGAAGATGCATTGGTTTTTAAATATAAACAAAATGAATCAGCACGACTCATTCTTAAAAATCGCTGCAAAGTAGAAGGAACTGAGATACTACTCGGCAAGGAGTATCTCCACTTCGTTACCAAAGACGGTTCGTTATATTCCTCTGCATTTTCACAAATGAAAGAAAAATACTATGTGATAGAAAATAAGAGGATTCTACATTTAATCGGTTTACTACACTTTGTCTTTTTCTCCGAAGCTAATACCGAAATTACCACTAGTCAAATAGAATGGCTTCAAAACGGTGTTTCCTACTTTAAACTTATCGAGCAAGCTGACAAAGTTTTCAAACAACTCTATGATACGCAGGTAAAAAGCAATGGTGAATTTTCAAAAAAATTCTCTATTGCCATTGACGGTATATATCATATGTGGAAAGACCTTGACATTGATTATTCTGGACGTCAGCGTGTGACCATGAATCGTAAAACGAAATTTGGATTGGTCCATACAGCTATGAAAATATTAGAAGATGACGGATTGGTTTTTATCAAAATCTTCAAGAGAAACGCCGAAGCGGTACCAACTCGTATTCTCAATGAGCGCTTGGACTTGCAATTTAATAACAATGCTAAGTTTCATGAAATTAAAAATCTGATAAGTCAAATAAAAGATGATGAGAGGAAAGGTGAATAGATGGATTCCTTAATAAATCAAATACGAATCGCGGGTCTGAAATATGCAAAGATGCAAAAACAATATAAAAATACGTTGCTCCCGTTTCACCGTGATGGGGAACCGGTACATACGTTGATTACACTGGTTAATATGGGCGGGAAAGGCGTTCTGCTACAAGCCATCTTTCAATTGTTGGACCCTCTCATTCGTTGGGGAAAAGAAGAAAAGATGGTGGACAGCTTCTTTTTTAATGACAAACGAAAATTTGTTCCTTATTCTTTTCACGTACTCATCGAATGGCTAGTCGGTAGGGAACCCTATACAAAAATTACGACAGGAATCGCGATATCCGCCAAACCCAAGACGAGTAACAAAAGCGATGCCTCACCCATTGAACCGGAATATCTCTTATATATTGTGGAGCAGAACGAACAGACTCCTTTTGATATCGCCTCTATTCCGGTATGGAATGAGGATACTCAAATCGCGTTATCGATTGATGATTTAAAGAACTACTTAAAAAAACATGAAGATCATGTGAAAATCTTTAATCGAAATCAAAAACGAGAGTATTTTTCCATTCTCAAAAATTATGGGATTGACCCGAATGAATGGCGTGTATTGAAGAGCATCAATAAAGATGAAGGAGATGTCTCTGCCTTTTTTAATAGAGCCAATGATAACCATAGTCTTATGTCTAATCTCATCATCCCGGCACTTGATAAACAAATTGAGCCGGAATATAAAAAAAGCTATGTCGAATCCAAAAGTTTAGCAGAAACGTTCAAGGATGTAGCAATAGCCAATCAAGAAATGCCAAAACTGTTGGAACGAGAACTCACGTACAAAATTATCATGGATGAACTAACACCGGTGGCTGCCTATTTAAAAAAATGCGCCGAGTTAGAAGAAGACCTACTTGAACATCGTAAAAACGGGTATATCATCAAGGAGTTTATGAAAGGTCAAGTTCAAATGAAAGTAGAAACTGATAAGGTGGATGCTCAAGAACTTGAGGATATCGAGAACCAGCTGCAAGGACTAAAGTGGGAATCGGCAAATCTTGGTTATGCAAAGGCGTTCCAAAAAGTCTCTGACTTAGAACAAGAGATTGAGTCACTATTAGCCAAGTATGAGGAAGTAACAGGTCTTCTAACTAAGGAAGAAGGTCTATTTAATGAATACACCATTAAATTAAATTTATTTGAACACGCTAAATTACACAAAAATCGGGATAACAAACTTAATCAATATAACGAGTTGAAAAGTTTGCTTGAACTAGATGACTTAGAAAATGAAATGAAAATATTTAAAGAAAAATTTAAAAACGAGTGGAACTTTATTCAAGTGGCGTGGTCTTCCATTAAGCAAAAACATCTTGATTATATGAAACAATATGATGGAGAAATTGAAAAAGACAAGTTGTTGCTTAAAGATATCGAAGATTCCATCAAAGAGTTGGAAACCAAAAACATTCAAATCAACACACTCTTGGGAGTACATGAAAAGAAAAAAGAGGAACTTCAAGCTCGCTTCGGTGAAATGGTTGCCGAAGACCCCCAGTCTCTTCTTGATAATTTGGATTTAAAGAAACAATCACTTCAAGAGAATTCTGCCGACTTAATCACAGAACAAAACAATTGGCAGACAGAGAAAAACGGGCTTCTCCTTAATAAGGGTGAAAGTTCCGCAATGGTTTCTTCTCTGAACGAAAAAATCAAGAACTTAAACATGGACATTCAATTAAAAAGCCAGAAGGAGAACGCCTTAATGGAAGAGATATCGGATATCACCAATGAACGGGTCGAAGCATATTCAAAAGAAGTTATGGGTACTTCCATTAAAGCATTAGAGAAATTATGTACGTTAACGGAAAATACCATTGACTCCAAATCAAAAGAACGATGGTCATTGGAATCACAATACGATTTACTAAAATATTCGGATTATTGGATACCGAATAAAGATATCGTTTTGGTAAAAGAACAGATTTCTTCCCAAGGTATCGCCTGTGAGTTGGGCATGGAGATTTTATATCAAATGTTGGATACCCTAGGCGAAGAATTGACGAAAAAAGAAATCGAAAAACACCCTTTATTCCCATATGGTGTAGTGGTTCATTCAGATGATTTAGAGGACATTGAGTTCTCGTTCCTTGAAAACCAATATTATCAATCTCCTGTTCCCATTTTTGTTCGTGAGGATATGAGAAAACATGGAGCCGACATGAAGCAAGAACATGAACGTCTCTATCCATTCCAACAGGGAACATTTGTCGCCATTGATGGGTGGCTGCATCAGGCTCTTGATTTGTATTCTTTCAGAGATAAGAAAATCGAGTTGGATAAAAAAGCGGATGATTACGCTTATTTGGTTGACCATCAAAAAGAGTATTTAGCACGTTTGAAGGCATTGATTGGGAAATGCAAACAATGGCTAAATGGCCCGGACTCTGACCTCCTTCTCTTAGCTCGTAATGGACTAGCTGAGGACCTACAAGTACACACCAGTTTGTTACAAACGATTAGTGAACGACTGCCAGAAATAGAGATGAAGACAAAAGAAAACACAGCTCAATTAGAAGAAATTACAAATGACCTAGTTTTGGTAAAAGACGACATCAAAATCATCACTTCTTGGATAGAGGAAATGAAGGAAAAGAAACTACTGATAAAAGAAAAGACCAAAATCCGCACCCAAATTAACAGTTTCAATGAACAATATGAGTCAAGGGAGCGTGTGATTCGGAATAACGAGTCAAAAGCTGCAAGTTACCGTGAGGACTATAAAGAGTGGAAAAGGGAAGCCGAAGAACAATTCAAACTCTTGGCACATATTTTTCCTTGGGCGGAAAATCCACTGAATAAAAACAGTGATTTCTCCGTCGAGAAAAAGGATGTGCAAGCCCCTATCTACCGAACAGAGGAAATTGACTTGCTAAGAAATGAAATCTTTAAGTACAACAGTTTAAATAATGAAATCGAGAAAAAGAATTTCGACCTACAACGTATTTCCAACGATATTCGCAGCTTGGGCGAAAAGATTCGTGAGATTGAGATAAAACTTGATGAACTTGATAAAAACTGGAAAACATTAACCACGCCAAATGAATCGAAAAACGTGATAGTACAGTCCATTCGAACGCATGAAAAAAATGCTGCTGAATTTAAAGAAAGAGCAGGTAGCTTAAAAGGAGAATTTACTAAGAAACAGGGTGCCAAAGAACTAGCCGATGAGTTTCTACAAAATGAAAAAACAAATGTCATGAAACTCAATCCGTCCAAGGAACCGGAAAATTGGTCTGAGATAGATTTGGATGAAAAAGATAAAGAAATTAAACGGAATCGCCAGCAAGCCCTTTCCTTGAAAAAGAAAACCGAAGATGCTCGGAAAATCAATCAGAGAGCCATCAATACATTAAATATCAATATTACACAACTAGAGAACATGGATTTAGAAAAGACCAGCATCAAAGATTTTAATGACATCGAATGGCTACAGGGAATCAAGGAGAACTACCAGCAGAAAACTTCTTCTTGGACCAAGGAATTCACTTACCTGAGCAAACAATTGCAGCAATCTGGAGCGGAATTTAAAGTGAAGTACGATGAATATCGCAAAGCCATTGTCCAAACAAAGGATATGGATAGGGAAATTGTGTCGAGAGTAGATGCCTATTTCGATGACATCAATACACAAGAGTATCTGCTGCGGTACGAAGGGGTTAACAGCATACTTGAATCTTTTGAAGTGGAACTACAAAAAATTCACGAGAATAAGAATGAAGGTCTCACTATATTAAAACAGTGGACAGATAGAGCAACCTATCGAGTAAATCTTATCGTGAAGAAGATGAAACAGATGGTTCATAAAATGAAAATAAAAAACTATCAAGACCACTCTTTTCCGCTTGTTAAATATTCGAATTATTACCGGTTCAATGAAAATTTGGAGCAGTACAATAGTATCCTAACGGATTTCTTTATTAAAGTTTTGGATGAACTTCAGAATGACTATGAAGACATCAATGATGTTCCTATCTTTGACATCGAAAAACGAATTGAAGTCAGTACATTGGTGTTAAAAGTCTTAGGAAACCAATATCCCACGCTATCTATTTACAATCCTGGTGGCAAAAATCACTTGCTATACGAAAAGCCGAGAGATTCCTATTATTCTGATTGGGAAACCATTATGAACGGGGATTATGCGGAAGCTTCCGGCAGTGGTGGTCAAAAGTTGATGACCCAGATGATTATCATGGCAATGTTGATGAAGAGTAATAAAAAAGGCTGGTCTGTTTTAATATCGGATAATCCTTTCAGTAAAATGGTATCGGAACATGTCATTACACCAATTTTCGCCTTATGTGAATTGTTAAAAATACAATGGATTGTGGTATCTCCTCCTGAACTGACATCGACGTTTGAATTGACAAGAAGATTCCCAGTCATTCATCGTTTGTCCTTTACACGAGATAAGGGAAAGGACTTTATACAAGACGATATTCAAATGAATACCCGTATCTATATAGATAAAGACAACATACTAAATGAAAAGCGTGCAGTGTCCGAATAATTACCCAATTTAAATAAAAATCAATCTCTAAGTAAACAGTGCTGTTCGTATGTTAAACAGCGCTGTTTTTCTTGGTGCGGCCCAGCATGCGCCTATTCTCTAAGGTTCAAGTCCCGAATCGTGAAGGCAGTAGTAACGATTAGCTTAAGACAAGGGTGTCCGTGGTAACGCGTAATCTGAAGGAAGTCGGCGGCAAATCTCCGGTCTGAGGAACACGAACTTCATACAAGGCGAGATATCATTGGATGAGGTTGCTAAACAAATCAAAGTCCTTACTGCCAAAAGATGATACAGAGTAAATGAAGCAGACAGGTGGAGAGGAAGAATATGTGCTTACCTGGGGGACTTCAAGAGGGCTAAGTAAAGAGTGGCACAAACAGAAAGTAACGTTCACGAAGAAAGGAATATCAAAAATGTTGATGAAACAACTATTGTCACGGGAAAACTTAATCATGGCTCTGAAAAGAGTCAAGTCAAATGGAGTCATGGAATCGACAATATGCCCGTAACATTCCTATGAGGGCATGTGTACGAGAATTGGCAAACCATTCGCGAGCAAATTGAGGAAGGAACATATACACCTTCTCCTGTCCGTCGTATCGAAATCCCGAAACCAAACAGAGGAGTAAGGTTATTAGGTATCCCAACCGTGACAGACCGTTTCATCCAACAAGCAGTCTCTCAAATCTTAACTCCCATATTTGCCCCTATGTTTTCTACAAAGAACCCTAGACAATTCGTATTGGGAAAGTCTAGGGCTCAGAAGTTTGAGTAATAGATATTCAATGCTTCGTCAGACTTAATTGAACCGCCGTATACGGAACCGTACGTACGGTGGTGTGAGAGGACGAGGGTTAGTCACCCTCTCCTACTCGATTACTCCTTGTAGACTGAACCGAAAAAATGGGGAAGAAGATCAAGGAAAACTTTAATCAGTGGGGGCTTCACCAATTGGGCTGTTACGATCAGTTCACCTCTCATTTAAGTTAAGGCGGAATCAGTAGGATGAAAATCAGAATAAATAAAATAATGTTTTCATAAATAGTAAAAGAATACGTAAAGTAGGAGTGTTTATCATGCAAGTTATACATAGAGGGATTTATTTAGAAAAAGTGGAGGTGGTAAGGTGAATAATAGACAGCAACAAGAAGAGAAAAAAATTTGTCTTTGTATGATTGTTAAAAATGAATCGAAAATCATTGAACGCTGTTTAAATTCCGCAAAACCAGTTATTGATTTTGTGTCGATTTGTGATACGGGGTCTACCGATCATACGCCTGAAATAATAGAACAATGGTGTAAAGACAATGAGATAACTGGGACAGTTCACCATGAACCGTTTCGAAATTTTGGCTATAATCGTACGCTGGCAGTATCGTTAGCGCAAAAAACATATCCGGAATCAGATTATTTATTAGTACTTGATGCGGATATGGTTTTAGAAGAGACAGCAAATTTTGATAAAAGTAGTTTAACGAAAGATCATTATTTGACAATGCAGTACGATATTCATATTAAATATTGGCTTACTAGATTATTAAAAGCCTCTCTTTCTTGGAAATCTGTTGGGGTTACGCATGAATATTGGGATGTAGATTGTTCAAAAGTAGGGGCGGATTATCAACAAGAAGTGGGAAGATTAGATGGCCTTGTTGTAAATGATCAAGGAGATGGCGGAAGTAAGAGTGATAAATTTGAAAGAGATAAACGATTATTATTGGAGGGAATAAAAGATCAAGAAACGACACTAGAATTGAAAATTAGGTATGTATTTTATTTAGCTCAAACCTATTACCACTTAGGAGAACTTGTGGAAGCTATTAAATGGTACAAAAAAAGGGTTGAGGCTGGGGGATGGGGAGAAGAAGTATTTTATTCATTATTACGAATTGGAGTTTGCTATGAGCAGTTAGCAATAAAACAAGAGCAGTTAAGAAGTAAGGCAGGAAATAGTGAGCAGAAATTGGAGAGTTTCATTCAAAAAGAAGAAGAATTTCTTTCTCTGGCGGTTACGTATTTTCAAAATGCTTGGGAATATAGGCCAAGTAGGGCAGAGTCATTATATCAGTTGGCAAGATTATATAGAGCGAGATCGAAAAATCATCTAGGTTTAATGTATGCATTACAAGGAAAAGAAATCCCGTTTCCAAAAGAAGATCTTCTATTTGTAGATTATCATGTGTATGATTATTTATTTGACTATGAAATTTCGATTTGTGCTTATTATATTGAAAGTAAGAAACATATCGGTAGAAAAGCACAAAAGTTTCTTGAATCGAAAATCGAAGAATTACCGGTACACATCGCAAAGGCGGTTGAGAATAATAAAAAGTTCTATTAAAAAATTTATATGTGAAAGGGGAGGTGGAGGGATTATGGAATTAATAAGATGGGCTATTGACCTCGGTACATCTGTGTATGGAAATACGCATGAGGAGTTAATTCCACTGTTGGATTATTACTACGATCACGATCATTTGAAAGCTTTTGTTGTTGCAAATCTTATTTTAGAAATGGATATACAGGAGGCGGATAGACCAAGTATAGAATTAAAAAGATGCGTGGCAGCATACTATGCTGGTTTATATAAAGTTGCAAAAAAATATGCGGATGAGATGGTAAGGAAGTATCCAAATAGGGAGTTGTATGAAAATAATGCAAAAGCAATTGAATCATTTTTAAATAAAGAATATGATTATTGTTTCTATATATGGCCGTACACATATGGGAGTTTTATAGACGTTGCACGCGCTTTAAAATGGAAATTAGAACAACAAGGAAAAGAAGTGATTATATCAGAAACGTTATTGGATCAAGCAAAACAGACCGTTCTTTTCGGTGCTCATTTATTTGCTTATCGCCCCATTTCTATACCAGATCGCGCAATTGTGTATAATTTAGAACAATTATATGATGAGAGTCCTTATGTAAATGCGGCATATCTTACAATATTAAAGGATAGAGAAGTGTGGGATTATAGTTGTCAAAATATAGAATGGTTGAAACAGAAAGGATTAGGAAAAGAAATAAAGCATGTGAAGATGAATTATGCCCCAACATTAGAAATGAAAAAAGAGGCATTTCCTCACGTCATTTCAGAAGATATTGATGTTCTGTTTATTGGTGCTATGAATGAGCGGCGTCAAGCGATTTTTGAACAACTTCAAGAGCTTGCACCGAACTTGCATATCGTTTTTCAGAGCAATGTATGGGGAATTCCTAGAAACGAACTAATAGCACGAGCAAAGATTATTTTAAATATTCATTTCCATTTAACTGGAATTCTTGAAACGCCGCGAATTTCTCATGCTGTTGCGAATCAAAAGTTTATTATTTCTGAATCGAGTAATCCAGAAGATGAAAAAGAATGGCCAGGAATCGTTTTTGCTTCTTATGAACAAATGGTAGAAATGATTATAAAATATAGCAAACTACCAGAGGAGCGGAGAAAGTTAGCAGAGAGAGCGTATTGTCATTTTAAAGAATAAAAGTCATAATGATTTCTTTTTATACTATTTTCTAAAACATTTTCATTTTTTGGTATATTTTGTGTAGAATTTTCTGATAAGATAGAATTAGAATTTTAAATAAGGGGGAGAAAGAATCATGAAATTAGTCGTAATAAATGGAACACCAAGAAAATTTGGTAGAACACGTGTAATTGCAAAATATATTGCAGAGCAATTTGAAGGGGAATTATATGATTTGGCGATTGAAGAATTGCCTTTATACAACGGGGAAGATTCACAGCGTGAACTAGAAGCAGTAATAAAGTTAAAAAATTTAGTAAAATCAGCAGATGGTGTTGTACTTTGTACACCAGAATATCATAATGCAATGAGTGGCGCTTTGAAAAATGCACTTGATTTTTTAAGCAGTAGTGAATTTATTCATAAGCCAGTTGCTTTATTGGCAGTTGCAGGTGGAGGAAAAGGCGGAATGAACGCATTAAATAGTATGCGTACTGTCGCAAGAGGGGTGTATGCGAATGCCATCCCAAAACAAGTTGTAGTAGACGGTTTACATGTACAAGATGGAGAACTTGGAGAAGATGCAAAACCGCTTATCCATGATCTTATTAAAGAATTAAAAGCGTATACGGATGTTTATAAAGAGGTGAAAAAGCAATTAGGAGTTGATTGATGTGAACGCTCTTTATCATGAATCATCATTCTCGTTTGTATTATATTTTAGGAACCAATAGCTTATATGCTATTGGTTCTAGGATTGCTATGATAACGATTCTGTAGTTTGTAATCAAGGGAAGCGGTGGCGATGTATCTATTGTAGCGATTCTTCCTCAAAATGCGTGGCAACGCAGCCATTAAAAAGATTTCTGCCTCCCTTTCTTTTTCTATATAATAGAAAGAAAGGGAGGATAAATATAGTCATGAATAAATGGATTATCTGTTTTCTATTTCTTTTACCGGTATTATATATACTATATATTACGTATCGGATGTATGAAGTTGCTCGACAAAAGGTGAGTAATGAAGTTCCTTATATATTAATATTAGGTGCAAAATTATTTGGGGATAAGCCATCACGATCTCTTCAAAACCGCTTAGATGTAGCTTTAAAATATTTAAATGAAAATCCGAAGACAAAGGCTATCGTATCTGGGGGACAGGGCGAAGATGAAGATATTCCAGAAGCACATAGTATGCGAAATTACTTAGTAGAACACGGTATCAATGCCAATCGTATTTTGATGGAAGATCGTTCGACAAGTACGTATGAAAATTTAAAGTTTAGTAAAGATTTATTTTATATTACACATGTTATTGTTGTAAGCAATACATATCATTTATATCGTACAAAAATTATTGCAAAACGTTTAGGAATAAAAATGGAAGCATTAGCTGCTTCGACTCCTGCACGTTCTAAGAATAAGGCTTATGTAAGGGAATACATAGCGATTATAAAGACGCTATTATTTGATCATTAGAAAAAGTGAGTTAGAATGGATTACCATGAATCACGAAATGAATGTGAAGTAGATAAAATGTAAAAGATTGTGAAAAAATAAAAGCTTGTCCGTAAATTTTACAAAAAATATACAATTTTAGTTTAAAAAAACGACCGTTCATGAGAAATGAACGGTTTTTTTATGCATACTTATACATTTTTTCAAAAAAGTATTCCCTTTTTACTCATTTTCTTTTAGAATAAGTAATGTTTTCCTGAAAAAATATAAAAGAAACTTCTATTAGAGAAAAAGGTGACTTTAATAGTTGACGGATAAACATAACACCTAGAATGACAGACGGGGTGATACCGATAGAAAAGAAATTAGGATTTTTCTCATTAATTGCATTAGTAGTCGGAACAATGGTTGGCGGTGGTGTATTTAGCCTTCCGCATGACTTAGCAGCTGGGGCAAATAGTGGTGCCACACTAATTGGTTGGTGCATTACAGCGTTAGGAATGATTCCACTTGCACTTGTATATCAAACATTAGCAAGGCAAAAACCAGAGCTTGAGGGTGGAATTTATAGTTACGCACGCGCAGGATTTGGTGAATACATTGGTTTTAATAGTGCGTGGGGATATTGGCTTGCTGGGATTTTAGGAAACGTAGCAACGATTATGTTACTGTTTAGCACGCTTGGATATTTCTTTCCAATTTTTAAAGGTGGAAATAATGTAGCGTCGATTATTGGTGCCTCTCTTTTATTATGGACACTTCACTTTTTGATTTTAATTGGAATTCGTGAAGCGTCAATTATGAATGTAATTGCTACAATTGGAAAGCTAGTTCCGATTTTATTATTTATCGTCGTAATGGTTACAGCATTTCGCTGGGAGACATTTACGCATGACTTTTGGGGAGAAGGGACTGTTTCCATCTCTTCTGTACTTGGACAAGTGAAAAACACAATGCTCGTGACGCTTTGGGTATTTATTGGGGTAGAAGGAGCCGTTGTGTTATCTGGGAGAGCAAAGAATAGTCGTGATGTTGGAAAAGCGACAGTTTTTGGCCTTATTTTAGTCATGGCAATTTATATTTTAATTTCAGTCCTTTCAATGGGGGCTATGCCAAGACAAGAATTGTCTCTTTTAGACACGCCTTCAATGGGACATGTATTAGAACATGTAGTTGGCTCTTGGGGAGCTGTTGCTATTAATATCGGTTTAGTTGCATCACTTGTGGGGACTTTAATTGGATGGTTTCTACTTGTTTCTGAAATTTCTCATGTGGCCGGAAAAGATGGTGTTTTTCCGAAAGTATTTACAAAAACAAATAAAAAGCAAACACCACATATTGCATTATGGATTTCGAATGGTGTTGCACAAACGTTATTTATCATTGTGCTTTTCTCAGAATCAACGTATCAAATGATGTATTTTATTGCTTCGACATCTATTTTATTACCGTATTTATTATCCGCATTGTATCAGCTGAAATTAGTGGTTACAAAGGAAATAAAGCAAGCGAGAATAAAAAACGGAGTATTAGCTTTCATTGCGTTTATTTATTCCATCTGGTTAATTTATGCGGCTGGATTAAAGAATTTGTTACTAGTTTCCATTGTTTATGGTATTGGTCTTGTTGTTTATATGTTTGCTCGAAAAGAAAAAGGAAATCGCTATTTTTCAAACGTCGAGAGATATGTTGTGGTTGTCATTGTAATTGCAACTATTGTATCGCTTTATATGTTATTTACAGGAAATATACAAATGTAAAAAGTCCTCTTGGAGGGCTTTTTTTGTTTTAGATACAAGGAGTTTGTTGTTTTTTACAGAATATTTCATATATAAGAATAAGATGTTCAGGAGGGATGAATATGGAAGAAAAAGAACAGTTGGTAAGGATTATAGAGTTGACCAATGATTTGCGAAAAGTTTTAGTACAAGAATCGTTTTTTAACCATCATCCCGAATTGCGCGGAGTGATTGAAAATTTAGCAGGATCTGTAGAAACATTAGCGAATTTGCAACATAAAAAGGATGAAAATGCTGAAGATAGACTACGATATGTCTTAGCGAAATTAAAGATTGCTCACAATGCGATTTTGCAAGAAAAACAAACATTTTCTTCGCACTAATATCAATTTTTCTCTGAAGACCTGACGGATAACGTCAGGTTTTTTGTTTCTAGTTTTATAAAATAATACATACAATAAGAACAGCATGGGAAAAGAGGGTGAGTGTATTGAAATTACATAAAGCGCTTCATCCAAGTTTTATCAAAAGGATGTATCATATGAGATTTCTTGGAAAATTTGTAGAAGGCATAGAAGAAAAAGAGACATTTTGGATCCAATGTTTGTCGCCAATTCCTTCGGTTTTGCAATCCCAGTTTGGAGAGGAACCATACGTATTTGAAGGGATATGTAGTAATAAAAAGAATGAAAAAGTGTTCGCTGATTTGAAAAAGAGAAAGTTAGAAAAACAGTTGGTGTTATTTCGACTGTATTATGAAAGAGGAAACATATATGTAGAATTAATATGTACAGAACAGAAAGAATTGGTGGATGCATATAAAATTATTCCTTCACCAAGACTAACTGGATATAGAAAAAGAGAATCTTTTGAGCGAAAGCTTGGGAACGGCTACTTATCGTTTCTGATGCCTAAGTTTCCACAGGATTTTGATACACCGGATTTATTATGGCATGAAGGGCGTTTATATGGAAATTTATCATTAAAGCCGTCTGTTAGTTCCATTGCCTATTGTGAACAAAAAAAGGAATGTAAATATATTGAGATTGATGACTGGAAGAAATATATAGAATTAGAAGTTGATGATCATTTGTATTTTGTAAGTGCAAACATATATGAGCAACTCGTAAAACGCGTTGCGGAAGAGGGGAAGCCAATTGAAGTGATGGATACTAGAAGTCAAAAAGAAGAGCAGGAGTGGGACGAACGAGAAACTTCTTTTCTACAGTATGTACAGAAAACGGTATGTGATAAAGGGTTATATATCGATGTAACGGATATCTTTAATTTTCATATTAGTGTAAAAACGAATATGTTAACCATTCTTGGTGGTATACCAGGAATTGGGAAATCTCATTTTGTGCAGGCGTATGCAGAAGCATTAGGATTGCAATATGATGAGGAATTAATATGGATTCCTATATCTCCGACTTATCAAGAGCCACATGATTTACTCGGTTATCTCCATCCAAGCGGAACATTTATTGAGAGTGAGACACAGCTTGTTCGAACATTATTAAAAGCAAAAGAAAATCCGAATCAGCTATATATGATTGTATTTGATGAAATGAATATGTCGCATATTGAGCATTGGTTTACCCCATTTCTATCGATTCTCCAATTAGAAAAAAAGAATCGTATTCTTACTTTATATGAGGAAGGGGCTAGGGGAGAAAATCAAGTTCCAGCGAAAATCGAAATTGGAGAAAATATTATTTTTGTTGGCACGATAAACTTTGATGAAACAACGAAAGAATTATCCGATCGCTTATTAGATCGAGTCAATCTTATTACATTGCAAAAAATTCCATTTTGTGAAATGAGTATGAGACAGGAAAAGAATATACAATTTCCTCCTTTGACAGTAACAGCTGGGGAATTTCGCATAAATTGGGTAAGAAATAAAGCAATGGTTGAAGTTTTTTCAGAGGAGGAATTGGAGTTATTAGATAAGTTGCACGATATATTGTCCTCTTACGATGCATCAAAAGGTATTTCTTTTCGATGCGCTGCGGCTATTGCCTCATACTTGCAAAATATTCCTTTGCACAATAATCAGTCTTATATGATTAGCAGGGAAGAAGGATTTGACCTACAAATTAAGCAGCGTGTATTAACAAAGTTGCGCGGAACCGAGATGACAGTTGGTGCTCTTCTTTCCGAAGAGGAAAAAAAGGGAGCGATGCTAATCCCATTATTACAGTCTCCTCTTGCAAATTGTGTCTCAACATTCGAACATTCCTTAGCCTATTTAAGACAAAAGCGACGCGAATTGGAGTTGTATGGTTATGCAAAATGAAGAACGCAATGAGACTGAAATTGTCGACACGATAGAAATGTTGCCCTTTGTACTGAAACTGATTGTAGGATCGGAAGCCAAGGGAGAATCTATCGTTTTAAATCGTCTCTGTACATCGGCATTCTCTCTCTCGAAGTGTATTTATAAAGTGCAGGAGTTAAAACCATTACGACTATCTTTACATTATGAAAAACCAGTTCATGTTACATTTATATGGAATAAAGTATATGAAGGACAAAAAAATATACAAGAATCACAATATGAACTACATGAAAAAAGATCGAAAATATTAATATATGAACATGGAAAAACAGATTTTTTTTATCCGTGGCGCTGCGGCTTATACCACTTTGAAGTAAGAGTGGGAGAGGAAATATACTACGGAGCATTTCAAATTGTTCCAAAAAATTTGGGAGACGATCAATTTGAAGTGATTCAAAGTTATGTGAAGTCGATTTTGAACGAATTAATTTTAGATCGAGGCTATTATAAAAAAACATTTTCAGCATTAAGTGATATTGAAGATTCTTCTTATTTAATGTTACTGCGCATGCTGCCGAAGAAGATGAAAAAAATAAAACAAATTTATAAAAAAATCGAAATGAATACGAAGTACGTAAATACGTACAATTGGGAGACGCGAGAACGAAAATCGACAAGGAAAAGTGTAATCATAAGTGAAAAAAAACCATATGGAAAGCACTATAATCGCAAGTTTATGGAGCAGAAAAATAGCTTGGAAAATGCTTTTCTTAAATTTAAAACGAGGCAGTTTTATTCTTATTTATTAGAAGCTCAGCATTTTTTACAAAAGACAGTTAAACTACTAGAGGACACAAAGGAGAAAAAAAAGGAGGAATATCAAGCTGTTAAAACCATTATGCAGACAATTGATCGAAATGGCTCTGTGACGGATCGGGAAAAGAAAAAATATAAAAATATACATTTGTTGAAAGAAGCGGATTTACGCAAGAGTGCAGTAAAAATACAAGAATATAAAATTTTGAATCGTATTGTTGATGAAAGTGCACAGTACTTTCATCATTTGTTGCATTCTCCATTTTGGAAGGACGTTTCTGAAAAATCGAATATTACACTTTATTCCGTCTCTATACCACACCGGCAACTTATATATCATTTAGAGTTGTTACCTCATTATAGACAGCAATCTCCAGCCTTATTATTCGTGTATAAACCAACATTTTTAGTCTACGAATATTATGCATTTTTTATTGTTATTTCTATACTGCAACAGATGGGATTTCATGATAAAGTACCGGTGCGAGAACAAATACAGAAATATTTTTATTTAGATGGATTACAAGATGGTACGACAATTGTATTACATCGTGATAAATTTCGAATTCATGTGGCATTTAATGATTTAATTGAAACTCATCCACTTATTGCGCTAAGTAAAGGAAGCCATTTTTATAATGGGGAGGACACGAAAAAACCGGATATTCGACTAGATTGCTATGTAAAGCAGGGAGAAGGGTATGAATATCACTCATCTATTATTATTGAAGTAAAATATAGTCCAATGTATAACATTTTTCAGCCTGTTGGTAATACAAAAGCGACAGAGCAAATGTATAAATATTGGTCTATTAAATATGTAGATGAAAAAGAGGGAAAACGTATATTTAAAAGAAAGGCGATTTATGAAGTAATTTGTGTCTATCCTGGAAGTCATATGCACGGAAAAAAAATTGAATCAGGTTGCGGTGTATTTCTGCAGTTATATCCGTATAAAACGAAGCAAGGAAAAGAGAAGTTAGCTGGAAAACATGGACTCATACAAATTTTTGAGGAATGGTTAAAAAGTATAAAAACGTAAAAATCCTTACTGTTAGAGAACGCTAAAAAATAACCACCTACTATATATTTAGGTGGTTATTTTTGTGTTTTTAATAAAAATGAACGGAGAATAGGAATTCTATTTTGTTTAACGAATACTATAGGTAATAAATATTTTTAGTTGCATACGAAGGTTTGGTCTTATATTATATAATGTAAGCGTTATCAAAGAAGGTGACGATAAGAAAGGCGGGTAAATATGTTCCAGCGTGTTCAAACGAAGGAAGAGCATTTTTGGTTCGAGCAATTGTGGGGAGATTTTTGTGAGGAACGAAATTTAATGTTTGTGGAACGAAATTTAAATCCATCACGATTTTTATTAATAGAAGATCAGCATTATATTGGTACCGTTGAATGTATTCCATATACCGTCCCAGAACAATCTAATTCTGAGTTTTTTTATCCGTTTTCTAAAAATAAATTGATAAAAAACTTAAACAATGTATATGAAATTGGAAAGTTAAGTATCGCAAAAACATCTCGAGGTCGAGGGCATTTCAAAAGATTAGCAGCGATTTTGTTTATACATGCTTTAGAAATGAAGGCGGAATGGTATATTGCAGTTGTAACAAAACGAATGTATATGTATTTGCTTACACTTGGTTTCCCAATTGAACTAATAGATACACCATTTGATTTTCATGATATGTTACAAGGAGTTCCAGTCCGCATTCATGCTCGAAAAGGTATTACACACTTATATTCCTTGAAGGAGTTTCGCGATATCATTCAAGGGAATGCTCATGCACAAACGCTCATCAAAGGATACAGTAAAAATATTATGTTAACAAATTAAATTGTCACAAATTTTTATATAATGTTGTGACTCATATCACATCCTTCTTATTTCATTTACATTACGCTTTATTTGTAAGAGTTGATTAAGAAAGGATGGGATTTAGGACAATGTAATAACTCCATTTCAACGATAAAAATTGCAGCTGCATTAGCAGAGACTTTCCAATGTGAAGTCAACGAATTACCAGTGAGTATTATATTATCATGGTTTGAACAGAAGGCTGTTGCCATTTTGCTCGGTCTATTTAGCCTTGGCATACAAGATATTCGGATTGGACCAAAAGTACCTGAATTTATTTCATCTGGTGTTTTGCAAGTGCTACAAGAGAATTTTGGGTTGAAAACGATTATGACTGCTGCTGAAGATATGGAGACGATATTATCATAGTAAAACGAAAGGATGCCTAAACAATGGGCATCCTTTCAATGTATATATTGATACAGTTATCATGACCGAAACTAGCTCCTTACCCGTAATTTCGTAGGTTAATTTGGTTAAACTGAATAACTATAAAAAATAAACCAAATCAGAGCTACATTACGAAAGGAGCTAGTTTATTAGGAAGGATGCCACAAAAGATGAAGTGAAAGAAAAGAGAAGAAAGTATCTGAAGCATTAGATAAAGCTGAAGAAGCACAAGAAAAAATTGAGGCAAAGAAAAATAAATAAGGTTATAGTGTAAAAGGCTGTCGTGTATAATAACAGCCTTTTAATTTTTTGTTGCAAAAGAAGTTATGCGCTGTAGTAAAAAAGAAATTATTTTAGAATTCCACCTATCCTCATGATGAATGGTGTAAATATTACGCTGAAACTCGAATCCTGGGATTGGTATATAGTACAGCTCATTTCGTTGTACTTCTTGTTCGATAGCAAGTTGAGAAATAAAGGCAACTCCATTACCGTATTTTAAAATTTGTTTCATTGTTTCTAATGAATCTAATTCAATTTCAGATTGGAAAGTAATGTTATGTGCTAACGTCCATTGTGTGAGTAAATCTCTCGTTGTAGATGGAGTACGATGCAATAATATACGCTCCTTTTCAATATCTTGTAATGATACATTTTCTTCTTTTGAAAAATGATGTTCTTTGGAAAAAGCAAGAACAAGTGTATCGGGTATTATTTTCGTTTGTTTTAAAAGTGGTTCATCAAATGGTGCCGCAGAAATTACCCCGAGATCAATTTCATGATTTTGTAGCATCATTCGAATTTCAGGAGCTGTTTTCACCATTAGTATTATTTTTATATTAGGAAATTCACATTGAAATTGGTGAACAACTTTTGGTAAAAGATAAGTCGCGGGTACATAACTTGCACCAATTGTTATAGCTCCTTTATTAAAATCTTTAAATTCTTGTGTGACCCGTCTAGCTTCTTTCATAAGTGCATCTATTTTACAAGCATAATGATGCAATGCCTCGCCAGCCTCTGTTAAGAAATACCTTCCGGAACGTAATTCAAATAAAGGCACACCAAGTTCCTCTTCTAAGCTTTTTATATGAAATGTAATAGTAGGTTGTTTAACGCCAAGTTTTTCTGCAACAATCGTAAGTTTGTTGTATTTCTTAATCAGTACTACAATTTCTAATTTTAAGAGATTCATTATGAGTCGCCCGCCTTTTTTATCCCGCATTAACGGGCAGTAAGACTCCCACCTCAAGATTCAGAGAGAAGCAAGGAAGATAGGTGGGAGATTAACAGCCCGTAACAGCCCGATTGGTTCAACTAATAATCAGTGGGGGATGAAGAAAACCCCCACTGATTAAAGTTTCACTTTATTTTAACTATAGAAAAAATCTATAGAAATAAATAGTTTATTAGAAGTTTTTTAATTTAATCTTTACAGTACATTAACATTCAGTATAAATCTTCCATATAGAATGGAAGCAAGTTAAGAATGAGAGGAAAGAGATGAACCGATGGATATTAAAATTCATGGATTAGAAAAGACATTTGGAAAAACGAAAGCGTTAAAGCCGTTGCAAATTGTAATGAAACAAGGGGAATTTACCACACTTTTAGGACCTTCGGGATGTGGAAAAACGACTTTGCTTAGAATGATAGCAGGACTTGAAGAACCAGATAAAGGAGAAATATATTTTGGAGATAAGTGCATGTATTCTTCTATAAAAAAGATAAAAACATCTCCTCATGAACGGAATATCGGTATGGTATTTCAAGATTTTGCTTTATGGCCGCATATGACTGTATTTGAAAATGTTGCATTTGGTTTAAGGGCTACAAAGCAAACAAATCATTTACGCGAAAAGGTGGAAGATGCGATAAAGAGAGTTCGCCTGCAAGGGATGGAGAAAAGATATCCACACGAACTCTCTGGGGGACAGCAACAACGTGTCACATTCGCTAGAGCAATTGTAACAAAACCTCATTTTATTTTATTTGATGAACCGCTAAGTGCACTTGATGCAATTTTACGAGAAGAAATGAGAACAGAGCTTATGGATATCGTTCATTCCATCGGTTTAACAGCATTGTATGTAACTCACGATCAAACAGAAGCTATGTCAATGTCAGACCAAATTATTGTTATGAAGCAAGGAGAGGTAGTGCAAAAAGGAACACCAGAAGATATTTATGTGAAACCGTCGCATGAATTTGTTGCAAAATTTGTTGGTAAGGCAAATTGGCTTGTAGAGGGTAAAAAAATGATTCGTCCAGAGCATGTGAGCTGGACAAAAAATGATGTGTGCGAAATGTATAGTGGTGAAATTCAGCACGTTACATATGTAGGAGAACGTTATGAAGTAAAAGTAAATATGGGGACACTCGGTGTATGGACAGCTTATCACAATAGTAAGTTAAGCGTCGGTAAACCAGTATCATTATATGTACCAAAAAAATGTATTCATCATATAGGGGGAGAATCGTATGAAGAAATTCAGTTCGCTTAAGTCTTTATTTGTATGTACGTTATTATTTTCTGCTGTAGTAACAGGATGTAGTTCGAAGACAGGTAATGCAGATGCAAAAAATAAAAATGCGAATGAAAAGAAAATTGTTGTATATAGTGCAGGGCCAAAAGGATTAGCAAAAAAAATTCAAAAGGACTTTGAAAAGAAAACGGGTATAAAAGTGGAAATGTTTCAAGGAACAACAGGGAAGATATTAGCGAGAATGGAAGCTGAAAAGAAAAATCCAGTCGTTGATGTTGTCGTACTCGCTTCTTTACCAGCCATGGAAGGATTAAAGAAAGAGGGTCAAACGTTAGCTTATAAAGAAGCGAAACAAGCTGATAAGCTTCGTCCAGAATGGTCGGATGATAAAGGACATTATTTCGGGTATAGTGCTTCAGCATTAGGAATTGTGTACAACACAAAAAATGTGAAGACAGCGCCTGAAGATTGGAGCGATATAATAAAAGGAGAATGGAAAGGGAAAGTGAATTTTCCAGATCCAGCACTTTCAGGTTCCGCTTTAGACTTTGTAACAGGATACGTCAAGAAGAATGGAAAAGATGGATGGAATTTATTTGAACAGCTTAAGAAAAATGAAGTTACAGTAGCAGGGGCAAACCAAGAAGCGTTAGATCCAGTAGTAACAGGTGCGAAAGATATGGTAATTGCGGGTGTTGATTATATGACATACAGTGCAAAAGCAAAGGGTGAACCTGTTGAGATCGTATATCCAAAAAGCGGAACAGTCATTAGTCCACGTGCAGCAGGTATTATGAAGGATAGTAAAAATGTAGAAGGTGCAAAAGAGTTTATTGATTATTTATTATCAGACGGTGTGCAAAAACAAGTTTCTAAAGCATATTTACTGCCAGGTAGAACAGATATAAAAGCGGAAAATAGACCAAATGTAGAAGAGATTCCAGCATTAAATATTGATTGGAAAACAGTTGAAAAAGAACAAGATGAAATAGGAAAACAATTCAAGAAAGTATTTCAATAAGATGGTGATTACATGGTAAATCGATTCGTATCAGTAAGACAATTTGGAATGGTGGTAGCGTTGTTACTTGTGGCGATGTTAATCGTCATTCCGCTTTTTCTCATTTTATTTTCTAGTATATATGAAAATAGCAGCTGGAATTTCTTAAAGCCTTTTGAAGTCATGCAGAGTGGTGGATTAGCTGGGATTTTTTTAAATTCGATGCTTTTAGGTGTACTCGTAGTAATAGGAGCTACAATATTTGCATTTCCATTGGCGTTCATTATGAGCAAAACAGATGTCGGAAAATATAGTAAGTTAGATATTGTTTTTATGATCCCATTTATGACCCCACCGTATATTGGATCGATGGGTTGGATTTTATTTATGCAACCTAACGGCTATTTCGAACAGTTCTTTCCGATGCTAAATCCGATTTCATCATCGTTTTTTAGTTTAGGCGGTATGGTTTTAATTATGAGTCTGCATTTATTTCCATTCCTTTATTTCATGTTGAAAAACACGTTACTTCAGATTGGGAGTAGTAAAGAAGAAGCGGCAGCAGTTCATGGTGGAAAATTTTTCTACCGTTTAAGAAAAGTGATATTGCCGTTATTAGTATCAAGTTATGTAATGGGTGCTTTACTCATTTTCGTAAAGACGATTTCTGAATTTGGAACACCAGCTACATTCGGACGTAGAATAGGATTCCATGTGTTAACATCAGAGATTCACAAATTTATTTCGAGTTGGCCAATTGATTTTAGTAGTGCAACAGCATTATCTTCTTTATTACTTAGTGCATGTATGCTCATTTGGTATATGCAAAATGTATTGAACCGAAAATACTCATATGCAATGGTTAGTGGAAAAGGTGTGAAATCTAAAAGGTATACTTTGTCTATATTTACACGTTTTGTTGCATGGGTCTATGTAATTGGTTTACTAATAGTTTCAATAGGTATTCCATACTTTTCTATACTTATAGCTTCATTGTCAAAATTAAGAGGTGGCGGCTTACATTTAAATAACTTTACAACGAGCCATTATGAATCATTGTTTACAATGGGGTCTCCAGGATTAGAAGCCTTATGGAACAGTTTTCTTTTTTCACTCGTAACAGCGATTGTTGCTGCAAGTATTGGAGTTTTTTTAGCAATTATGATTCGAAAAGGGAAAAAGTCCTCTGAAAAATGGCTTGATATGTGCGGTATGTTACCAAATATGGTACCAGGAATCGTGATGATTGTAGGTCTTATTTTATTTTGGAATTCACCATATATACCTATATCAATTTATAATACACCAGTCATGGTTATCGTAACTTATGTTGTTCTTTTTCTGCCTTATACGGTGCAGTATGTAAAAGTATCTCTCGGACAAATTGATGACTCTCTTGTACAGGCGGGAACTATTTTTTCTGGAAATTATATTTATATTTTTAGGAAAATCATATTGCCTCTTATTATCCCCGGCATTCTTGCTGGATGGGCGATGACATTTACGATTTCGATAAGAGAGTTAGTAGCATCGCTCCTCGTACTACCTCCATCAGTAGAAACGTCAGCAACGTTTATTTTCGCTCAATTTGAACAAGGGGAAGTATCTATAGGAATGGCGATGGCCGTTGTTTCGGTTGGACTTACAACAATGTGCTTATTACTTCTGCAACATATGGAGCAAAAACGAAAAGGGGTAGCATGATGAGGGTAGAAGTATGGGGAGGAGCAGGAGAATATGGTCGTTCCTGCTATTTTATAAAAAATAAAGAGACGAAAATATTGTTTGATTGTGGTATTAATCGATCATATGAGGATAGTTATCCAAAAATAGAGAGAGAAGTTGTTCCATTTTTAGATGCGGTATTTTTATCACATATTCATGAAGACCATACGATGGGTTTACCTTTATTAGCGAAGTATGGATATAAGAAAAAAATTTGGACGACTCATTATACGAAGGAGCAACTTCCAGCTTATTTTGAAAAATGGAGAAACTACAGTTTGGCGCAAGGGTGGAATTTACCTTATAACAATCAAAATATTAAAGATTTACATTATGTATGTATTGATGAGATTAGTAATCCAAATGAATGGATACAGGTTACTCCTACATTGCGGTTTCAATGGGGGTATAGTGGGCATGTATTAGGTGCTGTTTGGTTTTTAGTGGATATGCATAATACATACGTATTTTATTCTGGTGATTATTCAGCAGAGTCTCATATACTACGAGCTAATTTACCTGAGAAATTGCGTGGCGATATAAAAATAGCAATTGTAGATGCCGCGTATCACACTGATGATATTACGCAAACTGAACGAGTAGATGAATTATGTACAGAAATTGAAAGAGCTACGCAAAATAAAGGGATAGCATTACTACCATTGCCTCCACTTGGTAGGGCACAAGACATCGTATTGTATTTATATAAAAGATATAAAGAACTTCCAATTATAATAGATAAAGAAATTTTAGCTGGATTTGAAGAGATGTTCGTATACAAAGATTGGATAAAAAATAATGAAGAACTCGAATGGATGATAGAGAGTTTGAAAAGAAACATAATAGTTATGGATCATGACATTTGTATGCAAAATAGTTATGGAATAGTTGTAATGAGTGATGCGAATATGCAAACGAAACGAGCACAATTATATTATGAACAACTTCGGTATGAAGAACAAACTTCCATTATCTTTACTGGACATATTGCTAAAGGGAGTTTCGCTGAAAAGGTGATGAAAGAACGTGTAAGCAGGAAATGTAGGGTGAAACGAGTTCCGTATAAAATTCATCAAAGTATAAGAGATGTTAAAGAGATGTTAAACATATTATTACCAGAACATACAGTGCTAGTGCACGCTCTTAAAGAGGATACAGATCGATTACAGAAAAAGCTAAGTATAGCAGGGTATGAAAATGTATATTCACTTGCAATGGAATGCATAGAAGTAATTTAAAATATAAAGAAGTTTCAAGAGTATGAAAGAAAATCAATAAACTTGTGGCGCGCATTACATAAACGTTTAGCTGTGCCATGGGCATGGGTACTACGTATTGCGAAGAAATTGATGATGAAGAAGATTATGGATAGATAAGTAAGGAAGCAGCTTTAGTTGCTTCTTTTTTTATCCCGCTATTTTAGGGCTGTTACTACACCAAAATAGCGGGATAAATAAGAATCATTAAAATCCAAACATACTTAAAATCATTTTACGGCGTTTTGGTTTCTTTTCTCGTTCATATGTTGATTGACTGTCCGGTGTAATGTATACGGGTTCTTCTTTCTGAATAGAAGCTTCCAATTTTTCAATCTTTGTTAACATTTCTTCCATTTCACGACGATGCTGTAATAGTTGATATGTGACAACATCATTTGCCTTATCTTGCATTTGTTCTTCAATATGATCTAATCGTTTTGTAATTGTATTTAATTGTATGACGAGTTGTTCAATCTCATTTGAGGATTTCGTTTGGGAAGTGGAATCTTGTTCCATTTGAGAACGGTGATATTCTAACATTTGATCAAAGTCACTTTTTGTAAAAATGTAATGTCCATATTTATTCTTTTGAATCGTGAGATTTAATTGTTGAGCAATCCGAACCACTGCTTTTGGGTTAACACCTAACTTTTTCGCAATAAAGGGTGTTTTATATTCCAAGATAATCCCTCCTATATATATCTTGTTACATGATTTCTAGATGAAAAGTTTGTTCCCTTCTAGAGTGACAAAAGAAGTGTTGAATCGCCAAAGAAAGTGTTTTTTTACGAAATTTAATATGTATCTATGAAACATAGAGCTGCCCCATTTTCAACTTCTCCGTGTTGTAAATTGACGGGAACAAGATTTTTAGATTATCATAAATATAAATATCTTTTTTTATGTATGCATATAATATATAAAAAGGTGATTGCTAATGTAGAATTTTGCCAGATTCAAATTGGATATTTCGCTTGAATAATTTGAAGTAGGAGGTGGCTTCCTTGCTTACAGTGTAAGTAAGGAAACATATTTGGACATATTTAGGATAAGTATGTTGATTGTTTTAATTGTCTTAACTGCATTTTTCGTTGCAACAGAATTTGCAATTGTGAAAGTGAGAGGATCGCGCATCGATTACTTAATTGCTGAGGGCAATAGGCGCGCAAAGTCAGTAAAAACAGTCATTACAAACTTAGACGAGTATTTATCAGCTTGCCAATTAGGGATTACAGTTACAGCACTTGGAATAGGATGGTTAGGAAAACCAGCACTAAAGCACACGTTTGATCAACTATTTGCTAGTTTGAAAGTACCTGTTCAACTTGCGGAATTTTTAGCTGTAATTCTAGTGTTTATGTTCATTACTTTCTTCCATGTAGTTATTGGGGAATTGGCACCAAAGACATTTGCAATTCAAAAGGCAGAGCAAATTAGCTTGTTTATAGCAAGGCCGCTCATTTTCTTTTATCGCCTTACATTCCCATTTATATGGCTACTAAATGGATCCGCTCAATATATAGCAAGAATGTTTGGTTTATCGAAGGTAAAAGAGCGTGAAGATGTACATTCAGAAGAAGAACTGAAATTATTAGTTTCAGAAAGTTACAAAAATGGAGAGATTAATCAATCAGAATTTAAATATGTGAATAAAATTTTTGAATTTGATGACCGGATTGCAAAAGAAATTATGGTCCCGCGTACGGAAATGTATATTTTAGATAAGGATATGCCGACAAAAGAAGCATTGCGAAAAATGTCAAAAGAAAAATATACAAGATATCCTGTAGTTGACGGAGATAAGGATCATGTTATTGGATTTGTTAATTTTAAAGATATTTTCACAGATTATGTGGAACGTGGTGCTGATCATGCTGAAACAGTAGGAACATATATGAGATCGATTATTCTTGTTATCGAATCTATTCCAATTCGTGATTTGTTTTTAAAAATGCAACGGGAGCGTACGCATATTGCGGTGTTAATTGATGAATATGGAGGTACATCAGGGCTTGTAACAGTTGAAGATATATTGGAAGAAATTGTTGGGGAAATTCAAGATGAATTTGATATAGATGAACAACCGGAAATTCAATGTGTCAGCGAAACGAAAACAATTTTAGAAGGAAAAGTACTTGTTAGTGAAGTGAATGCGCTACTTGGTTTAACAATTCATGACGATGGAATTGATACGATTGGCGCTTGGATTTTAACGAAAAACCTTGGAATTGAAGAAGGAGATATCGTGAGAATCGAAGGATATAGGTTCTGTATTAAAGAATTAGATGGCCATTATATTAAGCAAATAGAAGTAACGAAACAACCCGCGCCAATTGTTATGTCTGAAACGGACTCTTCTATATCGCTGCAAGAACAAATTAGTTCGTAAATGGAATGGATGAGTAGATCATAAAAGGTACACTCTTTAAAGTGTACCTTTTCCTTCGTTATGAGGGCATTTCTTGTTTGAAAATGTCATCTTCAACGTAAATTTGACTTTTATCTACAGCAGTATGATGCGCTACAACTAAGCCAATTGGTGTATGTGTTCCCTTATTTTGAACAATAGTGAAGGGAACGTTTTTTTCGTTTGCTAATTTAATGTATTTTGATAAATGTGGGTAAGCAATGCTTCCATTTACAAATAGATGCAGATTCTGAGAAGAATTCATACTTTTGGTTACTTCTGAATAAATGGTGCTTCGCATTACTTGACCGATGGTTAAAGCAATCTCTACACGTTCGCGCAATGTACCTAAATACATATTACGTTCTTCTGGTTTATTTTGCTTTTGGCCATAAATGCCTTCTTGGAGATAATCTTCCACATTTTTATTTACCATATTTTTCACACCTTTCCATGTTTATTGTACGCAAGAATCGGAAAGGATGCAAAAAAAATCATGATATATATGTGAAATTTGACACAAATAGAAGGAAATTATCTAGCACTTATCAAAGGGTATAACGGACGATAAAAATAAAATGAATTTTATCAACAGAAATTAACAAAATGTGACAATAATCTCTTAACGAAATTTGTTTTTTGTGATACTATTCAAAATATACAGGGTATCGTCGCATGGAAATGGAGGAAATGGGGGTTTTTCCAATCGGTAAGGAGGATATTAAAGAAGTATTTTGTTCGTATTTGAAAGACAATAGGCATCAATTCGTAGAGAACTGGAAAAACAAAACGATAATTTCCGACAAAGATCCGTTTAAGCAAGAGGTAGAGCGAAATGGAGAACGCTTATTAGAATTCATTATTAAACTTATTATGGAAGATAAGGATATTGCTTATTTACAGCCGTTATGTGAGAAAATTGCGATTGAACGTGCAGGGGCGGACGCAAATATTGGCGATTTTGTCTATAACGCAAATGTCGGAAGAAACGAACTATTTGAAGCGATGTGTGAGTTAGATGTGAAAGCTTGCGAGCTAAAACCAATTATGACAAAAATACATACTTGTTTTGACAGATTAATTTATTATACTGTTTTAAAATACTCGGAAATCATATCAAGAAATTTAGAGGAAAAACAGCAATATATAAATGAAACACATAAAGAAAGATTAACTATTTTAGGGCAAATGTCTGCTAGCTTTGTTCACGAATTCCGGAATCCGTTAACTTCCATAATGGGTTTTGTGAAACTGCTGAAATCAGAACATCCTAATTTATCGTATTTAGATATTATTTCTCATGAACTAGATCAGTTAAACTTTCGTATTTCGCAATTTTTACTTGTTTCTAAAAAGGAAATGTGGAATGAATCGGAACGATTTTGGCTAAACGATTTGTTTCATGATATTATTCATTTCTTATATCCAAGTTTAGTAAATGCAAATGTTTCAATTGAAAAAAACTTACCTTACCCGATTCCATTTGTAGGATATCGAAGTGAAGTGAGGCAAGTTTTTTTAAATATTTTAATGAACTCGATTGATGCTTTAGAAGCAATGAATGAAAATCGTAAAATTATTATCGATACATGTGAAGATGAAGAAATGATTCATATTGTAATAAAAAATAATGGTCCAATAATTCCAGCAGAGAATATTGAAACGATTTTCGAACCGTTTGTTACAACAAAAAAATTAGGAACTGGTATTGGTTTATTTGTATGTAAACAAATTGTTGAAAAGCATAATGGGACGATTACATGTCAATCAAACTCTGAGTGGACAGAATTTCATATTACATTTCAAAAATAAGATGAAAAATCTACACCATAATATGGCGTAGATTTTTTTAATTTGTAAGAGTAACAGTAGTAACATTTGGCGATTTTGTAGTGTAACCTACAAGGGAAATTGTATAAATCGTATTTGGTTCGATTTTTACGTTTGGAATCGTTACAAGATTTTTCTTTGTATCAACAAGTGAAATTTCGATATCAGCTGTACCAGGGCTTACTTGTAAATAATCTGTTACTTGTTTAAAGAGTACGTTTTCAAATAGATGATCGCCGTTCTTTAAGGATACATTTACAACTGAAGTGTCAGGTGAGAAGTGTGCGAATCGTATTTTAGCTTGACCAGATGGCAAATGTGTATTATCTAGCATTGGTTGTAGTTGAATATGCGAATCTTTATCAAGTATTGCAAGTGTATAGGAATGATTTCCTAGCATCGGGATAAGTGCTGAAAAAATTGGGGTTTCATTATCTAGAGGAACAATATCAAGCCTATATTGCCCTTGCATGAAGGAGAAATAAGGGCTGAATTGTTGAAAAGTGATATTTTTAATTACTTTTTGTCCATTTATTAAAATATCAACAGGGGCTGTATGCGGTGAGGCATGAAAGATCCTCATATAAGATGGTAACGTTGCCTCTTGTGATTCACGCCTTTCGTATGCCTGTACAAGTTGCTTTACCGCATGATGATACTTCATGGATAGCTCGATATATTTTTTAGGATTTATATATTGATAGTACCGTGCCAGTTGTTCATAGCAAATTGCTTCTTGTCCATATTTTTCAAATTCAGATTGCGTCATGGATATTCCTCCTTTGTCATTATTACAACTATATGCGTCAGTAAAAAGAAGTTATGCAAGAAACTTGCTTTCAAAAGAGATTATACATATGGATTTTTGGATTTCTAGGCAAATACACATACGAAAGGATAGTTGTCCTACATAATGTAATAGTGCAATATAAATATGGAAAAAGGAGGGAAAATATGTGGGGGTATGGATATCCAGGTAGTTATTGTGGCTACGGAGGGTACGGTACAGGTTATGGATTTGCGTTGTTAGTTGTGTTGTTTATTTTATTAATCATCATTGGAGCTTGTTGGGTGCGCTAATCATGGATAAAGAGCGTCATACTGAACTGGTTACTGTCGTTAATCGGTTCTTTTTTTATGAAAGAAAAGCATTGCATATTTCTTAAGAGAAGAAAATGTTTAGATTTATAAGAAATTTGTCTAATTTTGTTTAAAAGTATGAGATGTAAACTATGCAAATAGGAAGGAAATGAACGGGAGTTTCGTCGAAGTTTACACAATATCGGCAATTTGAATAGAGTAGCTGATGTTGTAGGAAATTTTTAATCGGATTGGGGGGAGCATGATTTTATCATCGAAGGAGAGGGAATTTAAAAAGCTTTAATTCTGAATATTGTTTCGATTTACAAGGCCTATTTCTATAGTTTATAAGTATTTTTTATCTATTCACTGCTTTTGCGGGGGATTCTTTTTTATGAAAGAAACGTCAATTTTCTTCATATATATATACAAATTGGAGAAATGGGGGAGCGCTATGCGCGATTACTTAATTAAGCCACTTGTTGGTCAGCCGTATCCAATGATTTCTCATGGAAAAGGAGTATATTTGTACGATCAAAATGGAAATAAGTATTTTGATGGTTCCTCGGGAGCTATTACGGCTGGTATCGGACATGGCGTAACGGAGATTGCTGAAGTAATAAAAAAACAGGCAGAGGAGATTGCTTTTGTCTATCGGTCACAGTTTACAAGTGAACCAGCAGAAAAGTTAGCAAAAAAACTAAGTGATTTAAGTATAGGAGACTTGAATTGGAGTTTTTTTGTAAATAGTGGTACAGAAGCAAACGAGACAGCTATGAAAATTGCAATTCAACATTTTCAAGAACGTGGTATTCATGGTAAACATAAAATTTTATCAAGATGGATGAGCTACCACGGAATTACGATGGGAGCTTTATCTATGTCTGGGCATCCATTGAGAAGACAACGATTTGTATCTATTTTGGAAGATTATCCAACCGTATCAGCTCCATATTGCTTTCGGTGTCCGTTACAAAAAGTATATCCAACTTGTCAGCTTGCCTGCGCAACGGAATTAGAACGAGCGATTGAGCGAATTGGTGCGGAACATATTGCAGCTTTTATAGCGGAACCGATTATTGGTGCTGCCGGTGGAGCGGTTGTTCCCCCAAAAGAATATTATAAAGTGATTAAAGATATTTGTACGCATTATGATATTTTATTTATTGCGGATGAGGTTATGACAGGGCTTGGGCGAACAGGAGCGTGGTTTGCAATGGAGCATTGGGGTGTGGAGCCTGATATTATGACGCTTGGAAAAGGGCTCGGAGCTGGTTATACACCAATGGCAGCGACGGTTATAAGTGATCGTGTTATGGATCCGATTTTAAGAGGGTCTCGATCAGTAATGAGCGGTCATACATTAAGCGCAAATCCATTATCAGCAGCAACTGCTTTAGCGGTTATCGAATATATGGAAAAACATAATTTGCCCGAAAAAACAGCGGAAAAAGGAGAATATTTAATAAAGGGATTACAAAAAATTCAGCAGCAATCGACTATTATTGCAGATGTGCGGGGGAAAGGATTCCTAATTGGAATCGAATTGCAACCGTTTACAAAAGCGTCGGAGCTCATTTCAGTGGCAGCTAAAAACGGCCTCCTTTTATATCAAGCTGTTTCAGGGCAAGCGGGAAAAGAAGATAGCGCATTGCTTGTTGCACCACCAATGACTACTACATATTCTGAGCTAGATGAGCTACTTAGTATTTTTGCTAAGAGTGTAGAGGAAATGATGCAAAGAGGAGGGCATAGTATCGCATGAAAATGGTGACAAATACATTCGGAAAGTTGAAAGAAATAGATGAAGTCATTTCGTTATTTCATGATGATATGACATTAATGTTTGGGGGATTTGGTGGAATCGGATCCCCTCCATCTCTTATACAAGCAATTGTGGAGAAAGGAATTACAAACTTACATGTAATTGGAAACGATACAGGGTTCCCAGATGTGGGGATTGGTCGTCTTATAACAAGAGAAAGAGTAAAATCGTTAATCACTTCTCATATCGGTTCAAATCCGAATGCAGGGAGACAATTAAACGAAGGAAAGTTACAAATTGAATTTTCACCTCAAGGAACATTAGCAGAGCGCATTCGAGCAGGCGGCGTAGGTCTTGGCGGCATTCTTGTTGATGTTGGTGTTGATACGATGGTTGAGGAAGGGAAACGAACAGTTGAATTAAATGGAAAAACGTTTTTAGTTGAAACGGCTCTTACAGCTGAAATAGCGATTGTGTATGCGAAAAAAGCAGATCCATTTGGAAACATTGTTTTTGACAAAAGTGCGCGTAATATGAATCCACATGTTGCGATGGCGGGGGATATTACAATTGTAGAAGCGGAAGAAATTGTACCGCTTGGTGCCTTACATCCGGAAGAAATTGTAGTTCCAGGTGCTTTCATAGATTATATTGTTCCATCGGAAGGGGTGAATTGGAAATGGGCATGGGAATAGATGTAAGAGATAAAATCGCAAAGCGGGCTGCGCAAGAAATTCAAAATGGCATGATTGTCAACTTAGGAATTGGTATTCCTTCACTTGTTCCCAATCATTTACGGGAAGATATACACGTTATGTTCCATGCTGAAAATGGAATTATCGGTATGGGACCAACACCTAATAAAGGGGAGGAAGATGCAAATTTATGCAATGCAGCGGGACTGCCGACGTCGATTATTCAAGGGGCAAGTTACTTCGATAGCTGCACCGCATTTGGTATGATTCGCAAAGGTTTATTAGATTTAACAATTCTAGGATCACTGCAAGTGAGCGGAAATGGGGATTTAGCCAATTGGATTGTACCAGGAAAGCGTGTTCCAGGTATTGGCGGAGCAATGGACCTAGCACAAAAAGCAAAGCGAGTCGTTGTTGTAATGAACCATGTCGATAAGTATGGGAATGCAAAGATTGTATCTGAATGTACATTGCCTTTAACATCAAAAAAATGCGTGGATGTCATTATTACCGATATGGCTGTGATGGAAGTCACTTCTAAAGGATTAGTACTTCAAGAATTGATGAGCCCTTATACAGTAGAAGATGTGAGGGAGCATACGGAAGCGGCTTTCCATGTAAGTTCTAAATTGCTTGTAATTGAATGAAGGGAGCGGGATATATGGAAGATTTGAAAAAACAATTATGTGATTATATTGAAAATCATGAAGAAGATAGTGCGAAACTATTAAAACGATTGATCCAAGAAAAGAGTGTGTCTGGAAACGAAAGTGGAGCGCAAGCAATCATAATTGAAAAGTTGCGTGAATTAGGATTAGACCTTGACATTTGGGAGCCGTCTTTTACAAAAATGAAAGATCATCCTTATTTTGTGTCCCCAAGAACAAATTTTTCAGATAGTCCTAATATTGTAGCTACTTTAAAAGGAAGTGGCGGCGGAAAATCCATGATTTTAAATGGACATATTGACGTTGTACCAGAGGGAGATGTGAACCAGTGGGATCATCCCCCTTATAGTGGGGAAAGAATTGGAAACCGTATATATGGTCGTGGAACGACGGATATGAAGGGAGGGAATATTGCTTTAATACTTGCGATGGAAGCAATTATTAAGAATGAAATTGTATTAAAAGGAGATATTTATTTTCAAAGCGTAATAGAAGAGGAGAGCGGTGGTGCAGGAAGTTTAGCAGCTATTTTAAGAGGATATAAAGCGGACGGGGTCATTATTCCAGAACCAACAAATATGAAGTTCTTTCCAAAACAGCAAGGATCTATGTGGTTTCGACTGCATGTGAAAGGGAAAGCTGCACATGGTGGGACTCGTTATGAAGGAATCAGCGCAATTGAAAAAAGTATGATTGTAGTGGAGCATGTAAAAGAATTAGAACAAAAGAGAAATGACCGAATGACAGACCCGCTTTATAAGGAAATTCCCATCCCAATTCCGATTAATATAGGGAAAATTGAAGGAGGAAGTTGGCCGAGTTCTGTACCAGATTCCTTAATATTAGAAGGAAGATGTGGAATTGCGCCGAATGAGACTATAGAGGCGGCAAAAGAAGAATTTGAAACTTGGATTCAACAATTACAGGATAAGGATGTATGGTTTAAAGATCATCCTGTAGAAGTAGAATGGTTTGGAGCGAGATGGGTGCCAGGTGAATTAGATGAGAAACATGAGCTCATTACAACACTTCAAGATAATTTCGTGCAAATTGAAGGGGAAAATCCGATTATAGAAGCATCGCCATGGGGAACAGATGGCGGATTATTTACTCAAATTGCAGATATACCGACGATTATATTTGGTCCAGGAGAAACGAAGGTAGCGCATTATCCAAATGAATACATTGAAGTAGATAAAATGATTGCCGCTGCAAAAATCATTGCATGTACATTATTAGATTGGTGTGAGGTGAAACGATGAACTATTATGAATCATTTAAAGAACAGACAAAGTATTATACTGTAGAAGGAGTATTGGACTATTTTAACAAGCGAGTGCGAGTTGATCATTACACAGGCAATGTAGAATATGTAAGACAAACAGTTGAAGAATTGGCCAAGAAGCATGCTTTCACTAAATGTATTATAAAAGGAAAGGGAGAGCATGTTTCGGCGTGGCTCTCTTTTGGCTTTTTATTAGAAGCAACAATTCCTCATTATTTTCAAGGTCACGATGCTTATTTTTTGGTGAAGTATTTGCAGGATGAAAGAAGAAATAGTATCGAATGGGAAAATGAAGATCAAATTTTAAATGGTGTGAGAGAAAAAAAGGGAATAGATAAACAAGTTCCGAATCCATTTACATTGCGGAAGGCTACAGAAGATGATGCAGAACAGTTAGCAAATGTATTCGGAAGAGTTTTTGAAATTTATCCAACACCATTAAATCAAGTGGACTATGTGAAACAAACAATGAAAGAAGATACCATTTATTATGTATATGAATTAGAAGGGAAAATTGTTAGCACTGCTTCTGCAGAGATGAATGTGAAAGAAGGGAATGCAGAACTAACAAATTGCGCGACTTTACCTGAGTATCGAAAACATGGTTTTATGAAAAGCTTACTTGTTCAATTAGAAGAAGAACTGCGAGATCGAGCAATCTTTTGTTCTTATACAATTGCCCGCTCGCTTTCATTTGGAATGAATGCGGCTTTTCATCAGTTAGGCTATACGTATACAGGCAGACTTGCTAACAATTGTTATATTTTCGATAAATTAGAAGATATGAATGTATGGGTAAAAGATTTATCCAATTATTGATAGGTAGTACGATTCGGTGGGAAATACGTGGGAGCAGAGCTTGCCCATAAACGACAAATTCGTAAAAGTTATTCATACTGATGAAAGTTTCACTTTATTCAGTATGAATGATTAAACAAATAACGAATGTGGAGAAGAAACAATAGAATGAAATCACAATGCTTATAATCGCACATAGGGGTGCCGACAATTCGGCATGTAATATGCTGAATTGTTGGCAAGAGGAGGGATGACATTGCTAGCTGTTTCTACACAAGAAGTCATTGAAGCGATTTTGAGCAGTATTGATGAAGCAATTCATGCTGTAGATGAAAATGGAATTACCATTTTTTATAATGAGGTTGCAGCGAAGCATGATGGTTCAAAAATTGAGAATGTACTAGGAAAGCATTTATTAGAGGCATTTCCATCGTTATCTCGGGAAACGAGTACACTTATGAAAGTTTTACATACAAAAAAGCCTATCGTCCATCAAGTGCAGCGTTATCAAAATTTAAAAGGTGAGGATGTATGTACTGTTAATACGACTTTACCTATTTTCATAGAAGGAAGTATTGCTGGAGCGGTTGAGATTGCAAAGGATTATACAACGATTCAAAAATTAACAGATACAATTGTTGATTTACAGTCAAAAATGAAGCGTTCTTCTAAACGAAAAATAACGAAAAAACATATTGCATTTAATACAATCGTGACGAATGATACTCGTTTTCGTCAAACGAAAGAGTTAGCGCAAAAGGTAGCCCCAACAGATGCAAATGTTTTAATATACGGCGAAACAGGAACAGGAAAAGAATTATTTGTCCAGGCAATTCATGAAGCTTCAAAAAGAAAAAATAAACCGTTTATTGCACAAAATTGTGCGGCGCTCCCAGAATCACTATTAGAAAGTTTATTATTTGGAACGACGAAAGGTAGTTATACGGGAGCTATTGAGCGTGCGGGGTTATTTGAGCTTGCAGATGGAGGGACATTATTTTTAGATGAGTTAAACTCGATGCCCCTTGATCTGCAAGCAAAAATGCTTCGCGTTTTAGAAGACGGGGTCATACGTCGAATAGGTGATAATAAGACAAGAAAAGTAGATGTACGTGTCATTACTGCAATGAATCAGCCTCCAGAAGTCTGTTTGCGTGAAAATAAGATTCGTACGGATTTATATTATAGATTGAATGTATTTTCTCTCTATATTCCGCCACTTCGTGAGCGAATAGAAGATGTTTTACTACTGGCATCTTATTTTTTAAAACAGTATAACAAGGAATATAAAAAAGATGTATTTGAGATTAACGATGATGCAAAAGAGAGATTATTATCGTATCATTGGCCAGGAAATGTAAGAGAACTAAAGCATACGATTGAACATGCTGTAATTATTGCAGAAGGGCATTCGCTAACAGTTTGTTGTTTACCCCGAATATTTCAGAAAGAAAATAGACAGGAGAAGAAAAAGATATTGCCTTTACGCGAGGCGCTGTCTCAAATAGAAAAGGAATTGATTCATCGAGCTCTAATAGAAACGGAGGGGAATATATTACAAGCGGCTAAATTACTGAGTATTCCAAGACAAACTTTGCAGTATAAGTTAAATAAATATAAAAAAAACGCCGAATAATCGGCGTTTTTTATGTGTTTGCACCAATAAAAGAGCGTTTACATATACAAAAAGTAACAAGAATCATAGTGAGTTATTATGGTATCTACACGTAAAAAACGATTTTTCCTATATATAATAAGGAACTTTATAATGTCGCTTATCAAATTTGTGAAGTTGGCATAATTATTGCTTATATAAAAAGTGAGCGTAAAAAAAGGGGGAATAGCAATGTTACACGATGTATATAAACCAAATCGTCATTGGAAAGAAATTGAATTATGGAAAGACGTGACAGAAGAACAATGGAATGATTGGATTTGGCAATTAACGAATACGATTAAAACGTTAGATGATTTAAAGAAAGTCATAAATTTAACACCAGAAGAAGAAGAAGGTGTTAAAATTTCAACAAAAACGATTCCGTTAAATATTACACCGTACTATGCTTGGCTTATGAATCCCGATGATCCGCGCTGTCCGATTCGAATGCAGTCTGTACCGATTTCGGAAGAATTATATAAAACAAAGTATGATTTAGAAGATCCACTACATGAAGATGAAGATTCACCAGTTCCTGGTTTAACACATCGCTATCCAGATCGCGTCTTGTTTCTTGTAACAAATCAATGCTCCATGTATTGTCGTTATTGTACACGCCGCCGCTTTAGTGGACAAATTGGCATGGGCGTACCAAAAAAACAATTAGATGAAGCAATAGCTTATATTCGTGAAACACCGCAAGTACGAGACGTTTTAATTTCTGGCGGCGATGGGCTCCTGATTAATGATAAAATTTTAGAATATGTATTAAAGAATTTACGAGCAATTCCGCATGTGGAAATTATTCGTATCGGAACAAGGGCGCCAGTTGTATTCCCGCAACGTATTACAGAAAATCTATGTAATATTATGAAAAAATATCACCCAGTATGGCTCAATACACATTTTAATACTTCTATTGAAATTACAGAAGAGTCTAAATTAGCATGTGAAATGCTTGCAAATGCAGGCGTTCCAGTTGGGAACCAAGCGGTTATTTTAGCAGGAATTAACGATAGCGTCCCAATTATGAAAAAACTGATGCACGATTTAGTGAAAATTCGAGTTCGCCCATATTATATTTATCAGTGTGATTTATCGGAAGGAATTGGTCATTTCCGTGCGCCAGTATCTAAAGGCTTAGAGATTATCGAAGGACTGCGCGGACATACTTCTGGTTATGCAGTACCAACGTTTGTTGTAGATGCTCCAGGCGGAGGCGGTAAAATTGCACTTCAGCCAAACTATTTAATCTCGCAAAGTGCGGATAAAGTTGTACTCCGTAACTTTGAAGGGGTTATTACAACGTATCCAGAACCAGAAAATTATGTACCAGGGAGAGCGGAAGGGTACTTTAAAGAAATTTATCCGACATATGAAGAGAAGCGCTCTGATATTGGTGTAGCGGCATTAATGAGCGATAAGAAATTCAACCTCGTACCAGATGATCTACAGCGTATGAATCGCCGAAAAGATTATGAAATGAATGAAACGCATGCATCCTTAAAGGATAAGCGTGAAAAACGTGATCAACTTAAAGATAAAAAATATAAAGCACAAATGGAAAAGCTAGAAGCTGATGAAAAATCTGAAGGTGATGCAGTATGAATTGTATGTGGTGTGAAAGTACAGAAGCAACAGAAAGTGTAAATACTGTATATTGGGAGTTGCCGGATGGTACAAAGGCAATTGAAATCCAAAAAACACCATGTATTTCTTGTTCTTCGTGTGGGATGGAATATCAATCTGATCATATTGTGAAAGAAATTGAAGATCAGTTGTTTCTCATTTATACAAAAGATTTGCCAAAGCAATTGACTTATGAGGAATTAATGGGGCGTCCGCGTTTATTAAAGAGAAATTATTTTGATTTTTAACCAGCCATTGTGCTGGTTTTTTTCTTTTCTCCCTTGTATAATGTACCCAAGTTAGAAAGGTAGGGAACATTTTTGAAGAAAACATTTTACCATTATATGATGAAACACCGTGCACCATTGGTTAAAAATGAAATATCTGATTTGGCAGAAGCAATCTACGATGATTTAAGTTTTCCAAAGCAATCAGAAGATTATCATGAAATTAGTTCATACTTAGAATGCAGTGGATTAATAGAAAGTATGTCTATCTTTGATAAGGCATGGGATTTGTATTTACAAGAAAGATAGCTAGCATAATATGGTTGTAAAAATACATCGCTTTATAAAAAGTGATGTATTTTTTTTATGAAAAAATTTTTTGAATATACGCTTATGTGATAAGCGTTTTTATATCGTTCGCATATACTGTTATCAAAATCACGGCTTTAAAAAGGAGAGATATAGATGTCAAGAAAAAAACAACCTAAATATAATGTCGGAGATATAGTCGTGATTACGCTATATGGAACCGTTGGTAAAATTACAAATATGAGAATGTTAGACGATGTATATGTATATGAAATAAATAATCACGATGGATATTATGTGGAACAAACGCTTCAACATGTTACAGAGCAAGATATGAAAAAAAATAAGACAGAATGGATTGAACTATGTTATCAGTTTACATTTGGCGACCTTGTGCAAGTTTCAGGGTATGATCAAGATATTTTTCGTATCGTTGGATTTCGTACAGAAGTATGGAGATATAAAAATGATGCATGGGAAGATACGATATATGAATTATCAAGAATTACAGATGGTGAGTGGTTAGAAGCGGATGAATCTGATTTAACACTACTTGCGAATGCCCAAACAGCAAATGCGATTTTAAAGAAAATGAAACAAGATAAAGCGGGAATGAATAAATTAGACTTAGAGAAATTGAAATCCATTAACAATTCAAAGAAAGTAAGTATTAAAACAAATAAGCAAGAGATTATTGATGGATTATTAGATATTTATAATGATTATCAGTTATTATATAAGACTTTTCAAGATGAAGAGTATAAAATTGTGATGAATGTGATTCATAATTATTTAGTAAAATTAACAGAGAAAAAATAATGGATTAGAAGATAAAGAGAAATTGGATAAAAACGTATGCTGTATAAGGTATGCCTACTATACTTAAAAAAATAAAAAGCCATTTAATAAGAGAGTCTGCCCATTTGTCCTCATGCATGAACTCTTCTTTTCTTTGCTCTATTTCATATTGATATTTCATTATTATTACCTCCTTTTAATAGCTTGTACTACATCGTATGTGCTTGCTCACAGCAATATGACTGAAAAGAATAAGGGGAAAAGAAAAAGTATTTTTCTAATTTCATATACATAATTTTGAAATTCTTTCATAAAACAGAAATAAAGGAGTGATGCTCATGAAGGAAATTGAAGTCGTAATTGACACGGAAGAAATTGCGGAGTTTTTTTATGAGCAACTAATTGAAAGAGGGTATGTACCGAAGCAAGAAGAAATTGAAGATCTTGCTGATATTACATTTGAATACTTACTAGAAAAATGTATGATTGACGAAGTGTTTGATGGAGATGAAGAGTAAAAGTAACGACGGGATCGACTCGTCGTTTTTTTACTCTTCTCAGCATGAGTCTTCTTTACAAAGTTGTCACAAAATTTATGAAAAAATATTGGTATAATGAAGATAAAATTTTCTATAAGAGGTGAAGGGATGTTCAAAAAAATTATTGATTCTCTATTAGGGAAAAAAGGTAGATACCACTCTTATTCAAGCAGTGACTATCGTCATAGAAGACGCTCTTATTCAAGTAGCGATTACAACAGAAGACGTCCATCTCACGGATATGGACATCAGCACTATAAAAGAAAACGGAAAAGCCGTAGTTTCTTTTCCAGTAGTTGATGAAATGGCGACATATACTCGCGTGGTTTGATAGACCGCTGCGTAAGAATACAATTGTTATAGAGCGCTATAAGATTGAATCAGTAATTGGAATGGGCAGTTATGGCTTTACCTATAGAGTGATAGATTTACAGAATCATGAGGTTAAAGTATTAAAACAATTAAGACAAAGTAAGCAAAAGTATGAATCAGGAAGGAAATCGTTTGAAGGAGAACAGCAAATTTTAAAGAATTTACAACATCCAGCGATTCCGAGCTTGTATGATCACTTTGTCTGGAAGAAGCAACCGTTTTTTGTCATGGAGTATATGGCTGGAGAGAATTTTGAAGATTTTATTTTTCGAGATGGATATATATATGAAGAACGAGAAGCATTTTATATCTTATATAAAATATTAGACGTTGTTTCTTATATTCATAGTCAAGGTATCATTCATCGCGATTTAAGAATCCCTAACATTTTAATGAATGGGAGTTCAATTCGTATCGTTGATTTTGGATTAGCGAGATATAAAGGAGATATGGATGAACGAGCGCGATCTTATGAAGGCGAACAAGCTTTTATGCGCGAAGTTGAATATCGCAGTGACTTTTATGCGCTAGGCCATTTTATCTTATTTTTGTTATATGCTAGCTATGAGTCTAACGATAAAATAGAAAAACCATGGTATGAAGAATTACAATTAGCGGAAGGTAATAAAGAAATTATTATGAGAATGTTGCAAATGAAGAAACCATATTATGAAAATGTACAAGAGCTTAAGCAGGACATATACTTTGCATTAGAAGAGACGAGAGATTCGTGTTTCGAAAATTTCTAGCATACAACAAAAAATGAGTCGTTATATTTCTTAATAAAAACAATGTATAAAAAAGAAATGGAGAGGGAAACTAAAACAACCGCTCCATTTTTTGTATTGTGAGGTTATGTATGTGAAACGATATCGACATTTATACTTGTTAAGTTGTATATTACTCATTTGTTTTGTCGTATTATCATTTTCGTATCATACCGCTTGTATTGAGAAGTTTGATGATGTTATTACAACATTTATTCAAAGTTTCCGAAATGAATATTTGACGACTTATTTCATTTGGATGTCTTATATTGGCTCTAAAAAAGTCTATTTTCCATTGCTTATTATTATCATAATGTACTTTCTCATCCGAAAAAAGTTGTTGAGTGCGTTATTTTTAATGATTAACTATTATGGATCTCGTTATCTTAACAGTATGCTTAAGCTATGGTATGAGCGTCCAAGACCTGATGTATCACAACTTGTCACAGCGACTGGATATAGTTTCCCGAGTGGTCATACGATGAATGCGACGGCATTTCTAGGGTTTATCGCCTATGTGACGATTACGGAACATCGTATTGCACTACATAAAAAAGTGTTAATTATTTTTACAGCCTGTTTCGTAATCTTTTCGATTTCTATTAGCCGTATCTATCTTGGCGTACACTATCCATCCGATATATTAGCTGGGTGGGCGGCAGGAGGAAGTTGGCTTGTTTTATGTATTATCTTTCATCAAGCATTCTTACAAAAAGACTCTATGGTATCGAAGACGCTAAAAAAGTGATTGCTTTGAAAAAGAACACGCATTTTTATCGGAATGTTGAGAAGAAAAAGGAGTCCATCATCTATATACAGCAGGTGATGGACTCCTTTTTCTTATGATCATGGTATTATAGGTTCTTTTTGCATCGGCTCAACATGAATATGAGTATATAAAATTCCAAATTTCTGTTGTAACATTTCTTCAATTGTGTCCGTAATATGATGACTTTTGCTTACGTCCATATGAGCATCTACTTCAATTGTAATATCAACATATGTTTGATTTCCATACATACGAGCTCGAATATCAACAATATGTTCAACCCCTGGAACAAGTTGCACTGCTTGAGAATACTCTTCCATTTTTTCAGGATCAATCCCATCTGTTAACATGTGGGATGTTTCTGTAAAAATATCCCATGCTGTTTTGCAAATAATAAGTCCGACAAGTAACGCTGCAATTGGATCAAGAATGGCCATATGAAATTGTGAAGCAACAATTCCAACGACGGTACCAATACTAACAAGCGCATCTGATAAATTATCTTTGGCAGCAGCTTCTAATGCTTTACTTTGTGTCCGCTTTGCAATTTTTTTATTATACATGTATACAACGTACATCACGATAGCGCAAAAGAAAGCAACCCAAGCAGCGATTACATTAGGTGCTGTTTGCTGAGGATTAAAAAATGATTGAATAGCGCTAATAATAACTTCAAATCCAACAGATGCCATAATAAAAGAGGCTACTAATGAAGCGATTTGTTCTGCGCGAGAATGCCCATATGGATGATCAGGATCACGAGGTTTACGCGAAATTTTAAGACCAATTAAAACAGCTAGTGAAGCGCCGATATCTGTTAAATTATTTAAACCATCTGCACGTAATGCGCTAGATAGAGCGATATAGCTAATGATAATTTTTATTGCTGATAAAAATATGTAAGCAACAATGCTAACAATAGCCCCTTTATCAGCTTCTTGATTCGAACATGAATTCATAAAAAGCACTCTCCTTTCTGTCAAGAAATTCCTTCTATCAATAGAGTATCAAAGGAAAGTCGTGTGGGTCTATACAAACATTGTTGACGCCTTATAGCTTTTTGAGTAGGGGATAACAAAGTTTCATAAGGGAAAAATCTGTTGAAAAATCCAAATAAAAAACCACTGAAACAATATGTTCCAGTGGCATCTCTTATCTTAGTATGCTTCTAAAAACTCAGTAACTTGTTCTTCTGTTTTCGCATTTGCACTATGTAAATGACCTAACTTCTCACCATTTTGATATACAAGTAAACTTGGAATACCCATTACTTGATACTCTTCTGCAATGCTTGGAAACTCATCTTTATTAATAGCGTACCATTCAAACTTATTGAACTCTTCTATTACATCCCCAATAAAATGATCCATACGCACGCAATCTGGGCACCATGTTGTGAAGAACTTAACAACTACTGGCTCTTCACTTGCGATAATGTCTTTGAATTCCTTGTCAGACTTGATTTCTTTCATGTTTTTGTCTCCTTTCAATCGTATACGAATTCGCTAGTATTTTTATGCAAAATTCGTATTTGCAAACATTTTGCAAACATTAGTGTTTTTGGAATAGATTATTTGCAAAATCCTCCACTGCTTTTTCTTGAAGTCCTGGTACGACATGAGAGTAGGTGTCCAATGTGATGCCTACTCGTTTATGTCCTAATCGTTCACTCACAATCTTTGGATGAATACCTTGTTTCAACATTAATGTCGCATGAGTATGTCTGAGATCATGGAATCGAATATCAGGAACTCCACTTTTCTTTATAAGCTTTTTCCAGAGCTGTGTCAAACTTCTGAGATTGCAACGATTGTTGTTAGATTAACCATAGTTATGATAGTTATTTTTGTATCGTTTTTTTAACATGATTTGAACTTCTTCATAGGATGTTACTTCTTTATGATGTAGTGCTATATTACTGTCATCAGAGATCGGAAGGTAGTATGAAAATCATAATAAAATAATATATCATAATAATATTTTTCGCTTCACAAAAAAAGGTTCTGCTGTCTCAAGCAGAACCTTTTTCAAAATGGCAAAGAGTAACTCTTACCTTACTCTTCGGGAATATAATACACAAAAGTTAGCTGAGTGTCTAGGTCAAATATTTACAATATAATTATTCGAATATACTACTTTTAAAAGGTGGACTAAGAAAAAGAGCAGCTAGCAGAAGCTAACTGCTCATCTCCAAGGGGGACTGGAGAAAGAAAAAAGTCAGAGGTCATTCAATGAGCTATGGCATACAGCCTATGTATAGTATTGACGGAATATGAAGTTTTATTCAAAAGAAGATTTTTTAAATAGTATTTAAAAAATTCGTGAGGAGATAAGAGATGAATACTATACTTTTAAACGTTTGTATGACTTAGAAAGAAATATTCGTTAGTGTAGAAAAAACAAAATGAATTAAAAGGACTTGCTGCCTAGCGCAAGTCCTTTTAGAAAGACGACAGAGAAATAATATGGAGATTAACTATATAGTAACAATATTTGCGAGGTGAATCCATATATTGGATGTTGAGAAAATTCTTCATCCAGGTAAAAAGAGAAATAGAGATTAGGTTACAATATGAAAAAATTGTTATTTTAAATTTAATTTACTTATAGTAAACATTCCAGCAGATAAGATTCCTGCACCTACTATAGAGCCTAACCAATCTCTCCAAGTTAAGGCATGTAAAGGTGTATCCGTTAAATTGATCATTAAGAATATAATAAATATCAAAATACCGTATATGAAACATCCCCAAAATGATTGGCAAGCCTTTGTAATTTTTATTCGAAAGTTTTTCATATAAATCATCCTTGTTAACAACTGATATTTTTTTATTTGAATTATTTCATATAAAAGATTGGAATGAAAGGGGGAAAGTAGTAAATATGCAATATTGCATATTGAAACAGAAGACAATCAACCTTTGAAATAGTGAACAGATTAATCGTATTCATATTTTTTATAGTAGAAAAAGGTGTATTTGCTAAGTTTTAGAGATTAATATTTATGAAAAGTAACATAGTAATTTGAGGGATATCCTTTCTTTTTTCACCTTTTGAGAAGGACAAGCATATGATAAGGTGTAGGACAAGCTCACTCGCTTATATCCTATTCAATACTCATAAAAAAACTCCTTATCACGTTAGCATCCAACTAGTGGATGCTTTTTTTTCGGAATGTTGAGAATAGAAAGGAGTCCATCACCTATGACAGTAGGCGATGGACTCCTTTTTCTTATGAAGCGAGCTTTTTCAGGCGTGCTGCTTTTTATTGTTTTACAGCATGAATGTAGTGAATCGTTTCAAAGGCTGATAGATAGTCTTGTCGATTGCGAAAATAAAGAGCATTGATTTGAGTTGGTGATAAATGTTCATAGATGAGTAAACCAGATTTTTCTAACATCTTCTCCATTTCAAAATAAGAAAAGCACGATTTCATCGGTTCACCGCCCGCAGAAGCCATTTTGATCATATTTCCGACTCTATTAGAAATTCCTTTTGTTTCAAAGAGTTTTTCATCTGCATAATCAAACACAATAGAACTTCCCGGTGGAACGATAGTAAATAGATCATTGATTAAATTGGACATTTCTTCTTTCGTTAAATAGTAAGAAACACCTAAAAGGCTAAAGAATGTTTTTGTACGACGGAATCCTTCAGCTATTAGGTTTGTATACATAAACTTTTTTGTAAAGTCCATAGAAACAAAGTGAAGATTACTAGGAATTTTCAAATCTGTTTCATGTAATCGTTTCATTTTAAAAGTTTGTGTAGCAGGGTGATCAATTTCAAATATTTCTAAGCTGTTTTCCAGTTCTGGATGTCGAAAGCTAAAGGTGTCTAATCCAGCTCCGAGTATGACATATTGTGTTAATCCTAATGTGATTTCGTGGAGTAATACTGCTTCACAATATGCAGCACGTGCTAATGGTGTTGGAGAGAGTTGAACTTGGGTAATCCATTTTAATAGTTCTTCTGTATTTCCTTTCAATTTTTGTGCAATATCTTTGTTGAAGAATTGTATACCTTGTACCATGTTTTCTTTGATCGTATTATATTCTTGTTCAGAGATTAATTCTTTTGCTATATTATCATGAAAAATTTTCGGTGTATCAAATTGACTATGATACGATCTGCTAAAAGCTGCTACTAATGAAGTTATACTGGATGCGTTTTCTTTCATCTCAACACACTCCTTTTTAAAAACAAAAAAATAAGATTCTCCTGGCCAGGAGAATCTTATTATAAATCTAAAACAATCAAATGTAAATTGTAGCATAAAGCAACTTTTTTGTCAAATATTTTAATTTTGATATGAGAGGCGAAATTTGTTTAAAGAAAGTCATTAAGAATAAGACAAAACTCGCATCTCACTTACGAGTTTTGTCTTAATGATGCTAATAATTAGTTTTTGTTATCTTGTTTCTTTTGCTTATTAGGTGTAATTTCATTAGCGAATTCCGTATTTGCCAAGTTTAATTTAGTTGGAGTAAACGTTTTTGTCGTATTTTGAACACTTTGAAACAAACGTTGAATCGGTTTCTTTATATTTGAATTCCGTGTTGCAGCTACACCGAAAATGGTTCCTAACCCTAATAAGGAAAACCATATCCATCCTCTATTAGTTCTTCTATTTCTAAACAAGTTAAACATTTGCGGCGGTCTTCTTCCAGAAGTAAATAATGACATGGCGAAATTAAGTATATTCATCTCTTTGCCCCCTGTAAAAGTATAATTAGAAAAAGAATTGTCAGCTCTATTTCATATGATTTATCTTGCAATATTTTATAAAAATTTATGATACCAACTTATAGTAATGTCTTCGGTTTGTTTCTAAAATTTTAAGATTTCCTAAATATTTTTCATGAAAATATGCAAAATAGTTTTATCGATATTTCAAAAAGGGAAATGAAAACAAGATGAAAAGTTATGTACTAACGATTTGGAATTTTATCGATCCGATATATTACAAATTTACGCGATTAACTTATATTCATAAGGGAACTTGTGATGACAATATTTTGCGCGTGAGGGTTACGCGTTACAAAGGAAAAAATATAACTCTTTCAGATGGTACACGAATCAATAAAAATGATACTTTAATTAAAATTCATTTACACAATGTTCGTTTACTAAATGAAATGAAGTCGTTTGAAAATAATATTAAAAAAGGAAAGTTCATTTATCAATACGTCAAAAAGTCCTTACCAGATCTTGCGTTATATATTCAAAATCATCCTAAGGCAGATAAAATTAAAGGTGTAATTGGCATTACTATGTTAAATCGAGGAGCGGATCGATTAGGATTTGAATTTGTTTCTATTTCGAATCCTTTTTATAAATGGTTTAAATGGATAGCGTTTATACCAATATGTTTATTGTCTGGTAATAATTCGATTATAAAAATGGTAAAGAATAATATATCTTCTTCTCCTCAATATTTATTTATGTCAAAGGAAAGTTTATTGGAAAGATACACTTATAAAGCCTCACATGAAGTCTCTAAAAGAAGATAGTAGAGCAATATAAAATTCTATATTCTAATTGGGGAGTAAAGATACAAGCTGTTAACGAGATCTGTTAACAGCTTTGACTGTCTATACTGCATGTAGTTCTTTATTTGTAGTTGGTATTGATAGTTGATGCAATGTAATTTCTGGTCTACTTCCCACTCGAATATTTACTCCTGTTTGCCCAAGTCCCTCATTAATATAAAAAGGTTTCCCATCTTGCGTATGAAGTCCTTTTATCATATTCATTCTTGCAAGCTTACCCATTTTCACAAGGTGATAGGCCTTTGGATAACAAATTTGCCCACCGTGGAAATGACCAGCAAGTAAATAGTCAAAATGATATTCTTTCATATGAAGAACGACATTTGGATCATGAGTTAATACTAAATTTACGCCTTGCTTAATCCCTTTGTATGAAGCTGTTAAGTCACTGCGTTTCGTACTAAAGTCATCAATGCCAATAATATTTATCAGTTTCCCTTGAGCATAAATGATATGATTTTCATTTTGCAGTACTTTACAGTTATATTGTTCGAGTGTTTCTTTTAATGTTTGTAAGTCTGTTTCACGCAACACATAATCATGGTTACCAAAAACGGCGTATATACCATACTTTGCGTGTAATTGATTTAATACTTCTAAATAGGGAGCAAGTTTCGGTATGGTACGCTTACGGTCAAGAAAATCACCCGTAAGTGCAATTAAATCAATTGATTCATCTTTTAGTTTGTTATAAAGCTGAGATGGGGAAATAGAAATATTTTCAAGATGCATATCGGAAAGGTGTAGAATATTTAATTTTAAATCTTGTTCGTGAATGTACTTTTGATTTATTTGAACTCTATTCATAACAACATCAGCTGTGTTTTTATGAGCTTTTTTGAAAAGGTAGAAGAGAGCAATAAATAAAATAGATAGTAATAAAATTTTCATTCCATCACTCCTTTTATAAAAAATTATACATGAAAAATCTTTTTGTTTTGTATGTAATTTATGGAACAAGAACCATCATTCATTACTACTAGAATAGAAAAGAAAAAGTGCTACATAATAAAAAAATAATGAAAAATATATTATTAATTGTTATGGCAAGAGGTGCTTTATGGAACAACATGTAACGCAAAAAAAGATCTTATTTTTGCCATTTTTACAAATCTCATCAGGACATTATCAAGTTGCAAATGCATTAATCGAGGGAATACAGAAGGATCAATTTCATATAAAATGCGATCAAGTGGATATTCTCTCATATAGTTATGGGAAAGTAGAGACATTCGTTTCCAACATGTATTTAAAGTGGATTGAAATATTTCCGGATTTTTACAACAAGATATACAAAGCTTTTGTTTACAAAAACGAAGAAGAGCAGAAACGGTATCGATTATACGAAATTTTGTTTGTCCCATTCATGAGAAAGTTAATAAAAGAAAAACGACCTGATCTAATTGTTTGTACGCATGCATTGCCTTCTTATATATTAAATTATTTAAAAGAAAAAGGTGAGCTAAAAATCCCTGTTATCAATGTATATACGGACTACTTTATTCACCAAGGATGGGGGATTACACATATTGATTTTCATTTTGTTCCATCCCGTTATATGAAAGAGTTTTTACAAAATAAAGGGATACATAATGAACAGATTTTTATTACAGGAATTCCCATTCATAGAAAAATAAAAAAACAAACAGAGCATGTAGAAAATGTTCCATCTTCTACATTGTCAGTCTTAATTACCGGTGGAAGTTTAGGAGTTGGAGCAATAGAAGAATTAATAGACCGAATAGGAATGGAAACAAGCATTTATTTTTATGTGTTATGCGGGAAAAATAAAAGATTATATCAAAAAATTCAACGATTACAACGAGATTATATTATTCCTTTACCATATATTACAAGTAGAGAAGAAATGAACAAACTTTATGACCTAATAGACGCCATTATTACAAAGCCAGGAGGAGTTACAATTAGTGAAAGTTTATTTAAAAGAAAACCGATTTTTATATATCATGTATTACCAGGACAAGAGGAAATTAATTTACAGCAGCTAAAACAGTTAGGGGTAATTATCCAGCTAAACAAGGTGGCAGGTGAAAGAGAAACTCTTGAGGAGCAATTATACTCCTTTTTTCAAAATAAAAATCGATTCCAACGTTATCAAGAATGTATAACAAACTATCAGCAACAGCTCATGATGAAAGAACCGTCACAAATCCTAAAAGAATTAATAAATAATGATATGGCCGAATAAAGCCTGCTGTCTCTTTAGTGAAAATAAATGAAGTGATTGTGCTGTTCATTATATTTTATGAAATGGATAATTCGTTTTAGTTATATATTTTTGTATATAAAATGATTTTATGAGGTGACATTTCATATGGAGCATATCGGACAAACGACCATAGAACTTCTAGTCGGTTTTTTCGTTTTATTAATTGCTACTAAATTGTTAGGGAAAATGCAGATTTCTCAACTGACTCCCTTTGATTTTATTTCTGCGATTGTTCTCGGTGAGCTTGTTGGAAATTCTATTTATGATCCTAAAGTGAAGGTATGGTCTATTTTATACGCTGTATTTATATGGATTATATTAATTTATACGATAGAAGTATTGACACAAAAATGGCGAAAGGCAAGAAATGTGTTTGAAGGGCATCCTTCTATCCTTATACGGAATGGACATATTGACAGAGAACAATTAAGTGCGAATCACTTAGATCTGAACCAGCTACAACAAATGTTGCGACAACAAAAAGATATTTTCTCGATTAGGGAAGTAGAGTATATGATTTTAGAACCAAATGGGAAAATCAGCGTCCTAAAAAAGCCTCAATATGCATCTCCTACAATTAAAGATTTAAGTTTAAAACAGAAAGCAGTATATATGCCGATTTCATTAATCAGTGATGGAGAGGTTATTAAGGATAATTTAAGAGAAGCAGGGTTTGATGAAAATTGGCTTTTAAAACAGATTAAACAAAGAGGGATTACAAAGTTTAAGGATGTATTATATGCGGAATGGAAGACAGATGAAGGATTTTTCTGCCAAAGAATGGATGGGATATGATATCAATAACTCCTACAGATTTCCAAAAAAAGAAAGCTCGTGTCTCTAGTGATAGATGGATGAAATTGCCGATTATCATTGTAGCTTTCTTATGATGAGAAAAGAAAAGTTGTTCATTTAAACGGCTTCCGGTAATGATATGGAAGGCGGAGTCATAGAATATGTGGAACTACATAATATATTATAAAAACTCTCCTTTGCGTCATGTATGTACTTGTCTTTTTCTTTTATGGGAGAAATGAATCGTTCATGATGAAAGTCAGCTCCAATATAGAAGCTGACTTTTTTATGTTGGTCATCATTTTTTAAGAAAGATAAGCAAACTCCTAATAAAATGAATGTTGCTTTTATTATACGTTCAATCCAGTGTGATAGAGACGGGGGTACGTATATTTGGAATAGACGTAATATCACAAGGGGATTTATCTCAATGAATAAGAACGTGAGCGAAATCGCATACTTCTATTTCATATGGGGATGATACCCATTATAGGATCTGAAAGAAAAAGGGGAGAATTTAAATGAATTACAGGATCTTTAAAGTTATTAATGGATTAGCTGGTCGTAATTCGAGCTTAGATGCATTTATGGTATTTATTTCGCAAAAAGCTCGATTTCTTTACATTTTTTTATTACTTATCATGTGGTTTAGAAATAATAGGTGTCGAAAACGTATATTGTTTGCTGGTATATCGGTAGGAGCTGCTTTATTTGTAAATCGTTTCATTCAGTTTCTTTATTTTAAACCACGTCCATTTATTATACATCCTGTGCGTTTACTTATTCCGGCTAAAAAGAATTCCTCATTTCCTAGTAAACATACAGTTGTAGCATTTGCCTTAGCGACTTCTATCTTACTTCGTGAGCGTTTATTTGGAGTTGTCATGTGGATTTTAGCCATTTTAACAGGTTTCTCAAGAATTTGGTTAGGGCATCATTATCCATTCGATATTATAGGAAGCGCATTCATTGGAAGTTCAATTAGTATAGCTGTTGAGAGAATAAAACGTTTATATGGAAAGTGAATCATACAGAAGTTGAATAATAGGAATTTGGTGGTTGGATTTTTTATGCTGTGTGATGGTTTAAAAGTATTGGTGTTAGGAAGAAAAAGATTATATAAATGGATATAATTACATAATGAATAACATAAAAAGAATCCCATTTTAGGATTCTTTTTATGTTATGTGCAATCATTTTTTAGTATGGGTAGCTTGATTTATGAGGGATAGAAAGAAATTCCACTGCCTTTTATTAACGATAAGATAATGCTTGTTTTCTTAACGCTTCCCAAGATTGTATAAACGTTTTTTTATTCACTTTATGTGCTTTCTTTGCAGTTAAAGGATCATTAATATAAACATGCTCGTCTTCAAATCCAATTAGTACAACGGCATGCAAATCTAGAGGAGTTTTAATTTGTTTATTCCCATGCTTCCAAGATTCCCATCTATCTGGAAGTTTGTAATCTCCCGTTGTCCAAACGACTACAGGCCTACCTATTTTAATTTGAGCAAGCACATCATTAAATGTTTTTCCTGTTAAGTTCACTGTACGATGGGGGAGATAATACTCCATCAATTCTTGTAAAGGCCCAGCATAGACAGCATACCCTTTCCTTTTTCCAGTTATATCTCCCACAAAACCTTTTTGAGGATCTCCCCATTGAATAATATCTCCATTTTTACCTATCGAAATGGGGGTAGGATCTTTTTTTACACTGTTAGCTAATTGCATTTTATTCACTTTTATGCCTGCATACTGTAATACCATTGCTAGGCTTGTCACTTCACAACCATATTTTAGTTCTGGTTTTTGAGGTATTAGTGGTACATCTAAAATGATTTTATTTTTAATGGAAGGAGCTGAAGGCTGCGAAGAATCCGTTTGAGATGTTCGATAATTTACATTTTTTATCGGTTTACTTCCTTTATTTGTAACATCAAATTGATGTTTTTCTATCGGAGGTTGTTGTGTAGAACAGCCTGTTAAAATCGAGAACAATATATATAAAATGAAAAGCTTCTTCAAATGATTCACCTTCTTTATGTCATAATATTTCATGAAACATCATTTTTTATTTAACTATTTTCTTTCTAAATATTTCTTAGTCCATAATGTTGAAAAGCATAAAAATGAAAATGTGTTCTGTGCTATAAACGGTACAGAAAAGAAACATATTTCTTTTCATAAAGGCGAATGATAAAAACTGAAGTAGATTGAAATGAGTCGCTTATGTAAGATAATTACAAACAATCGAGGTGATCCCATACATGCCGATGTTAGATGTAGACGGTAGTAGTCTTTATTATGTAGTGAAAGGAAAAGGGACTCCTATCCTTTTTATTCATCCGCCGATATTGACGCATTCAAATTTTGAGTATCAAATAGAGGAGCTATCTAAACATTTTAAAGTAATCGTTTTTGATATTAGAGGACATGGGAAAAGTTTTAGTTCGAGGGAACCTATAACTTATTCATTAATTGCGAAAGATATGAAAGCCTTATTAGATCATTTAAAAATAAAAAATGCTTTTATATGTGGATATTCAACAGGGAGCTCTGTGGCACTTGAGTTTTTGTTAACTTATGCAGAAAGGTCCTTAGGAGGCATACTAATAGGTGGAATGTCAGAGGTACGTCAAGGATATTTAAAAAATAAAATCTCTCTCGGTGTAAATTTAGCAAAGATAAAAGCCATTTCATTTTTAGCATTTGCTATTTCGTGGGGAAATTCTAATAAAATGACATTGTTTAAAAAAATGTTTCGAGAATCTCGAAATGGTAATGCGAAAAATATTGAGGAATATTATCGTTATAGCTTGCATTACAATTGTACCCACCAGCTTCAAAATATCCATCTACCGGTGTTATTAGTTTATGGAGAAAAAGATAAAACATTTTATAGTCATGCGAATATATTGCATGAAAAGTTACCATATAATGAACTGAGATTTATTCATCATACAAAACATCAAATTCCGACAAAAGCGGCTACAGAGTTGAATCAAATGATTGGAAATTTTATTTATACCCACACAGAAGTTCTTGAAGAAAAGGTACTTTCTTAAGCTATAGTATGGAAAGTATTTCAGAGAAGAATGTATATTCGTGTTAACGAGCTGCCCCAATTTATTCTTCACTTCTACTATAAAAAATAGTAGCACAGACCATAGCCGTGGTCTCTGCTACTAATCTTAATATGTTTTTTGATATCCATTTCACTAGATGATACATATACGATATAACTTTACAGTTCATATATAAATGGAATAAAGAGAAAAGGACAGGGGAGACTAGACTTATATGAAAAGAGTGTATCAAAAAAACTTCTGTAAGGAGTAGACTAAATGAAGCATGAAGAAGTGTTTAAAGTTGAAATTTCTGTAGGTAGTGAATTGGTAGCAAAGCACGAAATGAAGGCGTATGATGTTATAGATGTGATTGAAAAGCTAGCTCATACATATTTAGATGATGATATAGAACGTTTTGATGAGAAGTAAGGAAAATATGGATTATTTGTTGCGCTTATCCGGGCAGTAAGACTCCTACTTTAAGATTCAAAGAGAAGCAAGGAAGATAGGTGAGAGCTTATAATCAGTGAACTCCTGCCGATTATAAGCTTCACTTTATGCCCAAGGCGGATCATAAGCCTAAGATTTCTAGATATATGGCTAGGTTTGTCATACATCATACTCACGCATTTCTATATCGTTGCCTTTTCTTTGTTTAAGGAGCTGGGGTCAATGAAAAATAATTTGATATACTTGAAAACCAAAGTATATTCCGTATCCAATTAGCGATAAACCCGATAAAATTGTTAATAAGGATAGAACACGTAAGTTCAGTATATTACGAAAAGAACTGGATATAGTGGCCATAGTAATATCCCATAAAAAAATTCCTAAAATAATGCCTAGGCTATAAAGAAGAAGCTGATCGTTGTCGTATGAAGAAGCAGTTTTTGCTAAGATGGAGCCAAATATACCAATCCAAAATAAGATGCTGATTGGATTTGATAACGACATGAAGAAACCAGAGAAAAAAGTTTTTACAATGGATTCTTTGCTTCTATGATTCGTAATTGTAATTTCATTGGCGGATTTTAAACTTTCTATTCCTGTATAGAATAAAACAAAAGTTCCGAAAGACCATAAAAATAGTTTTACGATATCGGTCTGAAGAAAGTGCACAACTCCAAAATAGATAAGTAGCATATAAATAAGATCTGCGATTAAGGCGCCAATTCCTAGCACCCAAGAATGAAAAAATCCATATTTAATTCCTTTGTCCATTTGTGCGGCATTAATAGGCCCAATTGGAGCTGATAAGGATAAACCTAAAAAGATATAACTTAAAAAGATACTCATACAAATAAGTTCCTCCCATCTAGGGTTGCTGAATTTTATGTATACTTATTGGTATTCGGCTATTCATGTTTGTACAACTAAATAATATGTCAAAAAAACCAGATTGTATCACAAAAAAGCGATACAATCTGGTTTTTCACTTCTTTAACATGTAATTTCCTGATAGAAGTTTTCTTCCTATATGATGAGATTCATTATGACTGATTGTTATTTAAATATTTCATGGCTCTCGAAAAGGGACATTTTGATGGAATGGTTTCATCGTCACGTAAAAAATATTGCTGCCATTCATAGTTTTCTTTTTCACCATACCATTTAAGAGAGGGGTGGATTGGAGCTGTATCATAAGAATATAAACGTTTTCGTATCGCCTGTTTCAGCTTTTCGCTTAGCCTTTTCGGTTTCATTATTTCTTGCAATACCCACCTTGGGGTAATAGCAAGCATCATGCATGGAAAAGATCTACTTTGTCTTTTAACATGAGCGGGAGTAGCGCAGTAAACAAAATATGGTTCTTCATGAAAGCAAAATTCCCACGTGTTCTTCATAGGATCACTTGGAACATGTTCAGGCCATTCTTTTTCATCTAATTTACTTGTTTGGTTAAGAAGGGACCAATACCAATTTTCGTAGTCTGTCACTGTAGCTTTTGTACGAATTTTTGTTGGGGTTTCAATAAAAACAATAAGAGAGGTATAATTACCTAAATCTTTAGAGTGTTTTGCGTATGCTTTTAGTAAATGAGCCAATTCTTTACTAGTAGTCTCTTTTCTAGGATCACCGATAAATCCATATCTCAAATGATTAGATAAAAAACCTTTCTGTGCAGGAATGCAAGGAAAAGGCCGGTGTGTGTTTGTCATTTTACGAACAAAAGAATGAAATACGTCTTGCTGCCACTTCGGGACATTAGCACGATCTTCCTGTAACATCTCTTTATCATAAAGTATCATCACGTTTTATCCCCCCTATATGCAATACAATAATATATAGGGTATTAATGAAGGGGAAATAGGTGACTGACTATAGAAGCATTTGTACAATCATTATTGCTTTTGTGGATGTAAAAGATGCATGGAAATTTAGTGGTACAACGTTCCTTTTTCTCATTTGTAACTAAAATGTTTATAGCGTAATGAGAAGGAGGTATCGTGATGGAGAATAAAGAAGAAATAACATTTATCGATTGTAAGGGTAGAGAAATCAGTGTGATGATTGACACTAAAAATAAAAAGCCATTATGCCGAGAAGATGGATCGATAGTTGGTAAATATGTTTTATAAATCATAATGTGGTATTTGTTACATAGAAAAGGAATCCGAGTTGGATTCCTTTTCTAGTTAGTGTGTGAGTTAATAAATAGATAGTAAGACAATATAATATTACATTGTAATATTATAAAATTCAATAGGGGATTATAAAGAGGAGTTATCTTGTTTAAGAAATTTGTCATTCTGTATGGACGAGAAATAAGGTTCTTCATATCATCTTCTCCGGTGCTAACGGGCAGCGAGATTGACTTAGAGAAAAGCAAGAAAGATATGATTTATGCTTTTGAACAATCTCATTCATTTCTAAATTGAACTATCCCATCTTCAATTCGTTTATGAGGAGGGAGTCTTACTGCCTTAAAATAGCGGGACAAATTTTACTGGCAAATACAATCGCGAATGTAAACCGCATCGTGAAGAAGAATCCGTTTATTGCAAAATACAATTCTCACTCATAGGAAATTAGGTATGATTGGTTAGTTAATATGTCGCAAACTTTAGAAAATATGGAATGACTAAAATTTCTATTGGATTGAACATAGAAAGTCCTAGCTACTGCCAAGCTAGGACTTTCTAGAGGATAAAACTGCAAAAAATAATGTGGTTTGGACATTAAAAGTTTAACATATTAATGGTAAAAATCTATATATAGATTTTACGATTTTATGAACAAAGATAAACTGTCATTTTTCTTATAAATGTGTATCTAGCATACGGTATAAATATATTTTTACAAATGAAAAGCAGCTAGTTGATAGCTAGCTGCTTGGCCCCAGGGAAAGGGAGAAAAAAGATTAGGTACTCACAAAATCGACTATAGCTGTTTTACAGCTTATTTATATAATGCTCAAAATTTTAATTATTATACAGCTTCTTGAAAAAATGTATTTGAATATATTTTCAGGCAGTTCGATGTAAGGCTGTATAGTTATAAAAATAATAAAGAGAGTACCAATATCCCGCCTATAATGAATCCTATACATAATGTCGTGTATTTTAGAAAAACCTTCATCGTATATACATCCTTTTTCCATATAGTATGAGTTAGTTATGATATTTTTATGAGTGAAAAGTACATATTGTAGATTAAAAAAATAATCAAAGGGTAGAAGTGATACAACAAATGAATTATCTAGAGGAAATCGGAAAAAAGATTAAACTTGTATTTTATACAATGAACAATTTCGTATGAAAAATTGCATATAAAAATAGATTGTGGTTCAACTTGCTGTTCACTATAATTTATATATTAAAACATTTATATTTATGGATAATATATAGACGAAAAGAAGGTAGAGGATGAAATGAAAAAGATTTTAAAAGGAATATTTCTTTCTACAGTTGCACTTACAATTTGTACAGGAGTAGAGGAAATAGGATTTGGAACGATTGAAAATACAGTGTATGCGAGTGAAAAGCATTATGCAGATCAACAAGTAGAAGTGAATGGAAAACGAATGATTATAAAGTTTAAAAATGATAATCAATTCCCTTATGAAGATGGAGTTGAGAAACGAATTATAAGTGAAAAAAAGGATGTAGTATTAAATCAATTTTTTAATGAATTTCCAACATTTACATTGCGGCGTTTATTCACATCTTTGAATCCAAATGAGATTCAAAATATCGATAAGAATGTAAAAGGACATGACAATCAATCATCTGCTAGTTTATTAAACTATTATATGTTACAAGTTCCTAATGATGTAGAAGAAAAAAGTGTATTACAGAAACTAAAAAAATCTCCTCTTATAGAGGATGCGTATGTACAAGAAAAAGAACAGTTAGCACCACCTGAAATGCCTAATCATCTTTCCCTTCATCCATATGACGATCCTAGATTTGGAAAACAGGGATATCTTGCAGCAGCACCATATGGCATTAATGCGACTTATGCATGGAGTATTAAAGGTGGAGATGGAAAAGGAACAACCTTTGTAGATATGGAATATGGTTGGTTATTAAATCATGAGGACTTAGTACAACAAAAGATTGAACTGATGTCTGGTCAAAATATAAATTAGCATGTTGGTCATGGAACTTCTGTATTAGGAATTGTTTCCGCAGTAGATAATGAGATTGGTAATATAGGTATTGCGCCAAAAGCAAGAGTGAAAGTAATCTCTCAAATACGCAATAATGGTGATTATAATACAGCTGATGCGATATTAAGTGCTGTGAATGATTTACAACCTGGCGATATTTTATTACTAGAGGCACAGTCTTCTTATGATGGATATGGAAATAAATATTTACCTGTAGAAGTGCAACCAGATGTATTTGATGCAATTCGTGCCGGAACAAATAAAGGAATCGTCATCATTGAGGCAGGGGCTAATGGCGGGAATGATCTGGATCAATTTCGGGACAGAGATGGTAAACAAGTTTTAAATCGTAATAGTCCGGATTTTAAAGATTCAGGTGCTATTATGGTAGGAGCAAGTTCATCAACATTTCCGCATAAACGGCTATGGTTTTCTAATTATGGAAGTAGAATTGATACATACGGATGGGGAGAACATGTAGATACAACGCATGCGGAACCAAGTAGAGAGGCAACTAACTTGTATACGTCTTCCTTTAACGGAACATCGAGCGCTTCGCCGATTATTGCAGGGGCAGCTACATCATTACAAGGTATCGCCAAAGAACATTTAGGACAACCGTATACACCGGAAGAGTTAAGAGACATTTTAAGTAATCCTAGTACTGGAACGCAGTCTCAAAATCCAGTTACAGATAAAATAGGAGTTTTACCTGACTTGAAAGCAATCTTATCTAAGTTAGGATTTCATCCAGCAAGATTAGAATCAGAGGGCGCTACGCATCAACAAATGGTACAGAGTGTAGAACAGGAACCAAATAATCAATTAACAGAAGCAAATGTTTTGGAGATGAATAAGCCGATAAAGGGAAATTTGAACAATCATGATCATGTTGATGTATATACCTTTAACATTAGTTCGCCGCAAAATATTGAACTTTCTGCATCTAATGAACGAAAAATCGGAATGACATGGCTCCTTTATCATGAATCTGATTTGCAAAATTATGTAGCATATGGTCAAAATGATGGTGATGTCATTAAAGGGACATATAGAGCAAAACCAGGGAAATATTACTTGTATGTCTATAAATATGAAAATAGAAATGGCGCGTATACATTACATTTAAAATAAATTTTATCCGATTTTGAACAAGTAAACCCATGAATGATTCATGGGTTTTTTTATGTATGTGACACAGAGCAATATATGTTATGTAGCTCTGTGTATAAATTGTGAAGTTAAGTTGTTCCAAATTGACTTTGATCTGCTACATCAGAATCAAACGTATTTGTTGTACTAATACCATTAAAAGTATTAACTACAACCGCCACATTAGAAGCACCTGAACCACTATAAGCTTTTGTATTTTCTTTTGGCGAGACATTATAAAAATCACCTAAATTGAAGGAGCCATTACTGTTTTGAACAACTAAATTTGCAACAACTGAGGGCATTTTTTCACCTGCTTTATAAATAATAGTTAAATGTATAGTATGATTTGTTCTTTAGAAAGGTTCGTAAGTATATTCAGGCAATAGGAATGTTAAAGGATTTTAATAGGAAAAAGTCACAATTCTTGATTGAATATGCAGTTTGAGATATTCTGACTATACTATGAGTAAGATGAAATTAATAAATGAGTGGGTATATGCGGGACACAATCGTAAAGGAGAAGCTGATGATATGAATGATATTATTACACAAGTAGATTTAACAAATCCTAAATCAAGTCGTCTTATTGCGTTTATTCATGCATATAAAGTTACATTGTTAGAAGAAGCATTTTGCCCAAATAAGATCGAATTATTTTTTAATGAAGTTGCAATTTTATCCGCTATAAAAACAGCTCATATTACGAAAGTTTTTATAAGAGAAGGATTAGAAGCATTTTTCTATGACACAGGTGTATTGCTCGTAAAGCAAGATCATAAGAGAAATACTAATGCATCCATTCCATTACATTTTGATCAAATTCGGAAGTTGCAAAATGAAATGGAGAAACTGAGAAAGCATGTGAAATGAAGATTTTACAAGGATGATTTATTGTTATATATTAAAAGATTGGTTTTCTTTGAGAAATGTAGCTACGAATATACATACAACTTTATTGGGGACAAAAATTTAAAAATGGACAGTTAGGCACTGTATATATATCAATGTGAAAAATGAGAAAGACTATAGGGGAAAAGGAATAGTAGGTGTGGAGTAACAAGGCGTTACTCTTTTTTTGTTTGTAATGTGTACGAGTAAGTGAAATAAAATGATAGCAGCGTACACAAAATCTTCATGTTTAGGGGCGTTGATCTTATGGGATTAGTGGGGGATGAAGAAACTCTTACTGATTTATACCTAGTTCAAGTCGTTTTACTTATATACATGTTGTAAGGTAGTACAAAACTTAGGTATTGGAACAATCCATCTATAAAATTTTGAATAGGATATTAAGAAAGGAGAGAAAGAATGGAAAAACATATAGTTGATCTTTCGAAATGGAATGGTGATATTAACTGGGATGTAGCTGCTCCTCAAATTGCTCTTGCCATATGCCGTGTACAATATGGGTCAAGAACAGCAGATGAGCAGTATAAAAATTATGTTGCAAATTTAGAGAAGCGTGGTGTACCTCATGGTGCTTATGCGTATGGCTGTTTTGTTTCTGTACAAGATGCCATTGTAGAAGCAAAGGACTTTATGGCTCGAACAAGTCCAAATGCGAAGTTCCTCGTATTAGATGTAGAAGACGATACACTTAAAAGTTGTGGTCCAGATCAGTTGGCTGCTGCTTCACAAGCCTTTATTCAGACGTGTAAAGCAGCGGGGTGGAAAGTTGGGTTCTATGTAAGTCACCATATGTATAATAAGTATGGACTAAGTGGGGTGAAGGCAGACTTCCTTTGGTTGCCACGTTACGGTGGGAACAAGCCTGCATATGAATGTGATATATGGCAATATACAGAGACAGGAAATGTCCCTGGAATTGGGAAATGTGATTTGAATTATTTAATAGGAAATAAAAATTTATCATGGTTTGTAGGAGGGGGAGTTTCATTGGCGGATGATGGAAGAAGAAAAATTAAAACAGGCGGGTTAGGTATAGGCGCTATAAAAGAAGTTTCTGAAGTTTTAGTAGAGCGAAATATAAAAGCTACCATTATTTTTGAAGGAAAGAATGGTAATCCGTATGTATTAACAGAGAAAATGAGCAATCCAGAAATGGACAAATTCACTGCTTGGTTAGATGAAAGAGGATGGTATTATGAATATCTTTCATCTTAATAAAAAAGGAGCGTTATAAGACGTAACGCTCCTTTTTTCGTGCACAATAATATTAAACTCTAGTGTGACGATAAGAATTTTTTATATACGTGTCATGATAGTGGCTTTTTGATTGAGCATTTAATAGTTCTTTGTAAACGCTTTCTGGGACGTCAAAAAAATCATATGTGCCATTTCGAAATTCAATTCGTAAAATCATAGATGATGGATTATAACCGACAGCGACTAAGTTTTTAGAAATTACTGGATATAAAGTCACGTTTGTTCAGCTCCTTTCTTTAATATATTTAAATATTAACTAGAGAAAAACCTGCTATTTTGTAGAATTCTAATACATAGATGATGTATATTAAGTATGAATATGAGTTGTTCTCCTTGCTTTTTAATGAGTTCACACGAAGTTCATATTGTTGTGCTATTTTTATGTCACCTTTGCTTTGCGAGTATGTTTTCATTTGGAGATGTTTGATCAATGTAAAAAATGCATATGATTTTATGCGGGGACCTTACTGGAATCACTTGAAATGTAATCTCTTATATTTTATGTTCAAAAAATGAACAATATTAATAGAGGGATTGAAAAATTCAAAAAGCATTTTGCTATTGGTATAAGCTATCATGGGAGTTTGTTATACTTTTAGATTGCTTTTTGATAAAATTATTATTTTGAAGAGGATAGTATGTTTATCAATGCAAGCAATATTTGAATTTTGTTTTCAAGTAAATCAATGAGAGAATTGAAAGGTAGGAGAAAGAAACATGTCAGAAAATTATCGTTCTCGAGAAGAGCGAAGACAAATTCAAAAGAAAAAGCAACCAGCTGTGAAAAAAAGAAAGGGAACAGAAAAAGGAAAAGAAAAAGCGTCGTTTTTTCGCAAATTTTTAATTGGTTGTTTAATATTTGGAATTGTAGCGCTTGTAGGAGGAGTCACTACCTTTTTCATTATGATAAAGGATGCCCCTAAATTAGAAAAATCAAAGCTTGTTAATCCGTTATCAGCAAAAATTTATGATAAAGATAAAAAGTTGATATATGAATACGGAAAAGAAAAAAGAACAAATGTAACGTATGATCAAATACCAAAGTTAGTTGAAAATGCATTTTTGGCTACGGAAGATGCACGGTTTTATGAACATAGTGGGGTTGACTTTAAAGGGACAGCACGTGCTGTTTTAGTCAGCTTAAAGGGAGAGTATGGATCGCAAGGTGGAAGTACAATTACGCAACAAGTAATTAAGAATTATTTTTTATCTATGGATAAAACACCGAAGCGGAAAGCGCAAGAGATATATTTAGCGTATAAGTTAGAGCAGCAATATTCAAAACATGAAATTTTAGAGATGTATTTAAACAAAATTAACTTAGGAAATCGTTCATACGGTATCGCAACAGCAGCAGAAAACTATTATGGTAAGGAATTGAAAGAGTTAACATTACCAGAAGTGGCGATGCTTGCGGGGTTACCAAAAGCACCGAACAATTATGACCCAACAAAATCACAAAATGTGGAGAAGGCAACAGAGAGAAGAAATGTTGTGCTTCGTCTTATGAATCGACATGGTTACATTTCTAAAGAACAAATGGAAGAAGCTGCAAAAGTGCCAGTGACAAAAGGATTACGTCCAGCTAAACAAATTGCAGAAATGCCGTATCCTGCATTTATAGATGCAGTAGTAAAAGAAGTAGAACAAGAATTACCAGATGCGAATATTGGCTCAGATGGTTTATCTATTTACACAACGTTAGATCCAAAAGCACAAGATTTTGCAGATAAACTGTTAAATGAAAATATTATTGCTTATCCAAACGATCAATTCCAAAGCGCGTTCACGTTTATGGATACAAAAACAGGAGAAATTCGTGCTATAGGCAGTGGTCGCGGTGAAAATAAAGCTACATTTAAAGGGAAGAATATGGCTATTGAATTAGATCGCTCTGTAGGTTCAACCATGAAACCAATTTTTGATTACGGTCCAGCAATAGAATATTTAAAATGGCCAACATATCATCAATTAGATGACTCGCCATATAAGTATTCAACAGGCCAACAAGTGCAAAATGCGGATCGATCTTATAAAGGTTTGATGACAATGCGCGATGCATTGAAACTATCTCGAAACATACCAGCGATTAAAACAGCGAAGGAAGTTGGTTTACGAAAAGCACAAGGGTTTGCAGAAAGTTTAGGAATTCCATTTAATAAAGCGGCAGTAGAATCAACGGCCATTGGTAGTAATGAAGCCTCACCAACAGAATTAGCTGGAGCATACGCAGCATTCGGTAATGGTGGAAAATATATAAAACCACACTTTGTAAAAGAAGTTGTTTATCCAGACGGAAAATCAAAAAGTTTTGAATCAAAAGCAAAAACGGTTATGGAAGATTATACTGCATATATGATTACCGATATGTTACGTTCAGTTGTTCAATCAGGTACAGGTACAGCAGCAAATGTAAGTTCTTTAGATATTGCAGGTAAGACGGGAACAACAAATTATTCAGCTGAAGACGTAGCGAAATATCATTTGCCATCAAGTGCTGCACGTGACAGTTGGTTTGCTGGTTATACCTCTGAATATACAATGGCAGTATGGACTGGCTATATGCAAAATAGCAAAGAAAATTATATTAGCAGTAAGAATACAAAGATTGCTCAGCTTATTTTTAAAGAAATGATGAGTGAATTCGGCTCCAGTAAGGCGAAATTTAAAAAGCCTAGCAGCGTTATTCAAGAGGGAAGTGAATTGCGAGTAAAAGGTGCAAAATCTGATTCTTCTCCAAATCCGAGCAAGTCAAATTCAAGCTCAAATGATCAAAAGCAAAACGATGATCAAGAGAAACAACAAGAGCAGCAGAAGCTAGAGGAAGAGAAAAAACAACAAGAGCAACAGAAGTTAGAGGAAGAGAAAAAACAACAAGAGCAACAGAAGTTAGAAGAAGAGAAAAAACAGCAAGAACAACAAAATGAAGAGAATAAGAAAAATGAACAAAAACAAGAAGATGCCGCTAATAAGCAAAACGGAAATAATCAAGGAAATCAAACGCCACCAAACAGTGGACATGGAAATAATCAAGGGAATCAAACGCCGCCAAATAGTGGAAACGGAAATAATCAAGGGAATCAAACGCCATCAAACAGTGGACATGGAAATAATCAAGGAAATCAGACGCCGCCAAATAGCGGAAACGGTCAAGGAAATACACCACCAAGTAGTGGTGGAGGCCAAGGAGAAACGACAACTAGCTCAAATGGTGGACAGTGAGTGTAAATTTTCTTAAAGAGTAGTACATCATGATTGGTAAAAGCCCCTATAATTGCGATATAAATTCGCATTATAGGGGTTTTTATGTTGAATTTCAATTTTTAAATGTAATGATGAGAAAATAGATTATAACCTTACCTAAATCATTATATATTGAATGTCCCATAAAAGTTTTGAAAATATATGGATGGAAAATGATAAAAAATTTGTAACGGAGGATGTAGAGGAGGATGATAACCTGAACTACTAGTTGAATGATTACCGTGCTGCAAAAAAGAAGGAGTTGCTTCCAATGGAGATTGATAATGCTGCCATGTTGTAGGAAGGGCTACGCCAACATCAGAAGTGCCGGCATGTACTGATGCGACATGTATAGCAGGGGACACGGGAGCTGCTACTGTGATTCTTGCGGGAAAGGTATACATAAGTGATCACTCCTAAATTGTAGGATATAACAGTATATTCTTATATGAATAAGAAAGGTGCATGAAGAATAAAAACTATCAAAGTAACGACGAAGAAATAGAGAAAATAATAACTTTATTAAAAACGAAAAAAATTTATATGAAAATTGTATTTGAACCCTAATAACATAAAAATATTTTAAAACGAGTGACATATTTGTATCACTCGTTTTTTTTATGTGCTTATTCAAGTTAATTTGTTGTGCCTGATTTTGCTAAAAAAACTATATATTTAGGTTCAACATAAAACAGCATCATTTCATATTTTGTTGTAAAAAGCGTAAATATTATTTTTGAAAAGTAGTAGTGTTACATCAGAAAAAATACTGGAAACTTATCGTTGTAAAATAAATTGAAATCTTCTAAAAACTCTGATACATTGAAATAGAAATGTAGTTTTCTATCGTTGTAAAGGTTTACATTTATGTGCACAAAGATCTATTAGGATTGGAGGAAATAGTAATGAGAGCTGAAGAAAAATTTTCCCCGGGATTAGACGGTGTAGTTGCAGCCGAGACAAAAATATCGTTTCTTGACACAGTAAAAGGTGAAATCGTAATTCAAGGGTATGACTTAATTGAACTATCAAAGACGAAAGAATATTTAGATATTGTGCACCTTTTATTGGAAGAACATTTACCGAGCGCAGATGAAAAACAGGCGCTTGAAAAGAAATTAAAAGAAGAATATGAAGTGCCAGATGGCGTATTTCATGTATTGAAAGCATTACCGAAAGAAACGCATCCAATGGATGGATTACGTACAGGGGTATCAGCATTAGCTGGTTACGATCATGATATTGAAAATCGTTCATTGGAAGTAAATAAAAGCCGCGGGTACAAATTGTTAAGCAAAGTACCAAATATCGTGGCAAATAGTTATCATATTTTAAATGATAAAGAGCCTATCCAGCCATTGAAAGAATTGTCATATAGTGCGAATTTCTTTTATATGTTAACAGGTAAGAAGCCGACTGAACTTGAAGAAAAGATATTTGACCGCTCTTTAGTTTTATATAGTGAGCACGAAATGCCGAATTCTACATTTACAGCTCGTGTCATCGCATCGACGCAGTCGGACTTATATGGAGCTTTAACAGGTGCTGTGGCATCTTTAAAAGGAAGCTTACATGGCGGTGCAAATGAAGCTGTTATGTACATGTTGTTAGAGGCAGGTACTGTTGAAAAGTTTGAGGGATTACTCCAAAAGAAATTGTATAACAAAGAAAAAATTATGGGATTTGGACACCGCGTCTATATGAAGAAGATGGATCCAAGAGCGCTTATGATGAAAGAGGCTTTAAAACAATTATGTGATGTAAAAGGGGATTATACATTATATGAAATGTGTGAAGCTGGAGAGAAAATTATGGAGACGGAAAAAGGAATTTATCCAAACTTGGATTATTATGCAGCTCCAGTGTATTGGATGCTCGGTATTCCGATTCAACTCTATACGCCAATCTTTTTCAGTTCAAGAACGGTGGGCTTATGTGCGCACGTAATTGAACAGCATGCAAATAATCGATTGTTCCGTCCTCGTGTAAATTATATTGGCGAGCGACATGTGCTTAGCAAATAAAAAACAACTGGGGAGTTGTTAAGGCCGCCCGCCAGATGGGTGTTTGACCGACACCCATCCTTAATAATAACGAATTTTCGACAGAAAGGGAAGGATAGCGTGATTAAAACAAATGAAATTAAACAAAAAGATGCAATTTTAGAAGAGATTACGGACTATGTATTAAATAAAGAGGTGACAAGTGAAGAAGCATTCAGCACAGCGCGCTATGTACTACTTGATACACTTGGATGCGGTATTTTAGCATTACAATATCCAGAGTGTACGAAATTACTTGGACCGGTTGTACCAGGAACAATCGTACCAAATGGCACACGTGTACCAGGTACATCTTATGTATTAGATCCAGTAAAAGGTGCATTTAATATTGGATGTATGATTCGGTGGTTAGATTATAACGATACATGGCTTGCGGCAGAATGGGGACATCCATCAGATAATTTAGGAGGTATTTTAGCTGTTGCAGATTATATGAGCCGCGTTCGCATTTCGGAAGGAAAAGAACCTTTAAAAGTAAAAGATATACTGGAAATGATGATTAAAGCTCATGAGATTCAAGGTGTCCTTGCATTAGAAAATAGTTTAAATCGCGTCGGTCTAGATCATGTCTTATATGTAAAAGTGGCAACAACGGCAGTTGTTACGAAAATGCTTGGTGGTACACGCGAGGAAATCTTTAACGCACTTTCTCACGCATGGATTGATAATTCTAGTCTTCGTACATACCGTCACGCTCCAAATACAGGTTCTCGTAAGTCTTGGGCAGCTGGGGATGCAACGAGCCGCGGTGTTCACCTTGCTCTTACTGCATTAAAAGGAGAGATGGGGTATCCAACAGCATTATCTGCACCAGGATGGGGATTCCAAGATGTACTATTTAATAAACAAGAATTAAAACTAGCAAGACCTTTAGATTCTTATGTCATGGAAAATGTATTATTTAAAGTATCCTATCCAGCAGAATTCCATGCGCAAACTGCAGCTGAATGCGCAGTGAAATTACATCCAGAAGTGAAGGGTCGATTGGATGAAATTGATCGTATTACGATTACGACACATGAGTCAGCTATTCGTATTATTGATAAAGAAGGACCATTAAATAATCCAGCTGATCGTGATCATTGCTTGCAATACATTACTGCAATTGGTTTATTAAAAGGGGATATCGTTGCGGATGATTATGAGGACGAAGCAGCTTCTAATCCTCGCGTAGATGAATTGCGAAATAAGATGGTTGTTGTAGAAAATAAACAATATAGTTTGGATTACCTTGATCCGAACAAGCGCTCAATCGCCAATGCTGTACAAGTTCATTTTAAAGATGGCACAGCAACAGAAAATGTTGAATGTGAATATCCACTAGGACACCGTTTCCGTCGCGATGAAGCGATTCCAAAGATTGTACAGAAGTTTTCTGCCAATATCGCTGGTCATTATGCTAATAAGCAACAAGAAAAAATACATGAAGTATGTTTAAATGAAGAAAAATTAGAAAATATGAATGTAAATGAATTTGTAGATCTTTTCTTAATATAGGGGGAATAAGAATGGCTTGGGTTGTGAACAAACAATCAACACAAGAAGAGCTTGCGAATCGATTCCGGGCTTTAGTAGAAGCGCCTGAAATTTTACAAATTCCTGGTGCACATGATGCAATGGCTGCTCTCGTAGCAAAAAACACCGGTTTTTCTGCTCTTTATTTATCGGGAGCTGCTTATACAGCAAGCAAGGGGCTTCCAGATTTGGGGATCGTGACATCTACGGAAGTAGCTGAGAGAGCAAGAGATCTTGTTAGAGCGACAGATTTACCTCTTCTTGTTGATATTGATACAGGATTTGGTGGTGTACTCAATGTAGCGCGTACGGCTGTAGAAATGGTAGAAGCGAATGTTGCTGCTGTTCAAATTGAAGATCAACAACTGCCGAAAAAATGCGGACATTTAAATGGAAAAAAACTTGTTACAACTGAAGAGTTGATACAAAAAATTAAGGCTATTAAAGAAGTTGCACCATCACTTGTTGTCGTAGCGCGTACGGATGCTCGAGCTGTAGAAGGATTGGATGCAGCGATTGAAAGAGCGATTGCTTATGTCGAAGCAGGAGCAGATGCTATTTTTCCAGAAGCGTTTCAATCGGAAGAAGAATTTCGTTTATTTAACAGTAAAGTGAACGTTCCGTTACTTGCAAATATGACTGAATTTGGGAAAACGCCGTATTATAGTGCAGAAGAATTTGCTAATATGGGATTCCAAATGGTCATTTATCCTGTTACATCACTTCGCGTTGCAGCAAAAGCATATGAGCGTATATTTACACTTATTAAAGAAACGGGCTCGCAAAAAGAAGGATTATCAAATATGCAGACGAGAAGTGAACTGTATGAAACAATTTCATATCATGATTTTGAAGAATTAGATAACGGAATTGCGAAGACCGTTTTATCTGAAGATCAATAACAAAAAGAAAAGGCGATGACGATACATCTTTGGCAAACACAACTGCTTGATGTGGAAGTGCATCGTCTTTTCATATTCTCTATTTGCTTGTAAATAAAATGAAGATGGAAATGATAGGAGGATATAGATGGAGAAAACAAAGCTGCAATGGGATGAGTTTTTTTCACAAAATGAGGAACTTCATACATTCTTTTTTACGCCGGAAGACTTTTCAGGTGACGAAGAATTAATCGCAAAAACGACAGAACAATTTGTGAAACAAGAAATTGTACCTCAAATTGAAAACATCGAACAGCACAATTATGAAATTTCGCGCAGTTTATTTAAAAAGGCCGGTGAGCTGGGCCTACTTAGTATAGAAGTTCCTGAAAAATATGGTGGATTTGAACTAGGGAAAGTAGTTTCGGGACTTGTAGCAGAGAAAATGGGATATGCAGGTGCATTTAGCGTTTCTTTTAATATTCATGCAGGAGTAGGGACACTGCCGTATATATATTATGGAACAGTGGAACAAAAGGAAAACTATTTGTCCAAAATTGCATCGGGTGAATGGATTGGTGCATACGCTTTAACAGAACCAAACGCGGGGTCAGATGCTTTAAACGCAAAAACAAGTGCAGTTTTAAATGAAGATGGAACCGAATGGACATTAAATGGTGAAAAGCAATGGATTACAAATGCGCATATGGCAGATGTATATGTTGTTTTTGCGAAAACAAATGAAGGAATGACAGCATTTATTGTCGAAAGAACATGTGAAGGTGTTTCACTTGGATTAGAGGAAAAAAAGATGGGTATTAAAGGTTCTTCAACAGCAACGCTCATTTTAGAAGATGTAGTGATTCCAGCAAAAAATGTATTGGGTGAAGTTGGAAAGGGACATCATGTAGCTCTTAATATTTTGAATTTTGCAAGATTGAAACTTGCTTTTGGAAACATCGGAACAGCAAAACAAGCAATTGGTTTATCTGTACAATATGGAAAAGAACGTAAACAGTTCCAAACTGAACTCGTTGACTTTACAATGATTCAAGAAAAAATCGCAAATATGACGATTGCTACATATGGTGCGGAAAGTTCAGCTTACCGAACAGCAGGTATAATTGATGAAGCAATTGATGAGAATGATGAAAACATCATGCAAAAAATGTCTCAATTTGCAATAGAGTGTGCGCTTAATAAAGTAAATGCTTCAGAAACGCTTGGATATATCGTCGATGAAGCTGTACAAATTCATGGTGGTTACGGTTATATGCAAGAGTATGAAGTGGAACGCTTATACCGTGATGCTAGAATTAGTCGCATATTTGAAGGGACGAATGAAATTAATCGATTAACAGTTGCGAAAATGTTAATGAAACAGCTAAAAGAAATGGATCATGAGGTGCAAGAAGAATTATTTGAAAACTTAGAAAGAAATCATCGCTATATTTTATTGTCAAAACAATTGTTGAAACAATCTTTGAAAACGTTATCTCAAACTCCTGGCATAAAACTGGAACAAGAACAAGAATATTCACGTGTAATCGCAGATATGTTGAGAGATGTTTACGTAATGGAATCAGCATTTTTACGTACGAAAAAAGCAGTAAGTAAAAATGGCGAAGAAAAAGAGCGTGTAAAACAGCTCATAACAGATGTGCTTTGTGAAGAAGGATACCGCAAAGTAGAATCAGCTGCAACTACACTTCTTTCTGCAGCAGTAACAGAAGAAGAAAAAAGACATTCCATTTTAGACGAAATTCGTCAACAGTCTGTGCCTCTATATACGAATTTATTTCTGAAAAAGAGAGAGATTGCAAAAACAATTATAAATCGGGGGAAATATGTTGTGTAAGGTCACAATGTAAGAGAGTGTTTATAGTTAAAGTGGATGAAATGGGAGGGAGATTGTTATGAAAAAGATTGGTTTCATCGGTTTAGGGAATATGGGGCTTCCGATGTCTAAAAATTCAGCGAAATCAAACTATACAGTTTATGGTGTTGATTTAAATAAAGATGCCGAGGCTTCCTTTGAAAAAGAAGGTGGCATTATCGGTTTATCCATTGCGAAATTAGCAGAAACGTGTGATGTGGTTTTTACAAGTTTGCCATCTTCACGAGCTGTTGAAGCTGTTTATTTTGGGAAAGAAGGCTTAATTGAGAATGGTCATCCAAATGTTATACTCATTGATACAAGTACAGTAGCACCGCAACTAAATAAGAAAATTGCAGAATTTGCAAATGAGAAAAAAGTAGACTTTTTAGCTGCACCAGTTAGCGGAGGAGTAATTGGCGCGGAGAATCGTACATTAACCTTTATGGTTGGTGGTTCAAAAGAAGTCTATGAAAAAGCTTTGCCTGTAATGAAAGTATTAGGAGCGAATATTTTCCATGTGAGTGAACAAATTGATAGCGGCACAACAGTAAAGCTAATTAATAATTTACTAATTGGTTTTTATACGGCAGGTGTTAGTGAAGCTCTGATATTAGCTAAGAAGAATCATATGGATTTAGATAAAATGTTTGATATTTTAAATGTAAGTTATGGTCAAAGTAGAATTTATGAACGAAATTATAAAAGCTTTATTGCTCCAGAAAATTATGAGCCGGGATTTACTGTCAATCTATTAAAGAAAGATTTAGGATTTGCAGTCGATTTAGCGAAAGAAAGTGAGCTTCACTTACCAATAAGTGAAATGCTGCTCAATTTATATGATGAAACAAGTAAAGCTGGTTATGGTGAGAAAGATATGGCTGCTTTATACAAAAAGATAAGCGAACAACTCATTTCAAGCCATAAATAATAAACGAATGATTGTCAATAAAAAATAAAAAGGAGCGAATAAAATGATCACAACAGAAATTAAACGAGTGAAGAATCATATTAACGGTGAATGGGTAGAATCTACAGGTATAGAAGTAGAGGCTGTTCCAAATCCTGCAACAGGAAAAATTATTGCATATGTTCCTCTTTCTCCAAAAGAAGATGTAGAGCGTGCTGTAGAGGCTGCGAAAAATGCGTATGAGACATGGTCAAAAGTGCCAGTTCCAAACCGTTCAAGAATGCTATATAAATATTTACAACTGTTGCAAGAAAATAAAGATGAGCTTTCGAAAATTATTACATTAGAAAATGGAAAAACATTGAAAGACGCAAGTGGTGAAGTGCAAAGAGGAATTGAAGCAGTAGAACTGGCAACATCAGCTCCAAATTTAATGATGGGGCAAGCACTTCCGAATATTGCAGGTGGAATTGACGGCTCAATTTGGCGTTATCCTCTTGGCGTTGTTGCTGGTATTACTCCATTTAACTTCCCGATGATGATTCCGTTATGGATGTTCCCATTAGCAATTGCTTGTGGAAATACATTTGTATTAAAAACATCTGAGAGAACACCCCTTTTAGCAGAAAGACTTGTAGAATTATTCTATGAAGCTGGTTTTCCAAAGGGAGTATTAAATTTAGTACAAGGTGGAAAAGAAGTTGTAAATAGCATTCTTGAGAATAAAGACATTCAAGCTGTTTCTTTTGTTGGATCTGAACCAGTGGCCCGTTATGTATATGAAACAGGAACAAAATATGGAAAGCGAGTACAAGCACTTGCAGGTGCAAAAAATCATGCAATCGTTATGCCGGATTGCAACCTTGAAAAGACAGTGCAAGGTGTCATTGGATCAGCGTTTGGAAGTAGCGGAGAGCGGTGCATGGCATGCTCTGTTGTAGCTGTTTTGGATGAAATTGCAGATGAATTTATCGATGCTCTTGTATCAGAAACGCGTAAGTTAAAAGTAGGAGATGGCTTCCATGAAGAGAATTATGTAGGACCATTAATTCGCGAATCTCATAAAGAACGTGTTATCGGTTATATTAATAGCGGTGTAGCAGATGGAGCGAACTTATTAGTAGATGGACGTCAAATAAAAGAAGATGTTGAGGATGGGTATTTTGTTGGAGCGACAATTTTTGATGGAGTAAATCAAAATATGAAAATTTGGCAAGATGAAATCTTTGCTCCAGTATTAAGTGTTGTCAGAGTAAAAGATTTAGAGGAAGGGATTGCACTAACAAATCAATCTAAATTTGCTAATGGTGCAGTTATTTATACTTCAAGTGGTAAGCATGCACAAACATTCCGTGATCATATCGATGCTGGAATGATTGGTGTAAATGTTAACGTTCCAGCACCAATGGCATTCTTTGCCTTTGCAGGAAATAAAGCATCTTTCTATGGCGATCTTGGAACGAATGGAAAAGATGGTGTTCAATTTTATACACGTAAAAAAGTTGTTACAGAGCGCTGGTTTTAATGTGAGAACGGCTTGATATGTAATGTATGGCATATAAAAAATGGGCGTATCTTCATAGCCATTCAGTTGAGGTTCAAAAGCGAAAAGCTTTTGAACCTTTTTTCTTATTGTATACATATGATTAAAATGATGTTGTCCCAAAAGTAGCTGAATAGCTACTTTTGGGCAACCTCTTTCTTTACGTAAAATATAAAAAAGAATCGTCCATTTTTGATATAATTAAGTCACCACAACAAAATAATCAAAAGAAAGGAACGATTCTTTTATGTTTATAGATTATAACAAAAACCAACTTATCAGCGTCTCTGTCAAAAATCAAAAACAGCGAAAAGAAGTACGAGAACGTTTGCGTATAAAAGAAGGTAAAGAATTATATGGAAAACGAAAAATAGAGGTAGAACCCGTATTTGGTCATATGAAATACAATCGTTTCTTCCAACGTTTTTCCTTGCGAGGGCTTTCTAAAAATCGATTGGAATGGGGTCTTATTTGTGTTGCCCATAATTTACGGAAATGGACAACAACAGCTCAATCCAAAGCTTATCCATATTAAGGTGAAAATGAAAAAAACATCTTCAAAAGGTCGTATTTAAAGATCTTTTGAGACAGCTCCTTATGCACTATAATTATGTGGAAAAATATTAAAATTTAATATAAAATGTATTACTTAAACAATATATAGAAATGGAGTGTTTTTGATTGTCTTTTATACGTAACAGTAAAATTGGAACAAGGGTAAGGATATTAACATTCATAGCGTGTGTTGTTATTCTTACATTAACTTCAATTGGATTTTTGTCGATTCAAAAAATAAATAAGACATCTAATGATATGTATCAAAATCACCTACTGCCGGTTCAATGGATAGAAACTGTCCAAGCGAATATGTATCAAATTAATAAGGACCTAATGGAATTCTTGCTTTCAAAGGACGAAAATAGGAAGCAAGAATTGACAAAAGAGATGGGGATGATTCGTGAAACAAATGACGAGTTATTAAAAAAAATTGAGGCTAAAATAAACTCAGATAAAGAGAAGGAAGTACTTCAAGCATTTCAAAAATTATTTAATGAGACACGACCGAAGTTAAAAACAGTACAAGAATTAGCACAGTCTAATACTGAAGAAGCTTATACATATTATGTAAAAGAAATTGGACCGAATTTACAAAAGCTAAGTGTAATGATTCAGGAATTGGCATTGGATAATAATCATGTAGTCCAACAATTATATAAAGAAAATGATACAGATGTGAAAAATACAGTATTTACGTTTATTACTATTTCAGTTCTTGCAATTATATGGCTTGTTGGGATCGGTTATATGATTAGAAAAGCAATTAGTAAACCAATCACATTATTACAAAGAGACATAGGGCGAGTTGCTGCGGGTAATTTAACAATACGTACTTCTTATACGTCAAAGAATGAATTAGGAAGCATCGTACAGTCTTTTAACGGCATGCTAGATAACCTGCAACAATTGATTGGAAACGTGAAAGTCACGACACAGGAAGTTATTTCTTCTACAAATGCCATGTTACAAGATGCGACGCAAGCGTCGAATATATCAAAAGAGGTTGTTCAAACCATTTCAGAAATGAATATTAAAATTGAGAATCAAGTGACAGGGATCCAGGAAAGTTCATCATCAATGGAAGAAATTTCAGCAGGAGTGCAAACAGTAGCTGACTCTTCATCAACTGTTGCTGAAGTAGCTGTTACAACAACAGAACGAGTGGATTCTGGTAGTAAAGTCGTGAAACAATCCATTTTTCAGCTGAACAATGTACATGAAGTGGTAGAAGAAACGTCTAAAGCGATAGATCATCTTGTCTTACGCATACAGAAAATTGATACAGCATTAAATGCCATTACACATATTGCAGAACAAACAAACTTATTAGCTTTAAACGCTGCTATTGAAGCTGCACGTGCTGGAGAAAATGGAAAAGGATTTGCAGTAGTTGCATCTGAAATAAGAGATTTAGCTGAACAGTCTAAGGAATCCGCAAAAGAAATTAATCATTTAATAAAATCGATTCAACAAGATACGCAACATACTGTTCTCGTTATGCAAAGAGGTACAGAGAAAGCAGCGGAAGGAAAAGAATCTGCTCTTACAGCAGAGCAAGCATTTTCTTCTATTATGGAGGATATCAATAGAATTACAAGCCAAATTCAAGCAGTGTCTGTTGCAGTAGAGGAAATATCAGCTGGAACAGAAGAAGTAAATGCGTCTCTATCCGCAATTTCTGAAACTTCTACACAAGTATTTGAAGGAACGGGGCAAACGGGACAGTTGATTCAAAAACAAGCAATGTCAATCCAAAAAATTTCTACTAACTCTAGTGATATGAAAAAGAAAGTGGAGGATTTAGAAAAAATAGTTGAACAATTTATTGTTAAAAATTAAAAATAAGCTATAATAACAAACTATATATGTAAAGTTTCACTTGATATGAAAATCTTATTTAAATGTAGCATACGAGCAAAAGGGCGAGTTTTATTTAAAACTCACCCTTTTTTAAGTTTATGAATAGATATAGGGACAATTTCATTTTTATCTCAGTTACTTTTTTCAAAAGCCAATTTAATACCAAATCCAATTAGTACAATGCCAGTAAGTCCTTGAACATATTTTTGAGTAGTAGGTTTTTTCATGAAAGTACTGATTTTATCAATTAAGAAGATATAGAAGCCAAACCAGATTGCTGTTAAAACTAGATAAGTAAGTCCCATAATGAAAAGCTGAACAAGTGTATTATGGTTCGGATTTAAAAATTGTGGTAAAAAGGTTAAAAAGAAAACTGCAACTTTCGGATTTAAAAGGTTAGTAAGAAATCCTTGACGAAAGCAAGAACTGTTTTTATTTGTATGGTTTATAGAGTGTTCATTTACATCTATATTGTTTTTGTTTTTTAAAGATAAAAGTGCTTTTATGCCTAAATAGACGAGGTAAAGGGCACCGCCATATTTAAAAATGGAAAATAAGAAAGCAGATTTTACGATAATTGCAGAAAGCCCAATTACAGCAGCTAGCGTATGAATGAAAAGAGCGATACATGTGCCAAAAACTGTTTTAACACCTCCTATTTTCCCGGAAGTAAGAGTATTTTTTGTCGCCATTGCGGTGTCAGGTCCAGGCAAAATAATAAGACAAATGGACATAATAATAAAAAGAAAATAGTTCTCCATAATCAAGCCACCTTTCTTTTCTGTATTGTATGAAATTTAGGTTAACAATAGTTTAACATAAAGTGAAACTTTCATCAGTGGGGTTTTCTTTATCCTCCACTGATTATGAACCCTTACCACCCCGGGCTGCCATAAAATAGCGGGATAAATGAAGAGGAAAGCTGAATCATCTGAAATAAAGAATAAGAAGCTAGATGACGGCAGCGAATCTGCCGCTTATCTAGCTTCTTCATCATACATTTAGAAGATGAAAGAAACGGTTTACATCTTCATCTGAAACATCACTTAATTGTTTATATTTATACTGCGGATTTTGGTCTTTATCGATAACAACGGAACGAACACCTTCAAAGAAATCATCGTGGCGCATGAAATTTTTTGCTAGTATAAGGTCGGTTGCAAAGCATTCTTCTATCGATTTACCTTTTCCCTCACTTAGTTGCTTTAATGTTACCTTTAATGAGAATGGAGACTTTGATAATAATGTTTCTTTTGTATTTAAGGCAAATGTTCCACCATCTTGTTCTAATGAGTCGATAATTTCTTCAACTGAACGGAAGGAAAAGTGGGTATTGATATCTTCTAATATAGCAGCAAGTGTACTTTCTGCATGAGGTGTACTTGCGAAGGTATGAATAATTTTCTTTAATGCAGTATGTACATCTTGCATATTCCAATTTATATTTTCGATTTCTGTTAAGAAAGAAGATAAAGATTCGGTTGTCATATAATGATCAGCAGCATTTATATACAATACATCAGCAGCTTTAAGAGTGGCAGCTGTTAAAGCAACGTAGCGACCAGTGTGTCCCGGTGCTTGATTTAAGAAATAAGCAGCTCCAACATCAGGGAAAAATCCAATATTCATCTCAGGCATTGCCCATTTTGTGCGTTCTGTAACAATTCGATATGTTGCTCCATTTGTTAGACCAACGCCACCACCCATAACAATGCCATCTAAACAAGCGATAATGGGTTTAGGATAACGATATATGTAACTATCTATAGCATACTCTTCTTCAAAGAATTTTTCGGCATGTTGTAATGCGGCTTCATTTGAACGTGCTTCATATAACGTTTTAATATCTCCCCCTGCACAAAAACCTTTTGACCCAGCACCTTTTAAGACAATCAATGCAATTTGATTATCTGTTTCCCATTCTTTTAGTTTTTTTCCAATTGGTTTTAACATATCATACGATAACGAGTTAAGAGCTTTTGGACGGTTTAACGTAATGGTTGCGACACCGTTATCATTAATGGAAAACAAAACATTTTCAGTCATTTTAAATCCTCCTCTATAAATCTTCTCGTTTTCTTATTTCTCGATAAAAGCTCAAATGTCCTTTATAATTTATTGTATATTGCAAGGAATGTGCCAGTTTTGAGAACGTGAAATGAAAGGAAAACAAAGAAAATAAAGTGTCTAATTGTCTAACCAAATGTATATTTGTTTAGGCGAAATATTGAAAATTTTTTAACATCTTGCATATTTTGACGAGTAACATTTGCAGGATTTCAATGTAGGAAACGGAATATTACAACAGCAATCACGATTGTTTGTAGTGTGAAAACAAAAGGTATGTTATGATGTTGAATGATTTTCATGTAAGAAAATGTAATATAGAAACTATATTTTATCATAAATGCTGAATTATCAAACTTTTAACAAGACATTAGTTTGTATATAATAAGGGATAGAGAAAGGGGAGATCGGAATGCCAGGACCTTTACTATTATCGGTTATTATTTTGTCTTCTCTCATGGTAGGAATTACGCATTATTTTCATCATACAGATACGACAGAAGAAGTGAAGGATAAAGTTCGTCTTGTATTTCCGATTTTTATCATTGCTATTTCACTTTGCTTTATATTAAATAAAGACGGGTATACTATCGCATTATTTTCATTTTTTATAGTGATTGTTTTAATTACTGTATTGTACTATATATTGAAAGATTATTTACAAAAATAAAAAAGAAATAAGAAGATGTATGCCCTTGTCAATCTAGAATCCCCACTATACTATTAAAGTATAGTGAATAGAGAAAAAGGGGTTGTATCTATATGAAGTTTGAGATGCATACAAAAATTATTTCAAATGAAAAAGAAATAAGATTACATATAGAAGAAAACATATTTCAATTAACTTTAGAGGGCTATCACTTATTTGCTGTGAATGAAAGATTACCTTTATATAAATCAGAGCATGAAAGAATTGGTAGCGCAATGATTCAAAAGTTAGAATGGAAAGACGAGAAAACAATTGTTAACTATCAACTTGTTTCATTACAATCAGTAAATTAAAAGAGAGAAGGGAAGGACGAGATGAAGTTTTTTCATACAGCGGATTGGCATTTAGGGAAACTTGTTCACGGTGTGTATATGACGGACGATCAACGAGTTGTTTTAGATCAGTTTGTTCAAGCTGTAGAAGAAGAAAAACCAGATGCTGTAATTATTGCAGGTGATTTATATGACCGAGCAATTCCTCCAACAGAAGCAGTCGACTTATTAAATGATGTATTACAAAAAATAGTGATTGATTTACAAACACCTGTTATCGCGGTAGCAGGAAATCATGATAGCCCAGATCGCATTCATTTTGGTAGTGGGTTAATGAAAAAACAAGGGCTACATATTGTCGGGCAATTTCAATTTCCATATGAGCCAGTTATTTTACATGATGAGTATGGGGAAGTGCATTTTCACTTAGTTCCATATGCTGATCCAAGTATTGTTAGACATATTATGAAAAATGAGGATATTCGTTCTCATGATGATGCGATGCGTATTTTTATAAATGAGCTATCAGAAAGAATGGATAAAGAGGCAAGACATGTCTTTGTAGGACATGCATTTGTTACATCTTCGGGTGAACCAGAGGAAAACACGAGTGATGCAGAGCGTCCGCTTTCAATTGGTGGTGCCGAGTATGTAAATAGTCACTATTTTGACCAGTTTCATTACACAGCGCTTGGACATTTACATCAAGCGCATTTTGTTCGTAATGAAACCATTCGCTATTCTGGCTCACCGCTTGCATACTCCATTTCAGAAGAACGACATAAAAAAGGGTACTATATTGTGGAAATAGATGGAACAGGTAATGTTGAAATAGAAAAGCGTTTATTGATTCCCCGTCGCCAAATGCGAACAGTAGAAGCGACAATAGATGATTTATTAAAACATCCAACAAGTGAAGACTATGTTTTTGTCAAGCTATTAGATGAAACACCAGTATTACAACCAATGGAAAAAGTTCGATCTGTATATCCAAATGCAATGCATGTTGAGCGTTCTATGCAAAGACGAGAGCTTACAGAAGCAAATGAAATCACTATTTCTAGACATAAAATGGATGATGTATCTTTATTAAAAGCTTTTTATAAAGAAATGAAGGGATCGGATTTATCCGAAGTAAAAGAACGTCTCTTCTTAGAAGTGTTACAAACAGTGCAGGAACGGGAAGGTGAACGAGGATGAGACCAATTCAGCTTACGATGACAGCATTTGGCCCATATAAACAGAGGGAAGTCATTGATTTTAGCGACTTAGGAGATCATCGTATTTTTGCAATTTCAGGAAATACTGGTGCAGGAAAGACGACAATTTTTGATGCGATTTGTTATGCGCTATATGGAGAAGCTAGCGGAGAAGAACGAAGTGATACAAGTATGCTACGCAGTCATTTCGCTGATGATAGTGTATATACGAGTGTAGAATTGACATTTCAATTAAAAGGAAAACTATATGAGATAAAAAGACAACTTGGACATAAGAAAAAAGGAAATAAAACTGTGACTGGGCATGCGATTGAATTGTATGAAGTAGTCAACGGTGAGAAAAATCCATGTGTCGATCGTTTTCATGTGACGGATGTAAATAAAAGAGTTGAAGAGTTAATAGGTCTTAGTAAACATCAGTTTAGCCAAATTGTTATGCTTCCACAAGGAGAGTTTCGAAAACTATTAACATCTGAAACAGAGAATAAAGAAGAAATTTTACGCCGTATTTTTAAAACGGATCGGTATAAATTAATGCGTGAATTACTAGATCAAAAGCGGAAACAGTGGAAAGACGTCTTGCAGGGAAAACAAAAAGAAAGAGAAATTTATTTCCGAAATGCTTTTCAATTGCCCGTTCGAGATGGTTCGTTATTAGAGGTCTTAGTGCAGCAAGAACATGTCAATACGCATCAAGTGGTTGAAGCGCTTGAACAAGAAACGAGTTACTATGAAGCGGAAGTTAGACGATTACAAGCGCAGCAAATCGCACAAATAAAGCAATTAAAAGAAATAGAAGAACATTTTCATACAGCGAAATCAACAAATGAAAAATTTCAAGATTTACAGCAGAAAAAAGAGCAACAAAAGGCTTTAGAAGAAAGACGCGAACAAATTGAACTCGCAGAAAAACAATTTAAACGAGCAGAACAAGCAAAAAGGTTACTACCGTTTGAACAGTGGTATGAAGAAGCGCAGCAAAGTGAGCAGAATGCCCAGCAATCATTGAACCAAATAACTGTTCAGAAGAACAAAACGGCTGAAGCATTTGCGCTTGCACAGGGAAAATATGAAGAATTAAAACAGAAAGAACATACGCGTGAAGAATCGAAACAAAATGTGCAGAGACTAGAAGAATTACAGCCCATTATAACTTCATTGGTAGAACAAAAATCAACAATGCAAAAAGCTGAGGCACAGAGCGAGCGAATGAAAACGAATATTCAAAAGCTGGAACAACAGCTAGAAGTTCAGATTTTGCAAAAACAACAACTAACTGAGGAATTAAACCAGTTAGAAGCCGCGCTCGAACAATATGTAGAAAAAGTAGAAGAATTAACCCATATGCGAGAAGATGCAAAAGTATTAAAACAAGCATATGACGTTTGGCAAGAAAAAGAAAAATATGAGCAAGAAAAAAAGCAAGCGACTCAAAACATGGAGATTGCTGTTACAACATATGAAGAGATGGAGAGCCGCTGGTTAAATGAACAAGCAGGCATATTAGCACTGCATCTTCATGATGGAGAATCTTGTCCGGTATGCGGTAGTACAACGCATCCAAATAAAGCAACAGAGCGAGGCGATTCTATTGATGAAAATCAACTGAATGAGTTGCGAGAAAAGAAAAATATTGCTGAAAAATTACATCTTCAATTAGGAGAAAAATGGAATTTTTACCGTCAGCAGTATGAGCAAATAATTGAAGAAGTGAAAAAGCGTGGTTATCAACCAGAAGCGTTAGTCGATACGTATCATGCACTAGTACAAAAAGGAAAACAACAAGCGGCTGAAGTAAATAGATTAAAAGTAAGTGAAGAAAAGCGAAAACAGCTTGCATTACATGTAAAAGAGCTAGAAGTACAATTAGAGGAAGTGCAGAAGAAAAAACGTGAGATGGAAATGGCGCATCACAGCATAGAGAAAGAATACATTGAGCTTCGAACATCTTATGAATATAATCAACAAAAAATTCCTGAAAACTTACAAACATTTGAAGCATGGAAACAAAAACTTGATGATGCAACGCAAGAGTTACGAATGATGGAAGATGAGTGGAAGAAAGGACAAGAAGCTTACCAACATTGGCAAAATGAATACGTGCGCATGCAAGCTGAATATGATAGTGCTGTAAAACAAGTAAACAATGCGAAAGAGAAGAGAGAAGAGACGTTTGCACGTTTTGCAAACGAGCTTGAACAAGGTGGTTTTGCGGATCAAACTACGTATAAAGAAGCAAAACGAACAGATCCAGAAATAGTAGAATTACAACAAAAAATTAAAAGTTATTATTCATCACTTGAAGTATTGGCGAAGCAAATTGAAGAATTAACAAATGAATTACGGGATAAAGAATGGACGGATATTATCTCAATTGAAGAACAAATGAAAAAGTTAGATATTGAACTTGATATTACAAAAGAAAAACGTCAGCGTGCACAAAGTGCCGTGGAATATATCTCTGACTTATATGAAAATATTAGACGAATTGACGAGCAAATTCGTGAGGAAGAAAAAGCTTTCCAAGAACTTGTTGATTTATATGAAGTAATGAAAGGAGATAATGAAAGCCGTATTTCCTTTGAGCGTTACATTTTAATTGAGTATTTAGAACAAATTGTTCATATTGCGAATGAAAGACTGGGTAAATTATCAAATGGACAGTTCTATTTAAAACGAAGCGAACGAGTGGAAAAGCGCAATCGTCAAAGTGGATTAGGATTAGATGTATACGATGCATACACAGGTCAAACGCGCGATGTGAAAACATTATCGGGCGGAGAGAAATTTAACGCGTCACTTTGTCTTGCGCTTGCAATGTCAGATGTAATCCAAGCACATGAAGGCGGCATTTCGATTGAAACAATGTTTATTGACGAAGGTTTTGGATCACTTGATGAAGAATCTCTTACAAAAGCAGTAGATGCACTCATCGACCTGCAAAAATCAGGACGATTTATCGGCGTGATTTCACACGTACAAGAGCTGAAAAATGCAATGCCTGCTGTATTAGAAGTAACGAAGCAGAAAGATGGGTGTAGTCAGACGAAGTTTATGGTGAAATAGTTTTGGCTTCATCAGTGGGGATGAAGAAAAGCCCCACTGATGAAAGTTTCACTTTATAGAATAAATAGGGAAGTTTGTATGTTGTACTTGCATATTGAAAAGTGAAAAACATAGAAAAAGAATCTCTGTAGCGACAGAGATTCAAAGGAAAGAGAAGTATGTTTTGTGTGAATAACTACATCGAATGGAATCCTTTCGATAATAAAAGGATAACATGAACTTTTTTGTATTATAACCGGTAAATATAGCCAAAGAGACTAGCAAATGGAGCAAGTCTCTTTTCTTTTTAATAGAGATTAACGTACCCCTTTCATAAAGCTTTGGATTTTTGGTGAAAGTAAGAATAAAACAGCACTTAAAAGAATCGAGACCCCACCGATGACACCAAAGTATATAATTTCTGTTTCCGGTTTATATAGCGGTACAATTTGCGCGTTAATTGCTTGCGCGGAAGCATTAGATAAAAACCATAAACTCATTGTTTGCGCAGAGAATGCTGCTGGCGCTAGCTTTGTTGTGGCAGAAAGTCCAACAGGTGATAAACATAATTCTCCGGTTACAACGAGGAGGAAGCTAAGCACTAACCATATTGGACTTACTAGTGATTCTGTACCATGCATGTATGCTGGAATAATCATAATTAGGAAAGAAATTCCTGCAAAAAATAGTCCGACTGAAAATTTCTTAGAAGTAGAAGGTTGACGATCTCCAAGTTTTATCCATAACCATGCAAATACTGGTGCCAATAAAACAACAAATAGTGGATTCAAGGATTGGAACCATGAAGATTGCAGTTCTAATCCGGCGAATTGTAATTGTGTACGCTCATCAGCATATCTTGCGAGAATAATAGAGCCTTGCTCCTGGATGGACCAGAACATAATACCTGCAATAAAAAGAGGTATGTATGCTAGAAGGCGTGAGCGTTCTACCTCAGTTGTTTTCGGACTTCGATACATGACATAAAAATAACAAGTTGGGATAATGATACCTAGCACACTTACGACCATGGTGAAGCGTTGTATGGTTAGAATACCAGTTGTAATTGTCATATATCCAATGATGATAATGACAAGAGCACCAATACCGAGCCTTCCAAACACTTTTGTGCGTTCTTGAGGTGCTAAAGGGTTAGGGACTTGAGTGCCTGCTAAGCCAAGGTTTTTCTTTTTTGTTGTAACAAATACGATTAGGCCAATGAACATACCGATAGCTGCTGCACCAAAACCGAGATGGAAACTATACTGTTGTCCAATGGTACCAACGACTAAAGGAGAGAGAAGACCACCTAAATTAATTCCCATATAAAAAATACTAAAACCTGAATCACGTCTTTTATCTTCGTCGCTATATAAGTCACCTACAACACTTGATACATTTGGTTTTAATAATCCTGTCCCGATAACGATAAGCGCCATCGAGATAAAAAAGGCAGTAATGCTGCCGGGAAAAGATAAGACAATATGACCGAACATAATAAAAACACCGCCGTAAAAAACAGTTCGGCTTGTCCCTAATAGACGATCGGCAATCCAGCCACCTATAATGCCAGACATATATACAAGTGAACCGTAGATGGCCATAATGGATGCAGCGGTTGCTTTATCAATTCCAAGTCCACCTTTTGATACTTCATAATACATATAAAAGAGTAGAATTGCTCTCATTCCATAGTAAGAAAAGCGCTCCCAAAATTCTGTGAAAAAGAGGGTGAATAAGCCTTTTGGGTGACCGAAAAAGCCTTTCTGTGGGACGCTTTCAACTATGGATTTTTTATCTAATGTTGCCATAAAAAAATAAAACCCCCTAAAAATTTAAATTGTTTAAACATTTTAATTATACAAAAAATATAAAATTTAATAAAGCTTAATATTTTTACAAACTAATTAGGGGTATGTTTCCGGGGGATGGTGAGATGGTTTCAGATGAAGGATGGAAATGGGTAATGCAATCTTGCACGTCAGCGATACTAGAAATGGACTTCACCTTTGGTAGCAAGAATCCCACTGGTGTTAGCCAGCTTGTCCCTTTAGGGGGAGTGACAAATTGTACAATGGATTTTCTTTTGATAAAATTGGATTTAAGTCAGTATTTTGGACACAAAAAATTGGTACGGCATACTTTTTCTTTCTTTAAAATGGCATGAAATGACTCCATACAAGCGTTATCATACGGATACTTCCTCTTTGAAATCTATTGTAAGACTTAACTAAGTTGTGTCCATATGACTATACTAACTCCATATAGGCTTATAGCCTTTGTGCAAACCACCCTTTGGAAGGATGGTTATGATTTGTATGGTGATAAAAAAGGCTTTTCTAGGGGTATCGCTAATCAAATGTCTTAACGTGAGTTTTATATCATTGGGTGAATCCCCCCTCCATGAGACCTTCAGATGTCTTTTCCTTTGCAATATAATGTAGTTAAAAACAAGTTATTTAAACTAAAAAATAGGGAAGTGTCAGCTTCTAGTATAATCGATATTTTCTTAGTAATCTTTGATAAAGTAGAATCTCAACATTCCTAAAATTTAAACAAATATTTCTATAATTCGAAAATATTTACATTTTTGTAAATTTGGTTATATTTAGGTTGTAAGTTATAAAATTATTAAAGGAGGAATTGTTATGTTTAAGAAATTAGTAGTTGGAGCTTTAGCGACAGGTATTGCATTAACAGGAGGAATTGGGGCCGCATCAGCAAGTACAACAACTACAGAAAATACTGTTAGTCCTAAAACTGAATTAAATACATTAGATTCGATTTTTAAAAGGGATGAGATCAGATATGATAATAGGTTTGCTGACTATTTTTATCAAAATGGAGTTCATTGGTACCTGAAAGGAATAGAGGTAAAACATGATAAAGAAGGTAAAGTTTATTACGTAGGACATTATGAGGGAAGAAAAGGATAATGAAGTTTTAAATAGAAAAGCCTCAATAAGGAGGCTTTTCTATTTATTTAGAACTACTTTTCCATAAAGAAAAGACACTTACAGGTGCCTGTGACTGCTAAACTAAAGTGGTTCTTACGCACTTTTGGTGAAGGAATACAAGAAATGATATAATAAGATAAAAAGGAGTATTCCATTTTATGTATATTGTTATTCCTTCATTTGAAGGTATTGAACTTATGTCTTCGTTTCAAGCAGCCCACACTCATGTTTATATCCTAAAATCCATCTGTAAGTCATGCTCCTGCCCTTCTTGTGGTATGATTTCATCACGAGTACATAGTCGTTATACGCGTTTTGTTCAAGACTTAGCTATTCAACAAATATCTATCCACCTACAATTACAAGTAAAGAAATTCTTTTGTGATAGCCCAACGGATATTTGTCGAGCGATTCGCGTGGCTTCAATCATATCAACGAAAAACGAATCGTTTGCAAGAAATTTCACAGAAAATTGTTCTATTCACAAACTGTACAACTGCATCTAAAGTGACGGAATCACTAGGATTTCATACAAGGCGTGATACACTTCTTCGCTTACTCTATAAAATGGAGCCGCCTACGTATCAAAACTTATTTAACATTGGAATTGATGATTTTGCTTTTAAAAAACGCAATCGTTATGGAGCGCTTATTATAGATCAAGATACAAGGCGTCCTATTACGATTTTAGAAAGCCATACAAAAAAGACGTTGTAGAGTGGTTAAAACAACATCCTACTATACAAGTTGTGAGTCGTGACGGCTCTATTTCCTACGCTTCTGTCATTTCCGAAGCACTTCCTCATGCCCAACAGGTAGCAGACCGTTGGTATATACTGAAAGGACTATTTGATGCATTGAAAGAATCACTAAACCAGCATGTTCCTGCAGAGTGGAAAAATAGCGTACCAGAAATATTTCGAACAGAGTTTCCTGAACTAAAAAAAGTTCATCGCATGATTCAAGATTTCCTATCTATTGTTCGTGAAAAACGCGCTGAAGACTTAACAAATTGGCTTATAACATATAAAAACATACCATTTCCTGCCATCCAAACATTTATAAATTACGTGGAGAAAGATATAAAAGCAATTACTGCAGCATGTTCTCTTTCATTTAGTAACGGCATAACAGAAGGACATATTAATCGACTTAAAACAATCAAACGAATGATGTATAGATGTGCGAGTAGCAAACTATTAACACAAAGAGTGTTAATAACTTTGTAGAGAAAATGTTTTTCTAAAAAATATTCAAATCTCTTTACATGGGGACATATAGATCCTCACCAAAAGTGCGTAAGAACCAATTCTACTTGACGGTTACAACTACCTTACATTATATGAAGTTTTACATGTTTCACAGTAGAAATTAATCTCAAAAATGATGCAACAAGAAAAGGAATGAGAGTATATGCCTTTTGTTAACGTTTACTATCCTAAAGGTCTTTTAAAGAAAGAAGAATTAAAAAAGGTGAGCAATAGTATTCACCATTCGTTGATTGAACATTTTGAAGTACCTAAAAATGATTATTTTCAAATGTTTTTTCCCTACCTTTCTAATCAATTTTTTTATGATCCGTATTACCTGTTAGAAGGAGAGAAAAAGAGAACAGAAAACATGATATATGTTTCTATTACATGTGGGCCAGAAAGAACAATAAATCAGAAAAAGAGGTTGTATCAATCTATATCAAAAGCTATTTCTAATCATATAAACATCTCTACAACTGATATTTTTATTGTATTAAACGAGACATCAGCTGAAAACTGGTCATTTGGTCAAGGCGTAGCACAATTGGCTAATATGAAGGAGGGAAAAGAATAGTGAATGCTCGTATCAAATCCAATATACCAAAGAAAATGAGAGAAATGGCTCCTGATTTTGTTGATTATAGTGAAAATATATTATTTTACAAAATATGAAGAAATCCTACTTTAACATCTAGAGAAAGAAGTTTATGTACACTATCTGCTCTAATTAGTATAGGTAATACTGAACAATTACTATTTCATCTACAATTAGCTGAAAAGAATGGAATTAGCGAAAAGGAAATTATTGTTTTGATAACACATATGGCATTTTACGTTAGATGCTCTTGTGCTAAAGGATATGGTAATAACTTAATTTCCATAATGGAGGAACGTGGTTTATCCATTTCTCTTCTCATACAACGATTATGCGTTGGGTTCATTAGTATGGTCCTGAATTGGATAAATGAATTCGTTCTATGTTAGGGTTCAAGTGCTTTGACACAGCTATATCTATTCTTTCTGGAGTAGAAGCTGTGCATATGATGAAAAAAGAACAGATTGATTTACAGACCAGTCTGTCTAAAATTAGAAAGAATTTATTCATCAATTGTTTGAACTTGTAGCATAAAATACAATTCTGTTAGGAATATATGCATTTTACTGGTTTTCATGTTATCTTTGCACCAGAACCCGAATTAGTTTGAAAACTTATTCATAAGAAATGTAAAATTTTAATGATATAAATAATAAATACGAGAGAGGGGAAATTATGGATACATTATTGAAAAAAATAAAACTACTTAGTAAACAAGAACCAAAAACATTGGAGCAAATGGTTTTAAAATTAACCGAAGAGGTTGGTGAGACAGCTCAAGCAGTATTGTCTTATTTAAAGGTAAATGGCAGTGAATATAAGAAATTAGAAATGAATGATGTCAAGGAAGAGTGTATAGATGTGATTCTCGTATCTTTAGCTTTATTTTATAAACTAACGGAAGATGAAGATGAATTGCAAGGATTAATGGAGAAAAAAATGAAAAAATGGGAGAATGGAATGCGATAAATACTGTTTTTGAAACTACTAGAATGAACTAGTAGTTTTTTATTTTTATGAACGTTTTTTACATTTAGTTTATGAATTAAGGAATCATATGTCATTTATCTCTTAAAATAGGGATGAAATTGTCAAGTTATTATTTTCAGATATTTGTTGAGAAAATATTAATTTGAAAATGTAGTAAATCGCTACTTTTATCCCGCTATTTTAGGGCAGTAAGACTCCCACCTCAAGATGCAGAGAGGCAAGGAAGGTAGGTGGGAGGAGGGCTGCCCGTAACAGCCCGATTGGTGAGGGCTCATAATCAGTGGGGGATGAAGAAAACCCCCACCGATTAAAGTTTAACTTTATCATGTCCGTAGTTGAGGTGTAAATATAAATATATTTGTTTCAGGAGTAAAATTCACAGTTTTTGAGTGAAGGGCTGTTTTTATAATAGGTGATATTGCTAATTTGTTATATAGATATAATTAAAGATTTTATCAGAAAAGTAAAAAAATATTGACAAGATTATTGAGAAACATTATCATTTGGTTGTGAAACAGAAAATGAAAATCATTATCAATTAAATGGTTTTAGAAATCAAAGTACAACACACGTACAAACCTTCACTTGACAGATAAGTTTACTGTGTATATCATTTTTATTGAAATCCGATTGATAATGATTATCAATATCGATTAAAATTAATAATCTTATTCATGTTAGACGGGAATAAGAAAGCGATTTTGAAAAGAAAGGATTTGGGGATATGAGTTGTAACGAGTTCAAAGGGAAAATAGCTTTAGTTACTGGGGCAGCCCAAGGAATTGGTAAAACAGTGGCCAGTATGCTTGCTGAAAGGGGGGCTGAAGTTGCTGCGGTAGATACAAATCTTTCAGCTCTTCAATTCCTTTCACATTCTCATGAATCAAAAGGAACAATCTTGAAAGCGTTCCAATTAGATGTCAGTAACAGTGCTGCAGTAGAAAGTATAGTAGATCAAATCGAAAATGAGATGGGATCTATTGATATTTTAGTAAATGTTGCTGGCATTTTACGAATGGGTCAAATTTCATCTTTTCGTGATGAAGATTGGGATGCCACTTTTTCTGTCAATTCTACAGGAGTGTTTTATATATCACGTGCAGTTAGTAAACGTATGATGGGGAGAAAGTCTGGCGTAATTGTGACGGTTGGTTCGAATGCAGCGAATATTCCGAGAATAGGGATGGCGGCATATGCAGCATCAAAAGCGGCAGTAACGATGTTTACGAAATGTCTAGGATTGGAACTTGCAAAGTACAATATTCGCTGTAACTTAGTTTCGCCCGGTTCAACCGAAACAGAGATGCAGCGGCAACTTTGGACAGATGAAAATGGGCCTGAAAGGATTATTGCAGGTTCACAAGATACATATAGATTGGGAATTCCACTTCAAAAAATAGCGATGCCTGTAGAAATTGCTGAAGGAGTATTATTTTTAGTTTCAAGTAAGGCAAGTCATATTACGATGCATAATTTATGTATCGATGGTGGTGCGACTTTAGGAGTTTAAAAAATGATTATGGGAGGGATTTCAAATTATGAATCATACAGCTGTTTTAAAAGAATTAGCGACAAGTTTATTACATGATTACAAAGCTGGGTCTTCGTTCTTTTTTGCTTCACCATATCGAACGATTCTAGCTGAAGGAACATTTACTGCAGTTAAGCATAGTCAGGCAGAAAGTTTTCTTGAAACTGTTCAATATGTATTAAAAAATGCAAAGCAAGCGGGACATCAAAATCCAATTGTAGTAGGGGCGCTACCTTTTGATCGAACAAAAACAATGCAACTTATTGTCCCTCAGGAAACGAGAGTTACAGATCGTTTACAGTGGGATGTTACAGAACAAACTCAGGAATCTTCCTCTGTACATAGATTTAAAATGAAGCCGATCCCAACGCCTTTAGAATATATGCGTGGTGTAGAGCAAGGAATAGCAAAAATAAAGAGTAGTGACTTGAGAAAAATCGTTCTATCAAGATTATTAGATGTTTATTCTTCAGGGGAAATGGACGTTCAGAAGTTGCTATATGACTTAGCAAAACACAATTCACATGGTTATACATTTGCGGTAGATTTACCAAATAGTGAGGGTGATACAAAGCAGAAACGCACTCGAACCTTGATAGGAGCTAGTCCTGAATTGCTTGTTTCAAGAAGAGGAATGCAAGTTATTTCTAACCCGCTTGCAGGATCTAGACCTCGAAGTGGAGATCCTGCTGAAGATAAGAGGCGAGCAGAAGAATTACTTTCCTCAGCGAAAGATTTACATGAACATGCGGTTGTTGTAGAAGCAGTGGCGGCAGCGCTTCGTCCCTATTGCCGTACGTTACATGTGCCAGAAAAACCATCACTCATTCATAGTGAAACGATGTGGCATTTATCTACAGAAGTGAAAGGGTCGCTACTGGATGAATCTATTTCTGCATTAGAATTAGCATCTGCACTTCATCCGACACCTGCTGTTTGCGGAACCCCTACTGAAAAAGCACGTGAAGCAATTCAAGAGATTGAACCATTTGATCGAGAGTTTTTCACTGGCATGCTTGGTTGGAGTGATATAAATGGTGATGGAGAATGGATTGTAACAATTCGCTGTGCGGAAGTAGAAGAGAACTCACTTCGTTTATATGCCGGAGCTGGTATTGTTGCGGAATCAAAGCCTGAGGATGAATTAGCAGAAACATCAGCTAAATTCCGTACGATGCTTCAAGCTATGGGATTAGATGAGGACTCATTGGAGGGATAAATGATGCTATCAGGATGCTATGAATGGCCAAAAGAATTTGCAAATCGGTACAGAGAAGCTGGTTGTTGGCGCGGAGAAACGTTTGGAGAAATGCTTAGAGAGCGTGCGATCAAGTATGGTGAACGTATTGCATTGACAAGCGGGGAAGATCATATCAGTTATAAAGAGTTTGATAAACGAGTGGATCGTTTAGCCGCGGGTTTTCTATCACTAGGGATTAAAAAAACAGATCGTGTCGTTCTTCAATTACCAAATATTACAGAGTTTTTTGAAGTGTGTTTTGCACTTTTTCGAATTGGGGCTCTTCCTGTGTTCGCTCTGCCAGCACATCGAAGTAGTGAGATTAGTTATTTTTGTGAATTTGCTGAAGCCACTGCTTATATTATTGTAGATAAACAACTTGGATTTGACTATCGAAATCTTGCAAGAGATGTGAAAAGAAAAGTACCGACATTGAATCATATCATTGTTGTTGGTGAGGAAGAAGAGTTTGTGGGCATTCGCGATTTATATAGGGAACCAGTTGACTTACCTGAAGTGAAATCTAGCGATGTAGCTTTCTTACAACTATCAGGGGGGACAACGGGACTACCAAAACTCATTCCAAGAACACATGATGACTACATTTATAGTTTACGAGTAAGTGCTGAGATTTGTCGGTTGAACGAGGATAGTGTATACCTTGCTGTTCTTCCGGTTGCTCATAATTACCCGCTCAGTTCACCAGGAACTCTCGGAACATTTTATGCTGGGGGAAGGGTGGTGCTCGCTTCTGGAGGGAGTCCTGATGAAGCGTTTGCTTTCATTGAGAAGGAACGTGTCACAATTACAGCGCTTGTACCGCCGCTTGCGATGATATGGCTGGATGCAAAAGCATCGCGCCATAATGATTTATCTAGCCTTCAAGTTTTGCAAGTTGGAGGTGCGAAGTTTAGCGCAGAAGCTGCGAAGCGTATACGTCCTACATTTGGCTGTACATTGCAACAAGTATTTGGCATGGCAGAAGGGTTAGTCAATTATACAAGACTTGATGATTGTGAAGAAATGATTATTCATACGCAAGGGCGACCTATGTCAGAGTTTGATGAAGTACGTGTTGTAGATGAAAATGATTGTGACGTAAAGCCGGGTGAAGTGGGAAGGCTATTAACTCGTGGTCCTTACACGATTCGCGGTTATTATAAAGCGGAAGAACATAATGCGAAATCTTTTACCCCTGATGGTTTTTACCGCACAGGAGATCTTGTGAAAATAAACGAGCACGGGTATGTAGTCGTCGAAGGTCGCGATAAAGATCAAATTAATCGTGGCGGGGAAAAAGTAGCAGCAGAAGAGGTAGAAAATCATCTGTTAGCACATCGTTCCGTTCATGATGCTGCAATTGTATCAATGCCTGATGAGTATTTAGGTGAACGTACTTGTGCGTTCGTCATCGCGCGCGGACAACAGCCATCTGTAGGAGAGCTGAAAACATTTTTAAGAGAACGCGGAATTGCGGCGTATAAAATTCCGGACCGAATCGAATTTGTTAAAGCGTTTCCACAAACTGGTGTAGGGAAAGTAAGCAAGAAAGAATTACGAAAAGCAATTGCCGAAAGATTGCAGTCGACCATTCATTCATAATGTTTTAATCATATATTCAATTAAATTGGAAGGAAGTGATTAGATGGCGATTCCTGCTATCTCAATATATAAAATGCCAACTGAATCAGATTTACCGACGAATAAAGTAACGTGGAAACTAGATCCAAAACGTGCAGTACTTCTTATTCACGACATGCAAGAGTATTTTCTTGATGCGTACTGCGATGAAGAATCTCCAAAAGTAGAGCTCATTTCTAATATTCAGCGACTGAGACAAACTTGTAAGGGACTTCATGTACCCGTTATTTATACTGCGCAGCCAGGTGGACAAACATTGGAACAACGAGGGTTATTACAAGATTTTTGGGGTGCTGGTATTCCGAAAGGACCACATAAACAGAAAATTGTTGATGAACTTACACCTGATGAAGAGGATATTTTTCTTACAAAATGGAGATATAGTGCCTTTAAAAAGACGAATTTATTAGACATTTTGCATGAACAAGGTCGTGATCAATTAATCATTTGCGGTGTATATGCACATATCGGTTGTCTTTTAACAGCATGTGAAGCGTTTATGGATGGAATTCAAACTTTCTTTATCGCGGATGCCGTTGCTGATTTTTCATTCGATCATCATAGACAAGCAATGCAATATGCCTCCGATCGATGTGCGGTAACGACAACAACGAATGCAGTATTAACAGATTTCCAATGTGTAAAAGAGGAAAGCGAACCGTCCATTACACTACAAATGATACGTGAACAAGTTGCCCAGCTACTTCGTGAGTCCCCAGCGGATATTGCAAATGACGAACATTTATTCAATCGCGGATTAGACTCTGTTAGATTAATGAGTTTAGTAGAGAAGTGGCGCCAAACTGGTGTAGAAGTTACTTTTGCTGATTTGGCGGAACACCCAACCATTGCAGACTGGTTTCGATTGATATCATCACAAAAAGAAAGAGTACTGTAAATGGCAGATTACAAAATAAAGGGGTAATACAGTATGTCTAATTGTCAAAAGACTCGCTATTCATTATCATCTGCGCAATCCGGAATGTGGTTTGCGCAGCAACTTGATCCAGATAATCCGATTTATAATACAGCTGAATATGTGGAGATACATGGAGTAGTAAATCCAGAAATATTTGAATTAGCAGTTCGCACTGTTGTAATGGAAGCAGAAGCATTACATGTTCATTTTGAAGAAAATGAAGCGGGCCCATGGCAAGTCATTGATAAATCTTCAACTTTGCATATGCATTTCATCGATGTCAGTTCAGAAAATAATCCGAAACGTGCGGCTGAAATGTGGATGAAAGAAGATATAGCTACGCCGATTGATTTAAAAAAAGATAAGTTGTTTACCGAAGCATTATTCCAAGTTGCCTCCGATCACTTTATTTGGTATCAGCGTATTCATCATATTGTAATGGATGGATATGGTTTCTCATTACTTGTTCAAAAAGTAGCAACAGTATATACGAGGTTAATGAATCAGCAATCGTATCATGAGAAGCCATTCGGTTCTTTACAACAAGTTTTAGCGGAAGATGACGTATATCGTAACTCTTCTCAAATTGAGAAAGACCGCAATTTCTGGTTAGAACGATTTCAAGATTTACCAGAAGTGATAAGCTTAGCTGAACATGCATCTAAAGCACCTAAAGAATTTTTACGTCAAACGACTTACTTATCGCATTTGCAAACAAAATCATTACAACAAGTAGCGCTGGCGTGCAATGTAAATTGGCCAGACTTGATTATTGCTGCACTTGCCATTTATATTCATAAATTAACAAGTGCCAAAGATATTGTTTTAGGATTACCGATGATGGGGCGTTTAGGATCGGCATCGATCAATACGCCGAGTATGGTGATGAATGTCGTTCCGCTTAGATTGTCCTTATCTGCTTCGATGAGTTTGGCTGAAATTACCGAGCATGTCGCTCATGAAATAAGCGAAATACGTCTTCATCAAAAATATCGTCATGAAGAACTCCGCCGCGACCTTAAATTATTAGGAGAAAACCAACGATTATTTGGTCCAATCATCAATGTGATGCCATTTGATTATCGTTTGAATTTCGCTGGAAACCTTGGAGTGAAACACAATCTTTCAGCGGGACCTGTAGACGATTTTTCTATACATGTATATAACCATTTTGATAAGAATGAATTCATGTTTCACTTTGATGCTAATCCTGCGATATATAGCGAAGGAGATGTAATGGCTCATAAAGACCGATTTATGCATTTTTTAGAAACTCTAACACATATGGATCCAACTGAATCAATTGGTAAGATGGAAGTAGTACTTCCAAATGAACGCCATCAAGTAATACAAGAGTGGAACGAAACTTCTGTAGAAAAAGAACGTATCAGTCTGCCAAATTTATTTGAGAAACAAGCAAATCAAACACCAAGTGCAACAGCGGTAGTAGGCGGAGAATGGGAACTGACTTATCAAGAATTAAACGAACGAGCAAATAAGCTAGCGCATTTCTTGCTAGAACAAGGAGTGCAGCCGGGACAATTTGTAGCCTTAGCATTTCCAAGGACAGTCGACATGCTGATTGGAATGTTAGCAGTACTAAAGACTGGATCCGCATATATACCAGTAGATCCTGAGTATCCAGCTGATCGAGTGCAGTATATACTCAATGATGCAAATCCTGTTTGCATCATTACAACATCTTCCGTGTTGGGGAATTTACCTGATGAGCGAAATGTGGAGACATTTGTATTAGATAGTGAAGTAATGAAAAGAAAATTGCAACAGTATCCTTGTATAAATCCAGAAACGCGAAATGCTTCTAGTCTTTTAAATCCTGCGTATACAATTTATACGTCTGGGTCAACGGGTAAACCAAAAGGTGTTGTTGTTTCAATGGGAAGTTTAAGCAACTTCTTATTAGCGATGCAAGATATATTTTCAGTGCAGGAAAACGATTGTTTACTAGCCGTTACAACTTTTGCTTTTGATATCTCAGCATTAGAGATGTATGTCCCGCTTATAAGCGGTGCAAGTATTAGAATTGCGCAAAAAGAAGAAATCCAAGATTCAGTTATTTTGGCGGAAGTATTACAAAACGAAGAAATTACGATTATGCAAGCAACACCATCGCTTTGGCAAATGCTTGTGACGGATAATCCGGAAAGTATAAAGGGAGTACGTGTTCTCGTAGGTGGTGAAGCACTTCCAAATGCATTGGCAGCAAAATTAAAAGAATTAAATTGTGATGTTACCAATCTTTACGGACCAACAGAAACAACCATTTGGTCTACAGCAATGCGTCTGAATAGTATGAACACACATATACCTCCCATTGGAAAACCAATTTGGAATACAGAAGTATATGTATTAGATGCTAGCTTACAACCTGTTCCGCCAGGGGTAGTGGGAGAATTATATATCGCTGGAGCAGGGCTTGCCCATGGATATTTAGGAAGGCCAGATTTAACAGCAGAGCGATTTGTGGCCAATCCTTATGGAAAACCAGGAACGCGGATGTACCGTACGGGTGATCTTGTAAAATGGCGCAAAGATGGTTCTCTCGAATATATGAGTCGTGCGGACTATCAAATTAAAATGCGCGGTTTCCGTATAGAGCTAGCTGAAATAGAAACAGTACTCCATCAGCACGCAACTGTTCAACAAGCAGTTGTACTTGTGAGAGAAGATCAACCGGGAGATAAAAGGCTCGTTGCTTATATTGTAGGGGAATCTGTTGATTCTACATATATTCGCTCTTATGTAGCAGAGCACTTACCAGCATATATGGTCCCTTCAGCTATTATCATATTGTCGAAATTACCGTTAACACCAAATGGGAAAATCGATCGAAAAGCACTGCCAGCACCTGATTTCAGTGTAAATACAAGTGAACGAGTACCCCGAAATCCGAAAGAGGAAATCTTATGTAATCTTTTTGCTGAAGTGCTCGGCCTTAAACGAATAGGAATAGATGATCATTTCTTTGAAATGGGCGGTCATTCTCTTTTGGCAGCACGTTTAATGGGGCGCATTCGGGACGTATTAGGTATAGAAATAGGAATTGGTAAATTATTTGAGGCGCCAACTGTTGCTGCATTTGCGAAACAATTAGATGGTGCAAAAAGTGCAAGGCCAGCTTTGAAAAAGATGAAGCGTCCGAAGGAAATTCCTCTTTCCTTTTCCCAGCGCCGTTTATGGTTCTTGAGTTGTTTAGAAGGACCGAGTCCAACGTATAATATACCGTTAGTGATTCGCATGTCTGGTGAAATAAATAAAGAAGCATTACAAGATGCGCTTTACGATATTGTAGAACGTCATGAGATGCTAAGAACGATTTTTCCAGAACAATTTGGAACTCCTTGCCAGAAAATTCTTACAATGGAGGAGGCGAAACCTAAGCTTATTATAACGCATACTACGGAATCGGATTTATCTGATTTGCTCGCTGAATCGGTTCGGTATAGTTTTCATTTAGCTAAAGAGCCTGCAATTCGCGTTGAACTATTGGAAATCAAGAAAAATGAATATGTACTCCTTATTTTATTACATCATATTATAGGGGACGGTTGGTCTTTAAGTACATTAACAAAAGATTTCGCCGCTTCGTATAGAGCTCGTTGTCAAGGTGAAATCGTGCAGTGGGAAACTCTTCCGGTGCAATACGCTGATTACACTCTTTGGCAACAAGAACTGTTAGGAAATGAAGAGATGAAGGACAGTCTGATTTCAAAACAAATTGATTTTTGGAAAGAAGAATTGAACGGATTACCAGATCAATTACAATTGCCTACAGACTGTCAACGTCCTACTGAAATAAGTTATCACGGGGATACGATCGATTTTCATATTCATTCAGGTTTACATAACCGTTTATTAGAACTCGCTCGCATGCATGGTGTGAGTCTATTTATGGTAATGCAAGCAGGCCTTACTGCACTGCTTACAAGATTAGGAGCCGGAACGGATATTCCAATTGGTAGTCCGGTAGCTGGACGCAATGATGATGCTCTTAGTGAGATGATTGGTTTATTTATAAATACATTCGTTTTACGTACAGATACATCGGGAGATCCAACTTTTACAGAACTGTTAAATCGAGTGAAAAAAGGAAATCTTGCTGCTTATGAACATCAAGATGTTCCATTTGAGCGCCTTGTAGAAGTGCTGAACCCTGTACGTTCGAGAAATAGTCATCCGCTCTTTCAAATTATGCTAGCTTTTCAAAATACGCCGCAAGCCCAATTTGATATACCAAATGTAGAAACGACACTTGAGATTCAGAGCGTAGGAGCTGCTAAATTTGATTTGACGATTGAACTAAATGAGCGAAGTACTAAAGAAGGAAGTGCAGATGGAGTACAAGGTTTACTAGAATATCGTACAGATTTATTTCAATATGAGACGGCTCAAAAATTTGTAACACGATTCATTCGATTGTTAGAAGATGCAGTAGAGAATCCAGAGAAACCGATTGGACGTTTAGAAATTTTGGAGGAAGAAGAATATCATACGATTTTAAAAAAATGGAACGGTGGCTTTCAAACTATATCTGAAATGACGTTGCCAGAACGATTTGAACAGCAAGTTCACAAGACTCCGGGTGCAACCGCTATTGTGTTTGAGGGGAAAACATTAAGCTATGAACAGTTAAATCAAAAGGCAAATCAGTTAGCTCGTTTGTTAATTGCAAAAGGGGTAGGGCCAGAGCAAATCGTTGCGTTAGCAATGCCGCGATCACTTGATATGATGATTAGCTTATTAGCCGTTTTAAAGGCAGGAGCGGGATATTTACCGTTAGATCCTCATTATCCAGCAGATCGAATTTCATTTATGTTAAGTGATGCACAGCCGGTTTGTATCATTACGAGTACAGAAGTTGAAATGGATCATCAAGCGCCAAACGTAATTGTTATTGATGATGTGAAAACAAGGAATGTGATCAATCAATATTGTACCGAAGATATTGAGGGGGCAGAACGAATCCAACCTTTATCACCGCTGCACGTCGCTTATGTTATTTATACATCAGGTTCGACAGGCAAACCAAAAGGTGTCATGATTCCACATCAAAATGTTATAAGGTTATTTGGTGCAACGGATCATTGGTTCCAATTTGATGAAACAGATATTTGGACAATGTTTCATTCTTATGCATTTGATTTCTCAGTTTGGGAGATTTGGGGACCGTTGTTATATGGAGGTCGGCTTGTTGTTGTACCGCATACGGTCAGTCGTTCACCGCAGGAGTTTTTACATCTTCTTGTTAAGGAGAGAGTAACTGTTTTAAACCAGACACCGTCCGCATTTTATCAACTTATGCAGGCGGATCGTGAAAACATAGAATTAGGCAAACAGCTTTCTTTACGCTATATCATTTTTGGCGGAGAGGCACTGGAATTAAGCCATCTAGAAGATTGGTACAGTCGTCATAAAGAACAGGCACCAAAGCTCATTAATATGTATGGGATTACGGAAACAACTGTACATGTAAGTTATATAGAACTGGACCAAAATATTGTATCCTTACGAGCAAATAGTTTAATTGGATGTAGTATACCAGATTTGAAAGTATACGTATTAGATCATTATTTACAGCCTGTACCATCGGGAGTTATCGGAGAAATGTATGTGGCTGGAGCAGGACTTGCGCGTGGATATTTAGGGCGCGCTGGATTAACGGCAGAGCGATTTATAGCAAATCCATACGGAGAGCCGGGTACTCGTATATATCGCACTGGTGATTTGGCGCGCTGGAGACAAGATGGAACATTAGATTATATAGGTCGAGCAGATCATCAAATTAAAATGCGCGGTTTCCGCATTGAACTTGGTGAAATTGAAGCTACAATGATGCAGCATCCGCATGTAGAACAAGCAGCTGTTATTGTGAGGGAAGATCAGCCAGGTGATAAACGGTTAGTTGCATACATCGTTTTGTCACCACAAATACAGATAGAAACAGTTAACATGCGTCAATATGTTGGAAAGAGTCTGCCAGATTATATGGTGCCATCCGCTTTTGTTATGATCGATAAGTTACCATTAACTCCAAATGGAAAGTTAGATCGAAAGGCGTTACCAGCTCCACAATTTACAGAATCTACCAGGATTCGAGGACCAAGAACACCAAAAGAGGAACTGTTATGTGACATATTTACAGAAGTTTTACAAGTACCTCGAATTGGAATTGACGATAGTTTCTTTGAACTTGGTGGACATTCGTTGCTTGCTGTAAAGCTAATGAGCCGTATGAGAGAGGCGTTAGGTATAGAAATAAATATTGGACATTTATTTACAGCGCCGACAGTTTCTGCTCTTGCGGAAAGACTTGAAATGGGAACGAATCAAAGCGCATTAGATATTATGTTACCTTTGCGAACAAGCGGTGAAGAATTACCGATATTTTGTGTTCATCCAGCGGGAGGACTGAGCTGGTGTTATGCAGGATTAATGAAATCTTTAGGAAAAGAGTATCCAATCTACGGTGTACAAGCACGCGGTATTTCAAAAAAAGAAAAACTTCCAAAAACATTAGAGGAAATGGCTGCGGATTATCTGATACATGTTCGGGAAGTTCAACCGCATGGACCATATAGATTACTAGGGTGGTCGCTTGGGGGAAATGTTGTTCATGCAATGGCGACGCATTTGCAAAGTGAGGGCGAAGAAGTTGAAATGATTGTGATGCTTGATTCGTATCCAGGTCATTTCTTACCGAATACAGAGGCGCCTACTGAGGAAGAGGCACTCATCGCGTTGTTAGCTTTAGGTGGTTATGATCCAGATCATATGGATGGGAAACCACTTAATATGGAAAGTGCCATTGAAATCCTTCATAAGGATGGAAGTGCATTAGCTAGCCTAGAAAAAACAACTATTTTGAATTTAAAAGAAACATATGTGAATTCTGTTACGCTACTAGGAAAATATGTTCCAAAGAAATTTAAAGGGAATCTTATCTTCTTTAGATCGACAGTCATACCAGAATGGTTTGATCCTATTTCACCAACCACGTGGTCTAGCTATATAGATGGGGAAATAGAACAATATGATATTGACTGCCGGCATAAAGATTTATGTCAGCCTGAACCACTTGCTGAAATTGGAAAAGTGTTAGCAAGTAGATTACAAGAAAAGAAAGGAGTAATCATATATGACGAATCCATTTGAAAATGATAATGATATGTATAAAGTGTTAATAAATGAAGAAGGCCAGCATTCTGTCTGGCCAGCTTTTCTCGACGTACCAGCTGGTTGGAGCGTTGTGCATGACAATGATAGTAGGCAAGCTTGTCTAGCATATATTGAATTACACTGGACGGATATGATGCCAAAGCGTCTTCATCAACTTGAATATGTATCAGTAGGGAAGTAAGAATAAATGTAAAATAGAACGGAAAAATGAGATAAAAACCAGCAAGTGAGTAAAGAGATTGTAGAGAATATAAAAGAGGTGGTGCTAGTGATAGCTTGGAAGGATGAAGATTCCATTCCGAAACTTCATGATCGTAATTGTCAAATATGGTGGGCACAAATATCAGACTTACAACCATGGCATTTTCATTTATTAAATGAAGAGGAACGAAAAAAGGCAAATTCGTTTCACCATTCAGCAGACCGTGCCCGCTTTGTCATTGGCTGTGTAATCAGTCGTCTCGTACTTGGAAATCACCTTGGTGTGTCTCCGCTTCAAGTGCCAATAGATCGGACATGCCCGGTTTGTAAGTTAGCGCATGGAAGGCCACAACTACCAGATGGTATGCCAAAATTATCCGTATCGCATTCTGGAGAGTATGTTGTTGTAGCATTTACAGCATCTGCGCCTGTTGGGATAGATATTGAACAAATAACCCCGAATATTGATGTTAGGAATATGGCGACAGGTGTATTAACAGATACGGAAATGATGCACGTTATGCAAGTGCCAGATGAAAAAAAGATTGCAGGGTTCTTAACATATTGGACGCGGAAGGAAGCCGTACTAAAGGCTACTGGAGAAGGACTGATACTTTCTCCAACTCATCTTATGGTCTCAGCACCAAATGATGCTCCTAAACTACTCGTTTTTAAGGAAAGATCATCACTCTTAGAAAATACAGTTATGACGGATGTACAATTAGGTTTTGGATACATCGCATCATTGGCAGTGTTAAATAAAGAAATAACAGAGTTTCAACAGCGAAATGCTAGATCTCTTCTATATTCTTACGAAAGAGAGTGTGTGACAATATATAAAGGTTCAGAAAAATAAACGAGGTGTTGGTCGTGTTAGTAACCGAAAATAAAAGAAATGAAGCTGCTGATATGACAGCCGCAAAAGCAATGAAAGATGTCGTGTTTTCTTATAATAAATCATCAATGGAAACGTTAGAAAACATCATTCAAGACAGCGTTCAGTTTCATGTGATCGAACAGGAAATGTTAGAGAGAAAATATATTCCAAAAGAAGTGAAAAACTTTTTTGATCATAATGGAACATATCTTTACCGTGTGTCTTCTATTTGTTACAAGGGAAAGGAATTATCTGAAAGACTCGTATTTGCTGATACATCACTTTTGCCGAGTCATGTAAAGAAAGAATTAGAAAATGGATGTACTCCTGTTGAAGAATTAGTGAGAGAGCTAGATATAAGAAAAAATATTCTATATCAAGGTTATCAGCCGTCAGGACATATTCTTGAATTATTTGATGGATGTTCAGTAAAATCACATATATATCCAACTAGAAAATATCAAATTGTAAGTAAATGCAAATGTCTATTTTATATTTGTGAAGTATTTCATGCGAAACATATATATGAAGTTATGGAGTTTGAAGAAAAGGATTCTAAAGAGAGAACATATCCTTCTTAATTCTATACGATTCCCTGCACGATAAGAGAATTTTTGAATGAATTTGTTTCATTGAAAAAAGGGAATTTCAATACGTTATTGACAGGTATATGACAGTTTGTCAATCTCAGTGCGTCAGTTCTTCCGGAAATGCTTCGTGGGCAGTTTTTTACGCTCAAACGTGGTAAAAATGTGAATAGCTCATACTCGTCCCCGTGTAAATGGTTGTGTGGTAACTTCTAATTTACACGAAGCGAGGTGAGCTTTTTTACTTTTTTAGGTGTCGCATTTAATAATACAATTCATCACATATAAAAAATGTAAGAAATATGTTGGTGTTTCAGCCGAAAATTCGCAATCTGGGACTTCTGTACGTTTGACTCAACAAACGTATAGTGGTATTCGAGCACGTCAGGTACTTTATCAGATGTTTATAATGATGTTAGCAAATGGAAAACGAAAACCAACTGTTTTCAAAGCGTATTATGATTGTAAAGTAGAAGAAGGCAATTGGCCATCTTTATGGTGAAATTGCAAATTTTATCTATACAATTAGGAGGGAACGAAATGGGGAAAATTTCATTAATACCTCACCATAAAAGATTTACAAAAGTAATGTCGTCTCTATCTTCAGCATCTCAAATAAAAGATGCATTAGGACTTAATAACGACCAAACTTCACTTGAAGGAACTATAGAATTTATTGAGTTTATTCTTAAGCAAGAAAAATTAGGTAAGCAATATTCTCGAGTTATACTAAATGAAAGTGAAGAGTTAATTGGAGTTATTACGCTAAAAGATATAAACAAAACAAATAAAACTTGTCATATTGGAACGTGGATAGGTCATCAATATTGGGGAAAAGGTTATAATGCGTTAGCAAAATCAGAAATTTTATATACAGCATTTACAGTATTGAATTTAGATTATGTATTTGCCGGGGCAAAATTATCAAATATACGTTCCCAAAAGGCACAGGAAAAGCTACCATATATAAGAATTGATGTACAATCAGAGTTCCCAGATGAATATAAAAAATTAGAGTCTCAAGTAAATACTCCGTGTGTTTTGAATGTAATAGAGAAAGATATGTTTCTAAACTGGCATTCAAATAATAAATAAAATTGTTGTTGAACGAAATAGAGTTGTTCTTATTGCTTTAAAGAGTAGTTGAATTGAACAACAAAAAGAAAAAATCGGTGCAAAAATTAACCTGTATTAAAAAAGTATTGATGTGAACGAGAGAAACAGTTGTTAGAACCTACAACTCGTACAACACTAGCAGAACTAGATACGTTACTTGCGACCGATTTTTTTGAATTTGGAAGTTCGGGTAATAAAAAACTTATATAGTTACTAGTTTTAATGGAATTACGTTTGTTAGGTTGATAACGGAGTACCATCATCATAAGTATACAGATTAAAAAAGACAAAGCATCAAATAATAAAATATGTTGGATTTTAAAATAAGTTAAAGCGAGTATTGCTAACCCAGCGCCAGCTAAAGAGGATGTTTGGCTTTGTATTTCCAAAAGGCTGCTTACCTTTTTATAGTCTTCTGAAGAAGTGATTTCTTGAGCTATTGCTATTACGCATGGAATTTGAAAACTGTGGTAAAAAAAGCCAATGATGTGTAACAATACAAGTTGCCAAAGAGGAATAGAATCATATATCCAAGTATAAGCACAAATTAAAGTGATACATATGAAGCCTACAGTCTCAGTGTATATAATAATTTTTTTCTAGAATACTGGTTCACCAAAACCCAAATATAGGGGGATAGAAAGAAAGCTGTTATAGTTAAAAGCAGGCAAGAGATACCATAGACTTTTTCAGCATCATAAATACTAAGTATTAGCCAAGGGACAGCAATGCCAGTAATACCAACACCAATTGAAGATACAACATTGCCAATGAATAGCAAGTTAAGATTCTTATTCTTCAAAATATTCATTGTAGCACTCCTTTCTAGTAAGTTTTTTGGTTTTATTGTTATTATTATACAAAATTTACAACAAAATGAATTATCCTATAGGATGAATGTTAGGTTACATATAACAAGAAGCATAAGATGGCCGTTTTGGCCAATTTATAGGTAAAGTGACATTACACATCGTTGAAAACGTTTTTGGTATAGAAAGCGTTTTTCATTTTTTTACTGTTTAATTAAAATCTCAGATCAAAATAACTTTTTTCATATTTTATGTTTAACATTTTAAAAATGGGTGTACTACATATAATATAACAAATAATTTATTTTAGAGGAGGAAGTTAAAGATGGAAACGAAATATAGTAAACCTTATGTATATGAATTTATTACAGAGAAAGAGGTCATGAATGCAGCTAATGAATTAGTGACGAGAGGAATAGACGAAAAAGATATTTACGTATTAACGCATGAAGAAGAAAGGACAGATAGAATAGCAGATAATGCAGACGTGAATACAATTGGGATAAAAGAGGAGGGTGTTGGGACAAGCTTTATTAATATTTTTCAAAAAACAGGAGATCAGTTAAGAAATAAGATGCAAGAATTAGGATTTAATGAGGAAGAAGCTAAATTTTATGAAGAAAAGCTGGATGAAGGAAAAATTTTGCTCTTCGTTAAGGATTTAGAAAGAGCAGGGAAATGGTTACAAGAAAAAAGATGTATGTATTCTCTTTAAAGCTTAAAATCTATCAATAAAAGGAGAGTAGAAATATGAGTGAAAAAGGACTACAAGAACAAATTACTGGTAAAGTTGAAAAGAAAAAGGGGCAAGTAAAAGTAGGGGTTGGTGAAGTTACAGGAGATAGGGAGTTAAAAAATGAAGGGAAGTGGGAGAAAACGAAAGGAACTATAAAAGAAAAAGTCGGAAAAGTGAAACAAAAGACGAGTGATAGATTGGATAACGAAGAATAATAAATGATTATCAAGCTTTGGTGTTTGGCCAAAGCTTGATAAATCTAATATAAAAATATATGGGGGTCTAACGATGGGAATTATCGTTACGTGTATTATAGCTGGATTTTTTGGTATGCTAGCAATAAAAGAAGGGTGGACATATGGGTGAGAAAGGACTAAAAGAACAAATTACTGGTAAAGTTAATGATTATCAAGTTTTAGTGTTTAGCCAAAGCTTGATAAATTTATTATAAAAATATATGGGAGGTCTAACGATGGGACTTATCATTACGTGTATTGTAGGTGGACTTATTGGTATGTTAGCTGGAATGATTACAGGAAAAGACTTTCCTTTAGGTATAGTTGGTAATATCATTGCTGGATTGATTGGATCGTGGGTAGGTAGCGCGTTATTTGGTCAATGGGGCCCTGAATGGAGCGGTATTTTTATTCTTCCAGCGTTGTTAGGTGCAATCGTTTTTATTTTAATCGTTACATTCTTTTCTAGAATGCTACGGAAAGCGTAAGTATTATAATTAGTAGTAATTTTAAAGGTTTATTATAAGGGAATCTGAAGTTTATTATATATTGCTATAAAGTTGATAGAATAATAAATATACATAAAAAGCATCCAATTAAAGGTTTGGATGCTTTTTATGTATTCTGCATGAATGCTGCTCACCAGCATCTGTTTCATTCAATGAATAATCAGCGGGGGATGAACAAAATTCCCCGCTGATTAAAGTTTCACTTTATATTTTTGAACGGCTTCTATATATTAGACCATCGTTACTTTTTTGTAATTATTTATCCTTACGAGTTGGCGTGGTTCTACGTGAGGTAAGTTCTCGGTATTGCCTATATCAACTACAATTGTATTAGTTAGTATATGAATGATGGAACCAACTAATTTTGTAGCATGATTGTGTCGATAAGGGAATTGTACAAAGTCTCCCTTTTTTTAATTGTGCTCTTCCATAGACAGATCCCCCTAAAAATATTATTTATACATTATACATACACGAATCTGTAAGAGTTTAAACATTTGTCAAGAATTTTAAGGTTTTCAGTGGAGTAAGGGGTAGAAAATTTGTTTATAATTAAAAGTGATAAAAAATATGTTTAAAACTAATTTTTATGGGTAAATAAATAGTAAAAGTTTGAGTTAAGGGGGCGGAAATGATGAATTTGACAATGAATATTTTGCAAAATGATTTGGGTTATACGGTACAACTTACTGGTGAGATTGATGCGTATACTGCATCAGATTTAAAAAATAAGTTAATGCCTATTGCAAGCGAGAAAGAGGTTTATATTGTAGTAGATTTTAATAAGGTAGATTATATGGATAGTACAGGTTTAGGAGTTTTTATAGCTTTATTAAAAGCGATTAAAAAAAATGATGGAAGACTAGAGTTTATGGGTGTATCTAAAAGACTAAAAAGATTATTTGATATTACAGGGTTAACAGAAATATTAAATTTGAATTCAGATTTTGAAAAAGTAGAAAGAAGGTGACTAGAGATGATGAGAAAATTTGAAACGATAGAAATGAAAATTCCTGCAAAAGCAGAATATGTGGCTATTATTCGCCTAACGATGGCTGGTGTTGCGAATCGAATGGGCTTTGCTTATGACGATATAGAAGATATGAAAATCGCTATTAGTGAAGCATGTACAAACATTGTACAACATGCATATAAAGAAGAAGTTGGGGAAATGACAATTGCCTTTGGTTTATATGAAGATCGATTAGAAATTATGGTTGTGGATAATGGGATTAGCTTTAATTATAGTAGCTTAAAAAGTAAAGTTGGTCCGTATGATATTAGTAAACCAGTAGAATATTTGCCGGAAAATGGGTTAGGTTTATATTTAATAAATACTTTAATGGATGATATACAAATCACTCATGAGGAGGGAATGACAGTTTTAATGACAAAATATATACAAAGAGAGCAGGTGGAGAATGATGGAAATCCAATCTCAACCTACAAATCTTACTAAAGAAGATGTTATTAAATTAATTGCTGAATTCCAACAAAATCAATCAGATGAAGCGCAGGAAAAATTGGTTAATCATTATAAAAATCTTGTAAATTCAATTGCATATCGTTATTCAAAAGGTGGACCTATGCATGAAGATATTATACAAGTAGGAATGATAGGGCTCTTAGGCGCAATAAGAAGGTATGACTATTCGATAGGGAATGCTTTTGAGCCATTTCTAATACCTACTATAGTCGGTGAAATTAAAAAGTATTTGCGTGATAAAACTTGGGGAATTCATGTTCCAAGGCGAATGAAAGATTTAGGTGGGAAAATTAAACATGCAATAGAGGAGTTAACAGATCATTTACAACGTTCACCGAAGATTATAGAAATCGCAAATCATTTAGAGCTATCAGAAGAGGAAGTTCTAGAAATTATGGAGGCTAAAAATAATTATCAAGTATCTTCCTTAGATGATGTAGTTGAAAATTCCTCTGATGGAAGTACTGTGGCAAGAATTGACTCTGTAGGTAAGATAGAACAGGGCTATGAAAAGACAGAGAGACGCCTCATTTTAGATGATATTTTTAACGTATTAACTGATACTGAAAAGCGTGTTATTCATTATATATTTGTAGAAAATTTAAATCAAAAAGATACAGGGGAACGGTTAGCAATTTCTCAAATGCACGTTTCTCGTATTAAAAGAAAAGCAATAAGTAAATTGAAGCGAGCCGCATTTTTAGATACATAAAAAAAATTAAGAAAATAAGTTTAAAATATAAGAAAAGGGGTAGTTATTAAATATAGGAGGAGATATTAGAATGTCACATGATGTTAAAGAATTAATAGAAGGATTGAATGAAGATTTAGCAGGAGAATATTCGGCCATTATAATGTATAACCATAATGCAGCTACAGTTTCTGGAATATATAGACAAGTATTAAAACCTTTTTTTGAATCTGAAATTAGTGATGAACAAGGACATGCCCTATATTTAGCAGAGAAAATTAAGACGCTAGGTGGTACACCTACTACTATCCCTTTACCGGTGAAGCAAGTAGAAGGTGTTAAAGAAATGTTAGAAGAGGCTAGACAATCAGAATATGAAACAATTAAGCGTTATGAAACGAGAAAAGAACAGGCAGCGAAATTAAATATGACAGAGTTAGTTGTAAAGTTAGAAGATATGATTGCAGATGAAACAAATCATATGGAAGAATTAGATCGCCTGTTAAATGACAAAGTAATGGTATCAATATAAATTAAAAGTGAAAATTTATAGAGTGAAAGAACAAATTCTCATTTCTGGGGGGTTTGTTCTTTTGGTGTATAAATATGTTTGAGATTTTGTAACTGAGTATGTAATACTAGAAAAATAAAAAATTATAATAGATTTAAATTTTAAATAAGAAAAGGGGAAATAATTTGTGTCCATTCTAATTGTTGATGATAATCCGGTTAACCTATTTGTAATTGAAAAAATTTTAAAACAAGCCGGGTATCATGATCTTGTATCGCTTAATTGTGCACAAGAGCTCTTCGAATACATACATTTAGGAAAAGATTCTTCGAGGCATAATGAAATTGATTTAATATTGTTAGATATAATGATGCCTGAAATTGATGGACTTGAAGTATGTAGGCGATTACAAAAAGAGGAGAAGTTTAAAGATATTCCTATTATTTTTGTGACAGCTTTAGAGGATGCGAATAAATTAGCAGAAGCTCTTGATATAGGTGCAATGGATTATATTACGAAACCTATAAATAAAGTTGAATTATTAGCACGTATGCGTGTAGCATTACGCTTAAAATCGGAATTAAATTGGCATAAAGCACAAGAAGAAAACCTTCGTAATGAATTAGATTTAGCTACACAAGTACAAAGAAACTTATTAAGTAGCCCATTAAGAGAAGATCATATAAAAATTGAAGCAAGTTACTTACCATCATTCAAACTAGCTGGAGATATGTATTATTGGTATAAAATCGATGAAAGCCGCTACGGTATTGTATTATTAGATGTGATGGGACATGGTATATCTGCTTCATTAGTTTGTATGTTTATTTCTTCTGTATTACGTGAAACGATTAAATATTTAATTGATCCAGAATTGGTCATTAAAGAATTAAATAGATACATGACTCTTTTACATAATGACAATGATAATATTCCATATTATTTTACGGCGATATACTTAGTTGTTAATCCAGAAGATAGAACAATTGAATATGTGAATGCAGGACATCCTTCTGGATATGTTTTAGTTGATGAAATGAATTTACTCGAACTGAATCGCGGGAGTTGTGCGGTAGGATTTTTTGATGAGATAAAGGTTGAAAAGACAGTCATACATTTTGATAAAAACGCTCAAATATTATTGTTTACAGATGGTGTACTTGAAGCAATTGCAAATGATGAATTTGAGTCTGAAGAAAAGTTACGTACTTTTACAGAAAGAAAATGGGGAGATTTAGAAGGGGAGATGGTAGGCTTTTACGAGGAAGAACAAAAAAAAGCACAATCAGATGATATGTGTGTAATCATGATACAAACTACTGCAAAATAAAGTGAAACTTTAATCCGTGGGGGTTTTCTTCATCCCCCACGGATTATGAGCCCTCACCAATCGGGCTGTTACGGGCAGCCCTGCTCCCACCTATCTTCCTTGCTCTTTTCTCTGCATCTTGAGGTTGGAGTCTTACTGCCCTAAAATAGCGGGATAAAAAGCGTATGAAATCCAAACATAGGATTTCATACGCTTTTTAATGTATTTTTTGATAGATTTGTTCGTTAGGATGAAATCGGATATAATGCGGCATTATATCCGAAAAGCGGAGAGTTTCTTTATTACCTAAACATAAAAATCCATTGTGACCTAAACTTTCATAAAATAGTTGCTGCACTTGATTTTGAAGTTTACTTGTAAAGTAAATTAAAACGTTACGGCAAAGTATAATATGGAATTCGTTAAAAGATTGATCGGTTACTAAATTATGCTGTGCAAAAATAATGTTTTGTAAAAGTGATGGATGAAAATAAGCAAAACGATTATCCGTCGAATAATAGTTAGAAAATGATTGTGTACCGCCAGCTTGTAAATAGTTTTTCGTGTAAGTTTGCATTTTATTTAATGGAAGTATGCCTTGTTTTGCTTTTTCTAACACATTTTTATTCATATCTGTTGCGTAAATAACAGACTTTTCACTTAATCCTTCTTCATGAAGTAAGATGGACATTGATAATACTTCTTCACCAGTTGCGCATCCAGCATGCCAAATTCTAATTTCAGGAAACTTTTTCAATTCAGGAATAACATGCTCTCTTATAGACTTAAAAAAAGTAGGGTTACGGAACATTTCAGTTACATTAATTGAGAAATCATTTAATAGCAGTTCTAAAAAGCCATCCTCATGAATTACTTTTTCAATTAATTTTGAAATTGTAGGGATATGAGAGAGCTGCATCCTATTACAAATCCGTCTATAAATAGATTTGCGAACATATTGACGAAAATCGAAGCCCGATAGTGTAAAAACTGCTTCCAATAGTAAGTCAATTTCTAAGTTCGTACGCTTATCCGTATCTACTGATGGGTCAAAATCGTAATACTTATTTTCCACTTTGACTAAACCTCACTTATTTTATTAACCATACACTCATTACCGAATAGAGTTGATGTAAGTTTAATGGTTTACTTATATAATCTGAAGCGCCAGCAGATAAACATTTTGCTTTATCATTTGGCATTGCTTTAGCAGTTAATGCGATAATAGGTATTTCATTTAACCCTAAATTTGTCCGGATACGTTCCATCGTTGCATAACCATCCATATTTGGCATCATAATATCCATTAGGATAAGGTCAATATTTTTATTACTTTTTAGCACTTCTAAACATTCTATACCATTTTGTGCAGTAATAATGTTAGCGTGCTGTTTTTTTAATGCGTTTTGTAATGTAAATATATTTCTATGATCATCATCAACAATTAAAATTGTCTTATCTTGAAAGACATTATTTGTTTCTGGCGTAACTATAGTTTCCTCGCTACTTTTAGTAGGAATAGCATCATCTGTTGTTGCTGCGACTTCTAAATTGGATACTTGTATATCTTTTAATCCATTTGGAAGACTAGGTATATATACTGTGAAAGTACTGCCTTCTCCTAAATTACTATGTAACGTAATCCAACCACCTAATAATTTAGCAAATTCTTTACAAATAGATAGCCCTAATCCTGTACCGCCATATTTACGAATTGTTGCTCCATCTGCCTGTTGAAAGGCTTCGAAAATAAGTTCATGCTGTTCTTCAGCAATACCAATACCAGTATCTTTTACTGAAATTGTAATCCAATCTTTACTTATAGACTGCATTTCATTACTTAAATTAGCTGCTTCTATCGGCTGGAACTGTAAAGAGACGGAGCCTTTTTCTGTGAATTTAAATGCATTGGATAATAAGTTTTTAATAATTTGCTCAATCCGTTTTGCATCTGTATAAAAAAGGTCAGGAATATGATTACTTCCTTCAATATTAAATTCGATATTTTTTTGCGCAGCTATATGTAAAAAGTTTTGCTGCATATTTGTTGCCATATCATTTATGTTCGTTGCTTCAAAAATGACGTCCAATTTTCCAGCTTCTATTTTAGATAAATCTAGTATGTCATTAATTAAAGTAAGTAAATCTTTCCCTGATGAATGAATTACAGTTGCTAATTCAATTTCATCATCGGATAAATGGTTATTAGGATTTTCTTTTAACATTTCAGATAATAGTAAAATACTATTTAATGGTGTGCGTAATTCATGTGACATATTTGCTAGGAATTCTGATTTGTATTTTGAGCTACGTAATAATTCGCTTGCCTTTTCTTCTAATTCTGATTTAGTAATTTGTAAATCAGCTGACTTTTGTTCAGCTTCTTTAGTTCTAAATTCTAATTGTTCATTAGTTGTTTTTAACGCTTCTGCTTGCATTTGTAGTTCTTCAGCTTGAGTTTGCAATTCTTCTGATTGAACTTGTAACTCTTCTGTCATTGCTTGTGATTCATGTAAAAGTGTTTGAATTTGCATACGTCCCATAATACTATGGATTGTTAGGCCTAGGTGATCAACAGTTTGTTGAATTAAATCTTGATGTAAGTCTGAAATCTCAGTTACACTTACTAATTCAATTACTGCTATAACTTCATCCTCGAATAAGATAGGGAGTACTAATAGGTTTTGAGGACGTATGTTTAACAAACCAGTAGTGACATAACGAAATTCGTCAGGTATTTCTCGAAGAATAAAACTTTGTTTTTCTAAAGCAGATTGTCCAATTAAACCTTCACCAATTTTAATTGATTGTTTTCCAATATCAGAATCTTGATCAGCGAATGAAGCCTTCTTCACATAATATACAGTTCCTTCAACTTCTTCGCGTACGTAGAATGCACCGCAAGAGGTTTGTGTTTTTTGTATCATTCCACTCAGTATTTTCTTACCAAACATTTCAATAGAAGATACACCTTGATACATTAAAATTAATTCCGCAAGCTCGGTTTGTAACCACTCTCTTTTTGATAATTCTTCTAATAGGTGGTTAGTTGTATGAGCAAGATCTTTTATTTCATCATTTGTGGTTACATGAATTCTTTCAGTAATTTTTTCTTTAGAAGAAATGGCTGTAATTGCTTGAATTACATTTTTAATCGTTTTTATAATAGAATTAGAAATATAGAGTGAAATTATAATCGAAATACAGGAAATCAAAAACAATAAACTGTATAACAAAAGCTCTAATTTATTATTTTCAGTATCTAATTGCCCAGATCTTTTTTTGGTTAGTTGTTCTTCTGCACTACGGAAATCGGTTAGTTGCGATTGCAATAATTGAATTTGGGTAGTGTCGATATCTTGTATGTTGTTACTATTTTTATTTGTAATGATTGGGTGAATCTCTTTATCAATCCAACTTTTAATGTTTTCATTAATCTGTTTTAATTTTTCTTGTTGAGGTGGGTTATCCTCTAATAAAGAAAAAAGCTCACGGTAATGTTTTTCATAATCCCTTTCGGCAGTGCTAAGGGATTGCAAGTAATTTGCTTTATTAGAAATGATAAATCCTTTCGTTTTACTTTCAATTGTTAGTAATTCTTTCTCTACTTGGTTCGTTAAATTAAGAACTTTAAAATCGTGATCAATAATAAAATTACGAGACTTTTGTAAATTAGAAATCTCAGTATTTAACATAATAACAGAAAGAAGTAAAAACAAAATGATAAGTAAATAACCAGCCATAATTTTGTAACGAATGCTAATTTTTGCTTTCGATTTCATTAAAATACCTACCTTCAAGATTACTATAAGTTTTCTATTCTAAAGAATGAAAAAATGTAATATATATTATAACAGTTTTTATAATATTAAACTAGAAAGCCCCCTATTGTATTAGGGGGCTCATTTTTAATAGAGGAAATCATTTTAAAATATAAAACTATATAAGAAAAGTAGAAAGCATGGGAATAGCAAACTTTTTAAGAAGGAAAGAGTGTCCTTAAAGCTTTTTTTGCATCTATTCCTTCAAAGATAAATAATACAAGCTCTCTCTTTTTTATAGTAAGGAAAAAGGATACTAGTGTGGTTAAATTTTTTATAGGCGTAAGTGCTCCGTGTTTACTTATAAACAAATTAGTTTGAAATGTTGTCATTAAAGCGTAAAAATGATGAATCTGTGTTAATGTAGGTGGTTCATTATATAAAATAGTAGTAGAGTGAATTGCATTCATCGAAATATTCCTTTCTGTATAGTAAGCATAACAATATAAACATACCCGTTTTAGAAAATGTTAAACGTATAAAAAAGAAAAAATATAATTAAAGTTTTTTAGGTTTAGAAAGGATTATGAAGGGTATACATACACTATAAAGAGATTGATTGAAGTTGAATTGTATGATTTCCATTTTTGGTAGATTGGTCTATAAAAATATATTTTTACTTTAAATAAAAGGGGGACTGTTATATATGGATAAAATGATTACAGATATTACATTTGATTTTATTTACTTGTTAAGTAGTTCTCTTGTAATTCTTTTGTTATTAGCGTTTTTTGTAAATGGTTATGTGAATAAAAAAATTAATGTATATAGAAATGAAGAGGAATAAAAATACATTATATAAAACTTTAGGAGGTTAATAGTTATGGATATAAATAGAAAAATAGTAGGCATCTTTCAAACAATTGATGATGCGACATTCGTTATTAATGAATTAAAGGAAAAAGAATATTCAACAAATAAAATTTCAGTTATTGCAAAAGATCAACAGGAAATTGAAGAACTTGAAGAGAAAGCAGGCGAAAAAGTTAATAATGAAACTGCACATAAAGCGGATATCTTTTCAGCAACAGGGTTTGTAGCAGGGGGCCTTGGAGGTTTATTAACAGGCCTTGGTATACTTGCCATTTCTGGAATGGGTCCGATAGTAGCGGCAGGGCCAATCGCATCAGTTATTGGAGGAACCGGTATTGGTGTAGGAGCTGGAAGCTTAATAGGAGCATTTATAGGATTAGGAATTCCTGAAGAGTATGCTAAGAAATATGAAGAATATATTTACGATGGAAGTATATTAATTTTAGTAGATGCAAAATTAGATGATAAGTTAGAAATCTATAAAATATTTGATAAGCATAATGCTTATCACTCTAATTTCTTTAAATAATAGTTACTTCATATATCAATTATGAAAAATGTAGACATAGTGAATATCATTTTTGATCTTACAACTTTGGCGCGGCCGAGGAGCCGTATGAATATAAGAGAGGAAGGGCTTATATAAAAAGATCAAGTTCTACTATGTTTAAAATGATAGGTTATGTTATTCAAAAGGGAAGAGGTGTCTTTTCGTGATTGTAAAAATATTAAAGGATAGTAGTGATAGTTTCCTTTGTACGATTCAAAATAAAAATGGAGATAAGTATGTGAAAAAATGGTTTAGTAAACATGAAAACAATGAAGAATTAGGGCGACCAACTTTTAAAGAAGTAGAAAAGGAGTGGCAAGAAAATAGAGAATCGTTTGTGTATCCTAATATTAAAGCACTTTATTAAACATAATGTGTGTTTCATTCTTACAAAACTGTCACATTCCTGTAAGGTAATTCAATAGATTAGTTACTTTTTCCATGCAATAATAAAGACAGAAAAAAGCTAATGAAAAACTACAATATATTAGGAGAGTGTCAGTCATGATTGTAACAACAACGTCTGGAATTCAAGGTAAAGAGATTATTGAGTATGTTGATATTGTAAATGGTGAAGCTATTATGGGAGCAAACATTGTCCGCGATTTATTCGCTTCCGTTCGTGATATTGTCGGTGGTCGTGCTGGGGCTTATGAAAGTAAGCTAAAAGACGCACGTGATATTGCGATGGATGAAATGAAAGAACTTGCAAGACAAAAAGGCGCGAACGCGATCGTTGGTGTAGACGTAGATTACGAAGTTGTTCGTGATGGAATGTTAATGGTTGCTGTAAGTGGTACAGCTGTACGTATATAATAGAATAACAAAACAGGCTCACCCCTCGAAGGTTATACTTTGGGGGGATTTGTTGTTTCAAGTTGGTTAGAAGTAAAAAATGAGCTTTATCCTTTAGGAAAAAAGCTGGAATACATCCAACAACATTTAACCGCTAATAAAAGGGGATTTTAATACGTTATTAATAGACCGATTAGAAATAAAAAGAAGATGACCATTCCAAATAGATGGTCATCTTCTTTTTATTTCTGTATATAGATAAAAATTCTGTTCTTTTCTTTTTTGGGATGAAATAGATAAAGTTTCTTCTTATTTTACAGCTTCTTTTAATTCTTTTCCTGCTTTGAAGGCAGGAACTTTTCCAGCTGCAATTTGGATTTCTTCACCAGTTTGAGGATTGCGTCCAGTTCGAGCTGCTCTTTCCCGTACTTCAAATGTTCCGAATCCAATCAGTTGTACTTTGTCTCCGTTTTGTAAAGCATTCGTGATTGTGTCAAACACAGATTGAACAGCTACTGAGGCATCCTTTTGGGAGATATCAGCTGATTGTGCCACATTTTTGATTAATTCTGTTTTGTTCATTTTTTCACCTCATAAAAAATTATTTTGCGAGTGATTACTAGTATAATGAATAGTAAGAATAAAAAATGATTCACTTCTAGAATGAAATAGTAGCATCATACCATACTGTTACTTAATTTCGTTGTAAGAGGTGAAATCCCTGCTAAGGACTAAGAATTTATTTTAAACGTGGAAAATATATAAAGTGGAAGGAAGAGGGGGAGTAAATCTATGATTATTCGTAATCAAAAAGAAGAATTTGTACTGATTCGCCAACATGATCATGGTTTTCTAGCAGGAGAATTTGCGAAACATATAAAAAAGAGTTTCTTTGAAGATACCTTATATTTAAAAGAATGTATTGATGCGATTTATGAACATGATAGGGGATGGATCGGATTGGATAAGACGCCAATTTGGAATGATGCTACAAATGCACCATATACTTTTATGGACTGTCCAAGCTCTTTACGATTTGTTTTTTACACGTTAGGACTTAATGAGATTGCAAAAAGTAATACATATGGAGCTGTACTTTGTAGTAAACATTTTATTTCATTTCCTCTAAATCAGGAAGATAAAGAGATGATGAATTTCTATGAAAAAGAATTAGACCGTCAAAAACAACTTTTGAAAACGTTAACAAAAGAGCAATATATGATGTTTGATAAGCATTATAGGTTATTGAAGTTTTGTGATGAATTATCTTTATATGCTTGTATGAATCATCCCGGTGTTTCAAAACAAGAGGAAGTAGCTTTATTTAAAGATGGATTTGAGGGAACTGAAATATTTAATAGAGAAGCAAATAAGCTACTACAAGCAGAATGGATAGATAAAAAAACGATTCGAGTTACGCCATTTCCTTTTGAAAAAGAATTCAACACATATGTAAAATATAAATCTATAAAAAAGAAAACGGTAGAAAAAATTGGAATTGCGAAAGCAGATGAAAAAACAGAATTTCAGAAACAAAAACTATCTGTTATCGGATAAATGTCATATGAACAAATTGAAAATTAAGATTTACATACATATATCCGATCAAGTTCATTTTATGAGGAGGCTGTCCTAAAAGGATAACTTTTGGGACAGCCTTTAGTTTTTTTAATTTAGATTTAAGTGGAACAGAAGAAAGTAACCTTTCAAAGTGGAACAAATTATTTTTTTTTGATTCCTAATATGTCGTTGATCTCACTTAAAGTAGATAATGCCATTACCATATTTTGATCAGCAAGACCTAAAGGATGAAGTGTATTTTGGGAAATTTCATTTAAAGGTGTACCATCACTTAAATGTTCAGAAACTGAAGATGCCGCATTTTTCATATAATTTGAAGCGGCGATAAATGCGATTCGAAAATGATTCATTTTTTTCTTCAAATCTGTATCTTGCAGTTTTTTCTCTGCCTTAAAATTCTCCATTTGACTTGAGAGTTCGCTAAAATCATTGCTAATCTCATTCATTTTTTCTATTAATTCGGCTTTATTTACATTATCTTTGTTCCCATTTATAATGTCCCAAGCAGGGAGCCATTCTTTGGCTACAATTTGATCATATTTTGTATTGAACAAATCAATTTGCGGTTTTAATTCTTTTTGATAAGTAGATTTGTCAGGGTGTTCTTTTGTATCCTGTTGTAGTTTTTTCTCTGAATTGTAGCTGAATGTAATAAAAGATATTGTGCCTGCAATGATGATCGCACTAAAAAACACTATCCACCATTTTCGATAGAATAACTTTTTCATGATGCATATTCCTCCAGTAAGATGAAGCATAAAAATACCCCATCTATCATAACAAGATATACATTTTCTTTTTGTCATATTTTGTCGATGTAGAAAGATTTCGTACTAAGGCAGAAGTCGAATCATCAAGTTCATATTTTTTGTTTTAATCTGAAAATTTTGATTTATAATACATTTATCTTGCTGTAGAACATTTTAATTAACTATAATTATATTATGTAAAATAACTTTAGTTTTACTATTAGATTTGTTAGGAGAGAATGAAATGTTATTAAAAACAATATTTTGTCAAGTAGAAAAAGAGAAAATGAGTTTGTTTTCAAAAGCGCAAGAAAGATGGGGGAATTTGCAAAATGTGAATGGATTTCTTGGTCAATGTGGAGGATGGGATCAAGAAGAAGCTTGTATATTTACTCTTTGGGAGAATACGAGTACATATCAAACATTTATGGATGAAATACACGATTCCATTTTTAACAATAGCAATCAACAGGAAACGTACGTAGCTTGTGATATTGAACTATATGAAACATTATTTCATATAAAGGAGTCATTGCTCACGAATGCAATTGCAAAAAGTACGTTTATTAGAACTTCAATTTGTGATGTGAAAAGTGGGAAGGAAGAACAGTTTTTACATGTACAACGAACTATTTGGAATGAAGGGATGAGAGAAACAGCAGGAATGCTAGGCGGTGTTGTAGGAAAATCATTGAAAAATGCAAATCGCTATATTGTACTTTCTTTTTGGAAAGATGAAAAACCCCATCGATATTATAGGAATGAAATTTTTCCAACGTTATATGAACAAGCAAATGTAGCATCAGACGTAGAGCATGTACAAGGGAAAAAGGTTGAATATATAAAAGAATGGCTTGTTCGTTCGTAATAAAAGTGCAGAGTCGGAAATGAAAATTTTTAATTTTTTTATTTTAAAATGCTTGCAAAAATAATTTGAATAAGATATATTTAATAGCAATTAATGGATATTAATCTAAAAGCAAAGAAAAGGACACGAGTTATTTGAAACGGTTGTACAGAGAGGGAAGAATAGCTGAGAACTTCCTAACGCAGTGAAATAACTTACCACCTTCGAGTTGCACTGGGGAAAAGAAAAGTATCTAGTGCCGTGTCAGCGACGTTACCGCCAAAGAAGCCATTGTATATTTTTATATAATGGGAATCTGGGTGGAACCACGGATATTAAGCATATTCGTCCCTAATTTCAGGGATGAATATGCTTTTTTATTTTTAAAATTTTATATCACGACAAGCAAAGAAAAGGACACGAGTTATTTGAAACGGTTGTACAGAGAGGGAAGAACAGCTGAGAACTTCCTAACGCAGTGAAATAACTTACCACCTTCGAGCTGCACTGGGGAAAAGAAAAGTATCTAGTGCCGTATCAGCGACGTTACCGCCAAAGAAGCCATTGTATTTATATAATGGGAATCTGGGTGGAACCACGGGTAAAAGCACGCTCGTCCCTATATGTATAGGGATGAGTGTGCTTTTTTTATAAAGAAATGGAGCGATGAAAATGAGTGAACAGATGATCAATATTATTTTTCCAGATGGAAGCAAAAAAGAATATAGAAAAGGAAGTACTTTAGAAGAAATAGCGGCATCAATTCGTTCTAGTTTGAAAAAGAAAGCAGTAGCCGGGAAGGTTAATGATCAACTATTTGATTTACGCCGTAAACTTGAAGATGATGCAAAAGTTGAAATTATTTCTATCGATTCAGAGGAAGGGGCAAACATAGCAAGACATACTGCTGCACATATATTAGCACAAGCTGTAAAAAGAATTTATGGCAATGTCAAGCTTGGTGTAGGACCTGTGATTGAAAATGGTTTTTATTATGATATGGATCTTTCAAGTAGTATAACTGTTGAGGATTTTCCGATAATTGAAAAAGAAATGAAGAATATCATACATGAAAATTTCAATATTGAAAGGGTTGAAATAAGTAGAGAAGCGGCAGAGAAGCTTTTTAAAGAAGCAGATGACCATTTAAAGTTAGAACTTTTAGAAGCAATACCTGAAGGAGAAGTTATAACAATGTATAAACAAGGAGAATTTGTAGATTTATGCCGCGGTCCACACTTACCATCTACTGGATATTTAAAAGCATTTCAATTAACTCATGTTTCTGGAGCATATTGGCGCGGAGATAGCAATAATCAAGTATTGCAGCGTGTATACGGCGTTGCGTTTTCCTCTCAAAAAGAATTGAAAAAACATTTGCACTTTGTAGAAGAAGCAGCTAAGAGAAATCATCGTAAACTTGGAAACGAACTAGAATTATTTATGTTCTCTGACGAAGCACCAGGAATGCCATTTTATTTACCGAAAGGACAAATCATTCGAAATGAATTAGAAGGATTTTTAAGAGAAATTCAACAAGCATATGATTATCGAGAAGTGCGTACTCCTCTTATGATGAATCAAGAGCTATGGGAAAAATCAGGACATTGGGATCATTATAAAGATAATATGTATTTTTCAGAGGTAGACCATAAAAGCTTTGCATTAAAACCAATGAATTGTCCAGGACATATGCTTATATTTAAGCATAAACTTCGGTCATACCGTGATTTACCAATTCGAATGTGTGAGTTCGGCCAAGTTCATCGTCATGAGTTTAGTGGTGCATTAAATGGTTTATTAAGAGTACGTACATTTTGTCAGGATGATGCACATATTTATGTGACAGCTGAACAGATAGAGAGTGAAATACAATCAGTATTAAAACAAATCGATTATGTCTATAGAACATTTGGATTTGAATATGAAATTGAGCTATCAACAAGACCTGAAAATTCAATGGGGGATGATGAACTGTGGAATCAAGCAGAAGCTGCTCTTGAAAATGTACTGAAATCTTTACAATATAACTATAGAATTAATGAAGGAGATGGCGCATTTTATGGACCAAAAATTGATTTTCATATTAAGGATGCTTTAAAAAGAAGTCATCAATGTGGAACAGTTCAATTAGATTTTCAAATGCCTGAAAAATTCGATTTACACTATATTGATGAAAAAAATGAAAAGAGACGGCCAGTCGTGATTCACCGTGCTGTATTAGGATCGTTTGATCGCTTCCTAGCAATATTAATTGAACATTTTGGAGGAGCCTTCCCGGCATGGCTAGCTCCCACTCAAGTAAAAGTGATCCCAGTTTCAAATCTAGTCCACGATTCATATACAAAAGAGATTGAAGACAAATTCAAACAAATTGGTATACGAGTAGAACGGGATATTCGTAATGAAAAACTAGGATATAAAATCCGGGAAGCTCAAATACAGAAAATACCATATGTTCTTATCATCGGAGATAAGGAAATGGAGAATGCATCTGTAAATGTACGTAAATATGGTGAAGAAAACTCAGAAGTTGTATCGCTACATGAGTTTATAGAGAACCTACAGATAGAAATTAAAAATAGAAATGAATAAGTAAAAAGATAGATGAAAACATTTTGTTTTTATCTATCTTTTTACTTTTATCCTTGATGAATAAAGGAAATAAGCCTTTTTCGTGATAAATTTGAATCAAGTTTAATTTTGATTTATTTTTGAAAATATTGAAATGTGATCAATGCTTCCTGCAATGAAAAAAGTTACATATAAATCATAATGAAATTAATGATGTCCTGCAAAGAATGTGAAAAATGTGATAAACAAAACGCCGCTGGTAGACCAGAAAAGAAAGGAGATAGGAGAAAGATTTTTTACAGCTTTACCTAGCATTTCGTGTATAGTAACATATCCTAATGAACCAATTGCACTTCCCATAACTAGTCCTTGTAAATGTGTTGCTTTTCCTTCCATTATAATACCGAAAATCGTTCCTGTACCGAGAATAATAGAAAGTAAGAAAATAACAATTAGAAACGAAATATACGTATGTTTTGTAAATAAAAACGGGATAATTAAGGCTAATCCTTCTGGAATATGATGGATTACAACTGCAAGTAAAAAAGGAATAGCAGACTCATTATGATTGATAAAGGCAGCCCCAAGGGCAAATCCGCTCGGTACATTATGAATAAAAATGGCAAAAGATAAAAATAAAAAAGTTTGCCATGCTTGTTGGTTTTTTGTATGTACAATGGAATGGTGATAATGATGATCGAATAGGCTCATAAGTAAAATGCCAATGACAATTCCAAGTATAGGACTCACCGCTTTGTAATTTGAAAAAGTTTCTGGAATAATTTCAATTGATAATAACCCAAGTAAAATGCCGCCACATAGTGCATATAAATGATGCATCTTTTCTTCTATAAACTGACGTGTCACAACACCAACAGCACCACCTAGTAATAAACCACCAAATGAAAAAAATGTTACGATTATTGGAATCCATAATCGTTCCATAGTATCACTCCTCATTTTTTCACTTCATTTTAACTTACGATAATCGAAAAGAGATTAGTCCAACTCATTTTAAAGAGTATAGAGAAATATTTATTTGGTATAATTTGTATATTGTTTTCACTCAAAAAGTGATGAGGGTTGGATTGTGCAAAAGAAAATGAAGTTTATCAGATTTACCATTTTTACTTTCAGGTGCTGAGAGATTAAAAATTCAAAAGGTATGGATATTAGATATTGCATGCGGAACAGGAAGGATATCGGATGATGGAATCGGAAATGAACTAAAATATGATTGTTATTCTATAGTAGTAATTTGTTAGAAGAGGTAATGTGTATAGTAGGAGATATTTATTTTTATAATATAAATGTAAAAGAGTTTCGATTTACCTTCTAATATATTCAAAATTATTATGTAAAAAATATATAATAATTTTGAGTATATTATCATGTTTTATACATCATTAAGTATAATTAATATATCGAAATAATTATGATGTTTTCTGTTCGAATAGTCTGGTGAAGGCTCATAATCAGTGGGGATGAAGAAAACCTCCACTGAATTAAATCAATTCATAGGCAGTGATATGATTTAACAGCATAAAAGGTATTATTGATACATTATAATGATGCTATTCTAATGTATTGATTTCGTGAAGTAAGGTTCATGTTATATAAAAAAGACGGGCTCCACTTGAAAGGAAATGGAGCCTTTACAATTTAGAATGATGGGGAGTAGCCCGTATTATTTCGGGCTACATAGGAATAACATGATAGAAATCTTGAACTACCTAAATAAATTATGCGCGTGTGTAATTATTTTGCGTTAGGTAAATTTTTTTTACCTAATACAAATATACAATTCATTTTATGTAGAGTCAATCTTTTTATGATGTTTTACCTTTCGCTGAAATAAGAGATATTTACTTGTTTTTTCTTACATATGTAAGATTTACAGAAACATGAGGGTTTTACTTATTATGTAAGTAGTCTATACTAAAGTACATAACTTTTAAAATTGGAGCGAGTATTACGATATGGAGCTGAGAAGAATAGAGGAAATGATTGAACTAAAAAAAGAAGAACTCTTCATGCTTGTTGCGAACTATGGTTTTCAACATGAAAAAGTATTAGAAGTGAGTCAAGAAATTGATAAACTCATAAATTGGATTATGTTTTTGAGATAAAGACATGTACGAAGAAGATGAGATAAAAATTATCGAATATTTTTGATACAATTTTATTTAGCAGAATATTTCGTTTATTTTATTTTAAAGGGGGAGGTAGAGATGATATTACATACGAATATTTCAGGGGCTGGTGAACCAATTGTATTTCTACATTCTGGCGGTATGACAGGATTAACAGAGTTTGAAAAACAGACTGAGCTGTTTTGTAAAGAGAGTTATAAAATAATTCGACCGGATTTAAGGGGCCATGGGAAAACAGGCGGCTCTATAAAAAATTACTTTTCTCAATGTCCAGATGATATAAGAGATACTTTAGAATTTTTACAAGTGAACCGTTGTCATATCGCAGGAGTTTCACTTGGTGGGTTAGTTGCACTTTTATTTGCAAAAAAGTATCCGGAGAAAGTAAAGTCATTAACTTTTTCTGGGATTTTTCCTGCGAAAACAGAACATTGGGATGAAGATCAAAAGGAAGAAGCTATTAGACATAAAATGTTATTCGAAAATGAAGAGATTGTGAATTATATGAATCAAATTCATGTAAATAGTGATTGGAAAGCATTAATTGAATCATGGAATGATGCCGATGGGTATCCATTTTCTGAAACGAAAGATGTTTCGAGTCTACAAGTGCCATCGTTATGTATAGTGGGGGGAGAATCAAAAGCTGAAGTTACAGCAGCTATGACATTTAAAGAAATAAATCCCGCAATTCATATTGCGGTTATTCCTTTTGCAACTCATCTCGTTCATCGGGATCAACCTGATATATATTCAAATATATTGTCTAAATTCTTACAGAGTGTGAAAGCTGCTAGTCGAGAGAGCTAACTTTTGGGTATAATAATAAAGGAATTTATTAATTTGTAGTATCGGTTAGGAGCTTAGTTGATATGAAAACAGTTGTTGTTATAGGTGGAGGTATTACAGGACTCTCCACAATGTTTTACTTAGAAAGAATGAAAAAGGATTACAATATAGATTTAAATTTAATCCTAGTGGAAAAAGATAAATATTTAGGTGGGAAAATTCATAGTGTAAAAAAACATGGTTTTATTATGGAGACAGGGGCAGACTCCATGGTTGCACGAAATGAACATGTTATTCCTCTTATAAAAGAATTGAATTTAGAAGATGAGATGGTTTATAACGAAACAGGAATTTCTTATATTTATTCAGATGATATGTTACATCCAATTCCCGCTGATACGGTATTTGGAATCCCAACAAGTGTAGAATCATTATTTCAGAGTACATTAGTTTCTACAAAAGGGAAGATCACTGCACTAAAAGATTTTATTACGAAGAATAAAAGTTTCACAAAAGAGACATCGCTTGCTTTATTTTTGGAAAGGTTTTTAGGAAAAGAGTTAGTGGAAAAGCAAATTGCTCCTGTGCTTTCGGGTGTATATTCTGGCAAATTACATGAACTTACGATGGCATCTACATTGCCATATTTAGTGGACTATAAAAATAAGTACGGCAGCATTATAAAAGGATTTGAAGTAAATAAAAAACAATTTCAGGCGGCTGGAAATAAAAAGTTTGTATCGTTTAAAAACGGACTATCTACAATTATTCATCGTTTAGAAGAGACATTAAGTGATACGGAAATACGAAAAGGAATGGTAACGACAAATATAAGTAAAAACGATGATGGATATGAAGTTTCTTTTGCGAATGGAGAAACAGTAAAAGCAGATTATGTCGTGCTAGCTGTTCCGCATGATGTTGCACAAACAATGTTACATTCTTATGACTTGGACGATGAATTTGATAAATTTAAGAACTCATCGCTTGTAAGTATTTATTTAGGATTTGATATACCTGATCATCAATTACCAGCAGATGGAACTGGGTTTATTGTTTCGGAAAGCGGAAATTTACAATGCGATGCTTGTACTTGGACAAGTAGAAAATGGAAACATACGTCAGAAAAACAAAATTTGCTAGTGAGAATGTTTTATAAAAGTTCAAACGCAAATTACGAAAAAATGAAAAATAGTAGTGAAGAAGAACGTCTTCAAATTGCCTTAACGGACATTGAAAAAAGTCTTGGAATTCAGGGGGAACCGCAAGTAGTTGAAGTTACAAATTGGGATGACTTAATGCCAAATTATCATTTAGAGCATAATCAAGCAGTTCAATCTTTAAATAAAAAATTAGCAAAAATTGTTCCGAATGTTTATGTAGCTGGAGCTTCATATTACGGTGTAGGTATTGGAGCTTGTATAGGAAACGGGAAACAAACAGCAAATCAAATTATAAAAGCAATACATAATCGCTCAAAATAAGTAGAAAGAAACGATTCCTCTTATCACTAGAGGGATCGTTTCTTTCTGCCGCTATTTGACTTTAATTTGTACTTCTGCACATTTTACTCCATTTTCCTTAATGGTTAGCATGATAGTTCCGGATTCGTGAAATGAAATAGGAGACATTCGGTATATTTCTTGTATTTTATATGTTTTATCTATTTTATTTTTGATGAGAGATATATTAGGTTGTAGCGTTTCTTTTTTACCAGAAGGATAGTTGATTATCATTTGTGGTTTTTTTAAGTGGAGAGGTTTCCAAGAAATAAAGTATAGTTCAGTTTCCGTATCTTTTTTTATAAATTTATTAGAGAAATAACCAAATTCTCCAATATTACCAAAAACAGTGTATTGTTTATCATCTACTGTAATATCTAAAAAGGAAGGATGATACGTAGTTGCATGATAAATACCGTAAGAAAGGGAGAAGAGGGAAGCTGTTATAAGCCAAAATATTAGCTTTTTCACACCATTTGTTTTGAAACTAGACATCATTGCTGAATTTGGTGCAAATTTTTGTGCGAATAAAAAGAGAAGTACAATGAATAGAAGAGCACACCCTATAAAAATATACATGTTTACTTCGTTCCTCCTTTCTATAAAAAATGCTTTATGCTATTTTTATTATGAGGATTAGCGAAAAGTAACAATTAAGTTCGGACTAGTTATTATGCCTCACAATTTCCTTAAACAAGCGTTAACGAAAAAAATTAAAAAAGTAATAAAACCGACAGAGAAATTCATTTTCTCCGTCGGTTTTTTAGTTATTTAAAGAAGCTTGTAGGCTATAAAAAGAATGTAAATTATTACTTTACTTTAAATAGAAGATCAATTTGACGAATTTCATCATCTGTTAAATGGACCTCTAATGTTTTTAAATTATCAAGTATTTGATCGACTCTTTTTGCGCCTGGTATTAAAGCGTCAATGGAATCTCTCGTTAAATACCAAGCAAGTACTACATGAGCTATTTCCGTCTGTTTTGCATGAGCAATTTGACGGATTTTCTCTACTTTTTCTAAGTTTTCTTTAAACGCTTCACCTTGGAAATGAGGCATATCGGCACGTAAATCATGAAACTTCATATCTTTATTATATTTACCAGCCAATAAACCGGCAGCTAGAGGGAAGTATGGTATAAATGAAATGTTATTTTCTTTTGCATAGGGTAATAAATCAATCTCTGCATCTCGTTTTAATAAATTATACTCTCCTTGATATACATCAACATAACCATTTTGGTTAGCTTCTTTTAATTGATCAATCGAAAAATTTGATACACCAATTGCTCTTATTTTTCCTTCTTCTTTTAAACGCTGTAAAGCACCGACAGCTTCATCTTTTGGTGTATTGTCATCAGGGAAATGAATATAGTATAAATCGATATAATCTGTTTTCAGGCGTTTTAAACTATCTTCTACAGATTGAGTTAAAAATGCAGGAGAGTTATCAAAGACAATATCATTGCCTACTATTTTATGAGCACCCTTTGTAGCAAGAATAACTTCTGAACGCTTTTTTGTTTCTTGTAGTACTTCACCAATTAACTCCTCAGATCGTTCAGGTCCATATATGTACGCTGTATCCAAAAAGTTAATTCCATTATGTAGTGCAGTTCGAACTAAATCTTTTCCAACTTCTTCATCTAAATTTGGATACAGATTGTGACCTCCAACAGCGTTTGTTCCAAATCCAATAGGATTGACATATAAATCGGTGTTACCGAGTTGGACTTTCTTATTCATTATCATTTCAACTCCTTTTAAGTATCTAATTAAAAGGATACCAGAATAATGATTGAAATGAAAATATTATGATTATTTATAGAAAAATAAAATCCCCTCCTATCATAAGATAAGAGGGGACATGTAAATATTAACCTAATTTAGGTAGTAATCGTTCTCCGCTTTTCATCTTACTTTTACATAAAGGGCATTTTGGCTCTTCTTCAAATGAAAAGTTTTTTCTCATCCATCCTAAACAATCCTCTGATTCACATTCCCAAACAGGGGTTTGTTCTGGTGGTACTTCTGCTACATCGTTCTTGCGATTGCGATACATATGACCACTCCTTTTATGTAAAAATTTGAATTATATATAAAAAGGTTGTTAACCGCGCGTGGTAACAACCTTTTTTTATTGTTTAGATTATAGCTTTACAACGTTTTTTGCTTGAGGTCCGCGATTTCCTTCTTCAACTTCGAAGCTAACTTCTTGACCTTCGTCAAGAGTTTTAAATCCTTCACTAGTAATAGCTGAGAAGTGAACGAATACATCGTTACCGTCTTCAACTTCGATGAAACCAAAACCTTTTTCGCTGTTAAACCATTTTACTTTACCTGTTAATGTCATGGCAAATGCCTCCTGAAAATAAAAAAATTATAATATGATCAGTCTTATTTAGACGAAAATAAACATTCACATATTATCAAAAACCCATGAAGAAGGAAAAGCATTCCTTATGGATGTTTGATAATATGTGAAATTAATGTTGTTCAATTGAATCTTAAATTTTATTTTACAGCATATGGTGAGAAATAGCAAGTGCTGGAATTATTATGAAGAAATATAGGAATCGTAATTTGAAATATATACACAGATTTCATTACTTATATTGCTATCACGGGGGAATGTAAAGTGTATTTGGATCATTCTGCATGAATAAATTGTTAAGATGTAAAGAGTTATGAGAAAAATAAATGAAATGAGAAGAATACAATAGAAATGAAAAAGAATCAGCGTGACTATATTGTAATATAATGGTAAAATGAGTTAGGGGGTTGAAAAAATGAGACATACTGAATACAAAGTTATTGAAGCCGCAAAGGAAGGGAAGAAGAAGATCCATCCAATTTTTGCAGTTATATTATCTATTATATTTATAATACTTGGTGAAGTATTTGTATTGTTTATGTTATTCTTACCAAAAGCAGAAACAACATTTATGAAAGGGATTTACGATAATATACAGATGATTTTAATGTTTGGAGGAGCAATTTTTATTGTATTTTTATGGGTGCGCTTTATAGAGAAAAGACCGTTCTCATCCATTGGATTTTGGAAAAATCAATTTTTAAAAAAATACATAAAAGGAGCGTTTATAGGGTTTCTACTTATTTCTCTCCCTGTTGTTTTCCTAGTTATAACAGGATTTGTAAAGTTGCAAATGCAACATATTACAATCACGGCTATATTAGGAATTTTAAGTTCTTTCGTTGCATTTCTCATACAAGGTGCCACAGAAGAAATAATTATAAGAGGATGGTTGTTCCCGGTTATTTCTGTTAGAAGTCGTATATGGATTGGCGTTGTGGTAACTTCTCTTTTATTCGGGTTTCTACATTTGCTGAATCCCGGTGTTACAATCTTATCCATTACAAATATTATATTAATCGGTATATTTGCTGCTTTATACGTATTAAAAGATAATAGCCTTTCGGGAATTTGCGCTTGGCATTCGATATGGAATTGGGCTCAGTACAATGTATATGGTTTTGCGGTTAGTGGAAAAACTGTATTTTCTACACCATTTTTTCGTTCAACGACAAATGGTCCAGAGGCTTTGCATGGAGGAGCGTTTGGAATTGAAGGGAGTATAATTACAACAATTATGCTTGTTGTGGCTTCCATCATATTATGGAAGCAATTGTATAATAAACAAAGAGTACTAAAATAGAAGGTCACTGAAAAAGTTCACTTCATAATAAAAAGGAGTCTATCACCCACTATATACAGGTGACGGACTCCTTTTTATTCTCAACATTTTAATAAAATACATGTTGTTTCTTCAAAGCAATCACTTTTTCAGTGCCGTCCTAATATAGCTAGCATATTACTTTACAGGACTGTATTGTTTGGATGTTTGCAAAATCGTTTTTAAAATTTGTACGTTTGCCATTTCATTTTTGGTAATCGCTTCTTGATATTTGGGAATAAATATTTGAGGAGGTGAAACAGGCATTTCTCCGCAAATATCAATTCCATATACTTCTTTTTTGTAAATCATGGAACGGATATAGCTTAATAATGTCGATAATTTCATATGACCTTGATCCCAATTTGTAACAGTGTCTTTCGGATCTAAAACATCTTTATCGATACTCATATAAATTGTATCGGTTTTAATATGAGAAAGGATTGTATGTAAAGAGACGGTATGTGAACCTTCTACTGGAAAAATTTCTATTTTTGAATGTTTGGAAGAATGGATTTGAAACGAAGAAGGTCCGACAATGATAACTTTTTGGAGCATATCATTGTTTCGCAGTGCAAATGAAACCCATGATCCGCAAGAAATCATATTCCTTTCTTGAGAAGGAGATAGATTCATATCTGTATGATGATCAAACAGAATGAGGGTGAAAGGTTTTAATACTTCTTGAATAAGTAAATATGATACGTAATGATAGTTACCAGAGCCGATAAAGGTAATGCCTTTTTGTTTTCGATTACATAATTGTGTTTGAATGTGCTGCAATGCACTTTTCTCACAATATAAATTTGAGTGTTCCAAATGACGAAAATCAATATCTTCATGTGAATAAGAATGAAGTTTATTTTGTAATTGATACGTTTCATCAAAATGAAGAAAAGTGACACCATTATTTAATAAACTCATATTTATTCATCTCCTTTCTATAACTCTAGCATAAATTTGAAAGAGTATAAAATGAAATGCTTATTTGTATAGGGAGGTGAGTAGAAATCATAAATAAACAGGATAATCGTATAATTATTATTTAAGGGAAATGATGTGTGTAAAGTGGTAGCAAAAGTAGAACTCAATTTTAATATGTAAATGGATAATTTGTGAAAAAATATATTTTGCGGAATAATATAATATAATGAAGCTTTTTTGTTATATTTTGTGATAATATATTGATTTGAAAGCGGTGTACTCTGCTAATAAAAAATGTAATATAATGAAATTGATGGAATACATGTCATGGAGGGACAATATGGGGAATAGTGCTACTTTTGAAAGTTTTTTTGTAAAAGAACCAAGAAAGGAACAGTTATTTTCATTATTTGAGGAAGCATTTGGTGTTTCTGAGAAAATGTTGCAAGATTTCGATGCGAGAGGATTTTGGGATCATACATATAAACCAGTTTCATTTGTTCATGAAGAAAAAGTAATTGCGAATGTTTCTAGTTTTGCGCTTCCATTACTTGTGAATGGAAATGTTGTGAATGCAGCGGGGATTCAGTCGGTTATGACGCATCCCGAGTACAGGCAGAGAGGTTTGATGAAGCAACTTTTTTCTGAAGTATTAGAACAAATTGATAGCCAGTATGACTGTGCAATCTTATTCACGGAGAATCCGAAATTATATGAGTATTTTGGATTTCAAGTTTTAAAAGAATATCTGATGACATTATCATATGAAAGTAGTGAAAAGATAGATTCATCACTCCGAAAATTGGATTTTTATCATAAAGAAGATATTCAGTTCATAAAAGAAAAGATAGAGGAAAGTCAGACGCTTTCCAATATGTTTTCAACGTTAAACTACAAATCTTCTTTTTATTTCAATATGTATGAGGCTAAATGGAACGACAAGCTCTACTATTCAGAAAAACTAGATGCAATGATCGTGTATGAAGTAGAGAAGAAAACATTAAAACTATTTGGTGTGTTTGCACCGGTTTTCCCGATTTTAGATGAAATATGTAGTGAAATTCCTGAAGGATTTACAGAAATTGAATTTTATTTTCATCCAGATGAACTAGGTGTTGAAGACGTAACGTATCAAGAATTTCACTCCAGTAAATATTTAATGGTTCGAAATAATCATAATATCCAGTTCAATAGATGTAAGTTTCCAATTTTAACTGAGTTTTAATCTATATAAATGAAGGATTTGAAACTGAATTTCTTAAGTTTCCAATTGAATACGAGGAAAACCGCATTCTTGTAAAAGAGTGCGGTTTTCTTATGGGATGAAAAATAAGAATACATTGACGAATAAAAGATTACTATTTTATTATTTAATAATGTTAAATATTAATCTGTAGAATATAATAGTAGTAGAGGGGAAGCCGATATATAAAAGAGTAGAAGGAGGAAATATATCAATTATAAACTACCAATTTAATAGAAAAAGGAGAAAGTGTATGAAATCATTCCGAAAATTATTGCAGTATTTAAAACCATACATGGTCTTTGCGATGATTGGACCGTTATTTATGGTACTTGAAGTAGCGATGGACTTAATTCAACCGACTATTATGCAGCACATTATCGATATTGGTATTGCACAGCAGGATTTTCATTATGTCATGAAGATGGGACTTCTTATGATCGGTGCAGCAGCGATTGGATTAATTGGTGGTTTAGGTTGTATGCTGTATTCTACGAAAGCTGCGGTAAATTTTGCAACAGATATTAGAAAAGATGTTTTCACAAAAATCGAGACATTTTCTAGTAAAAATCGTGATGCATTTGGAACAGGTAAATTGCTTACAATTGTAACAAATGATATTACATCTATTCAAGCAGCAATGACGATGACATTGCGTGTTCTTGTACGTGGGCCTTTATTATTTATAGGAAGTATTATGATTGTTTTCGTTACAGCAAGAGATTTATTTTCTATTTTACTTGTCGTTGTACCAATTTTATTTGTTGCGATTGTTTTTATTGCTGGGCGAGCTAGCGGTTCGTTTAAGCGAGTACAAGAAGCTTTAGATAAAGTGAACACAAAACTGCAAGAAAATTTATCTGGTGTTCGTGTCGTAAAAGCATATGTAAGACAAAAGTATGAAATTTCTCAGTTTAAGAAAGTGAACAAGCATTTAACAGGAGTTAATATATATGCAGTGCAAATGATTTCACTCATGATGCCAATTATTATGCTTGTTATAAATGGAGGCATTGTAGCTACATTGTGGATTGGTGGAGAAAAAGTATTTCATGGCACTCTCCAAGTTGGAACGATATTAGCATTTATTAACTATTTAAATATTATTTTGATGTCGCTTATGTCTATTAGTATGGTATTCATTCAAATTTCACGTGCATTTCCGTCTGCTGATCGTGTACAGCAAGTGCTTGATACGAAAGTGGATATTACGAATGAAGTAGATGTATATGAGCCTAAGAAAATAAATGGGAATATTGAGTTTAAAAATGTAAGTTACAGTTACAGCAAAAACGATGAGTACGTTTTGAAAAATATTTCATTTAAAGTCCAAAAAGGTGAGAAGGTAGGGGTTATCGGATCTACGGGAAGTGGTAAGTCTACTTTAATGAAATTACTTCCGCGTTTGTATGATGTTGACCAAGGTGACATTTCCATTGATGGTGTGAATGTGAAATTATATGATTTACAAACATTGCGTGCTTCTATTGGAGTTGTACCTCAAAAGGCATTGTTATTTTCAGGAACGATTGAGGAGAATTTAAAGTATGGAAAAGAAAATGCAACAGCAGAAGAATTAGAAGTGGCAACGGCAGCAGCTTGTGCGACGGAGTTTATTTATAAGTTAGAAGATGCATATCGCTATCAGTTAACGCAAGGGGCAACAAACTTATCCGGCGGTCAAAAGCAGCGTCTATCTATTGCAAGAGCGCTTGTGCGGCAACCTGCTATACTTGTGCTAGATGATTCTACTTCAGCAGTGGATGCAAAATCAGAAAAAATCATACAAGAAGCATTAAAGGATACATATACAGGAACAACAACATTTTTCATTGCATCAAAAATTTCATCGATTATCGATGCGGATCAAATACTTGTCTTGGATAATGGCAAGTTAGTTGGAAACGGCACACATGAAAATTTAATAAAGTCATGTGGAGTATATCAAGAAATTTATCTTTCCCAAGGTGGTAGTTTATATGAAGAAGGAGGGAAAGAAAATGCGTAATTTCCAAGGGCAGTTTGCAAATAAAAATGGGCGTAACAACGTAAAAGGCGGAAAGCCAAAAAATACAAAAGGTACAATAATGAGAATTTGGAACTATATGGGGTATCAAAAAGCAGCTCTTATTTTCGTTATTATGCTTGTAATTGCGACAACGTTATTAGGTTTACTAGGACCGTATTATATAGGAGTTATTATTGATGAATATATTATACCAAGAGACTTACATGGTACAGTTAAAATGTGTATACTCCTTGCAGTCATTTATGGTGTAACCGTATTTTTAACTTGGTTGCAAACATTTATGATGGTGAATGTTGCATTAAAAACAATCCAAAAAATACGCCAAGATCTTTTTGAAAAGATCCAGACATTGTCTCTTCGATTTTTTGATACGCATTCTCAAGGGGATTTAATGAGTCGTGTAACAAATGATATTGACAATTTAAATCAAGCTTTAACACAGAGTGTCGTCCAAATTATCTCATCTGCTTTAACATTTGTTGGTGTAACGATTGCTATGTTTTCACTAGATTGGATTTTAGCAATTGTAACTCTCATTACGGTTCCGATTATGTTTGTTGTGACAAAAAGATTAGTTGCCTATAGTGGGAAAAATTTTGCGAAGCGTCAACAAGATTTAGGAGAATTGAATGGCTTTATTGAAGAAGCGATTACAGGAGCAGATGTAATCACATTATACGGAAAAGAAAAAGAAACCGTTCATAAATTTAATGCGATTAATGAAAAACTGAGAGTCTCAGCAACAAAGGCAGATACATTTTCGGCGTTCATTTTTCCAAGTATGAACTTTATTAACAATTTAGGAATGGGTCTTGTTATTGGAACAGGATCAATTATGGTTTTAACTGGAATGACAACAGTAGGAATTATTGCTTCATTTATTAACTATTCTCGGCAATTTTCAAGGCCGCTAAGTCAATTTGCTACACTTATGAATATGATTCAAGCAGCAGTTGCTGGAGGAGAGCGTGTGTTTGAAATTATGGATGAAGTGCCAGAAATTCAAAATAAAAAAAATCCAATTGTTGTTCAGAAATTAGAAGGTAATGTGACATTTGACCATGTTTCATTTGGATATGAGAAAGAAAAAGAGATTTTAAAAGATGTGAGCTTGCAAGCAAGCCCAGGTGAAACGATTGCACTTGTAGGGCCGACTGGATCTGGAAAAACAACAATTATTAATTTGTTAACACGGTTTTATGATATTCATAAAGGGCAAATTAAAATTGATGGAACGAATATAAAAGAGTATGATATTTCTTCATTGCGAAGCAAAATCGGTGTAGTTTTACAAGATACGTATTTATTTGCTGGAACAATTATGGATAATATTCGCTATGGACGATTGGATGCAAGTGATGAAGAAGTCATTGCTGCAGCTAAAGCTGCTTCGGCGCATTCTTTTATTAAGCATTTACCAAATCAATATGAAACAAAAATAGCATCAGAAGGAGCTAACTTAAGTCAAGGGCAAAAACAATTACTTGCAATTGCGAGAGCGATTTTGGCTGATGCAGATATTTTAATTTTAGATGAAGCGACATCAAATATTGATACAAGAACGGAATTGCAAATTCAAGCTGGATTAAATCGTTTAATGAAGGGGAAAACAAGCTTTGTCATTGCTCATCGCTTAAAGACAATTGAAGAAGCTGATAAAATTCTTGTTATTCAAGATGGAAAAATTATTGAAAGAGGTGACCATACATTACTAATGGAAAAAGAAGGGTTTTATTATGGTATGTACACAAGTCAATTTCTCATTTAAATCAAAATGTTGATAAAAAACGATTTCTCTTCAAATGAGAAATCGTTTTTTTATTGACAAGTGAAAGGTAAGGAAGGATTTCATCACGATCAAAAGGAGCAATCTTTAAGAAAGCTCCTTTTGGTACACGAGTTGTTTAGCTATTTTTTATTGCAATTACAGCCTTTTTTCTTTTTATATCCTTGCTGTTGTAATTTCCTTTTCCGTTCAGAAGAATTGGAAGGTTGAGAGGATGAAGGATGATTCGTTTTATTGTTAGAGGAACTTTTACGATAGTTCATGATTTCATCACCTCCAATTTAATATATAAATATTATATGTTTGAAGTCTATTAAAAGTGACATAAGAAAGAGAGAGCAATATATAGAAAGATGTGTGAAAATAAAAATCCAATGTTCTTCTTTTTGAAGAGTCATTGGATTTTTGTTGTTATAATCGTTTGTTTTGAAGGAACAATTGTGCTTTCGCTGTATGAGCATAATTGAGCCCGTGTACTGAAGCATTTTTTGTAGATGTAAAGTGAAGTTCAATGATATCTAAATGAGAAATCGTTTTTGTAAACGGTACTTTTATACCATTTTGCTGCGCTTCATCCATATAATACGCTAGTTCAGGAAAGGCGTTACATGCGAAATCAATAATTGTAGCTCCTTCCGGTAAGTAAACAGGGGGTAGACTTGTTGTATAGGCAGTTATCGTATTTTCAAATAACTCATATGAAACAAAGCTTTGAAAGGTAAGGGGGTCTTCCGTTAATCTATCATTATTCATAATTATATCATGCATAATGGTATAAGAAAGCTTTTGAATATTTTCGTGATAGCTCTGTAATAAAGAGAAGATACCATGATTTCTCTTTATTTGTGCATTTTTTGTCTGTATGTAAATGATTTGTTGGTTATCATTTAGTTCCACTGTTGTTTTTATTAATAAGAATAAAAATAAGAACTCCTCACCTCAGAATCACATAGAGGGGGAGTTCTATTAGATATTTGATTTATTTTTCCAAAAGCTCAAGAGGAACGTCTTTTTCGCCTAATACTTCGAATTTAATCTCTCCGTCCTCTTCATAAATTCGTTTAATAATCGGTATGGTTATCATTTGCTTTTTATGTTGCTTTCGTTTTCTAGCCACATCTAAATTGATCACGTTCATATTTAAAGCATCCTTTCTTATTATGAATTGTTACTAGAAGAAAATGCGTCCAAAACGGCGCTTTTTACACTTGAAATACCGATTAAAGTGGATTGGATTTTAAATGGAAAATATTATGAATGGTATAAATGCACGTAGAAATTAACTGTATCAAAAAATGAAACAATTTGCCACAAAAAAATTCATTTTTTTGTCTTATAACAGGAAAAAGGAAAGCATTTCGCATATAATGAAAGATAGACAAACAGAATCAACTTTCTCATCAATTTTTTATTATTAAATTTGTTGGAAAGGCGATGAATAATGTGGGCTCTTTAGAATCGTTATTGTTTGAACTTGAGCGATATGGAGAAGAACATGACAGTAAAAAAGATAAGCGGGAGGAAAAATTAAGAAATATTTCTCGTGAAATGGGACAATTTTTATCACTTTTTATCAAAGGATGTCAAGCAAAAAAAGTTTTAGAAATTGGTACTTCAAATGGATATTCAACATTATGGTTAGCAAGTGCATGTGAAGAAACAGACGGAAAAGTTACGACAGTTGAACTTTCTTCAGAACGGGTTGCGGAGGCGCTTGTAAACTTTGAAAAGGCCATTCTCATGCATCGAATCGATATTCATAATCAAGAGGCAGGAGCATTTTTAGATGCGCAAGTTGACGATTCATTTGATTTTATATTTCTAGATTCAGAGCGTACTCAATATATGTGGTGGTGGGAACATATAAAGCGCATATTACAGCCAAAAGGGTTTCTCATTATTGATAATGCCACTTCACATGAAAATGAACTAACTACATTTATGCACATGATAGAAGAGGATGATGCATTTGAAACGGCGTTGCTAGCTTTTCAAAAAGGAGCGTTTGTGGCAAGAAAAAAAGGAAGGTATAGCATTGAATAAGAAGAGTTAGAAACTAAAAATTCGAATGATTCTCAATTGGATTATGGCATGAAAAAAGCTTCTGTGTCAAATGATTCAGTGTGATATGAGACCATGTTTCGTTAAAGATATAAAGTGATTCAATTACGGGATATTGAAAAGGAATAGCGTCAAAGATGGATATATATAGATGCTGAGTTATTTCAGTTACCGAAAGCACAAATACAGTGAAACTTTCATCCGTGGAGGATTCTTCATCTTCCGCTGATTATGAACTCCGCCAATCGGGCTACCTTAAAATAGCGGGATAAAATAAAGACGATGAGCAGTGAAACATAAAGAAGAATACGCCTTTAGCACGTAGCTTTCTAGGTCTTAAGTCTGAGGAAAATAAAGTAGAAAAAAGGTATACTTACAGTAAGAAATAGAAATGACTGCATAAGCAGGAGCTTGTAAAAATAAACGGGAAATTATTGTTATATATGAAATATAGTGCAAATCATTTTGCATATATAAATAAAAGGAGCGATTTTGTTGACAGAATTAGAGAAAAAAGAACCTGTATCGATAGAAAAAAATCATGTGGAAGTTGTGGATACAGTTATTAAAGAAGAAGAACTTGTTGAACTGAATAAAGAAGCTGATCTTTATGTACAGAAATTAAATAGTGAACAAAATACGGATCTTTCAAAAGTTTTATCGCAACTTGGAGATCTAGGTGATAAAGAACAGCAAGCAGCAGGACAAACATTATCCGCGTTAAAACGCCCTGTAACTGCGATGATGAATGGAAAAAACGAGGAAATTCCAAACACACTTTTAGAATTACGTAAAGTAGTTTCAGAACTTGATCCGAATTCATTAAAAGCATCGGGCATGAAGAAATTGATGTTTAAAGTATTTAAGAAAAATCCGCTTGAAACATACGTTCATAAATATCAATCCATAGATAAGCAAATTGAGGAAATTATTCGGTCATTATTAATTGGCCGAGATAATCTACAAGAAGATACAGTTGGCTTAGAAATGTTAAAAGAGCAGTCTTATAATAAGATTCATGCGCTTGATAAACAAGTGTATTTAGGAAAAAAATTGGCGAGCATGCTGGAAGCGGAAAAACAAAATCCAGAGCGTCAAAAAGATATTCCATTAATCAATGATGCATTAGAGAAAATTCTTGTACGCACAAGAAATATGCAGCAAGCGAAAAGCGTGTTGTTACAATCGATTGCCTCTGTAGATATCATTAAGAAAAATAATGAAAAATTAACAGAAGCAATTCGGAACGCCATTACAATGACGCAAAACGTAGTAACGGTTTCAGCAGCGATTCAACTCGCTTTAACAAATCAGCGTAAGACGATTGATGCAGTGAACGCGACAAATGAAGCGATAGAATCGATGGTATTAAGTAACTCACAAGCTTTAAAACAAAATACAGAAGAAACGACGCAGTTGCTTGAAAATCCAGCAATCAGCATGGAGAAACTGCGCGAATCATTCCAAAATGTATTTGCGGCAATTGAAGCATCTGAGAAATCTTCAGAGCGCATTATTGAATCAAGCAAAAAATTTGTGATAGAGCTGGATACATTTAATGAGGAAATGAAACAGAAGCTCATGCAGCGTCCTAAAAAATAAAGATGTATTAGAGGAGGTGAAAAGATGGGTTTCATAAAAATGGTTTTACTATTCATTGGAACGTTACTACTCATTGGATTTACAATCGTTGTTCTTTTTGTGTATTTTGGACGGAAACTATATTTATCATGGGCAAAGCCGTATAAGCGAGCGCATGAATCTATTGAGAAGCTTTCAAATAAATCGACACCATTTTTGCAAGAATTTACGCAGCATCCACTCTTTTATCGCTGGATTCGTACGGAAGGGAAAAAAGAACAGAAAGCTTTTAATACTCTTTTCTGTGTAGCAAATCAACGTACAAAAGAACAAGTTTTCTCGATGTTACCAAAAGATAGACAGAAAAAAGTGCATAGTATGGCAAAAACAACGAAAAAGATTACGAACGAGGACATGGATGTAGCTGTAATGAAGGTAAAAGAGTTTCTAAGACAAGAAGCGCAGCAATCCATGAAACCAACAGATTTGTCGTTTTATCAATTGTATTTTTATGATCGTTATCCAGATGCGCTAAAGACAATTCAATCCTATAAACGATCTATTAACCCTTCATTACAAAGAACGGTTGATGAAATAACAATTTCAGTTTTACAGGCACTTCCTTACTATCAAGAGCAACGCATGTTTGAGCAACAACATAAACTGGAAACTTTCTTAATGAAAGACTTAATTGATATGCTGTCGCTAGTGGCACAACTGCCACCATCACAACGTCCAGAAAAAGAAGAAGAGCTGAAAATGTATTTGCAAAACTTCCAAAAAGAAATGGAAGCAGTAGAGCGTGATATTCGCGATTCCATCGACTATGATTTAAATGTGAAGATGAGAGCGGCGACGGAGAAATTTAAAAATAAGTAAAAGAAAAGGTGCAAAATAAAATCCCCCGCAACTGGAGCGGGGGATTTTATTTTGATTATTTCGCTTTCACAGTCGTTTTACTAGAAGGAACACTTTCATTGTGCAAGCGATCTAATGCAGTCACAGCATACGTATATGTTTCTCCTTGTATAGCTGTTTTATCAACATAAATTTCTCCAAGCTTTGTTTTTCGTATAGTTGTAATTAAGTTTTTCGGGTTTTGAATATCAACGTCATCTTTCCCGTTTACGCGGTAAATCGCATAGTAGGCAGAGTCATTGTTTCTGTCATCAATAATTCCTAAAGCAATTCCTTCATCTCTAGCGATTGCTCCTTTTAAAGTAGGTTGTTTTGGTGGATCATTATCAAGCCAAGGCATAGGTGGAATTAATGCTGGATGTTTATATATATCATGTTGTAATCGATCTTTAATCCCTAATGGATTGTTATTAATATCCTTTAAACTGAAGTGCATACTGCCTTTTATGTCTGCATATTGACGGTTTAGTGCAATTTGTTTTGGATATTCTTCTGGGTCAGACCAAGCTGGAACGGAATTATTATTTATTTTATAGGCAGCTTGTCCAATATATAAGTGAATCGGTTTATTTTTAATTTCTTTTACCCACCAATCAAGAAGTATGTCATAAGCAGCAGGAGCAAAACCGATATTCCAATAAATTTGCGGCGTAATATAATCAATATATCCTTTTTGAATCCATTCTCTTGTATCCGCGTATAAATCATCATAGTTTCTTTGACCAGCAGTTGTATGAGAACCTGTTGGATCATCAGCAATATTTCTCCATACACCAAATGGACTAATTCCGAATTTGACATATGCTTTTTCAGATTTAATCGCCATATTTAAACTTTTAACAAGTTCATTTACATTATGGCGGCGCCAGTCTTCAATATTCGAAAATTTTCCGTTATTATAAGTTTCATATGTGTTTTGATCAGGAAATTCCTCACCAGCTACTTTGTACGGATAAAAATAATCATCCATATGGAGGCTATCAATATCGTAATTTTGAACAATTTCTAACGCGCCTTCTGTAATAAAGTTTTGTACGTCAGGAATACCAGGATTATAGTATAGTTTGCCGCCATAAGATACAACCCAATCAGGATGTTGTCTTGCAGGGTGATTTTCCGCTAAGCGATTTAAGTCCGTATGATTCATTGTTATGCGATAAGGATTAATCCAAGCGTGAAATTCAAGGTTACGTTTGTGGGATTCTTCAATCATAAATGCAAGTGGGTCATAGCCAGGGTCTTTCCCTTGTGTCCCAGTAAGATATTCAGACCAAGGTCCATATTTTGAAGGATAAAAAGCGTCTGCGGTTGGTTTGATTTGCACAACAACTGCATTCATTCCGGCACTTTTCACATCATCTAGTAGTTTCATAAACTCTTGTTTTTGTTTTTCAATAGACAAGCCAGTTTGAGAGGGCCAATCAATGTTAAGTACAGATGCGATCCATGCAGCGCGTAATTCATGTTTTGGAGAGTGGGTGGATGCTTCAATGAGTGTGGTATGGAAGAATAGGAAAGGAATCAATAAAAAAGCGCTACAACAACTTAGGAATCTTTTTTTAGAAATCATTGTATGCCTCCTTATATATTCTATTATTGAAACTACTATATCATGTGAATGTAAGATTCACAATTAAGAAAACAGAATATTGAATCTTTTTTGCGTAAAAAATATTTTTGCTGAAACTTCATTTCATAAGCACTAATTTGTCTTTATACTTCATATGATTTGTAATAACGTAAAACTTCTTTTCGTTAGTGGTTTTACAGTGCTTATAAAAGGATAAAGATTACTTAAAGTGTATAGGAGGATTATGAAATGAAAGTTCTATTTGTATGTTCCGGAGGGATGTCTAGCTCTATTGTTGTAAACGCTTTAAAAGAAGAAGCTGAGAAAAAGGGAAGCAGTATGGAGGTACACGCAATTGGTACGAGTGAAGTAGAAGAAGAAGTAAAGAATGGCTGGGATGTTGTTATGGTTGCTCCGCAAGTAAGGCATCGATATGATTCGATTAAAAAAGCGGCACATGCAGCATCTATTCCGTGCGGCATTATTCCGCCGCAAGCTTATACACCACTTGGTGGACCGGCGTTATTAAAGGCTGTAAATGAATTGATTGGTTAGGGGGAGTATGATGAATAAGTTCATCTCATTTCTTGAGAATAACTTGTCAAGTCCGATGGCCAGGCTTTCTGAGCAAAGGCATTTACAAGCCATTCGGGATGGCGTCATTTCAGCATTACCATTTATCATTGTAGGAAGTTTTTTTCTCATCGTGGCATTTCCGCCGCTTCCAAAGGATAGTTTTATTTCGATATGGGCAGCTAAACATCAGACGAGTATTTTAATACCGTATCGCTTAACGATGTTTATTATGTCGCTTTATATTGCTTTTGGTATTGGCTATAATTTAGCGAAAAGTTATAAGTTAGATTCTTTATCCGGAGCGCAGCTTGCAGTTTGTTCATTACTTCTAACTTTAACACCAGAGTTAATCGATAAGAAAGGTTTTATGCTCCCAATGACAAACCTTGGAGGGCATGGATTATTTGTAACAATGATTGTTTCTATTTTATCAGTTGAGATTTTAAGGTTTTGTAAGTCGAAAAATGTAATGATTAAGATGCCAGAGCAAGTCCCACCATCTGTCTCTCGTTCGTTTGAAGCTCTTATACCTGCTGCTTTTGTCATTATTATTATGAGTATTATTACTGTTGTTTTTCGTATCGATTTACACCATGTAGTGGACCAGCTAGCTGCGCCACTCGTAAAAGCTGGTGATAGTTATTTCGGTGTTATTTTACCTGTATTTTTAATTACATTTTTCTGGTCGTTTGGTATACATGGGGTGTCTGTTGTCGGAACAGTGGCTCGTCCTTTATGGGAAGTATATCTCGGGAAAAACTCGGCAGCAGTTGCTGATGGTGCAAGCAGCATACCTTTTATCGCACCAGAGCCGTTATATCAATGGTTTATTTGGATTGGTGGTTCGGGAGCGACTCTCGGGCTTGTATTAGCAATGATTATATTTGGTAAATCAAAATATTCTAAAGCATTATCAAGATCTTGTATTGTACCAGGTATTTTTAATATTAATGAACCAGTTATATTTGGACTTCCAATTGTATTAAACCCCGTGTTAATTATTCCTTTTATTATTACGCCATTCGTAACAGCGACCGTTGCTTATACTGCAACTGCAATAGGACTTGTTACACCAACTTATATTATGCCTCCATGGACATTGCCAGCTCCAATTGGTGCCTATTTAGCAACAGGTGGAGATTGGAGAGCGATCGTGCTCGTCTTTATTAATATTGCAATTTCGTTTTTTATTTATCTACCATTCTTTAAAATGTATGATAAAAATATGCTTGAAGTAGAAAATAGTGATAATGAAAATACGGTAAAAGTGTAATGAAGAAGTGGGGTCATTTCGGTGATCTCACTTTTTTGAGTATAAACAAAGGAGATGGTGAAACTGATGAATGTAAAATTTAGCTATAAGGGTGTCGTTTTATTTCTATCTGTTGTCGTTTGTTCAAATCTATTGTTTACACCTTTGTTAAAAATGCTACATGTATCACAAATGTATAGCTTGTGGATTGTGACAAGTATGTCAGCAAGTATTATGCTGACAGTTGTTGTTTCTTTTGTAGATGGGACATATTCATCAAATTGGCAACTATTGCAAAGATTTACTCTGTTTTTGATAGGTTGTACGTTGCTTACGTATATCACAATTTTTAATAAAGTATAGAGGGGGCGTTATGTATATTGTTGACTGTATGCAAAGTACATCTTTAAATGGGATAGATGTTGTTTTATCTCATATGAAAGGATCGGTGAGAATGTGAAATATATAATTGGTGTAGACGGTGGTGGAACGAAGACAGAAGCAATAGCATTTAATAAAAATGGGAAAGAAATTGCCAGAGGAATGAGTCGTTTTGGCAATGTTTTATTGGATTATGAGCGAGCTATATCGCATATTTTTGAAGCAATCGATCAATGTTTTCAAAGTTTATGTAAAACAGAATGTATTTGTATAGGGATAGGATTGGCAGGTGCAAACAGTGTCGATATTCATGTATTAAAGAAACGTTTTATGACAAAATATCAAACGAAAATCGAAATCTATGATGATGCAATCATTGCGCATGCTGCTTTATTAGAAGGAAACGATGGTATTTTAACGATAGCGGGTACAGGTGCTGTTTGTTTAGGAAAAAAAGGGGAAAGATATGAGTATAGCGGCGGATGGGGACATATTTTAGGAGATGAAGGAAGCGGGTATTGGATTGCTTTACAAGCTTTAAAAAGAATGACACGTGCATATGATAAAGGAGTTTCCTTTTGTAAACTTGGTAAAGTGATTCAAGAAAAATGTCATATTGTTACACCAAAAGATATAAAACAACTTATATATTCAAAACCGAAAGATCACGTAGCTTCTATTGCCCCAATTGTGGTAGATGCAGCTAAGCAAGGAAATACGGATGCGTTTCAAATTATAATAAGAGCAGGCGAAGAATTGGCCAACATTACGACTTGTATGTATAAGAGAATGCGGTTTGAAGAGCCAATTTCTATTGCAGTCAAAGGTGGAATTTTAAATTCTGTACAGGAAATATATGCTCAGTTTAAAACAAATTGTGAAAAGAACATAAAAAAGAAAATAAAGTTTATTCAAAATGATATTTCCTCTGCAAAAGGAGTGTATATGTTAATGGCCGAAAAAGGAGATATATGATAGGGAAGACGGTTATGATAACCGCCTTATGAATGTGCGTGTCTAAAAAAAGATTCCATTTGCAATTTTCCTTTTTTCCGAATTTCTGCATCTGTATGAACCATAATATATTTGTGTGCTAAAGCAATTGCGATTGCATCATCTAAAAGACCGATGCCGATAATAGCGGCTAAGTCAGGAATGAAATCGATTGACCATACGTAATAGGATAATGCTATCAATATAACCATTTTTGCCTTGAGCGGCAGATTTTGTTTCTTTAAAGTGTAATATAAAATAATACTCTCATACACACCAGATTTCCCTAACTTCATAGCACCTGTTTTTAACTTTCTCCATAGTTTTTGTTTCTCCATACAAACACTCCTCATATATGTATATGAAAATATGGCTTTTTAAAAGGGTGGCCAAACAATGAGGAAAATAACCATTATGATTGTTTTTTCTCATTTCGATTTCATAAAGGTGAAGCAGAAACAAGAAAAAGTTCGTTCCATTGATACATAGTGAATAAAAAAGAAGATAAAGTTTTTTTCATATTTAGAGAAACAAATGGTACAATGGAAACTTAATGTGAAAAATAAGGAAAAGAAGTGATCGATTTGAAAAATTTTTTAGAACTTGGAATTAGTGAAACATTTCAACATACATTACGAGAAAATGGAATTGCTGAAGCGACACCCATTCAAGAAAAAGCAATTCCTGTTATTATGGATGGGAAAGATGTAATTGGACAAGCAAAAACAGGGACAGGAAAAACGCTTGCATTCGTATTACCGATTTTAGAGAAGATTGATCCAAACTCAAATGATATACAAGCTTTAATCGTAGCGCCAACGAGAGAACTGGCACTACAAATTACAACTGAAATAAAAAAAATGCTGATCCATAAACAGGATATTCATGTTTTAGCGATATATGGTGGACAAGATGTTGAACAGCAAATGAAAAAATTAAAAGGCAACACACATATTGTTGTAGCAACACCAGGGCGTTTGTTAGATCATTTACGCCGCGAGACCATTGTGTTATCAAACGTTTCTATGGTTGTATTAGATGAAGCGGATCAAATGTTGCATTTTGGTTTCTTATATGATATTGAACACATTTTAGAAGAAACACCTGAAAATAAACAAACGATGTTATTCTCAGCAACGATGCCAAAAGATATTAAAAAACTTGCGAAGCGATATATGAAAGAGCCACAAGTGATTCAAATTCAAAGTGCAGAAGTTACTGTAGAAAATATAAAGCAGCGTGTAATTGAAACGACAGATCGCGCAAAGCAAGACGCACTTCGTTATGTCATGGAGCGTGATCAGCCATTTTTAGCTGTTATTTTTTGCCGGACAAAGCGCCGCGTAACGAAATTATTTACTGCTTTAAAAGGGTACGGTTACAATTGTGATGAATTGCATGGAGATTTGTCGCAGGCGAAACGTGAAAGAGTAATGAAAAACTTCCGTGAAGCAAAAATTCAATATTTAATTGCAACAGATGTTGCGGCTCGTGGATTAGATGTAGAAGGCGTAACGCACGTATTTAACTATGATATTCCAGAAGATGTAGAGAGCTATATACACCGAATTGGCCGAACAGGTCGTGCTGGAGGAACCGGTCTTGCAATTACATTTGTTGCTCCGAAAGATAAGATGTATTTAAAAGAAATCGAAAAGTATATCGGTAGTACTTTACAAAGACAAGAAATTGAACAACCTGCTAAGCAAACAAATGATACAAATGACAAAAAGAAACAGATCAAAAAGCCGCAGAAAGCAGGACAATATCGTTCAAAAGATAGACGAGACGGGACGAAAAAAGCAAATCAAAGTTCTTCTTATAAAGCAAACCAAAAGAAGAGAGGAACAAAGCAAGGACAAAAAAGACGCAGTCGTTAAATACGGAATAGATGTGAAAGTAAGTAAAAAGCTAATTTTCTGTTGTATATGGAAATTAGCTTTTTATTTTTGGGAATGAAAAGGATATGAAAAAGAATTGTTGTACATATGGAGATACATATGAAAATAGAGCTTTCAAAAGGTTTAGAAGCGTATATCAGTTATTTAGGAACTTTTTTATGTTAAGAATAGCACTCTTTTAAGCATGAGGCATATTGCTTTTTTAATTATACCGATGGCCGCTTCTGTTATGCCCCCTCTGCTTAAATTTGAAAACCATACATCCTATGTTCTTTTTATTTTATGTGCAGTTCTTATCGCAATGATTATGACAATGATTGCGATCTTTGTTATTACAGCAGTGCAAAAGCGCACACCTAATGAAAATTTAGGGAAAGTAATGGCAATTATTACAGCTGTTGCACAATGCATGGCGGATTATATATGGATTGATGTTTGAAACGTTTCGTATGGAAGTGTACGTACCTATATTATGCATTAGCTTCATTATGATCATCATAGCAATCATTGCAAAAAGAATATTGAAAAATGAAGAGGAGAACAGTGTGATATGATTAATATAAGTTTTATCCCGCTATTTTAGGGTAACTAGATTGGTAAGGGCTTATAATTAGTAGGGATGAAGCCCCTCACTGATGAAAGTTTCACTCCATTTCTTCATGTATCGTCATAAGATGTGGATGTTAGGTCGAAAAGGTTGATTCAGCTATGAAAAAGAAAATTGTGGTATAATTTACATGTAGGGGGAAATTAGATGACAGACCATAAAGAAGAACTGATGAATCAGGCACTGGCAATGTTTTATTTTGCATATAAAACATTTACTGAAAAACCAGATGAAATTATAAAAGAATATGGCATTCAGCGTGTACATCATCGAATTTTATTTTTTATTGCTCGTTTTCCTGGGCTTAGTATAAATGAATTGTTGTCTTTGCTTGAAATTAGTAAACAAGCTCTTCATGGACCGCTTCGTCAACTTCTTGAAAAGGGATTGATTGAAAGCAATGAAGCAGAACATGATCGCCGCGTAAAACAACTTGTTCTAACACAAGTAGGAGCAGAGTTAGAGAAAAAACTAAGCGATGTGCAAAGAGAACAAATGGGACGTATTTTCACAACATTTGGTGAGAAATGTGAAGAAAATTGGCACCAAGTTATGAATGAACTAGCAAATAGTCGCCTTGGTTTTCATACATGGTCATCCAAACGTAAAGAGCCGGTAAACGAAAAATAAATGGAATCATTTATCCCGCTATTTGAGGACAGTAAAATTCCCACCTTAAGATTCAGAGAGAAGCAAGAAAGATAGGTGGGAGATTAACTGCCCGATTGGTGAGGGCAGTTAATCAGTGGGGATGAAGAAAACCCTCACTGATGAAAGTCTCACTTTATCCGTGTATTTTGGCAACTATGTGTGAATCATAGAGTACATGGATAAAAATAAACATTACCAAATACTTTAGACGTGTACGTATTACAAAATTTAAATCGCAAATTCCGAAAGGGGAATGAATATGATAAAACTTGTACTTATTCGACACGGACAAAGTTTATGGAATTTAGAAAATCGGTTTACAGGATGGACAGATGTGGATTTATCCGAAAATGGATTAAATGAAGCGCGAGCAGCTGGTGCGATATTAAAAAAGAATGGTTATACGTTTGATGTTGCATACACATCGGTATTAAAAAGGGCCATTCGGACATTATGGATTATTCTTCATGAGATGGATCTTGCTTGGGTTCCGGTACACAAATCATGGAAATTAAATGAAAGACATTACGGAGCATTACAAGGGTTAAATAAGGATGAAACAGCTAAAAAATATGGAGATGAGCAGGTTCATATTTGGAGAAGAAGTACAAATGTAAGACCGCCAGCTCTTGCTGAAGATGACCCAAGGTATGAAGTAACTGATCCAAGATATAAGCGATTAAAAAAAGGTGAGTTTCCACTGACAGAGTGCTTAGAAGATACGGAAAAAAGGGTACTAGAATTTTGGCATAAAGAAATTGCACCTATGCTACTATCAAATCAAAAAGTCATTATATCATCGCACGGTAATACGATCCGCTCTCTCGTGAAGTATTTAGATCATCTTTCCAATGATGGAGTGGTTTCATTAAATATTCCTACTGGTATTCCGCTTGTTTATGAATTAGATGAGCATTTACATCCAATTCGTCACTACTATTTAAATATGGATGGTGAAGTACAAGAAGGTGTGATTCCAAAACACATTTCTTTATAAAAAATATTTTGAAAAAGTTGAAATACAGGCTTGTCTACATATAAAATGTAGATTCATTCTATAAAAAGACGTGGCTTCCTTCTTAGTATATGCGCGAGCAATTGTTTTAGAAGGTTGTCCATGTCTTTTGTCATAATAAAGGAAAAAGAAGCATGTAATGATATCGTGTGAAGTTTTTGAATGGAGGGGGATGTGATTGACTGTCTCTAGCATTCGAATTGGCTTATTTTTTCTTGTAATCTTTTTTTTATTTCTTATTTTCTTTTATTGGAGAAATGAAGAATTATACGAGGAAAGAAAACAACTTATTCGAAAGACGTGGTATGGTTTATTTATTACATCAGTCACAATATATTTCATGATGAAAGGAATTGATTTAACCCTCTGGAAACATATTTTAATGGTTGTTGCGATGGTTGTATTTGTTGATATTGCATTTATTTTAACACCAAATATTTCGGAAATCTGGGGCGCAAAGTTTAGCGATATTGGTAAAACAGTTCAATCGATTAAACGATCGCTTATTGCTTCAAAAGCAAGAGGAGAAATATATACAACACTTATTCAAAATGTAAATCCAGCTGCATTTGGTACGATGGAATGGGAAACAGCAGCTGAGTATGCATGCAGTTTAAATGCTTTTCTTGATACGTATGCTGAAAAAATAGGTGCGAAAATTGTAGTGTTTGTAACAGAAGAGGAATTCAATACAAATTTCCGAGGCGTTCGATCTCAATTTAGTATTACGGTATCACTTGAATCTATTGAACAACTGAATGAACAAAAAGCAGTTCAAATTGAAAATGTTGGAATTATACCAGCGAAAATAATAAAAGACGTTTATATTATAATAGATGGACAAAAAAATAATTTGCAAGATCGTGACTTTGAAAATGTCTATAATTTAACAATACATCATAGTTATTTTTGTAAGTAAGGGCAGAGATTATTTTCTGTCCTTTTCTCCTATACATATTTTTAACGAACATTCGATAAAATTGGACAAACATTGAATAAAATGAACGAAACATTCCTACACTATCACGTAGAGGTGATGGTAGTGTTAAAAGAATATAGCAATGATTTCTTTAAAGACGAAGCTGAGGATACAACAGATTTTTCTTTAATAAAAGGAGATACAATGCAGCAAGTGGAAGAGTTAGAAGAAGAATTGAAAAGAAGAGGATAACGGTGCATTCCGATTCTATTTAAGATATAATAAAGGTAGATAGAGATGATGTCTTTTTATTAAAGGGGGCAGGAGAGATGAAAGAAACAAAACAAAACAATCTTTCATTTTTTAAGGAACAGAAAGAAGCACCAAACATTGATTTCTCTCTTGTGAAAGGTGCATTAACAGAAAATATCAATCGGTTAGAAAAACTGATGGATCGTGAACCATCAAAATATATCCATGGGAAAAAACTGAAAGAAAATGTATAAGAATCATTTCTTTCAGTTTTTTATTTTAATACGCTCATTTAGAAAAAGTTACTTGAAAATAAAAAATTTATCCATTCCATCTTCCCATCGTAACAGTATGATAAAACTGACCGTCAGAAAGGAGTTTGTCATTTCGAAGAATTCCCTCTGTTTGAAAGCCGAATGTTTTATAAAGATGGATTGCTTTTTTATTCGTTTCAAGAACAGTTAATATGATCTTTTTGATGTTATTTGCATCCGCCCAATCGATGGATTCTTTTAATAAGTTTTTTCCAATACTATAGCCCCAATAGTCTTTTAAAATACAGACGCCAAATTCGACTTTATGAGAAAGTCGTTTTAAGTTACTTCCTTCGCACCTTGAAAATCCCACAATTTTATTTTGAACGATAGCAACTAAAAATAGATTTTTGGAACTTTCTGTATCTGCTTTAATTAACTTTTCAAATCCTTGTGTATCTATAAATGCTTCCCCTTGTTCTCTGTCAAGATTTTCTGTTTCACCGTCAATTTGTAATCTTACTTTAGATAATTCTTCAGCATCTGTATGTATAGCAGAGCGAATCATATATGTCTGTCCTTTTACGTGAAATTCGCGTACATTGATTTTCATTTTGTTCTCCTTATCATGTGGTATGGTAGTGAAAATAGATTTAAAAGATTGTGTTGGCATGAGAAGATAAATTTCGTACTTGTTGCAAGTATTTACTCATATTTTGATCCTCACAAGTAGGATATGTAAAGGATAGAACATCTGCAACATCGGTTGCTAATGTTCTAAATAATTCGCAAGCAACAAAGATGGAATGCCAAAAGTTTTCATAACGATGATTTGAATATGTTTCCTCATACATTTTCCAATAAGACTTTGGAAGATATTCTTTAAAGTATTTCCCCATTTTCCCTGTAGAAATTTGAAAATCATATTTCATACCAATCCACCATGAAACCATTTCGTCTAGTCTAGCTCTTATAAGATATTCGAACATTTGCTTTTCACTTCTCATTACACTCCACCTCATTTTTACTGTTCTAAAAGAAAGTCTTTCTATTTTAAATTATATAGCAATATTTCCCGAAAGTGTCGTAATATTGTAAAATTTTGGCGTTCAAATGGTGTCAAAAAGAATGAAAAAGGAAGCGGAAGGGGAGGAACGTGATATAATAGTAAGGAAAATACTTCTATTTATAGATTTAGGAGAGGAGTTTATATATGCATTCTACTTTAGAACAATTAACGAAGCATCCTGTATTTTATCATTTTACAGAAATTTCAAAGATTCCAAGAGGGTCTGGAAATGAAAAAGAAATTAGTGATTACTTAGTAAAATTTGCACAAGATCGCAATTTAGAGGTTGTGCAAGATGAAGCGTTAAATGTCATTATAAAAAAACCAGCAACTCCTGGATATGAAAATGTTCCGACTATTATTGTACAAGGACATATGGACATGGTATGTGAAAAGAATGAAGCAACTGTTCATGATTTTGAAAAAGATCCGATTGAGCTCAGAATTGTTGGCGATATGCTATATGCAAAGGAAACGACTTTAGGTGCAGATAATGGTATTGCCGTTGCATATGCATTAGCATTATTAGATTCAACAAATATTGCTCATCCTGCTCTTGAAGTTGTTATTACAACAGAAGAAGAAACAACAATGGGCGGCGCTTTTGCTGTTGATCCAAGACATTTCGATGGAAAAATATTTATTAATATTGATTCTGAAGAGGATCACAAACTATTAGTAAGCAGTGCTGGCGGAGCAAAAGCAGTTGAAACAATCTCTATTATTTGGGATGAAGCACCGGCAGAATTAGAGACATATCGTCTATACGTAGGAGGGCTAAAAGGTGGCCATTCTGGTATGGAAATTGATAAGCAACGTGGGAATGCGAATAAAGTATTAGGACGAGTTCTTTATGATTTATCGAATGAAGTGTCATTTTATATAAGTGATATTCGCGGTGGGTTAAAAACAAATGCAATTCCGCGTGAAAGTGTGGCAACAATTCTATTCGCTAAAAGCGATGTAGAAACAGTAGAAGGAAAAGTAGAAGAGTGGACGCGTATTCTACAAGAAGAGCTACGCGCTGTAGACCCAGATGTACATGTTTCTCTAACAAAAGTAGAAGAAAAAGCAGATCGAGTATTTGCAAAGGAAACGAAAAAACAACTCATTTCTTCCTTATTCTTAATCCCAAATGGTATTCAAAGCATGAGTATGGATATTAAAGGACTTGTTGAAAGCTCGACAAACCTAGGAGTGATTGAAACATTACATAATGAAATTAAATTAAAAAATGAAGTGAGAAGTTCTGTAGGGACTTTAAAGCAGCATATTGTAAATGAAATTAAGCACATTGCGGAGTTAGTTGGCGCACAATTTAAGAAAGAATCTGAATATCCAGAATGGCCATACAATCCAAACTCTCCAATTCGTAATTTGTTTGAAAAAGTGCATCAAGAAAAATATAACGAAGATGTTGAAATTTATGCAGTGCATGCTGGTATTGAGTGCAGTGTATTTGTACAAAAAATGCCGGAACTAGATGCGATTTCATTTGGACCTGATATTTTTAATGTTCATACACCAGACGAACATATTAGCATTTCATCCGTTATAAATAACTGGGATTACTTTATTGACGTGATGAGAGAAACAAAAGAGCTAGTGAAATAAAGTGAAATTTTCATCAGTGGGGCTTCATCCCTTACTAATTATAAGACCCTACCAAGCGGGCTACCGCTAAAATAGCGGGAACAAAAATGAAGCGATTATAAGATGGTTCCGGTATTGTACCGGAACCGCTTTTTGAATGTTCGAAATTTGAAATGCGTTTGTTATTTAGTAATGAAATTACGTTATGATGAACATTTTCATTCATGGAGGGGGAAAAATGACTATATTATGCAAACAATTAATGAATGTGATTGATGATAAAAGGTACATTCAAGATATTATATGCCTTTGGAACGACAATTGTTTAGAAACAGCAGAGTGCGAATTGGAACAAAGTGAAAGGTTAAATGTACAAAAGCTAGTAGAACAATATATTCAATCGGAATTTGGGACGGTTTTTGTTGTAGTGGATAAGAATCATGATACTATCGGTTTCGGAACTGTTTCTATGAAACAAGACTTAGTGACAAATACTAAATATGGGCAAATAGATGAATTATATGTAGCACCAAAATATAGAAAACAAAAGATAGGTAAAGAAATTGTAGAGAATATAATGGAATGGTTTGCAGTGAATCATATTTCTGATATGTATGTTCATGTTGATTTAGATAATCACATAGCACAATCTTTTTGGGAACATGTAGGGTTAGAAAAAGAATTCTTTGTCTTATCCAGTAATTGAGTACAATCGTATAGACTATGTAATCTAGTTATGCATAAGGGCCTTTTTCGGGCTTTTTTTTGCTAAGAAACTTACAAATTTAATTCATTAATAATAATTTCACATACTGTATTTAAATCCAAAAACTCATACAACATACATTTTAAAATATGTTGTATGAGCGGGAAGTGTAAAAAATATACAAGATTAAACTTAATATAATTATATTGCAATCCGGAAATTTTGATGCAAATCTGTACGCTTTTGTAGTACAAGTATCCATTACAATTTTGTTAAATTTGTGATACGCTACATAAACTAACAAATTTTGAGACTTTTCTTTGGTATAGTATAAATAGTTTAAATAATCAGTTTTATTTAAGGGGATATGGATTATTTTATATTAAAAATGGTTTAGAGGAGTGTACTTATGCATAAAGAATTTGAAATTGAAGAATATACAGAGATTGAAGAGCAAATTCATTATTATTGTCAATGTTTGTTGGTAAATCATCCTGAACAAATTATAAGATATTTAGAAAAAAGGCTTGAAAAATATACCGAAACATTAAAACATGCACACTTATATCCTGAAAAAATCATTTTATCCATTCAATATTTAGTAATTGAGTATTCCTGTGATCTTGCTAGAATTAGAAAGTATTTAAATTTAGAAACGTAGTTTATAAATTGCGAATGAATATGAAATAGTATGATTTGAATATTGTTAGGTGCTCACAATTCAAAATGATTTGTTCAACCATCTACAAATGTACTGAAATATTCATGTTCCGAGCTACAGAATTAGAGATGTACACCATTATATAGAATAAAAGGACAGGGCTAACTTGTTTAATAAGGTTGTACGAAAAATTTTTTCGCATATTGCAACCGAGGCCGGAGATTGATTGTCGAATTTTATTACACTTGATATAGAAAGCTTTAAGAAAGAAGTAAATTGAAAGATTGCATTCCATTTTAGTCAAATTATAGTATAGATCATTATTTATGTTAGATAATCAACAAAAATAGAAAGAACGGAAACAGATTATGATTGCTCAGAAGACAGGGGAATGAAACATTATTTTTTTACCTATTCGTATCACGCGCTATACTTTGAACACAAACGCATAGGAGTGTATTTTTGGTACTTTAAAATATAAGGGAAAGAAAAAATAAGATTGTTGCACGAATATATATAGAATGAAATTTCACTCGGGCAACTTGCGATGACTTTAACATCATGGACAATCTAACTTTGACGAGGATAATATATGATGGGAAACTTTCATTTGAAGTATGGGCAGAAGGACTATGAGAAGAAGAGTATGAAAACCGCATAATTCGACATGTAAATTCCTATGTTGTTGTAGAACAATGTAGGAATTTTTTTGTGCATAAGTACAGATTCTGTTTTAAAATTAAATTATGACAGAATTATAACAATTATCTAACTACTATTTCATATCTTTTGAAAAGCAATGGTTGTAGTACGAACTCGCACGCTGTCGAAACTCAATATTCGATAAGGGGTGTGTAGCGGAATGGAATTTACTCTAACTCGCGAAAAACAAATGATTAAAGAAATGGTACGTGATTTTGCTGAAAAGGAAATCGCTCCGAAGGCTGTTTACTATGATAAGACAGCAGAATTTCCATATGAAACATTTCAAAAAATGGGCGAACTAGGTTTGCTAGGCATCCCATTCCCAGAGGAGTATGGCGGTTCTGGTGGCGATACATTATCGTACGTATTAGCCGTTGAAGAAATTGGACGAGCTTGCGGTGGCACAGGCTTAAGTTATGCTGCAACAATTTCATTAGGTGCTTCGCCGATTTATTACTTCGGTACGGAAGAACAAAAGCAAAAATATTTAGTTCCTATGGCATCAGGGAAAACATTGGGTGCTTTTGGATTAACGGAACCGAATGCGGGATCAGATGCAGGTGGTACACAAACAAAAGCGATTTTAGATGGCGATGAATATGTGATTAACGGTGAGAAATGTTGGATTACAAACGCGGAATACGCAAATACAATCATTGTAACCGCTGTCAACGGTGTTGATGAGAACGGTAGAAAACGTATTTCTGCATTCATTGTTCCAACGATTAGTGAAGGACTCACCATTTCAAGCCCTTACGATAAGATGGGTGTTCGCGCATCTAACACTTGTGAAATTGTATTAGAGGACGTACGTGTACCGAGAGAAAATATACTCGGTGATGTGAGTAAAGGCTTTAAACAATTCTTATATACACTTGATGGAGGACGTATCTCGATTGCAGCGTTAGCTGTAGGGATTGCACAGTCTGCATTTGAACGTGCACTTCAATATGCAAAAGAACGTAAGCAATTCGGAAAAACGATTTCAAATTTCCAAGCGATTCAATTTAAGCTAGCTGATATGGCGACTGAAATAGAGTTGGCGCGAAATTTAGTACATAAAGCAGCTTGGTTAAAAGATCATGATAAACCTTTCGGCAAAGAAGCGGCTATGGCAAAATTGTTTGCATCTGAAGCGGCAAGTCGTATTTCAAATCAAGCAGTACAAATTCATGGTGGATATGGATATATGCGTGAATATGAGGTAGAACGACATATACGTGATGCAAAGCTATTAGAAATTGGTGAAGGAACTTCTGAAGTTCAACGTCTTGTAATTGCTAGACATTTAGGATGCAGATAAAAGGAGGACTCACTATGTTTCAAAAGATATTAATTGCAAATCGTGGAGAAATTGCAGTCCGTATTATAAAAACATGTCAAAAACTTGGTATTCAAACCGTTGCGATTTATTCAGAAGCAGATGAAAATGCACTTCATGTCAAATTAGCAGATGAAGCGTACTTAGTAGGTGGACCTCGTGTGCAGGAAAGCTACTTAAACTTAGAAAAGATTATAGAGATTGCCAAGAAAACAAATGCTGAAGCAATTCATCCAGGGTATGGATTATTATCAGAAAACCCATCCTTAGCTATACGGTGTGATGAAGAAGGAATTGTATTTATCGGACCTTCTGAAGAAATCATTGCTAAGATGGGAAGTAAAATTGAATCTCGTTTGGCAATGCAAGAAGCAAATGTTCCAGTTGTACCTGGGATTACAACAAATATCGAAACAGCTGAAGAAGCAATTGAAATTGCAAAGCAAATTGGTTATCCGTTAATGCTTAAGGCGTCCGCTGGAGGCGGAGGCATTGGAATGCAATTGATGGAAACTGAGCAAACGCTCACCAAGGCGTTTGAAAGTAATAAAACAAGAGCTCAAAATTTCTTTGGAAACGGAGAAATGTATTTAGAACGCTACATTGCGGATGCGCATCATATTGAGATTCAAATTCTTGCCGATACACATGGTAATACAGTGTATTTGTGGGAGCGTGAATGTTCTGTCCAGCGCCGAAATCAAAAAGTAATAGAAGAGGCACCTTCTCCGTTTTTAGATGAAAAAACACGCAAAGAAATGGGAGAAGTTGCTGTACAAGCAGCGAAAGCTCTCGGTTATACAAATGCTGGTACAGTTGAATTTCTTGTCGATGATCAAAAGAACTTTTATTTCTTGGAAATGAATACGAGATTGCAAGTAGAACACCCCGTAACGGAAGAGATTACAGGATTGGATCTCGTTGAAGAACAGATTCGCATTGCCTATGGTGAGAAATTACCCTTTACGCAGGAAGAAATAAACCGCAATGGCCATGCTATTGAAGCGCGTATTTATGCAGAAGATCCAAAAACGTTCTTCCCATCACCAGGAACAATTACGAATGTAACGTTACCAACTCATGTGCGTATCGATCACTTTTTAGAAAATAACGTAACCATTACACCTTTTTATGACCCAATGATTGCGAAAGTCATTGCGCATGGTGAGACTCGTGATGAAGCAATTGTAAAATTACAAAATGCGCTGCGAGAATTGAAAGTAGAAGGGATTAAAACGAATACACCGATGTTACTCCAAGTGTTAGAAGATGAAGTATTTCAAGGTGGCGTATATACAACCGGATTTGTAGCAAAACAACTTGTGAAAAAATAAGATGTATCACTATTAAAGGGGGAAAAAATGATGACAAAAGTATATGCATCGATGGCAGGTAATGTTTGGAAGATTGTAGTGGGAGTAGGAGATACGGTAGAGGAAGAACAGGATGTCGTCATTTTAGAATCTATGAAAATGGAAATTCCAATTGTTTCAGAAGAAGCTGGAACGGTTATGAAAATACATGTTCAAGAAGGCGATTTTGTTAATGAAGGAGATGTATTGGTAGAAATTGAATAGTGAAAATGAGGGGTGAAATGGATTGAAATTACCTAATTTTGCTGTCATTAAGGAAGTTGGGCCAAGAGATGGCTTACAAAATGAAAAAAAAATCATTGGCACAAAAGATAAAGTAACGTGGATTCAATTACTGACAGAAGCAGGATTATCATACATTGAAGTTTCCTCTTTTGTTCACCCAAAATGGGTTCCTGCTTTAGCGGATGCAAGTGATGTATTTACAGAGCTAAAGAGGGAAACAAATGTGACATATGCTGCGCTTGTTCCAAATCAAAATGGTTTGGAACGAGCTCTTTTGCAAGATGTTGACGAGGTGAATGTCTTTTTATCAGCGAGTGAATCTCATAATAAAAGTAATATTAATAAATCTATTAAAGAAGCAGTAGCAGTCATAAAAGATATTACGAAAAAAGCTGAGTTTGCTGGTAAAAAAGTGAGAGGTTATGTGTCTACTGTATTTGGTTGCCCTTATGAAGGGAATGTAAGCATAGAAGCAATAGATGAATTATGTAATGAACTCTTTTCATATGGTATTTACGAAATCTCGCTAGGAGATACAATCGGTGTAGCGAATCCGCTTCAAGTAGAACAAGTATTAGAGCACTTATTAAAAAAGTATGATGCTTCTCAGTTTGCTATGCATTTTCATAATACGTATGGAATGGCACTTGCAAATGTCGTGAAATCTTTAGAATACGGAATTACAACCTTTGATAGTTCGTGTGGTGGTTTAGGTGGTTGTCCTTATGCGCCAGGAGCTTCAGGAAATGTTGCAACAGATGACCTCGTGCATATGCTTCATAAGTTAGGTGTACAAACAAATATAAATGAAGAAAAGTTGTGGAAAGCTAGTCAATTCATTCAAAATAAACTAAATATTCAATTGCCTAGTCATGTGTATAAAGCGCTTCAACATAAAACGATAAGTAGGTGAGAACATGCTACAATTACAAAACATTTCTGTTGATTATGTAACCCCACACATCGTAAAACTGACATTAAATCGTGAAAGACAAGCAAATTCTCTATCTTTAGCGTTATTAGAAGAATTACAGTCGATATTCACTCATATTCATGAAGAAGCAAATGTTCGCGTTGTTATTATAACAGGTGCTGGAGAAAAAGCATTTTGCGCTGGTGCAGATTTAAAAGAGCGTGCCAATATGAATGAAGAACAAGTACGCCATGCTGTTGGAATGATTCGCTCGACAATGAATATGATTGAGCAGTTAACGCAACCTGTAATTGCTGCCATAAATGGCATAGCACTTGGTGGCGGAACGGAATTAAGTTTAGCATGTGATTTCAGAATTGCAGCGGATTCAGCAAGTCTTGGTCTTACGGAAACATCCCTTGCAATTATTCCAGGAGCCGGTGGGACGCAGCGTTTACCAAGATTAATTGGAATCGGTAGAGCGAAAGAATTAATTTATACCGGAAGACGTATTTCAGCTCAGGAAGCGGAGGAATATGGTTTAGTAGAATTTGTTGTACCAAAACATTCACTTGAAGAGAAAGCGATTGAAATGGCTGAGCGAATTGCTAGCAACGGCCCGATTGCGGTCCGATTAGCGAAACAAGCAATTTCAAATGGGATTCAAGTAGATTTACATACCGGACTGCAAATGGAAAAGCAAGCATATGAAGGCGTTATTCAAACAAAAGATAGATTAGAAGGGTTACAAGCATTTAAGGAAAAACGTAAACCAATCTATAAGGGGGAATAAATGTGCTAGATCAAAAACAACAGTTACATTCATTAGAAGACCGTATTGAAACAATTAAACAAGGTGGCGCACCAAAATATCACGAACAAAATAAAGCGAAAGGAAAACTTTTTGTCAGGGAGCGCCTAGCACAATTATTTGATAATGGAGAATATGTAGAAGATGCTTTATTTGCTAATTGTGAAGGAAACGACTTACCAGCAGATGGTGTTGTAACTGCAACAGGAAAAATACATGGTCGCACGGTATGCGTAATGGCAAATGATTCAACAGTAAAGGCTGGATCTTGGGGATCTCGTACAGTCGAAAAGATTTTACGTATTCAAGAAACAGCTGAAAAATTACGAGTTCCTTTATTTTATCTCGTTGACTCTGCTGGTGCGCGCATTACTGATCAAGTTGAGATGTTCCCAGGGCGCCGCGGAGCAGGAAGAATTTTTTATAATCAAGTAAAGTTGTCAGGTAAAGTTCCGCAAATTTGCTTACTATTTGGACCATCAGCAGCTGGTGGTGCGTATATTCCAGCATTTTGTGATATTGTGATGATGGTGGAAGGAAATGCATCCATGTACTTAGGATCTCCGCGCATGGCCGAAATGGTAATTGGTGAAAAAGTAACATTAGAAGAAATGGGCGGAGCTCGTATGCATTGCTCTGTATCAGGATGTGGCGATGTTTTATGCAAAACAGAAGAAGCTGCTATTTCTCAAGCAAGACAATATATTTCATACTTCCCAAATAACTACTTAGAAAAAACTCCTATGACAACACCTCAAGAGCCAAAAAAATTCGAAAAAACGTTAGCACAAATCATTCCAGAAAATCAAAATACCCCATTTAATATGAAAGACTTGATTAATCGAATCATTGATGAAGGTTCCTTCTTTGAAGTGAAAAAACTTTTTGCACAAGAATTAATTACAGGTTTAGCACGTATTGATGGAAAGCCTGTAGGTATTATCGCAAATCAGCCGCGCATGAAAGGTGGCGTATTATTCCATGATTCTGCCGATAAAGCGGCGAAATTTATTAATTTATGTGATGCCTACCATATTCCATTATTATTCCTCGCTGATGTGCCTGGATTTATGATTGGTACGAAAGTAGAGAGAGCCGGTATTATTCGCCATGGTGCAAAAATGATTTCTGCCATGAGCGAAGCCACAGTACCAAAAATTTCAATTGTTGTGAGAAAAGCATACGGTGCTGGGCTATATGCGATGGCGGGTCCTGCATTTGAACCGGATTGTTGCTTAGCATTACCAACTGCTTCTATTGCGGTAATGGGACCAGAAGCAGCTGTGAATGCAGTTTATGCCAAGAAAATTGCAGCGTTACCAGAAGAGGAACGTGCAGCATTTATAGCAGAAAAGCGTGAAGAGTATAAACAAGATATTGACATTTATCGATTGGCATCGGAAATGGTAATCGATGGAATCGTGCATCCAAATGATTTGCGTGAAGAACTGAAGAAACGTTTTGATATGTACATGAGTAAATATCAAATATTTACTGATCGTAAACATCCAGTTTATCCAGTATAGAAAGCCCTATTTAGGGCTTTCTTGTTCGAAAACATAAGGAGGGGAACGCATTGAAACAAGCTGTTTGGTTTCCAACAGAAGAATATAAAGAAAAAACACGTTTATATGGATGGATGAAAGAACTTGGTTATAAAGATTATGATATGTTTTATAAAAAATCAATCGAAGAAACAGCATGGTTTTGGGGTGAAGCAGAAAGAGCAGTTGGTTATCAATGGATGAAGCCTTATATGGAAGTGCTAGATTTAGAAAACGGCACACCATTTGCACATTGGTACACAGAGGGGACCTGCAATGTTGTAGAATCCGCTTTATCCCGTTGGCTAGCGGAAGAAGAAACAAGAATGCAGCCTGCGCTGATGTATGAAGGAGAGAGTGGCACGTCAAAGTCATTTACATATGAAGAACTTGATCGTTGGGTAAGTAAAGTAGCAAATGGATTGAAACATTCAGGAATTGAGAAAGGTGACCGTGTAACAATTTATATGCCAATGATTCCTGAAACAGTAGTTGCGATGCTAGCTGTTATGAAAATTGGGGCTATTATTTCTCCTATTTTTTCAGGTTTTGCAGCGGATGCAGTGATGACACGCGTACAAGCAGCTGGATCCAAAATGATTATTACAGCTGATGGTTTCTCGCGTCGTGGTAAAATCGTTTCTTTAAAAGATGAAGTAGATAAAGCGTGTGAACAATGCCCAACTGTTGAAAAGGTTGTTATCGTTCGTCATGCTGGAAATGATTTTACACCTCATAACTATGACCTTTCTTGGAGCATCCTTGAAAAGGAAAAGCCATTTACGCATGCAGAAGAAATGAAGAGTGATGATCCACTCATGCTTATTTATACGTCTGGTACAACAGGGAAACCAAAAGGGACGGTTCATACTCATGCTGGATTTCCTTTAAAGGCAGCATTTGATGCCGGATTTGGGATGGATATTAAGCAAGGAGATCGTGTTCTATGGGTAACTGATATGGGATGGATGATGGGACCGTTTTTATTATTCGGTTCTCTTATGAATGGCGCTACAATGGTCATGTATGAAGGAGTTCCTGATTATCCAAAAGCAGATCGATTATGGGAAACAGTAGATCAATATCAAATTACACATCTCGGTATTTCGCCAACTTTAATTCGAGCATTGATGGCGAAAGGTGATGAATATGTAAAACAACACTCACTAGAAAGTTTAAAAGTTTTTGCATCTACAGGAGAACCATGGAACCCAGACCCGTGGATGTGGCTCTTTGAAACAGTTGGGAAAGGAAAAGTTCCAATTTGTAACTATTCAGGTGGAACAGAAATTTCTGGTGGGATTTTTGGCAATGTTCTTGTAAAGCCTATTGCTCCGGTTAGTTTTAATGCTGCGTTACCAGGAATGGCAGCTGTTGTATTAGATGAACAAGGAAATCCAATTCAGGATGAAGTAGGAGAACTATGCTTAGAAAAACCTTGGGTAGGAATGACGAAGAGTTTTTGGGAAGATGATGAACGGTATGTGAATACATACTGGTCACGCTTTAAAAATAGATGGGTACATGGCGATTGGGTCATTTATGACGGAGAGCAATATATAATTACAGGGCGTTCTGACGATACATTAAATATTGCAGGGAAACGAATTGGACCGGCGGAATATGAGTCAATTCTTATGAAGCATAATCATATTGTAGAAGCGGCAGCAATTGGTGTGCCAGATGATGTAAAAGGCGAGGTTTGTCATTGTTTTGTTGTTTTACAAGAAGGAATCTCTTTTACTGATCAACTAAAGAAAGAACTAATGGATTTAGTGAATTCTCATATTGGAAAAGCACTATGTCCTAAAGATATTCATATGGTAGAAGATTTACCAAAAACGCGTAACTCTAAAGTCATGCGACGAGTTATTAAAGCAGCATACTTAGGGAAAGAACTAGGAGATTTATCTTCACTTGTCAATCCGGAAGTGGTTCCTTACATTCAAGGGTTGCAATCGAGTCGAATATAAACAAAAAATGGGCTTCTTTCATAAGAGGCTCATTTTTTGTTTCTATAATAGAGTATAGGACAAGTGTTGGTTTTCTTCATCCCTATGTCTTTGTCTCTATCATCTCTATTCTTGTTGGCATATTTTATAGTAAAAGAATAAAGGGGTGAAATTATGGGTTACCGAGATGATTATTGGTATGAAAAGAAAAGATCTAAGTGTTCAGGCCGAAACGGTGGTTATTATGGACATGATTGTGATGATTGTTGGAAAAAATTCGAAGAGTGTAAAAAAGAAAGCAATCAAAAATGTGATTGTTGCTGCACAACTGGAATTGTTCGTAAATTAAGAGCGTTAAGAGGTACGGCTGTAACTGTAGCAATTACTACTAGCAGTGGTCAAGTCATTGAAGGAACTGTTGAATCGGTTGATTGTCATACTGCTGATATTACGGCAGCAGGAGAAAGAGTAACAGTTTCTGTCTGTGAAATTGAGTCATTTTCACGTGTTGTTTAACAGTTAGCTCGTTTAAAAGCTGTTCTCAATAGAACAGCTTTTTTAATTTGTATGAATATTTCTATACAAAGCTTAAATCTACATGAAAAGAAAGCCTTGCTGTTACGAAGGCACTGAAAAAGGGATTGCTTTCAAAAATAATACACATTTAATACACATTTTTATCGAAATGTTGAGAATAGAAAGGAGTCAGCCATTTCTATACAAGTTAGGTGCTAGACTTCTTTTTCTTATGAAGTGGACTTTTTCAGTGGCCACGCTGCTATGGCTTTCTTTTTGATAATATATTTCGGTTGCATAATAGCAATTTTTAAAACAATCCACGTTCGCCTTTTTGCTGAATTAAATAAGAAATACCTTCTATATGATCACCGACAATTCTTGTCGTTGAAGGAGCTAAACCGCCAGTTTTAGAGAAATGCTTATCAGGGCGAATGCGATTCATTTTATCAACTTCAACACGATGAACGTTTTTTACTTGTAATCCGCTTAATATCGCTTTTACTTGTCCGTATACTGGCGAAGTAAGAGCGTCAAATCCGATCGTTTCAATACATTTTTTACTAAAGGCATGCGGTACAGCGACAATAGAACCAACTCCTAAATCTTTACGGTCACAAGCTAAATTAACAGCATATTTACATGCTGTTACAATATAGAATGGGAAACGATAAGAAAGATAGTGATCTAAATCATTCAGTGCTAAATCAACACCATTTTCAATCGCGTGTACAAATGGCAATAAATCATTTGAAGGGATTACAAAATCTCCATCGATAAATAATAGTATATCGCCCCGTGCAAAATACGCACCAACTGCTCTGCCAGTATCATTTCCTAATTCTTCTTCATACATAACAACCGTTGCTCCGTGCTTTTTCGCAATTTCTGCTGTTTTGTCAGTCGTACCATTAACGACAACTATAATTTCCAAAGGATTCAATTTCCTAGATTCCTGGATAATCGCTTGTATCATTCTCTCTTCATTTTGAACAGGAATAATAATAGATAATTGCTTCCCACCATAGTTTGATGTGCTTACGCCCCAGCCAGTATCATGAACTTTAGGAAAAGACTTACTTTGTTTTAGCTTCAATCCTTCTATAATATCTCGCCTTCTTCCACCATCAGAATAATGCGCACGGGGATTTTTTAACTCATCAATCCACTCTGCCATAGCAGCGATATGATTTCCGATAATCCGCTTTTCAGAAGTGGAAAGTTCATTATGCTTTGCAAAATGTTGCTGAGGATTTACGCGATTGATTGAAATGACATCAATTTGTTTATGGCGAGAAATGCGGAAGTTATGTTGGAGTATTTTGAGATGAGCGAGTGTTGGATTTCCTAAAGATTCTGCTCCAATGGTATGAACGACTTCTTTTGTCATCGCGTGCGGAACAGAAATAGGGGAATCGATTTTTAAATCTGGACGGTGAAAAAATTGATTTGTAACTTGTCTCCAAATCGTTGTGGAATGGGGACGCTGTTTTTTATAAAAAATATAGTCTAAATTATTTAATACAACGTCAGCTGTATGATTCATTAATGGTTGAAGAAATTCACGTAATATATTGCTATCAAGCGGAAAATCAGCATCCATAAATAATAAAATATCTCCTTTTGCTTGCTGTGCGCCAATAGCCCGTCCAATATTATGTCCAAGGGCTGCTTCAAAATTTAACACATGGCATTTATATTTGTGAGCAATTTCTACAGAGCGATCGGTACAACCATTCGCAACTACGATAATTTCTAAAGGATGGATTTGCAGAGCCGCTTGCAACACACGATCTAAAGTTTTTTCTTCATTAAAAACAGGAAGTATAATTGAAATAGATTTTTTCTGCATGAAAATTCTCCTTTTATATGAATAAATTAAACTCATATAAATAATGTATGTACATTTGGAAAAGGTGGTTAATCTTTTGTCGTAATTCTTTCAATATATACATTAAAAAACATAAACAATGACCATTACATTTCTAGAGAAAAGATTTCAAATATTTTTTGCTTCCCTAGTGATGTAATGTAAACAGCTCGTGATCCATCTTTTCTAGTAATCCAATTTTGTTCTAGCATTCGTTCTAAAATAGCATTGCCGAGGGCTCCAGCAATATGATATTGTCTTTCGGTCCAGTCTAAGCAACATTTTGAAAATACACGTCTTTTGTTACGTAATATTTCTAAATCTATACCGAAATCTGTAAAAAAATGTGCACCAATTTCAGTGACCTCAAATTCTGATCCATTCTTTTGTAATACTTGTTTATATAGTAGAGAATTAGCAAGATTGACACCCAATTTTCCAGCTAGATGATCATAGCACGTTCTGGCATATTGAATTTCTTCATGTTTTTTTAGTTCTTTAAAGGACTGAATAGGTTTAAATGGAACGATGTAGAGTAGTTTTTCTAATATTTCTGCCATTTCTTGATTTACTAATTTGTAATAGCGATATCTACCATGCTTTTCAACTTCAAGAATTTGCATGTCATATAGTTTATGAAGATGAAAACTTGCTGTTTGTGGTTTGATTTTTGCGACCCGTGCTAATTCAGTGGCTGGATGAGGGCAACCATCCATAAGATGTGTTAAGATAGCCGCTCGTGATGGATCACTAATAAGAGAGGCGACTTTTGCGATATTTTCATTCACACTTACTCACTCCTTTTTTACATTCATATTTCGATGATAATAGAAATTTTTATGTTTTACAATAAGGAAAGAATGAATGTAAGGAGTGATAATATGAACTTGGAAGTAGGTAAAAATGTATGCAAAGAGATATACCCGAAAATCTTATACTATGGAATGCCAGTGTATTTGTTATCAACGCTGAACGAAGATGGTACAACAAATATAAGTCCGATGTCTTCCTCTTGGGCTCTAGGAAAGTATATTGTTTTAGGAATTGGACTTGGAGGGAAAGCGATTCAAAATATAAAAGTGAATAGAGAATGTGTTATAAATTTACCTTCCTCTTCTCAATGGGAACATGTAGAAAAAATAGCTCCCTATACAGGAACTGACAACATTCCGAAATTTAAATGCGACATGGGGTACACATATATAAAAGATAAATTAGCATTAGCGAATTTAACTCCAATTTCTTCGAAAACAGTAAAACCACAACGTATAGAACAATGTCCATTGCAAATAGAAGCAAGAGTAAGAGACATTCGTATTCCAGATTATGATCCATTTTTTGCAATTGTGGAAACAGAAGTTATCCATGTACATGCCCATACAAATATTATAAAAGGTGAAAATCATATTGATCCACAAAAATGGAATCCTTTATTTTATAATTTTAGATATTATTTCTCAATTGGAGAAGAGATTGGTAGGAACTATCGAACTTGAAAGCGAACATTCTCCTTATTTTGAAAGAAATGATTTTAAATAGCTTATAAATTGAATCAGAAAAGGGGAAGAGTCAGCATTCATGTATCCGCTGAATGAAGAACAATTATAAAGGTATGTAAAGAATACAAATCATAGAAAAGCGGATACTTTTATTTATAAGGTAATAGAAGAAAAAGGGAAAGTAATGGGTATATTTTCTTTGGCAGAGTAAACCGAATAGAAAGAACAGCCCGGATAGGTAAGGCTTTAGTCAGAGATAAATAAATAAAAAGGGAAATCCGTTGGTGACAAGGTGATAAAGAGGGTACTGCATATCGCATTTGAAAAAGAAAAACTAATAAAAGATGCCCATAAATAGGGGGAATCTTAGAATCTATGAGAGATGAAGATTTCAAAAGAAAGATTGCTTACATCTAGATTCATGTAGAAAATGATTTCTTTGAAAAACCGACTTACAGAAAAGGTATAAGTCGGTTTTGTATTTACAAATCCTCTGAATCTTGTTTTCGCATATGAATAATCATTGAAATAATGATGATAAACAAAACGGTTGCACTTTGTATGAAAAAATTCTTGAATGTTAGTGATGATAGCCATAATGAGATATAATCTTTAAGAGAATGAAAAGATGGGAAATAAGTAGGATGGAAACCATAGCTAAATAATTTTTTTGATTCGATAAAGGAGCTATTTTCTCCCTTTGCACCTAATACAACTGAAATCAGTCTTCTATCTTTTTCTTTTGCCGTTCCAACAAAGCTGTAGCCGGTAGTAGGTGAAAAACTTGTTTGTAAACCATCAACGCTTTTCAGTTTCACATTTTTATCAAGCGAATAGAGCATTTTATTTGTATTAAATACATGGATATCTTTGAAGGTGAATTGATAAGAGGTCACACTGCTACTTTTTAATATCATTGGGTAATCATGAAGTAACTGACGAGCTAATTTAGAGGCATCTAAAGCGGTGATTTTAGAGAATTGCTCTTGTTTATTTGAAACCCCTGTTACATTTATAAAGTATGTATCTTTGGATAATCCTAGCTGTCTTGCTTTTTCATTCATTAGTTTTATGAAATTTTCTTCATTTGTTGATATGTGCTCTGCTAAAGCTAGTGCTGCATGATTATTCCCCGTTAACGCAACTGCATGGAATAAATCGCGAATTGTGATATCGCCTTTAGCTGTAGTACCAATATAATTCGCTCCTATGTGAAAAGTATCATCCTTTATGTTTACTTTATCTTCCCATTTTAGGGCACCGTTATGTATTCGTTCTAAAAGAATATATTCTATCATGAGTTTAGATAAATCACCTGAGGGAAGAGGAGAATTTTCGTTCTTTTTATACACAATTTCACCAGAATAAGCATCTATTAAAATCGCTGACTGCGATTGAATAGCGGGGCCATTTACATAAATATAAAAATATAAAACGATAGCTATTGTAATGAGTAAAGATAGAAATATAAGCATTGCTTTTTTTAAGAATTGCATAAGTATTCCCCCTCGAAATCCTTCCGTATTTCCTATTGTAAAAATGAATACTTAATTAGGGGGTAAGAAAAGGTAAAGAATTTCTAAAGAATTTTTAAGAATTATTAAAGTGTGAGTAAAAATAGGATAGATTCGATTTCTTAATCGTTAAGAAATCGAATCTTGAAGATAAATAAATTTCATATTTATCCCGCTATTTCAGGGCAGTAACAGCCCGATTAGTGAGGGCTAATCATCAGTGGGGGATGAAGAAAACCCACGCTAATTAAAGTTTCACTTTATTTATATCGAAGTAGTTTTACAGTAAAAGTTGTTTTTTCTTCATCACTATATACTTCAATTGTTCCGTTGTGAAGTTCTACAATACTTTTGGCGATTGCTAATCCAAGCCCGGAGCCTCCTGTATATGCTGACCGAGATTTCTCAACGCGATAGAAACGTTCAAATATATGGGGTAAGTCAGTACTTGGGATTGGTTGTCCATAATTTGTAACGTCAATTGCGACGAGATCCTCTTCTTCATAAGCTGTAATATCAATATATTTACCATCACCTCCATACGTAATAGCGTTGATAATTAAATTTTCAAATACACGTACAAGTTTATCACCATCAGCTAATACCATTAGTTTTTGGGATAAAAATGAAGGCCTACATTTAATATTTGCTTCTTGAAGTTGAATACGAAACTGGACAGTTAATTGTCCTAGTAGTTCAATCATATCAATAGGTACAGAGCGTAAACTCAATTCTTTATTTTGTACGCGTGTATATTCAAATAAGTCATTCATCAATGTATTTAAGCGGTGGACTTTATCATAAATGACTTGTATGTAATGGCGTAGTTCTACTTCATCTCGATAGTTATCATGATGAATCAAATTTACATATCCAACTATAGATGTGAGAGGGGTTCGTAAATCATGTGATACATTCGTAATAAGTTCACTTTTCGCTTGTTCTGTTTGTCGTTCTTCTTCAATCGATACTTTGAGTTGTTCAACAATTTGGTTGACACCAATCGCTAATTCTTCTAAATAATCATGTTGCACAATGGAAACTTTATGATTAAAATTCCCGTTCGCAATATAGCGAATTTCTTCAATCATTCTCTTTATGCAAACTCTGTAATATAATTTTTTTTCGTGGCGATAAAACATATAAATATAGAATGAAAAGATCGAAAACCAATATAGATAGGATAGCATCATAACCCAAATGGATTCTTTCAATCCTCTATACTTTTCATAACCAACAATTCTAACAGTCTCTTTTCCTAATTCTGTTAGCGTGAGGGAACTATCAATTACACTTGTCACGAGACGATATATAATAATTTCAGTAATGGGTGTCAGTATAATGGCTAATAAAAGCCAAAGAATGATTTTCCATTTCGGAATGACTCTTAAAATGTCGAAGGTTTCATTTTTCAATTTTATAACCTACTCCCCAAACAGTATGAATAATTTTCTCGGTATTTATCCCTGTTTCCAATTTGTCCCGCAAGTTACTAATATGGACCATTACCGTTTTGTTAGAACCATACCCATCTTCATTCCAAACACGCTCGAATATTTCTTCTGAACTAAATACCCTTCCTGTATTACTAGCGAGTAAATAAAGAATATCAAACTCGATGGAAGTGAGTTTAATATTTTCTCCGTTTACTTTCACGGTGTGATTATGTTTATGTATTTCAATAGAACGAATACGAATAATGCCGTCTTCATTTACTTGAGAAACCGTTTGTTGAAAGGACGATCTCCGTAGTAAGGCTTTGACTCTAGCCATTAATTCTAATGGGTTAAATGGTTTAATCATGTAATCATCTGCACCTGTCATGAGTCCCAATATTTTATCCATATCTTCTGCCTTGGCACTAAGCATAAGAATCGGAACTGTGTTGTTATGCTCTCTAACTTGTTGGCAAACTTCTAATCCATTGCGTTTTGGCATCATAATATCTAAAATCATAAGATCAATTTCATACATGGATAGCATTTGTAAAGCTTCATCACCATCATAAGCTTTATAAATATCATAGCCGTCATTACGTAAATAAACCGCAAGTAATTCTACAATTTCTTTATCATCATCAATAATTAATATATTTTTATTCATTATATATGTAATTCCTTTCTTTACAATGATTCAACATTACTATAATAGCAAACATTTAGATGTTTTGTCGTAACGTTTCCTCATAAAATTTCATGTAACGTATTAAAAGGATTTAAAACATACATAACGAATACAATAATAAATGAGAGTGTTTACATTTTCATTGTAGGAAAAGATAATAATGAGGTGGAATTTTTTATGCAGTATAATGATATCTACACATTTCAACCAGCGGGAAACATAGAAGAGGATATGAAACGTTTTTTATTAAAATATGAAAAAGAGTTTACATATAAGCATTCTATGCGTGTTGCAAATGAAGCGCGTAAATTGGCAAGAAAGTTTCATGTGAATGAAGAAGAGGCAGCTATTGCAGGGTATTTACATGATATTAGTGCCATCTTTCCGAATGAACAACGTATCGCGGCTGCTGAAGCATTTGGAATAGACATACTGCAAGAAGAGCGAGAGTTTCCAATGATCATTCATCAAAAGTTATCAAAAGGAATCGCAAAAGAAATATTCAAAGTGACAAATGAACAAATATTAGATGCAATTGGTTGCCATACGACTTTGCGAAAACATGCGACGACGATGGATCTTGTCTTATTTGTAGCGGATAAAATAGAATGGGATCAAAAGGGAGTCCCTCCATATATAGAACGCGTGAAAAATGGTTTAGAAACCTCATTGGAGCAAGCTGCTTTTGCATATATCTCCTATTTATGGGAAAGAAAAGAGACGCTTAAAGTATTACATCCTTGGCTGGAAGAAGCGTATTGGGATTTAACTGAGGGATTGAATGAGAAAGGACATAGATATGGATATAAAAGAATATATGAATGATACCTTTCCAGGCGTCATTTTAAAACCGAGCATTTACTTTCAATGGGAGAACCACTTTCATTTTGACTTTGGAAAAGGTATTTTTCTATGTGAGTGTGGTACTGATGCAGGCAACAACAAGTATTTTTCTCAAATATATAAATATAATACATTATTATTCCAAGATATATTTTCTGCAAAGGATATGATATTTTTAGTAACAAATGTTTATCGCTTTAAAAAGGATAGATTAAGAAAACAGAAGAAATTAAGACTATATAGCCGATTTCTGAAAAAGAAAGAGTTAAAATTTCGACTGCGGCAAGAAACGTTTCCTTATTTCTTTGATAATGAGGACGCAGAGTTATATTGTACATATCAATTTTCATTACAGTGTTTGGCAGAAGAGATTAAGTATATACCACTTATGAAAGCTATGAATCATGAAGACTTTCCTAATCTCTATCCGCGTTTAGGTGGAAGAGCGGATATTTCGTATCCTGACGTTTTTCTTATCAATGCAACGAAAGACATTATCATGTTTATTTATGATGATAGAGGATGTGAAGTGATTGCGAAGAATAAAGAAAGTATAAGACATTTATATAACAAATATGAAAAGTGGATACCAGATTATGAGCGCGATCATATAGCAACATTGTTTAAATGAAAATAGGAGGAAGTGAAGCATGTAATGAAACGTATTGCCATTGTATCTGCATGGGAATCAGAACTTACATATTTGCATCAATATTATCCAAGTGAACATGTTGTAAGACGAGCAGCTTGGGAATTTCATTTTCATTCTATTCATGAATTAGAGATTATATCAGTTGTTACTGGTATTGGAAAGGTTAGTTGTGCAAGCTGTGTACAACTATTAATTAGTGAATTCCAGCCTGAAGAGCTTTTTATGACGGGAATTTGTGGTAGTTTATCGAACAAAGTGAAGAATGGTCATATCGTTGTAGCTCTTCATACTTTACAGCATGATGTACCAGCTGCTGGAACGGGAGAAGATCAGTTTGATTTATATACTGGGAGAACAGCGCCGATTGAAATACCGAAAGCGCTTGTCAGACAAATAAAGAAAATGCGTTCTCATGAGCCAGTTCATTTTGGAACAATTTTATCCGGCGACCAGCGTATTCGCAGTTCAGAAATGCGCTATTTGTTACATACTGTATATGGGGCATTAGCAGTTGATCAAGAAATAGCTGCTTTTGCTTATGTATGCCATGCAAATAAAAAGCCATTCTTATGTTTAAAAGCGGCTTCCGATCAAGCAAATGATAAAACAGAGGAAGAACAAAAAATCTTTAAACAATTAGCGTGCGAGAAATCTTGTGAATACTTACTTTCTTTTTTGCAAATGCATGGGAGAACTGTTACACATAAATAAGATATAAAGGAGCCTCATACGGGATATGGGAACAAAGGATAAAATAGCGATTATTGGTGCAAATGGAAAAGCTGGAAAATTTCTTGTACACCAAGCGTTACAGGAAGGATATCAAGTACGAATTTTAACGCGGAATCCAGAAAAATTCACAATATATAATCGAGATGTGGAAATTATACAGGGAGATGCGCGTGATTTCTATGCCATACAAGAACTGCTTCAAGATTGTCAAGCTGTTATTAATGCTGTAGGTCAGCCTAAAAAAGAGTCTTACATATTCAGTACCGTGACAAGTCATATTTTAAAAGTAATGAATGAATATAAAATAAAACGGTATATTTTAATTTCTGGAGGATCATTGGATATAAAAGGAGACCAAAAAAGTCTCCTAAACAAAATAGGAGCCGTATTCTTTCGGTTGTTTTTTCCAAAGATGATGAGTGATAAATATAAAGAATTACACCTTATACAACATAGTGATATAGATTGGACAGTTGTTAGATTACCTTTTGTTATAGAAGGAACAGGTATTGGAACGATCAAAAAGAATGTAGTAGATGTACCAGGAATTAAAATTCAAAACGGAGATATCGCACCCTTTGTTATCAAGCAAATTAAAGATAGTATATATGTACAAAAGTGTCCGTGCATTTCAAATTAAGAAAAATATGAGATATATGTTTTATTATAAAAGCATAAAGGTATAATCCTTTGTGTTTTTTATTTGTTAATGATGAAATTTGAGAATCAAGTTGCATTACTCATAATTTAGAGAGTATAAAATATAGTACATAACTCTATATACAAACAGTTTAATAACCGAAAATAAATTATTTATTATATAATTATTATCATATAAAAGTTGATTTTAAACAAAATAAAAGGGGGATTTTTATATCTTTTATTGACTCTCACATTATGTCATTGTTTAAGCTAGAGTTGAGCTTCGAAATAAATAAAAATTACAGGAGGAACAAATGTTTAAAATAGGGGATTTTTCAAAACTTTCTTCAATTAGCATTCGAATGTTGAGACATTACGATAATATGGAGTTATTGCAGCCTGAAAAAATAGATGTGCAAACTGGTTATCGTTATTATTCAGCAGCACAATTACAGAAAGTAAATCAAATTCAAAATTTGAAGGAGATGGGATTTCGTCTCACTACTATTAAAGAAATATTAGAAAATAATAATATAGAAATTATGACAGAACACTTTGTTCATCGTACGTCTCAAATAAGAGAAGAAATGAAAGTCCTTCAAAAACAATTGCGACTTCTCGAAGACTCAATGAAAATAATGAGAGAGGATGTTATTGAAATGAACTATCATGTTTCTTTGAAAGAGATACCTGGAAGGAAAGTAGCAAGTGTTCGAAAAGTGATTCCATCTTATCATTGTGAAGGAGAGTTATGGAATATACTGATGCAAGAAATAAAACGACAAAATATAAATATAGCGAATCCAAGACATAGCTTAGCTATATTTCAAGATAATGAATATAAAGAAAAAGATGTAGATGTAGAAATACAGATAAATGTGACAGGGGAATATGAAAATACGAAAGAAGTCATATTTAAAAAAGTCGATTCATCTTTTGTTGCCTCTATTACAGTGAACGGAAGTTATGAACAAATGACAGCAGTTAACGAAGCAGCGGCAAAATGGATTGAATCTGAAAAATATAAAATTACAGGACCGATGTTTAATATATACCACGTGAGTCCAGCAATGGAATCTGATCCTACGAAGTGGGTTACAGAAATTTGTTATCCAGTAAAAAAATGAATCATCGTTACAATTGTTTCATTATTTATTGGTTTGTGGCTTCTTTAACTTAACATAACAATATTATGTTAAGTTAAAGAAAGAAGAAGTACATCATAATTGGTATTAACATTTAACCAAGAACGCCTCGAATAGAAATTTTAACTTATATAGAGGGAATAAATAATCATCAATAATGACAGTTTTTTTAGAAAAAGGGGAAAGTGCACTTTAAAAAGACACTTTTCCCTTTTTTTATTTAAGGTTGTTGTAAGGTTTTCTTTAGACTAAGGAAAGGTGTATTCATTACAGTGAAAAGAGAAGGGGAATATTGATAAAAATAGAATGGAGTTGTCTTTTCATATGAGTACTTCAGTTATTATTCAAACACATAACCTATCAAAAATATACGGAACGATACATTGTGTGAATCAGGTGAATCTTCATATTGAAGAAGGAGAAATTTATGGTTTTTTAGGCCCAAATGGAGCTGGAAAAACAACTACGTTAAAAATGTTACTTGGGCTTATTAAACCTTCTGAAGGAGACATTAAAGTGTTCGGAGACAGTTTGAACAAATGTCGTTCGTCTATTTTAGAGCGGACGGGATCCCTTATTGAATCTCCCTCGTATTATGGACATTTAACAGGACTTGAAAATCTCCAAGTGATGCAACGCCTTCGAAATGCACCAAATAAAAACGTACATGAGGTGCTAAAAATTGTACGTTTAGAAAAGCAAATAAATAAAAAAGTAGATCAATACTCATTGGGAATGAAACAACGGTTAGGGATTGCTATGGCTCTTCTTACTTTTCCTAAGCTGTTAATTCTTGATGAACCAACAAATGGTCTTGACCCAGCAGGCATCGGTGAAATTAGAGAATTGATTAAGTCATTACCAAAGCGCTATGGAATCACGGTAGTACTCTCTAGCCATCTTCTTTCAGAGATTGAACAAATTGCTACTTCAGTCGGCATTATTAGTGAAGGAAAACTGTTGTTTCAGGGGAGTATGGATCGCCTACAGAAAAGAAATAGAAATGCTATTTTTATTAAAACGGAAGATAACGCGAAAGCAGGTCAGCTACTTACTACTCAAGGCTACAATTTTGTCCAAAGTGGTAATCGGTTGAAATTTGCTCATCTTGAGGATGCGAAAGTGGCGGAAGTAAATCGGATGCTTGTTAAAAATGAAATTTCTGTAACCCGAATTGAGAAACAGAAGAAAAGCTTAGAGAACATTTTCCTGGAGTTAACAGGAAAGGAGAGAAGTTTGTGATGAAAATGTTAGGATTAGAATACTTTAAAATTCGTCGCAAAAAAATATGGGTTATGATTCTATTATTTCTTAGCGCAGAGATGCTATGGGCATTTATGGCTCTTAGTCGATCAATGGCTACTAACTCTAGTTTTGCCTCTTGGGAAGCAATTGTTTTTAGTATTTCCTCTATGAATGGCCTTTTTATGCCTATTATTTCAGCGATTGTTGTATCACGTATTTGTGATATGGAACATAAGGGAGAAACGTTAAAAATGCTTGTTGCTACGAATGTAAAACGCAGACATCTTTACGCAGCGAAGTATATATGTGTGAATAGTTTACTTCTGTTAAGTATTTTTGCACAGGTTGCACTTATGATTATATTTGGATTCGTACACAAACTTTCTAGTAACTTTTCTTCTGCATTGTTTATTCAATTTGTTTTCGGAACTTTTTTAACGACTCTTGCGGTTACAGCGCTTCAGCAGTGGCTTTCTTTTACTATTAAGAATCAAGTTTTCGCGTTATGTTTAGGCATGCTCGGTGGATTTATTGGAATGACTGCCGGGTTGTTTCCAGCTGCGATTAGACGTATGTTTATTTGGGCTTATTACTTGGAACTTAGCCCGGTTACTCATTTATACAAGAATTCCTTAAGTGCTTACATAGTCCAATCGATAAACCTTTGGAATGTCATTGTCACAATAGCTTTAGCTATCTTATTCTATATTGTCGGAAGCGTTCGGATAAGCCGACAAGAAATGTAAGGAGGGAATAAAATGAAACGAAGTATTTTGGCGGAATGTCTTAAATTACGCCATTCTCGAATCCTACTTGTACTCGCGACACTTCCTATTATAAGTTTGCTAATTGGATGCGCGAATTATTATTATAATCAAGAAGTGCTGAAAAATGGTTGGTATAGTTTATGGACGCAAGTTAGTTTGTTTTACAGTGAGTTTTTCTTACCTATTTTAATTGCAATTTGCTGCTCATATATTTGTCGACTTGAGCATTTGAACCGAAATTGGAATATGACTATGACATCTCCTGTATCAGTTGCAAGTATATTTCTTGCTAAATTAGTTATTGTTAGTCTTTTAATCGGATTTGCACAAGCGTTATTTATAGGACTCTACTGGCTTATAGGGAACTTTTTCTTCTTACCTAAAACATTTCCGCTAGAGACAATCGGTTGGGCGATGCGCGGATGGTATGCATCTCTTGCTATTATCGCTCTGCAATTAAGCTTATCGCTAAGAATCCGAAGTTTTGCTATGCCGATCGGTATGAGTTTATGTGCAGTCTTCATCGGACTTGGTATGTATATTGCTAAGTTAGGAATGTTTTTTCCTTTCTCACTGCTCACCGTTGGTATGAGTGTACTGAATCAAGAAAAGTTAAGCGAGGGACAGAATTTCTTATTTTTGATGATGAGTACAGTTTTCATTATTATGTTTTCGATGATTTCCATTCAGCGATTAAAGAAAAAAGATATAATCTCATGAGGAAGGTTTTATGAAAAAAATAATAATATTAGGGTTTATTATTATGATAAGCATCGGTTTTTGGATGGGTCTATTTAGTAGAGAGAGGCTTATTCCTGACAGCCCTTCAGGAAAAGTGATGTATTACACCAAAATAAAGAGTCCTGGCATACAGAATGAGACGAGACGTTATAACTATGAGTTGTTTGCTTACAATCAACAAGGAAAGAAAAAGAAACTTGTTTTTTCTGCTCGAAAGCAATTGAGGAAAGAGTCGTATATTCGGCTATATCATACATTATTTCGTGGTGTTACGTACTGGGAAGAAGTTCAACTTGAAGAGTTGCCAAAAGTAGTGAAACAACGGTATAAAAAATAAGAAAAGATAACTTTATAGATTTTCCTATTTTTTACACCATATTGTATTTTATGTATAATAAAATCAGGTGATGCAAGATGGAAAATTTAAAAGATAAAAAAATCTTAATTGTAGATGATGAACCAGAAATGAGAATCATGATTGAAAGATTCTTAAGAAAAGAGGGATTTTTCCGGATTTTTAGTGCTGCTGATTGTACGTCAGCTCTATCGCTTTGCCGTGTAGATCGGCCAGATATCGTTATTCTTGATGTTATGCTACCTGATGGTGACGGCTTTTCACTTTTATCTTCGATTAGACAGTTCTCAAATATGCCGGTTCTTTTTCTATCTGCACGAGGAGAAGATGAGGACCGGTTACTTGGATTAGGGTTAGGTGCAGATGATTATATTGTGAAGCCGTTCTTACCACGTGAACTCGTATTACGTCTTATCGCTGTTTTAAAACGAGTCTATTCTTCTCCTGTAGTAGAGCGTCTATCCATCTTCCAATTAGGAGAACTAACTGTAGACTTAGAAAGCGCTGTTGTGTATAGAGACGAAAAAGAACTGCCATTAACAGCAAAAGAACATGCTATTCTTGTAAAGTTATATGAGAATCGAGGTCGAATTGTGACAAGCGACGCTATATGTCAAGCAGTTTGGGGAGATGATAGCTACGGTTACGAAAATACATTAATGGTCCATATGAGGCGCGTACGTGAAAAAATTGAGCCGGATCCCTCCAAACCGACTTATCTTCTTACGGTGAGAGGACTAGGGTATAAATTGCTATTGAAGGAGACGCATTAATTGAGAGGGATTATTCGTATATTACATAGATTCGCAATGACAACGATATGTATTTCTATATTTTTACTGATTTTTAATTTTGTTTTATTAGGTATAATGATGTTTAAAGAAATGAATCTAGATTCATCCCCAAAAGATATGCTAAAGCAAGTAAATGAAGGATTAAACAAGCAGGATGAAAATTATCAACTTGATGAACAAGCTGTAAAGAGTCTACAAAATAATCGCGCTTGGGCGATGTTAATTGGTGAAAATGGGCAAGTACAATGGAAGTATCAATTGCCTAAAGATGTACCTAGCTCTTACAAAATAGCGGATATTGCTAAGTTTTCGCGTTATTATCTTTCAGAATATCCTGTCTATACGTGGGAACATCAAGATGGGCTACTAGTAGTAGGATATCCAAAGAAGAGTCATTGGAAATATCAACTTCATTTCCTTTCTGATTCGGTTCAGTCAATGCCGCTGAGACTTCTCCTGCTGTTACTCTTTAATATAGGAATAACTGTATTCATCTCTATGTTGATTGGTACGCGTCTTATAAGAAAAATCCGCCCTCTTGTGTCAGGGATTCACAAACTGGCCAAAGAAGAAGTCGTTCAGCTAGATTCCAAAGGTCTATTCGGTGATTTAGCTCAAAGCATCAATTCAGCTGCGACTAAGCTTCAAAATAAGACAGCTGCGTTGAAAGCGCGAGATGAGGCACGTTCCAACTGGATTGCGGGAATTTCTCATGATATTCGAACGCCGCTTTCTATTATTCTTGGTTATGCAAGTGAAATGGAGGATGATTCAGACTTGGCGGAGGAGCAGAGAGAACGAGCAGGTATTATGCGGCATCAAGGAGAGAAATTACGATCGCTTGTGAGCGATTTAAATCTTGTTTCTATGCTTGAATATGAAATGCAACCTTTACATTTAAAAACTATTCGTCTATCCGTTTTAGCAAGACAGGTTGCAACTGATTTTTTAAATAATGGATTAGATGATAAATATCAGATTGAATTAAAATTAAAGGATGACGGGGCTCAAATTAGAGGAGACGAAAAATTATTGATTCGAGCAATTAGTAATGTAGTTCAAAATAGTATCCGGCATAATCCGCGTGGATGTAAAATTATAATTGAAACCGCTTTATCAAAAAATCGCTCTACATATCATTTTATTGTACAAGATAATGGACAAGGAATTCCAAATGAAAAAATAGCTGGAATTACCGAATTACCTTATTCTTCAAAAAGAAAACAAACGATTCAAGAAGGGCACGGTCTAGGCATTCCGATGGTAGCAAGAATTATGCAAGCTCATCAAGGACAGCTTATTTTAACAAACAACGAAAATCAAAAAGGTTTAAAAGTCGTTATGGAATTTCCTTTACACTCACAAAATGAAAAAATATATGAATAAGAAAGGGGATTTAATATATATACAATTGAACAAGTCGCTAAATTTCCGGGTATATTTAGGGATACTTTAAAATTTCACAAAGAAAAGAAACTAGTCAAACCTGAATAAATTATCTGTCGAATTATTTAAATCAGCTACTAATAATTACTTGCATAGGATTTTCTTTTTTGAAGAAAAGATAGATAAATATATAAATACTTTTAAGGAGCGAATACATGGAGGGAAAACATATTACAAGTTATGCTGAAATAGAATTAGTGTATGAATATAAATTCATTACTATAGATTTAGATAACAAACTTTTTAAAGTGCATGTTGTTAATGTTAAAACTAAAGCGATATTATTAGAAATATCAATAGATTTAATTAATGATGAGGTGATGATAGAAGGAAATATCCATCAATATCCTTATGATATCGATGATGTTGTAGATACTTTAAAAATTACAGCTAATTTATGTATAGAAAATAAGCTTACAAGTCAATTTGCAATAGACTCATATATTGAAGAATAAAACCGGTTTCAACAATTGATCAATTTTAAATTGGAATTCAATTAAACCACTTTTATTAAGAACTTTAGACATCTTGGATGAGGTGATGGAAAAAGATGGATTAGGAACTGGAGGAAATATTCTTGGATGCTCAATTCAATTTAATAATATCTCGTTTAGTTTTGATGACAAAAAAATGATAGAAAACTTAAGTTTGAACATTAAAAATAATGAAAGTATTGCTATTGTAGGAGAAAGTGGTAGCGGTAAATCCACTTTGGCTAACTTATTATTAAAAATGCATACTCCCGATAAGGGTAAAATATTTATAGATGATAGAGATTTTAAAAATAGAATATCCAATATATCAAAAATTTAATGGAGACTTAATTTTATTCGGGGATGAGAAAGAGAGGAACAAAATGAAACTGGCAATTCAAACTAAAAATTTAACAAAGTCTTTTGCAAATCAATCCATTGTAAGGGATTTAAACTTATCTGTTCCTGAAGGAAGTTTATATGCTTTTATTGGACCAAATGGTGCAGGAAAAACAACAACAATGCGAATGTTATTAGGATTAATTCCATTAGATAAAGGAACGATATTATTTAATAACAAAGATATCAAAGAATGGAAAGAAGAATTATTTGAAAATGTGGGTTGTTTTATTGATTCGCCTACTTATTACCCTAATTTAACAGCATATGAAAATTTAGCCTATGTACAGAAAATGATTAATAAACCTTTAGATGAAATAGATAGAGTATTAAAAACTACAGGAATATATAAAGCAAAAGATAAAAAAGTTAAAGATTTTTCTTTAGGAATGAAACAAAGGCTAGGCATTTCCTTTGCTATTCTTAATAATCCTAAAATACTAATTCTTGACGAGCCGACAAATGGATTAGATCCAGAGGGAGTACATGAGATAAGGCGTTTATTACTTCATTTAGTAAAAAATGAGGGGAAGACTATATTTATTTCTAGTCATAATTTAGCTGAAATTGAAATGATAGCAGATCACATAGCATTACTACATAAGGGTAGCTTACTCTATGAAGGGAAGTTAAACAGTATTATTACTTCTGAAGAATATATTGTTCATGTTAATGATACTGCTGCCACAGAAAGGATTTTAAATACAGAGGGTATACCTTATAGCATAGAGAAAGAAGGAGTATTCAAACTAATAATAAATCAAGATCGCGTTCCTAATTTAACTAGAATATTAATTAAAAATGATATAGACATTTTTGAAGTTAGCCCTAAAAAGCCAACATTAGAGGAAGTATTTTTATCTCTAACTAATCAAAAGGAGTTACTACAATAATGCAATTTATCTTTAAAAGTGTAAATAGTGAGATGAGGAAAATTAATGGGAGGAAATTATTGTTATTTTCTTTGTTTTTTTCATTATTATCAAGCTTTTTGTGTATAAGTTATTTTATTTTTAACAAGAATAATCCCGACATGTTTCAACCTACTAATCTTATAGCAATTACAGTAAACTTTAATACACTAACGTTAAGCATTTTTTCTGCGTGTATGTGGTATTTTATCATTTCTTCTGAAAATAAATATGGTACTTGGGCTATTATTTATACAAAACCTATTTCAAAATTTAAGTTATTAGTAGCTAAAAATATATTGTTTATATTGTTCTATTTGATCTTTAATATTTTAAATTTTTCGGTTATGGGTATCTATACTTTTATAAATGGTTATGAAATATCCATACTTTATTTTTTTAAAATGTTGATACTTTGTACCATTTTATCTTTAGCAATACCATATTCTCAATTGCTTTTTCATTTAATTATAAAAAAGGGAATTCTAGCGGCATCCTTGTCAGTTATTTGGATTTTTTTCATCGTAACATATGGATTATTCCCTTTAATATTTACAAAGACATTTCCAATATTTTATGCATTGAATATAGTAAGTGACGTAATGATTAAAGAAATAACTATTTTATTATATCTTGTAAGTTCTTCAATATATATTTTAGTAATTATGTTATTGTCTGTGAGTTTTAAATATTATACATATGAATAATAAAGGGTGAAACAATTGGGCATTTTAGGTGAATATAAAAAAAGTCTTCATAATGGATTGTATATCCTGTTACTAGTATTTTTGTTGATACCAATTAGTTTTCAAGTTTTTCTAACTGTATTGTCTCAATTAAAAGATGGCGTTGCTATGCATACAGCGATTCTAAGCCTTTTTTGTAGGTTATTTTTACCTATTGCGATAGGTCTATTAGTGTCATTTTCTTTTGTAAACGAATTCAGAAGGAAAGGGTATATGTCGGCTATTTATCATGGAATCACTTTAAAAACTATATTAAGTAATAAGTTTTTGTTTTGCTTAATAATTACTTTTTGTTACTTAATATGTGCTTTAGTCATATCTAGCATACCTATAGTATTAACGGTTGATAATCTCGGGACTGTTTATCAAAGTTTAAGTTTATCTATACTTTTTATGGTGATTAGCTCTTTAATTATTGTGAATCTACATTTTTTAATAAATATAATATTTTATAAAATCCCGTTACTTTCATTATTAGTAGGGGTTATAGGCGGACTTGGTAGCTTTTTTATCTCTCATACAAACTATTGGATACTATTCCCTTGGTCATATCCAATTATGAGTCTTTATTTTGATAGCATTGAACCAAAACAATTGTATATTATTCTCTTTGTATTTCTATTATCATTACTGTCTTGTATATGTATTAATAAAAAATCAATGAGATGGAATTAAAGTTACAATGAGGAGAGTAACATCATTTATAATAAAAGGAGAGCGTAGCCTTTGTTGCTAATAGGAAAACGAAAAGATACTAGAAAAATAGTAAAGAAGTAATGACGAATGAAATGAAAGGAAACATTATTTAAAATATGGAGAGAAACATTACAACAGGAATTATTAACATATCCAGAGAAAACTATTCATGAAGATGGTTCAGTAGTAATACAACAAATTCAAGATCCGTATTTCTTGATTAATGATATGTGGGATGTTGAACGTGTTTGTGAAATAAAACAATTTACTGATTCATTACATAGGTATATGAGTTTAAAGAGTAAGTTTAAAAATATCTCCTTTTCATTTAAAAGTCCTTCAATCAATCTCGAAGTAAAATATATATTTTATCAACATATTTTCAGGGGTGAATGGAACGTATATACCGCATTTAAAGGAGTCGGGCAGTATTTAAAACTATTAATAACATTCATCAATCTTTGGCTCAATGAAAGAGGGAGAAGTACGACTTGTAAAACAAAAAGATACGGCAAGAATCTACATGGATAGATATTAAAAAATTAAAGCGCAAACACATAGAAGGATACATCCAATGGTTACGGAAATGTTGTAAAAAAACTTAAAAAATAAGAATGCACATCCTGAGCACTATATGTATAAGTCCCTAACCATAACTTCTAAATTCTTGAATGATATATAACTATACAAATACGACATCGCCCCTCAAACTGATGTACGTATGTTAATCTTCAGAGAAGATTTCCCGAAACTTCAGAAAAAATCCATTGATCAAATTGATTACATCCCAGACTTTGTATTAGAACAATTATTTACTAACATTAACAGCTTAAATGAAGAGATCATTCCGGTTATTTGGATTATATTGGATTTTACATCTAAATAAGTTGTTAGTGTGTATAAAACACTATCTATCTTTATTATAAAACGATTCTTTACAAGCATGCACCTTTTTACACTCACGAAGATTTATAACATGACGAGTATCTTCATCCATGAATGTTATTCTGTATTTACTGAGGTTAATTTTTTATTTAGGCTAACTAACATATTGTATGCCTCAGTATCTATTTTATAAAAAAGAAAATATATGTAACAGTCCCCCTTTTTATATGAAAAAATCATATAAAAATATAGCGCTCTTAAAGAGTTTTGTTACAAATTTATTATGCTTGATTTAAAAAAAGGAAAGTAATATTTATTTGTAGAAAATTTTTAAGGATAAAAATAGGATGAATATCCATGGTAAGAAAAGGGGGCACTTATATGCTAACAAATGATTTAGATTTCCGATTAGAACCACGTTTAAAAGAACTGTATGAACAACATAAAATAAGAGCGAAGAAGATAGACTGGGGTTATCATGAGTTTTTACCATGGGATAAGGGAATAGACTTTAAAAGAGTTCCTTGGGATGAAAGTCAAGTTACTCTTCCTTCTGGTGTAATTACGGCCATTGAGACAGCTTTATTAACAGAAGTGAATTTACCATGGTTTACAACGTATTTATCTGCAACTTTTAAAGGATCTCTTTCTGTTATTACAGACTTTATTCATACTTGGACCTCAGAAGAGGATCAACATTCGAATTTATTGGAGACATATTTACTACTCACTCGAAGTGTGAACCCTAAACGAATACATGAATTAAGAAAGTCAGTCGTTGAGGGTGGATTTGAGCCTGATTTTCATACACCAATCGAAGCAATGACGTATACGACGCTACAAGAACTTGCAACGATGGTGTTTTACAATAACGTCGCTAAGGTTGCAAGTAAGCATGATCCAGATCTTGCTACATTATTACGCCGTCTTGCAAAAGATGAGACTCTTCATTATGCGTTTTATCGAGATGTCATTCGAACACATTTGGAATTGGAACCTAATTATTGCTATCATATTGCCAATGTGATTAAGAATTTTAAAATGCCAGGTGCCGTCATGCCTGATTTTGAAAATAGAATGGCTGTGATTGCAAAAGAAGCGAATTATGGACCACTACAATATTTTGATCAAGTACTGGATGTAGTGGTTGATTATTGGGGGTTAAAAGACTTACGACCAATTGCGCCTTTAGCTGAAAAAGCAAGAATTGAGATTTTGGAATACCACACAAGATTGAAAAAAATACGGGATCGATTTGGTCGTTTTCAAGGGGAAACCGATCTACGTTAATGAGTATAGATTTTAGAATATAAGCGGGGAAATTCCCCTTCCCTTTATGGGAAATCTGACACACTCCCTATTGTTTTGGGGGTGTTTTTTACTTAATTTCATTTTTGTTAAAAAAGTGGTTGACGACAAAAATAATTTTATGATATTATAAAATATTTGATAAAAAATCACATATATGTTAAGGTTAAGAAGGTTAGCATATATGGAGGTGGATTATATGTTTCAAATTGGCGATAACATTGTTTATCCAATGCACGGAGCAGGTATAATTGAAGCCATAGAAGAAAAGGAATTCTCAGGAAAAAAACAACAGTATTATGTTATAAAAATGTCAATCAGTAATATGCAAGTCATGATTCCTATGGGTAAAATACTAAGTTCGAGTATACGCCCAGTTACTGATATACTTGCATTAAAACACATTATACACATTTTTCAGCATGGAGAATCAGATAAATTATTGCCATGGAAACAAAGGTATAAAGTGAACATGGACAAAATAAAAACGGGTGAAATACAAGAAGGGGCTGAAGTTGTACGTGATTTAATGCGTATGAAGAAAGAAAAGGCACTGAATACAAGCGAAAAAAAAATGTTGGATAACGCACATGAATTTTTGATTAGTGAACTAAGATTAATTAAAGGGATCACTGAAAATCAAATAAAAAGTTTCTGTTAAGATTCATTATAGATAATGTATTAACCCCCCCCGAAAATATCTTGAATTTTTCGGGAATATAATGATTATTAGAATTAAATCATTTCAAAGACATTCAACTTCTTCAACTCACTTTTAGAGTAGGTACCTCTTTTGTTATTACTTCAATCTAATCCATTTTTATTTTTAAATTTCTTTTACGAACGTTCGAAGTTTCATCAAATAACTCGATTAAATAGTCACTTGATTTTTGCAATCCTGATTCACACTGGCACGGACAAGGAGCCGTAAGGATGAAAGAGAGGCAGGGCTTTCATTGTTTTAGGTAATATACTATCTAAGTCATTATTTCTAGAAGAAAAAACAATCAATCTCACCGCTACCTTTAAGAATTTCTTACATCTACTGAGAGAGTGAGTAGTAATCGTCTATCTTCTTTACGTAAAATTGATAAACGAACTGGTAACACCATATGCTCAACTACAAAGTGGTTTCCAAACTAGGAAACCACTTTAAATTTCATTTACATAACAATAGTAAATTAAGCAGTAAGAAGGAGTACACACATGAAAAAAATGTTAACAAAAGAATTAAGTAATGAATTAAAGAAGCGGGAAGGCATTATTTCCATTACTGTTGAGCCTTACGAAAAAATCGAAGTTGGTGGAATTCGTGTAGATGGACCAGCTGTTATTCTAATTAATCAAGAATAGGTAAAAATAGTTGCATACAAGGAGAAAAGGATCGGCCTTTAAGAGAAGGGGGATCCTTTTTGTTTGCTGCAGCTAATATGGGATATACATAACTTTTATCTGATGTGTTGGGATTAAAAGTAAGGAGTGGGTTGGGATTATCATGATGGAAAGTTTAATATTAGTAGTTGATTTATATGCACAGGCTAAGCAGCGGGGAAAACGGCAATGGGATCAGATGGAAATTGTGCTGAGTGACCCTTTTCGCCTCATTGCGTTACACCTTACATACAAACATGAACAGGCTCCTATATTTCATGTTTATCCGAGAATTGCAAAGGTTAATATTCCTGAGACAAAGCGATGGCAACAAGGGTACCGCGCAGCAACCATTTCTCCTCTATACAACGAAACAAAAATTATAGGGGTAAAACCATACGAAGGAGAAGCATTTCGGGCTATTCACTGGGGAGCAACTGCAAGGACAGGAACATTAAGTGCCAAAAAATATGAACCTTCACAAGGTGATAGATACGCTGTTTATCTCAATCTAGTAGGTAGGAACCCTTATACATGGCGTTCAGATACAGAATGGTTAATTGAAGTAATAATCGGGGGTATGCAAGCAGTTTTCTACAGGATTGTTCTTTTGAGCTATGGGTAAATTGCGTTCATAATAATAGTATTCTACAAATCGGCTCACAGTTGTATAAGGCACTACAATTATTGTCTGTAATTACGGAAAATGACCTACCTGTATCTTCAGAGGTATTTTTTAAATCTGGTTTCCGAAAACAAGAACCAGATGCTATTCCTCTTATAATTGGATACCCACCACAACAGCAAACAAACTGGTTACAGGTTGTAAAATAGAAAGGAGATAGTATGAATAAGTGGATGGTTACCAGATTTCGCTTAATTTTACTTTTCAGTACTATAACTGTTGCTTTTTTATTGACACAAGGAGCCCTATATTCACGCGAAATATTTCAGGAATGGATGATTAATAACAAAAAAATTTATATTATAGATGGTATATCAGAAGCGGTGAGCGGTGGAAAGGGTAGATATAAAACTTTTTCAAATGATGCATTAGCTGATACTAACGAAGAGTCCGGTAAATTGTGGATTAAGGAACCTACAAACAAGGGGGCTAAAGGTAAAAAAGAGCCAATATTAATTTCACGTATTATAAAACTTATGAATTTTTTATGTATCATTTTTAGAAATTGTTAGAAATGAATTTTTTCCATCATGTTAAAATCTCTCATCATTTATTCTTAACTATAAGTATAAATGATTTTAAATTGAGGAGATTTGCTATTTAAGAGGGTAGAAATATGGTAAAATAGAGGTATAACTGTATATCGTGCGAAGGTGGGCTTGTTATTATCCCTTCTTTCCATTCGGAAGGAAAGGGGGTGATATAACATGGAATTTTTGTTTGAACTTTTAAAAGAGATTGCCAGAGCAGTTGTTCGTGAAACTTCAGCATACTTCTTGAAAAAACAACTGCAAAAAAAGGACAACAAAAAACCCACACTTCGCCGTCGCAAGCCTAAGCGTGGGTTTAGAAGAAACTAACTAATAATAACAACCACCTTAGCAGTAGCAGTTATTAAGACGGGATGTTGGTCGCATCCTGTCTTTTTAGTTTATACAATTGAATTAAGTGCTATACTATATATAGTATAATGTAAACATACCACATTTTTATTTTTTGGTCAATGCTTAGCAAAATCAGCGATTGAGCAATACTACTAGCAAAAACATATTTCACTAAATGGTAATTAATATTAGTTGATCTTCTTCATTTAAACTACTCCTATAGTTTAACATGTTTATTTTTGTAGTTATTTTTTTACTATAAACCTACTTGTACCACATGCCATCGGACTTCACTTAGGATTTTTCCCTATTTTTAAAGGACAAGTATAAAATTTCTTTAATAATCTGCACAAGAATTAAATCTTATACGTATATTTAAATTAGAACGACTGTACTAATGATACGGAGGAGGATTTATTTGAATAAAAGGCGTTATGATAGCGAAGTTACAAAAAAGGAAATTATGGAACATGCGTCTCTTTTATTTTCACAAAAAGGATATAATCAAACATCAGTTGGAGATATTTCAAAAGCCTCTGGTTACAGTAAAGGACATATATATTATCATTTTAAAAACAAAGAACAATTATTTGTTCTCTTAGCACAAGAAACTATGCAAAATTGGTATGAAAAATGGGCAGCAAAAGAGTCTACTTACTCCACAGCAACTGAAAAACTATACGGTATGGCAACTCATGTCCTTTATAATTACCAAACGCCTTTATTAAAATCAGGCCAAGAGCTTGCTTCAAACCCAAAATCTAGTTCTGAATCGGTCAAGAAATTATTCGATTTAGCAATTGTACCAATGAGTACTTATCGAGCAATTTTACAAGAGGGAATCGAAAAAAATGAGTTTGAAGATGGAAATCTAGATGAATGGACTATATTACTAGGAACATGGCTTGGAGGTTTATGCCAGCTTACAAATACAGAAGAATTGAAAATGCTAGAACCTCTGTTTAGCCAAGCGATTACAATCTTTTTAAAATCCATAAAAAAAGGTGGGAATGAAAATGAAGATTGGGTTAATCGGTGACAGTTTAACTGAAGGTCGTCCAGGGGTGTCTTTTGTTAATATATTAAAGCGGAAATATCCGAATATCACATTTTTAAACTTTGGTAAACCAGGGGAAACGGTTAAAAGTTTGCATACACGATTATCGAAGAAAAAATTGGAATCAAATTTTGATTTAATTTTCCTTTGGATTGGTACTAATGATGTTTATTCAAAATTGTTGAAGGTGCAAGCCAAACCAATTGTAGAAAATCACCGAGAATTTAATGATTATTTCAGCAAATTGCTAAATATGGTCATTCCTTTTTCAAAATACGTTGTTGTGGTCTCACCGGCAATAATCGGAGAAAATTTAAACAATCAATCAAATTGTGAGTTAAGGGATTTGTCTTCTATGATTGAAAATATCTCGAAACAATATTTAAATGTTAGTTTTCTGGATATACAGTCAGTATTTAAGGAACGATTGGCTAACGTGCACAGTTCAGACTACATCAGTACAAGTGTTATGACAGTGATGAAGGATGTCCTTTTTTATAAGAATCCAGTACGAATCGATCGATTATCCAGTAAACGAGGGCTTCATTTGACTTTAGATGGTATTCATTTAAATAGTGATGGTGCTTTGTGTGTGGCAGAGGAATATGCATGTATGATAGATCAACTTTTATTCGATAAAAGTAGTACCATTCAATGACAAAAATAAATGAATTTATGGGGGAATTGAAATGGAAGAAAATAAAAAGGTTGCCATTGTAACAGGTGGCGCATCAGGAATTGGCAGAGCCATTTGTAATGAATTATCCTCTCAAAATGTATTTGTAGTTATCGCTGATATTAATAAGAGGGAAGGAAAAGCGTTTGAAGAAAAGCTTAACCAAGAGGTTTTAACTTCTAGATTTATGTATTTAGATGTTACTGATTACAATTGTGTGGAACGTGTAATGAAAGAAATATACGGAGAATTTGGCAGGTTAGACTATCTATTTAATAATGCTGGAATCTCTATGTACGGTGAATTGTATGATATGTCGATAGAAAACTGGAAAGAAATCATTGATATTAATTTATGGGGAGTTATTTATGGTACTCAAATAGGATATAAGATCATGAAGGAGCAAGGATTTGGACATATAGTTAACACCGCATCTGCCGCAGGACTTGGTCCATCTCCTATAGCTTCAGCTTACTCTACAACTAAACATGCTATTGTAGGTTTAACAACCTCCCTTCATTATGAAGCGGAAGAGTTTGGTATTAAAGTAAGCGCACTTTGCCCGTCCTTCGTTGAAACTCCGATATTTGATGCAGCAAAAGCAATTCATATTGATAAGTCTGCTATAACACAAAAAATGAAAAAACATAAAATGATGTCTCCCCAAAAACTTGCAAAAATCGCCATCAATGGAGTCCATAAAAATAAGCTTATAATCTGCCCCATGCCACTACGTAAAACAATGGATGTCATATTTACAATCTTTCCTTCCATGCATAATGCATTAGGGAGGTTTATTTGCAAAACGGTTAGAGAAACGAAAGAATCATCAGGCTAATATTTATAAGTACTTCCCAAATTAAAGTATATCCTTTAATCTTCTATGCTTCGATTATTGGAACGCTCCTAAGTCACTAACAATCGTATGTTGGGACTATGAAGAAGAGGATATAGAGAAGCAGTATATCCAATTTGTTCAACATTTCAACAATTGCTTGATAGTTTACGTGCTTGCTATTTCTATGAAAAAATGCATTTCAATAAAAAATATTACAATCATAAAAATAGTGTTACATTTTTAAATGAAAAGGTGTAATTAATAATATTAAAAGACAAAATGTTGAAAGTTTAATTAAAAATCGCTTTGAGATGATTACCAAATATTATAATGATAGGGAAAAAGAACTAATTCATAGTTTACAATTTGAAAAACTGTGAATTAGTTTAGATTAATTTATTAGGAGGAAGGTATGTATGAAATCAACTGGAATTATCCGAAAAGTGGATGAACTTGGAAGAATTGTTATCCCGAAAGAATTAAGGGATATGCTAGGAATTGGCATTAAATCACCATTGGAGATCTTCGTAGAAAATGAAAGAATCGTTTTAAAGAAATATGTACCTTACAACACTTGTCAAATAACAGGGGAAGTATCGAATGAGAATATTTCACTTGCAAATGGTAAAATTACTTTAAGTCCTGAAGGGGCAAAATATTTAATTAAAGAGTTAGAGAACTATTTAGTAAAATAATGCTTTGATTTCCATTGATTCATAGATAAATATTGTATTTTTAGAAATAAAGTGAGATTATTTTATTATCTCTACATAATAATTAGTATGAAGCGTATCAAAAGTATAGATAGATTTCATGATTATCATTTTACATTTTGGTATGCTGTAACTAAATTAGGTTACTATTTTATACGCTAATAAAACATGGTTTCACTATTTTTAGGAGGTTTTTTTCGAATGAAGTTACGTAAGGTGCAAAGTCTGCTACCCATATCTGCAGCAATGATTACATTAATCTCAAATCCAGTAGAAGCAGATGCTTCAACTTATACTGTCAAAAAAAATGATACTCTAAGTGATATAAGTATGCAGTATGGAGTATCCGTTCAATCTCTGAAACAAGCTAACAATAAAACAACGTCCCAAATTCATATTGGGGAACGTTTAACGATTCCAGATGTATCGAATCCAAATCAACGTACACCACAATATCATGCAGCTGAGTCTCATTCAACATACCAAGCGATTTATCAAGTAAAAAGAGGCGATACATTGGCATCTATCGCGAAACAATACAATGTTTCCATCCAATTTCTTAAACAAAATAATCACATAAACGGTGATAAAATTTATATAGGTCAGCACTTAAAAATTGATACAGGTCTTTCACTACAAGAAGTAGATTTAATGGCCCGCTTAGTAAATGCTGAAGCTGGGGGAGAACCGCATAAAGGGAAAGTTGCGGTAGCCAAGGTCGTTTTAAATCGTGTTCATGCAAAGGATTTCCCAAACACAATTACAGATGTCATTTATCAACCTATTAAAAATGGTTATGCTTTTACACCAGTTACGGACGGAAGAATTAACCAACCTGCTACACATGAAGCAAAAATGGCAGTGGAAGAAGCGCTCACTTCAAAAGGTGAAAATGCTGATTGGCTATATTTTTATAATCCACAAACAGCGACTGATAAATGGATAACAACACGTCAAATCGTTGCGCAAATTGGAAATCATGTGTTTGCTAAGTAAATGATTTTACCTATATCATACACGATATAAAAGTAATGATACATAACAAAACGCCTACGAATGATTCATTTCAATCGTAGGCGTTTTGTATGCCTAGTTATATAAAGGGGGATTTTGTAAGCGGGATTCACTTTTTATGTTACAATATAGATAATCGAATAATTCAGAAAAAAATTGAGGAGGGCTATTTATGGCTGATATTCAAAACACAGGAAATAAAAGGCTTTATAAAAAGCGTTTTTATAATGTGTTAACCTCTATACCTCTTGTAATGATTGCTCTAATAACAATATATTCATTAAATTTTGGATTTACTCACTTTCTATTATTAACAGGCATTACAACTATTATTTTAATAATTCAATGTATTTACTATTATTTAGCATGGAAAAAATTATACAAGTGATTTTTAAATATAAAATAGATCTGCCTCTATTAATTTTTTTCAAAAGACACTTAAAGGGAAGGGATATTGTAGCACTACAGATGGATAAGTAATGGTAATAGCCGTAAATATATGAAAAAAGTAAAGGTTATAGATTTTACTTTTTTACACCTTCCAACAATTCAAGTTCTTTTTCTACAAATAACATCAAATTTTTTATTGTGTCCTCAGAAAAATCAAAGCGGATTCCAGCTGCTTCATACACTTCTTTTAAAGACTTTGAACTACCTAAAGATAAAGCTTTTTTATAGTTTTGTAGTGCTTGTTTTGGATTTTCTTTATATTGTTTATACATGTTTAGTGCACCAAGTTGTGCAATCGCATATTCGATATAATAGAATGGCGATTCAAAAATATGTAGTATAGGCAGCCATCCAGTTGAAATCCAATATTCATAGCCATTTATATTTACTACACTTGACTGATAAGTTTTATATAATTTCAAATACTTGTCATTTCTCTCTTGAATAGTGTGGTTGGGATTTTCATACATCCAGTGTTGAAATTGATCAACGATAACCATTGCTGGTAAATACTTAATAATACTTTCAAAGAAATCTATTTTTGCTTGCTTTAAATCATCTTCATTTGTATAAAGTATATCCCAATAGTTCAATGAAAATAATTCCATTGTCATACTAGCTAATTCAGCAGCTTCCATTGGGATCGTTTGATATTGATTTAACTCTAAATGTTTCATGCATTCATTATGAATACTATGGCCCATTTCATGCAGAAAAGTAAGTGCATCATATTGCGTGTAATTCAAATTCATAAAAATAAAAGATAATTGAGAAACGGGTAAATACTCGCAAAAGCCACCAGCTGCTTTTCCTTTTCGGCTTTCTAAATCTAATAAATTATTTTTATGCATATGCTTTAACAAATTCGAAAATGCAGGGTCTAAATCATGCAAAATAGAAGAACCTTTTTCAATTAATTGCTCTTTATTTTTAATAGGTTTTAAAGACTTTTTATTTGGTGCTACCGCTGCTATATCCCATGGACGAAGGGGATTTACTTCAAGGGCCGCTTTTTGTTTATGAAGTATTTTATCTAGAAGCGGTACAGCATATTTACGGATAGATTCTGCAAGTTTATAACAATCCTCAGGTGTATAATCAAAGCGTTCATATTTTTTAAACATATAATCACGATAGTTATCTAATTGAATGTTTTTTGCTTTTTGATGCCGGATTGCAATTAATCCATTTAAAATATTTTGTAATTCCTTTTCGACAGATAAAAACTTTTCTGAAATGAGGGTTTTTGCTCTTTTACGTACAGTTCGATTTGGGTCTTGTAAATAAGACTGTAATTCCGTAATTGTTTTTTCTTTCCCGTTCCATATCTCAGTTAGGCTTCCTGTAATTTCATAGTATTGCGTTACTAATTTATCTTCCTTTACTTCTAGCTCAATGTTTTTTTCGCTAAATAAGGATTGTGCATTTTGAATCTTTTTATCTAGTAGTTCATAAGTATCGGGATTAAGTTGCATCCGAAAAGGTGATGCTAAATATTTCTGATCAAACAAGCTTTGATAACGTTTTAAAAGAGGGCGTACATGTTGCTGGTCATGTTTAAATACATTTTTAATTTCATGATTGTCGGTATTGCACTGAAAGTCGATATAATGAACTCTTAATTGCTCTTCAATTTTCCATATTAATTTCGACTGCTCTTTTAACCAACTCTTAAGATCTTTCTCTGAAGAAATGGGAGTATCTAATAAAGTAGACAGCTCCTGTTCTAATTTTTTGATATTACTTATGTCCATCGTATGAGAATGTGGCATTTATATCCCTCACTTTTAGTTATTCATAGAGATATTCTTCTTTTTTATTTCAATTCCTTTTTTATCCAAACTTTTTGTACGAAATGCACCGAGAATGATTCTAATTATGATAGTATGGTAGAAAGAAAATTCCTACGACATAACTGTTAGAAACACTTATTTTCGCTGCTTTGTAACAAGTATAGGTTAGGGAAACTCTCGATGTAACATTTGAAAAAGGACAAGCATATACTATTGACACCCATTAACTTTAGTAACCTTATCTTTCGTTAATAGGGCATCTCACAATCCCTTAAAAAGAGCACTTACGGAAATAAGTGCTCTTTTCTAAATTTCATGAAAAAATGAGGCAGTCAACATATCCTTTTTGTTTAACATCGAATAACTAATTCGTAAATAATTATATTTTGAATCATAATGTAACAGACAAGCTATACCTGATAAAAAGAAGCATCTAATTCGTTTGTTTTTTAATATTACATATGAAACTGTTAAAAGAAGGAATAGGACAAATGGTTTATGTTATATAGAGGTTGAAGATCGATGCAGGATATTAATATTCGATAATAAAACGGAAATCTTTTACAATATAGGAGGGGTAGAAAATTTTTATTATATGATTATACATAGTGATGGGAGTGTAATTAGTTGCGAACAGGGAAAGTTTATCTTTATGTATTTAATACAATGTCAGACTGGGAATATGGATATTTAATTGCTGAGCTAAACTCAGGAAGGTATTTTAAAAAAGATTTAGCACCTTTAAAAGTAATCACAGTAGGAGCTAATCAAGAAATGATTACTACAATGGGAGGATTGAGCATAAAACCAAATATTCCTCTTGATGAATGTACTCTTGAGAGTAAAGACCTTTTAATTTTACCTGGGGGGAATACTTGGAGAGAAGAAATTCATCAACCTATCTTAAAAAAAGTTGGCGAAGCTTTAAAGCTTGGTACTATCGTTGCTGCAATTTGTGGTGCGACTGAGGCCCTTGCGAATATGGGATATTTAGATTTTAGAAAGCACACAAGTAATGACCTAGAGTATCTTAAAATAGTCTGCCCTAATTATAAAGGAGAAGCATTTTATGAGAAGCGACCTGCGGTATCTGGGGAGAATTTGATTACTGCATCAGGAGTAGCACCTCTGGAATTTACGATCGAAGTACTAAAAAAATTAGATGTATTTGCACCCGATACGCTACATGCATGGTATAACTTAAATAAGACTCATAACCTTGAATACTTTTTCCAATTAATGAATTCAATAAATAAATAAGTTAAAAAACAGCTAGATAGATATTTTGTAGTGATTTTTGAAACTTTGTTTACATACTGTTACTTATTTTGAGATTCAAAGTTATTGTGAGAATACATAGGAATAAAAAATATACTTCGACAAATTGTCAATCATATGCTGTAGTCGCAAATAAATCTATTTATAGCACAAAAAGGATAGATCATACAGAACGATTCTCTGTGATCTATCCTTTTCTTTATATAATAAAAGAATTTTAATTCACTTTTTTATGAATCCTCTATAATGACGCTTTACAAGCTGGCTCTCTAATGTTTTCATTGTTTCTAATGCGACACCTACGATAATGAGCAAGCTTGTCCCACCGATTTGTGCAGAAGGTGGTAATGTCGCAATTTTTGAGAAAATGACTGGTAGAATCGAGATAGCACCTAAAAAGATTGCGCCAATGAAAGTTAAGCGGTATAAAATGTTTGTGACATATTGCTCGGTTGCCTTACCAGGACGAATGCCGGGAACATATCCATTTTGTTTTTTTAAGTTCTCTGCCATTTGCTCAGGATTGACTTGAACGAATGCATAGAAATATGTAAATGCAATAATGAGCCCTATGTAAAGAGACATCCCAATTGGATGGGCAGAGTTTAAATTTTCACCTAGCCATTTTGAAACACTTAAATTTGGAAACAACTGCGCGATTGTTTGGGGCATCATTAAAAAGGCAGAAGCAAAGATGACTGGGATGACGCCAGCACTATTTACTTTAAGCGGTAAATGCGTGTTTTTTGCTCCTTGATATTGATTATTGTTTGAAACTGCTTTTGCATATTGAATAGGTATTTTTCGAATTGCTTGCTGGATGTAAATAACGCCGACAACGATTACTAATACAACGAAAGCAATTAATGCTATTTTGACAATATGCATAAAGAGTTGATCGCCAGCATTTTGAAATTGTTGTAAATAAATTTGATTTACAACGTTTGGAATTGCCGCAACAAGCCCTGCAAAAATCAGTATCGAAATCCCATTTCCAATGCCTTTTGCAGTAATTTGTTCCCCTAACCAAAGTAAAAAGGCGGTACCAGCAGTTAGCACGATTGCGATAAATAGATAAGTCGTCCAACTCGTATTTGTAATTAATTGTCCGCCTGCTATATTGTTAAAGCCAATTGACATGATAATGGCTTGAATAAAGGCGAGAATGATTGTAAAGTATCGAGTGAATTGAGCTAGTTTTTTACGGCCCATTTCTCCTTGTTTTGCCCATTCTGTAAATTTAGGTATAATGTCCATCTGCAATAATTGAATGATGATGGAAGCTGTAATATACGGTGTAATACCAACAGCAAAGATTGAAAAATGCTGCAAAGCTCCTCCGCCAAATACGTTCAGCATACCTAAAACATTGGCTTGATCTTGTATTTTTAAAACTTCTGCGTTTGTATGAGGAACTGGAATAAACGTGCCAATCCGAAAAACAATTAGCATCGCAAGTGTAAAAAAGATTTTTCGTCTTATCTCAGCTACTCTCATGAAATTTGAAATTGTACGAAACATTATGTCGCCTCCTGTATTGTTATCAGCTTTATCGAACTGATTATGATATCCCGGTAAATAAAACCACAAACCTCCTTCCGTTTAATATTCAATTGACAAATTTTGTAGTTTTCCTGGATATAAAAATACAAGGTTTTATACGCGAAACATTTTATTTCGTAGCCATTCAATATTCATAATATACCTAATAAATAAAAAAATGTACATATATTTACAGTGAAAGAATGAAATTTTACGTATTTTTAACTTCTCATGTTGAGAATGCGTCGAAAAAATAGAATCATTCCATACGATAAGGTTTCTTTTTTATGTTAATATAAGCATGATAAATATCATTGCGAATAAAAAAGGAGTTTCCTATGTCAATTATCGATAAATTAAAGCTGAATACATACAATAATATGGCAGTTAAGAACCAACCGACTGATTATGATATTTTTCCCAATCAATCGACTACTTTAAATAAAGCGCATGATGCAATCTTTATTTTCGTAGAAACACTTGATGAAATGGTGGAACAGACCCAATTTATTATCCATAATGAAGACCTTTTACTTGAGAAGGGATATTTATTTTTTGCCTATCCGAAAAAAGGGAATTCTCGTTATCCAACATTCATTCACCGTGATGACATGTTTCCAGCTTTAAAAGTTGGAGAAGATGGATATGTCGATAATAGTGATATAAAATTTTCACGTATGGTAAGCATGGATGATGTTTTTACAGTGGTCGGTTTAAAACGTGAAAAGAGAAAGGAAAAGAAAGCAACTGCTTCTAGTCAATGTGTAGATGATTATGTAACTCATATAAAGGATGTTGAAGCATTATTAGCTGCGTATCCAGAGGAACTTCAGTTTTATCAAAGCTTAACACCTGGCTACCAAAAAGATTGGGCGCGTTACATCTTTTCTGCTAAGCAGCAAAAAACACGTGATAAACGTCAACAACAGATGATAGAAGTTCTTTCACAAGGGTATAAAACAATGGATTTATATCGTAGAAAGAAAAAATAAGCTGCTTGTATATAAGAATCACCTCCCTTTAAATCCTCTGTATAATTAGGTTTTAAAGGGAATTTTCATTTCTAGCATATAAGGTTTTGTTAACACTTCAACTCTTTCCTACGAACAAGTTGTTTAGCTTGTACATATTATGAAGTAATTGTATTTAGGAAGGAGATGAAAAGTATGAGTTGGGATAGCTGTAGAGATCTTTGTAAAGAATTTGGACGGATTTTAGACGGAAATACCACGTTTCAAAATGGTGTTTGCGTAGTTCAAAAACAAAGGCAGCTCAGTTTCGAAATCTTAGGACGTGAAACGTTTTCGCCTTTAGTGACTCCACAATTTTTTTCTTTTGAAAATATTGATTCAAAAGGAAATACATTAAATTTAGGTGAAACGGTTGTTTTAGAAAGAGAAATTAATCCCTTATTAACTGAGCTCCGCAGAAGAGACATTATTGTTACAGCGATTCATAACCACTGGTTGTTTGACGAACCACGTGCAATGTATATGCATTTTGAGTCTATCGAACCACCGTTAGACTTCGCTAGAAAAGTAAGAGATGCGTTTAGAGTATTAAGAGATGAATGTTAATCTGTTATGATCTTTAAATAGTATCTTTCATTACCAGAAAGGCAACCGATACAAAATCAGTTGCCTTTTTCTATTTTTATAGTGTAAAGCCGATGCTTTCATCATTTTTGTCTGAATCATTTACATTTGTTACGTTAACACCATTAAAGATTGTGCATGTATTTCCTACGCTTGAGGAACCGGAACCATGATAACCTTTATCCATTGCTATCGGTTGTATATTGTACTTATCACCTAAATTAAATGTTCCGTTACAATTTTCAATAATGACGCCATCAATTACGGAAGGCATATGATTCACTCCTTTGTATCTTGATGTATAAACCACTTTCACGAAACAAATCAAAAGAGTTTTAGTGTATTAGTATGCAAGTAATGTTCATAAATTGCATGATTTTTTTTATTAGATTCCCTATAAGGTAAAGTACATTTCAGTATGTTTTTTTTGCGAAATGATGAACGAGACGCAAATAATGAATACCATTCAAGAATTATCAATAGTATACTAAATACAGTTCTAAAAAACACAGAAATATATTTAGAACTTTTGTATAAACAATAGAACAGAAAAGGTGTTTGCAATGAAATCGTATATTGTAGTTGGAGCAGGGATTCTAGGATCATCTACAGCTTATCATCTTGCTAAGGCAGGAGCCCGTGTTACGTTAATTGATCGTCAAGATCTAGGACGAGCTACGGATGCGGGAGCAGGGATTGTATGTCCATGGCTTTCACAGCGCCGCAATAAGGCTTGGTATAAAATTGCTAAAGGCGGGGCAAAATACTACGCTTCTTTAATTCAGCAATTAGAAGAGGACGGCGAAACAGATACCGGCTATAACCGAGTAGGAGCAATTAGTCTTCATACAGATGATAAAAAGTTAGATCAAATGGAAGAACGAGCATATAAGCGTCGTGAAGATGCGCCTGAAATTGGAGAAATTACTCGTTTATCGAAAGAAGAAACAAAACAATTATTCCCACCATTATCAGAAGAATATAGTGCTGTACATATAAGCGGGGCTGCAAGAGTGAACGGAAGAGCATTGCGACAGGCCCTTATAAACGCTGGAAAGAAACATGGTGTCACTTTTATACAAGGAGATGCCACGTTAATTCATGAAGATAATAAAATAAAAGGTGTTACAGTAAATGGCGAGACAATGCTAGCAGATCAAGTCATTATCACTGCAGGTGCATGGGCAAATGAGATTTTAAAACCGTTAGGCGTGAATTTCTTAGTGACATTCCAAAAAGGGCAAATTGTTCATTTACATATGCCGAATACAGATACTGAGAATTGGCCTGTTGTTATGCCGCCAAATGATCAATATATCTTAACGTTTGAGGATGGCCGTATTGTTATCGGTGCAACACATGAAAACGATACAGGGTTTGACTGCAGAGTAACTGCAGGTGGTTTACACGAAGTATTTGATAAAGCTTTATCCATTGCTCCGGGGTTAGGAAATAGTACAATGATTGAAACGCGCGTTGGATTTAGACCGTTTACACCAGGTTTCTTACCTGTTATTGGACCATTACCTAATTTTAAAGGAATTCTTGTTGCAAATGGTTTAGGTGCCTCAGGATTAACCGCTGGACCATATCTCGGTTCCGAACTGGCAAAACTCGCTTTAGGGAAAGAAATAGAATTAGATTTAAGTGATTACGATGTAGCGGGAGCGATTGAATCATTATAAAGTAAAACAAAATAGCTTTTCTTATATATTTATGCTATTATTTACCTTTATCATAAAAGAGGACGTGAACCAATTTGATTAAAATTGATATACCTGCAGTTGATGTTTCTATTACAGAAAGAAAACAGATTATAAAAGGCGATGAACCAAGAATTACTCCAATTCACGGATTTATTGATTTTCATCTATTCCCAAGGGATAAAGGTGGCATTTTTATGTTTTATAACATTAATGATGAACTGTTGTTTGTTGGGAAAGCACGAAAAATTAGACAACGTATTAAAAAACATTTTGAAGACAACGTTTCTCCAATGAAAGCACATCGTGATGAAGTATACCGCATTGATGTATGTCTTGTTGAAGATCCAATGGAAAGAGAGATTTACGAAACGTATATCATTAACACACTTCAAGCGAAATATAATGTTGATAAAGTATTTTATAAATAAAATAGCAAACCAAACCATGACCTTGCTAGTGCTAGGTCATGGTTTTTTATGTCGAAATGATTAATAACAAGTAAATCTGAGCATATACTGGTACAAGCAAACGAGAAAGGAGACAATCATGAACTGGTTAGAAGCTTTTATATTAGGAATTATTCAATGACTAATGGAATTTTTACCTATTAGCAGGAATCCATTATTAAAAAAAGAATTTATTATATTTGAGTATTTTTGTACATATTCCAGTCGAGAAATATATTTAACACGATAAAGGGGAAATACATAGTGAAGGATTTACGTTATCCAATTGGAGAATTTCATTACGAAGAAACGATTACTAAGGAACAAGTGAAACAATGGATTCAAGAAATGGAACATTTACCTGTACAGTTAGAAAAAGAAGTTAACGGTTTACATGCAGATCAGCTAGATACACCATATCGTACAGGAGGATGGACAGTACGACAAGTTGTTCATCATGTTGCTGATAGTCATATGAATGGCTATATGCGATTTAAATTAGCGCTAACTGAACAGAATCCATCAATTAAAACGTATAAAGAAGAGAAATGGGCAGAACTCTCAGATTCAACATTGCCGGTTGAGGTTTCTCTCACATTATTAAAGGTATTGCATCAAAGGTGGGTACATGTATTATATTCGTTACAAACTTCTGATTTAGAAAAAACTTTCCATCATCCGGAGTCTGGAGAGATAAAGCTTGCCGTTGCAATAGGATTATATGCTTGGCATGGCCAACATCATACTGCACATATTACTTCGTTAAGAAATCGATTAGAGTGGTAAGGAAATGATAGAAGTTGAAGTTGTTATATCACTTATTTCATACAAAAAGGAGAGTTAAAAGTAAGTTCTAACCACCCTTTTTGTATTTTTATAATATTTTAATGTATTTTGTTCCAAAAAATACGGGGTTATACTTTTTGTTTTGTATAAACATGCAATTTAGCGTGTTGTATATTCTGCTAAGGCCTTTTGAATCCTTAAAACATTATCGTCATCTTTAAATTCTTTTGTAATAGGTGCTTCCATGCTAGATACCCAAATTTTTAGTTCAGCATCTAAATCAAAATGGCCGGAAGTTTCAACGCTGAATTGTGTAATGCTTTTATACAGGATAGAATGATATGCTGTTTTTTTACCCGTTATACCTTGTTTATCAATTAAAATCATTCGTCGATTTGTAAAGACGATTAAATCACGAATTAATTTATAAGCGTGTTCAACGTGCTCATCATGTAGCATAATATTTTGTAAATCACGCTCTACGTTTTCTATATTTGTATCAGATGCATTTCCTAAAATACCGCTAAATAAACCCATGTAGGATTCCTCCTTTATAATCTATATGTATATTGTACCATGTTATAGATTAGGAGAAACTTACAAAGAAGAACGAGGTTCGAAACAAGTTTGCAAAGAAAGGTTAACACTTCATACATTAAAATAAAGGCAAAGAACGGAAATAGAGGTAGGGAAAATGAAAAATATTGGTTTAGTATTAGAAGGCGGAGGAATGAAAGGTTTATATACTGCAGGTGTACTTGAATATTTTATGGAGAATGCTTTATTTTTTCCCTATGTAGTAGGAGTTTCGGCAGGAGCGTGCATGGGGGCAACATATTTATCAAGGCAAAAAGGGAGAAATAAAAAAGTAAATACAGAATTAGTATGCGACCATCGTTATATATCATATCGAAATTTTATTAAAAAGCGGGAGTTATTTGGTATGGATTTTCTTTTTGATGAAGTACCAAATAAACTTGTACCATTTGATTTTCAAACCTTTATGAATGCAAATGAGCAGTTTGTAATTGGAACGACAGACTGTGAATCCGGACACGCACTGTATTACAATAAACATGAACATGGGAATGATATATTAAAAATCATTCGCGCTTCAAGTTCTGTGCCATTTATTGCACCTGCTGTAGATTATGACGGAAAAAAATTGTTAGATGGGGGAATGATCGATCCTATTCCTGTTCGCAAAGCGCAGGAGGATGGATTTCGAAAAAATGTTGTCATCATGACAAAACCAGCAGAATATCGAAAACATCCAAATCTGTTTTCGAAAATGGCGAAATTTTTATATAGAAGCTATCCAAAAGTCGCAAATCTTCTAGCAGAACATTATCAATTATATAATGATACAATTTCTTATATGAATTCTCCTCAACAGAACGATAACTTTTTTATCATTCAACCAAGCCTCCATCTTCCTGTGAGCGGAATTGAAAGAAATAAAGAAAAGCTAATTCATTTATATAATCTTGGATATGATGACGCAAAGAGTCATTATAAGCAGTTATTAAACTGGATAGAGAAATGATGATAGAATTGCTACGTATCGATTATTTGATAACAACTACATATTATGAAAGATGAGTAAATTATTATTCTATTTTACTAAGTAAAACAAAAGCCACACAGACAACTCGTTTGCGTGGCTTTTGTTCATAAAATATACAATATTATTAACTTGTTTATATAGGAATTTGTCTATAAATACAAGAAATACATAGTTAACATTAGAAAAAGGAGGCTACGTTCAATCATTATATGGTAGCCTATTTGGGAATAAATCGTTTTTAAAGGCCGTTAGGAGTTTATTTAAGACGTGTAAAGATAAAAGGGGACCCAAAACGTTATGATGCACGGGATTTGCTTGCAATTTGAAGGAGAAACCTAAAACGGATTGGGAATATGATTAAAAAGAAGGGAAGAGGGTAACGATGAGTCAAAAAGACATAGAAAAGGAGTTAAGAAAACAAGAAATTTTGGCAAAGGACGAAAAAGTTTCAGCTTTTATTTATGAAGATCATATTAGTTCAATTGTGAAACGGGCGGAAAAGTCAGGAGTTTTTGATGATTTACCTGGAAAAGGAAAGCCGCTTCAAATCGATAAAAGTCTTTCGTATAATCCTGAAAAGCAGCTTTATAAAACATTAAAAGACAATCATGTTTTACCTAGATGGATTGAACTTTCAAAGGAAATAGATCATTTAAAAGAAAAGCTAGAAACAATTGTGGATTCCAAAGAAGCAGGTAAACTCGTCCGAAAGATTAATAAGAAAATTTTAGAGTATAATTTAATTTGTCCGCCATCAGCTCAAAAAATGAGAGTGAAATTAGATTTCTAGTTATAACCATATCAATACGATCTGTCATTCATTATTCGTTTTAAAAGAATTACTTTTAAAAAAAATATGAATTCAATGAAAGAAAATGTATTTTAAGGGAAAATAATTCGTTACAAATGGATTTAAAACAGAGGAGGAGTGTATAATAAATTTATAGATAGAAAGAAAGGAAGTGAGAATTATGAATTTACAGTACGTTATCCAAAATATGAATCAGTATATCGAAAGTGAAGGATTAAAAAGAAAACGTTTGGCCAAGCGTTTAGGGATGTCTGAATCAAATTTTTCAGATTATCTAAACGGAAAAAGAATGAATGGAATTTATGATTTTGCTGCACACTTGGCTGAAGCATTAGGACATGAACATACATTTTTTATGGAAGAGGATTTTCATTATGTTGCTGAAGAGCAAGAAGAACATGCCTTTTTATTTTCAGCAGGCGAAATGCTATCAGAAAGCGGGGAAGAGGGGCTACATCAATTAACAAAGCTTTGTGATCTTATTGAAATTTACAGCAGAGGTGAATCACATGCCTGAGCTTCATTTCACAGATCTCCCTAAAATTATTGAAGAAAATAACATCATTAAATCCGAAGTAGAAAACTTACTAAGAAAGTATTTGCAACATTACCATCCAAAAGGCTGGACAATAATTGAAGGTGCGAAAAAATATATTGCTATGCAGCATTTCTTGATTGAGGCACCGATTCAAGACCAGTCTTTAGGTGGTTTTATTCGCTCTACAGATACAGAAAAATATATTTGCTATGTGAATACATATCAACCTAGAATTTATCAAAATTTTAGTTTACTTCATGAATTATATCATTTAATTTCACTTCAAGAATTAGAAAAGAAAATCCATATTGTTCATGCAGGGCTAGATACAAATCATACTGAAAGAAAAGCTGATTATTTCGCTTCGTTACTATTAATGGATGAACATGAATTAATAAATTTCTATAATAGCTTTGAGAAAAACGAAGAAACAACATTGCAAAAAATTTTTCTATGTATGAGCCGTTTTAAGGCGCCATTTAAGGCGATATTGATTCGCTTATATGAGTTACAGTTAATCGATTATGCCACAATCAAGGAATATTTTGATCAGAAATTTGATTATCATAAAGAATTTGAAGCGCTTGGGATTGATTCATATATGATTGAACGAAGTAATGTGATTCATTTCGGGAAAATCGAAAAGATGATGCAAAAGTATGCATTACCAGAAGCAGCACAACAGGCAAATAAACAAGTTCTTGAAGAAATAACACGCTATTTTCATAATATGAAAGGAGATGCAGTTGATTGACATCTCCATCATTAAAAAGCTTCATACAGCAACATACACATTTTATAACAGATTTAGAAACAATTATTGATACAATTATTGAAAAGCAGCACGTTTATCTTTACGATACATCTGCCATTTCGATTCATGAAAAGGCATACTTTCGATATGATGAAAGGTTATTTCTAAAGAAGGTTAAAGATACACCTGTTTTAATCACAGATGTAATCGTGAAAGAAATGCGGCTAATTGAGGATGTAGAGCAGCGATATATGAAATATTTACAGCATTTCAAAACGATTTTATATGTCGAAGAACAGCAATTATATGAGTTACTTAAAGTTGATTTCGATGTTACAGGTGCAAAGCGAGAGTTTTTAGGAGCAAGTGAGCAAGCATTTACTTGTATACAGCCGCTGCGAGACACGGTACGAAAGGCTAGAAGATCATTCCAAAACGCTGAAAATATCATTTTAGATGACTACATTAATTTTTTTGTAAACAAGCATGATAAAAATCGCGGAGAAATCTCTTTACTATGGACCGCATGTGTGCTAAATCGTTTACCTGGTACATTTTCGATTACATTTATCGGTATTGATCATGATTTATTCTCCTATGTAGAGCAATCTTGTTTGTTAGGTAGAAATAAAGATTACAATGTATACATCATGAGTAATGAGACATTACTACAAATAGAGTACGTTCAACATCAAAATACAACTAAATTACAAAAGCTTACTGATATATATCGCAATGAAGATCGAAAAATCATGTATTTTAACCGGAACGAAGAAGGTATTATGCATTTAATAAGGCAAAAGAGCAAACTATCTAATCAAGATTTTATAAAGAAAATTACTTGCAATCAAATTCAAATTGTGTATTAAAAACTTCCTAATAAGCGGAAGTTTTTTTATGTACCAAACAAGCATTATGTTAACTAGGATGAAATTCACAACAATTAACATATAGAAGACCGAATCAAACAGATTGAATAACAAATATAAATCGACTGAAATACATACAAATTTCACGATCGTACACATCACTTATAAATAATGTTACGTGTCATTTCTGAAATGCTTTTTTGCAATTGATTCTACGCGCCTTATTTTTATGGACTCAGCCATGTGAAATTTGTACAGAAAATCTTTAAGTGTTTAAACGAATCGTTTCAATATATAAATCAGCATAAAAAGACAATCTCATCGGAAAAATTTTCTTCTGTCTCATTTTGTATAGTTTACTTGTATTTAGAGACAAGAAAATACTTTATTTCTATAACTGCCTATAATATATATTATGTCTACTAGGAAAAAGTAATAAACTTATTTATAGTAATCGTTATTCCCTCTCGTAATCTAAATTTTTTATTTTCGATCACCATTAGTTTTGGATACTTCAATTATTTTTTGAGTAAGCAGATATAATGTACAGATAAAAAATCAGTACATACACTAAATAATTAGTTGTGCATACGTACTGATTGAGTTTGTTTTAGTATATGTTCACAAAAACTATTTTTTTAGTTGGAAAATTTCATGTTTTCGTTGTAAAAATAATTCTTTGTCGGTATAAATCCATTCCGAGAACTTTTTAATGGTATTTTTACCACTTAAATATATACGATATTGTTTTTCTTTATTAATGAATTTTGGTTGATAATTGTATTCCATAAGAATTTGTTTTAAAGAATTCATAAAGTGATATGAACCACCAACAAAACTTACAAAATGTCTTTGCGGATTTACGTGGCCATCTCCATCAAAGTACCCCCTAACAAAATGATGTAGATGCTCTTGTGGGACAAATGGGAATTGTACGTCGTATGATTTACAAGGCGTTATTCCATGTAAGTTCATTAGATCATTTTTCATTATTTTACTATTTAAATTTAACATGTAAACGCCAGTGTTTTTATTTTGGTACAACGGCTGATTTGAATTGAGTTCGATTTTTATATCTTCTAAAATTCTCGATTCTTTTTGAGAAATACTTACGGTTTGATTTTCTTTTGTAATGACACCATCTGCAATGAAAAATCCTAATATATACGCCATATTATTAGACCAATTCTTAAAATAATCTTCATTTAAATGATATTTTCGTTTCCAGCTCCCTCTTGCTCTCTTTTCAACATTGTTATCTGTTAAAACCATCCGAACATATCTAGCTGAGACATTAGCCAATTTCGCTATATTTGACGTGCTCTCCCCTTCTAAATATAGCTTAATCATTTCGTCCTTTTCCAGTGTACATTTAGACTTCTTTTTGCTCCTGTCAACCACTTGATTCTCTCCTTTCAATAGATATAAATTAGGTGTACATCTTCTTCTATATCATATAAAAGAACGGATGTTCTGTCCATTTTATCTATTGAAATTGGAGTAACATTTTTATTCATTGTAGAACTTTTCTTCGTAGATTTTTGTTCGAAAGGCAGCTCAGGATAAAAATAGTTTTTTCGATTCTTCCCATTTCCCTCGAAGCCTTCGCAACTTTATTCTGCCGGGTATAGGAACCTAATTTTCTCATAATAAGTGAACCAGATACTTTTCCTTCTCGAATGGAATGAGCGATAGGAGAACCGATCGTATATAATTTAGAACTTGATATATCTCTTAATCGTGGTGCGAAACGAAATCCTAATAGATGTGTTAGACCAAATACTTAATCTGTCCTGCTGTATCCGTATAATGCTCTTCAATCATTAAATCTGATTCGCGATAAAGTATTCCATCAATTACGTGTACAGCATCCCTTGCATTTGTATTAATCACTTTTGTATAAAAAGAAGAAAATTGATCACTTACAAATCGATATATAGTTGCCCCTTTTCCAATCCCGTAGTGTGGGTTAGAACTGATGTGTAATTCATTTTCTTTGCTTGTAGCCTGATCAATTAAATCTTGTGTTAAATCAAGTAAATAAGCTACCAATATGGCATACATACCTTTTGTATCAATATTTAACTGTAAGCCTTTTATATATTCTAAACGCAATTACCTTTAAAAAGGATTCTGGTGAAAATTGGCCAGGTATTTCTTTTGCTTTTTGTTCCGCTTTTTCTATATTAGATGCATGCCCTAATTCTACTAATAATCCCGTTTCTTAGGTTCTTTAATTTCATCTGTCAAGTGAATTATTATTTCTTTTGTCTCAAGAAACAATCAATATACAAATCAGCTATGCATCGAGTTTCATCCCTAATTTTTATAGCATGATATTGAAATTCCTTTTTAAAATAAAATTGCTGCGCTTGCTGCTCCTCTAGATTTTTTTCCCATACCAAGGCCATTTGTCTATTTTTCATATTTTTAACAACTATTCTTGCCGCATACTTATCTTTTTTCGCCTCTTTTTACTATTACCATGAACCTTTTTACTTTCTTCGCAGTTTTAACAACTTTTTTCACATTTTTATTTGTTGTGAGTTTATACTTGGTTTTCATTTCAACATGCTGCTTAAAAAGGTGTTTAAAAATCTAAGTTTTTATTCAACTATAGCACTCGATAATTGAAGGATCATTCACGTGATTTTATAATTCAAACCTTTTTGATACTATTTCAGCTACTTCTGCAGCACTCAAATTTGTATTATTAATTTTTATGTAGTTCTCATTTTTAATTTCACCTTTATAGGAATTCAATCTGTATATTCTCATGGATTCCCTTAGTTCTTTCTCCGACCAATCAATGTTTCTTTTGGTAGGTTTATGCTCAAGTCGATGCGGACTTTTATTTCGTTCCAGCCTCTCGTCCATATCAGCTTCTAATTCTATAAAATAAATAGTGGCACCCTGGGATTCGAAAATTTCACATGTCTGACTTACGAAGTCTGAATCCTCTTGTTGATCAAAAGCCCACACATATGTAAAGATCAAACCTTCCAGTTCACTTTCAGCCACTGCTTTGAATATTTCTTTTCTAAATAAAGTTGACAATCTTCACAGTTTCGGGCTAAATCCGAATAAGGGCTCAAGTAATTCAATGGTCATATGGTTATGAAATCATTTTAATCCAGTTACTTTAGATAACTCTTGCCCTACTGTCATTTTACCAACTGCTTGCGGACCAAATATAAGTGCAAATTTCATAGAATTCCTCCATTAATGATTTTTTATTATTATACAAGTAATTTCAAGTACCCTTTTTCACAAGTATCACGGTAATCAAGATGAATAGAACAAGTCAATTTAATTTCAAACTATGTTTATCATTTTTTTTCGTTTTCACGTAATGAATACCTTCTAAAGTTAGGAATCAGAATACTTACTAATGTTGCCCCAATAGCAGCAGAGAAACCGCCAATAATTATACTAAAGGTTTTGGGGAAGAAGGTTCCTACCATCCCAGCTCGGAAATCCCCCAATTGTGGTCCGCCAAATCCAAGAGTTTCAAAAGTATAATAACCAATCTAAAGAGTCTTCTTTCGTTGCTATATATCCATCTAAACTTTGAGCAATACATAATATAATTTTTCGTTGATTCCTCTAATATTTCTCCCATTCACACTCTGACATGAGAATGTATGTTATTTCATACTTTAACAAAGAAACACTTTTCTTGGATGGAATATTTAAGTAAGAAGGAACTCATTTTGAAATTTGATTTCAAAAAAACTCAGTGCTATATTGTAACACTGAGTTTTAATGTATAAATGTAGTTGAACCTTCACGATTGATGTTCCATTCAAGCTATCTCATTCACTCTTTATATAATTATAGTTGTTCTTTTTCTTTCTCCCCTTGTTCTGCATTCCCATAAGTGAAAACTTCAGCAACAAATTCGCATAAACCAATGACTACTTCTCCGATTACTTCATCCATATGTATCTCCCCTTTTTGTAAATTATAATTTCATTATATGAAGGATGATTTATTTATACGATCGAAGAAGATGACATAAACATTACAAATTTGTAAGGATATTATTTGCTTCTAAAGTGGATGGAATTTAGGTGGATAATTGAAATGAAAAAAATCTATTAAAAATAGCCCTCGCTCAAAAGGGCTATTTTTAATAGAAAATTATGCTGGTTTTCGATAAAAATTTTGTGCCTCTTTTTTCTTCTTTTGAATTGGGGGCCGAATGAAAATAGCGATAATAAAGGAAAGAATACAAAGAATCCCAATTGCAATAAAGGTTGGCTGAAACCCACCTAGTAAAGCACCGATAAATGAACCGGCAAGTGCCCCGAACCCAAATCCTTGATAAACAATTCCGTAATTTGTACTATGATGTTTCAAGCCAAAAAAATCTCCTACGATAGCTGGAAAAATAGTAATGTTTCCTCCGAAACAAAAAGCTACACTTGCTACACACGCAAAATAAATTGGATAATTTAAATGCATAAAACTTAGAATAAAAACAGATAATCCAATGATCACAAACGTAGCTGAAACAATTTTTAATCTGCCAATTTTATCAGATAACGTTCCGAGAATAATTCTGCCAACTGTATTAAAAACAGCAATCATGGCAACAGCATTCGCGGCAGTTGCAGCGCTAAGTCCTACAAGCTGAACACCGATATCCTTTACCATCCCGATTAAATATAACCCACTCATACACGAAGTAAATAACATGAAAAATAAAAGATATCCTTGATTTGTACGTAACATTTCCTTAGGTGTGTAGTTATTATTCGCAGTTTGAGTAATCGTCTCATTCGTAGGTGCTTCATGTAAAAAGAAAGATCCTGCTAAAATGAAAAGTAAAACAATCATGCCCCAGTATAAAAAAGCCTGTGATACACCAACTGTATCGATTAGCTTAACGTTTACATATTTAAAAATTAAACTTCCCATTCCGTAAGCTGAAACGGATATCCCTGAGATGAGACCTTTACGATTTGGAAACCATTTTATTAAATTTGATAATGATGTAATGTATGCAGTCCCATCTGCATAACCGACCACTACACCAGCTAATATATATAGTAAAAATAAAGAAGAAATTTGGGAACTGAGTATCAATCCTAACCCAAGAATAATTCCTGAAATTGCAATTAATTTGCGAAGTCCTATTTTTTGTTGCAATTTACCTGCAAATAAGGTTGAAAATGATAATGAAAAGCTGGTAATAGAAAAAGTAACTGCTACAGCATGAAGTGGCCAACCGAATTCATCTACTAAAGGTTGATTAAATAAACTCCATGTATAAATTGTGCCGAGGCCAATTTGTACCACGATTGTACCTAGGACAATAAGCCATGGGTTAATCATTGTTTGTTTCATGCTAACTGTCCCTTCTTTTAGTGATATGTTTTTCACGGTTTAGTTTTAATATATCCATGTTCAGTTGTGAGATACGAACAGAAAAATGGAAATTATATTGTGTAAAAACAGACAAAAAGACGCTCCATTGTAGGAAACGTCTTTTTGTAGATTATATACGGTTGTTGAAAAAAGTTTGTTAAGATAAGGCATCTTCAAATGCTTATGTATATATAGTATCAAACCATTTTGTAATTGTTATAGGGCTTAAGATGTATATTTCATTCCTGAAAAAGTCGGATATTTAGTATTCAATCTCCTCATAATCTTTCGGATGAGGAACAGTCTGCATATTTGCTGCATCTTTTGGATCACTATAAACTGCGTTTTGTTCCGTACTTATTTCTTTTGTAACAAGTTCTTTTTTCTTTTTATTTGGCTGTTTCTTCATGAAATTCAACTCCTTTATATCTCTTTATAAGTAGCTATACCCTACTTTCGTTGAGTTTACTAATGATAAATTTCATGATATATGTGTAAAATAAGGAAAGAAAAGTATTTTACATACGTTTCACTTTTCTTTCCTATGATGGAATCCATACAGATTAGAAATTAAATGAAAAACCACCAGTTCCAGCAATTAAAACAACCGAAACAACCAAAGCATCCGAAACAACGTCCGCCGCAGCGACCGCAACCTCCACAACGCCCACACCCGCCGCAGCGACGAGCATCCTCTTGCATATAATAATATGGATATTGATTTTGTTGATCCCAATACACTACATTACCAGGTTGATAATCGTTAAGACTTAACGATTGCAGTTCTTGTTGAAACTCATTCATATCGACGCCCTCCATTTATTCATTAAAAATTTAGCTATGCCGCTTTCTATTTTTTCTCGGCTCAATAGGACTGATCTATAAACTAATACGTACACCAACAAAATATGACCTATCAGTAGGTGATGTACCTTGTTTAGATGCCTATTTTTCATAGTTATTTTAATAAACTAATTTGAAATAAATGGAGTTACTATCCTTAAAGATACCTCGGATAATGTGTCATTGATATACTCCTAATCGTTTGTTTTTATATATCGTATCGTTTAAGATTTGTTTGATAAAATCTGTTTTCCCTTCACAATAACCATCTATGTTATAACAATAGATGCTAGCTAACTGATACTTTAGTTTTTCATATTCTTTTCGCGCTCGTTCATTAGCAGATAAATAATCCCGCAGTGCAATGTGTTCTAAATATCCTTTCCCATCCTGTGGGCAAACGTAAAGGTGATACTTCATTCCACTCTCGTCATCTTTTCTTTGAAAAGCTTCACGCCCTTCCACCCCTAAATTCCCTTGATGTTTATACCCTTCTTTTTCTAATCGATCGATAATGTTTGGTAGTAGATCGTTGCTTTCAATAACAACATCAATATCAAGAATCGGTTTAGCAGCTAAGCCTTCTACTGAAGTACTCCCTACATGTTCAATTCTTAAAATGAGATCCCCAATGTATCTTTCAAGCATCTTTTTTATTTTTTGAAACTCATCTTTCCATTTCGGATTATATGGGACAACTTCTATTTTTCTTTTTTCAGGTATCATTATTGGTTCCCTTCTCTCTTTTTTCATAAAATTTCTTTTAATATCTATATTTCGGCTCAATATACTCAAATATATTTCCATCTGGATGGCGTGCAATCATTTTTACTCCCGTTGGAACTGAAATAGGTTCTGTAAGAATATCGCCTCCGTGTTTTACAATAAATTGTTTAGCAAGTTGAACCGTATCTGTCACGAGCGTTGCTGCAACATGGCGTGTCGCTATGTGGTTTTCATCTACAATTAATAATAAATTAGAGAATCTAACTACTTTTGTTTCATGTACTTGAAATTCATGAGGTTTGTCTTGTTTTAATAAAGATCTGTAGAAATTAAGATGCGGTTGTAAGTTTGAAATATATATACGGGGTATAGCGGTTAATATATTCATATTGTTCCCTCTTTTCATAAGTATATATAGAAAAAACATTCCATTTGCTAGAATATACAGAAAATACCTTTTGTAAATTTTAACAAGTACATCTCATGATAGCAATCATTCGTGTAATTTTAAAAAGAAATGAAAGATACAAAATCCATATATATGATTTCCTTGTTTCTAAAAAATGTTTTCTTTTCCCCGTATACTTCCATTAGAATACTGTTCCATTTTTTAAAAGATGATGAAATTAATTTGTGAACATGATAAGATTGTCGAAATGAAAAAAGTGGTATATAATAAGCAGTAACATTACTAGTAATTATTTTAGGTATTCCTAGAATAAAGGAGCGATACATATGAAAATTACTATTTATTTCGGAAGTCATGAAGATCAAGATGTACGTACAATGGATTGTCATTTAGATGTAGACGATGCAGAAGAACTTGTCTCTGTTTCATAATATAAATTGAACATAAATAGGGAAGAACCCTCTTCCCTATTGCATGTAGACACCTTTTTATAGGTGTCTTTTTTGTTGTTTTTCGGCGGAAAATCCTTTACTTTAGCGCAATAAAATAGTAAAATATAAACATACGAACAAACGTTCTTTTTATTTTATTTGTACTTGAAGGGATGATTTTTACAATGGCTCAAAAGAAGCGCAGAGGAAGAAAAAAGCATACACCTACTATCTCAAATACAGGCTTTATTGGCTCTGTCTTTATTGATACATTGGAATTACAAAAAAAATCTTATTACTTCGCCCGAAAAAAGTTGCAAATTGTCCATCACGTATTAGATGGTCTTGCTGAAGCAACAAGTTCTTTATTTCATGAGCATGAAGTTGCAGCACATATATCTTGCGTATATTTACATAAACAAAAGAAAATCGGTTTCGTTCTTTCTACAAAACCGTTTGAACAAACCGATGGTATTGCTTATTTTAAAAATTATTTAATCGAAAAGAATTTTTATGGTAAAACGGATCAAGATGTGGAATATCAAGAAGTATTTAATACAGGGTTTATCGGTGTTGTATTTGCGGATTTATCTAGTATTGATCGCTTTCATTTTGAATTTGAAATGAATATGCTATTTAAACTTATGAAAGATATGATTATTCCGGTTAAAGAACTTTTCTTACGCCATAACATTCCGGCTTATATTTCGACATCTCATTTAGAGGATCAAAACAAGATAGGATTTGTTTTATCTATTAAACCTTATGATGAACGAGCAGAAGCGGATTTATATTTTGAAACATACTTAAAAGAGCGCGGTTTATTTACCGGTGATGAAGAAGATGAAATAGATAAGATTGTGATTCGAAAGAAAGTCGAACTTCTATAACAAAAGCACAGGATGAATAGAAATCCTGTGCTTTTTCAAATGTATTAATATGGATCTGCTTCATGCCCTTTTTCTATTGCAATTTTAGTTGCTTGATCACCATCTCTATTTCCAAGTGGCTTTTGACTAGACCCATCTTTTATGGCGCTTTCTATTCCCTCTCTTAAGCGTCGTCCATATTCTTCATCCGCTTCTTCCGCAAGAGCAATCATTCTATCTTGAATTCTTTTATCGCATTTTGAAAGATCTGCTACAAGATTAGAAATCAATTCTTCTTTTTCCCATTCTTCAAATTTACGATATGTTTCGCCTGCCTGTTTTGTGTTACTTTGTCTATCAATCGATTCACGTACTAAATTGCCTTTGATACGCGGTTTGTGCTCTTTTCCGACTTGTTTTGCCTCTTTTAATCCTCCTAAAATAGAAGGTTCATAATTAATATGCGGATTTTGGTTTGGAGCACGATCGACTTTAAATTGCATTTGTCCACCACTTTGATTTGTAGCAATTCTTTTTTTCGATGCATTAATTGGTAATTGTAGATAATTTGCACCTACGCGATATCTTTGGGTATCTGAATATGAAAACGTTCGTCCTTGAAGCATTTTATCATCTGAGAAATCAAGGCCGTCTACAAGAACACCAGTACCGAATGCGACTTGCTCTACTTCAGCAAAATAATCTTCAGGATTTCGATTTAAAATCATTTTCCCTACTGGAAGCCATGGAAACTGATCCTCTGGCCATAATTTTGTATCATCGAGAGGATCAAAATCTAATTCAGGATGTTCATCATCACTCATAATTTGAACAAATAATTCCCATTCTGGATAATCTCCACGTTCAATTGCTTCATATAAATCTTGAGTTGCATGGTTGAAATTTTTCGCTTGAATTTCTTCAGCTTCTTTTTGTGTTAAATTTTTTATACCTTGTTTTGGTTCCCAATGGTATTTAACAAGAACTGCTTCACCCTCATTATTGACCCACTTATATGTATTAACTCCAGATCCTTGCATCATGCGATAATTAGCAGGAATTCCCCAAGGTGAATAAACAAAAGTAACCATATGGAATGTTTCGGGAGAACTTGCGCAAAAATCGAAAAACCTTTGGCTATCTTGAATGTTTGTAATGGGATCAGGTTTAAATGCATGAATCATGTCTGGGAATTTCATTGCATCACGAATAAAAAATATTTTTAAATTATTTCCAACTAAATCCCAGTTCCCATCTTCTGTATAAAATTTGACAGCAAAACCTCTTGGATCACGGAGTGTTTCTGGCGAATGACCACCATGAATAACAGATGAAAAGCGAACAAAAACAGGGGTCTTTTTTTCTTTTTCTTGAAATAATTTAGCTCGTGTATATTTAGAAATTGACTCATTCCCAGCTGTTCCATACGCTTCAAAATAACCATGTGCCCCTGCACCGCGCGCATGCACAACACGCTCTGGAACTCGTTCTCTGTCAAAATGACTAATCTTCTCGATAAAATCATAATTTTCTAAAGTAGCAGGACCACGATTACCAACAGTTCTTATATTTTGATTGTTCGTAACAGGATGTCCCTGCCTATTTGTCAAAGTATCTTCATTTTCAATGTTCGTTTGCCCTTTTTTACCTCTATCTCGATTTTTTGTCATCTTATATTCTCCTTATCCTTTTTAGAGATACTCATTGTTTTTAAACTTTCCTACATGTATGATGTAAGAATCAAATGTTATTCTTTCTTTTTTTATTAAAATTATCCATATTATTACAAATTAATCCATTCATACTTGTCATCGCTTATGACGATTTTGATGATACTGAACTACAAGACAGTTTAAACATATGGAAAGGCTTTTTTAGATGCCGGACATTAAATTACCTAAAATAGATCATTGGATAAACAAAAAATTATGAAAATCTCTTTTATTTCTGAACAACTTTATCAGACTGGCTGTATCATGCTAAATGATAGTCGATATGGATTGTTCCCCATTCCTTTTCCATACAAAAATAAAAGGATAAATCTCCATAGATAAGAGATTTATCCGAAATTTTCATTTTCTAAAATAACAACAGAATCATTTGTCATGTTTCCGGCTTCTTTTGTATAAGCAACAAGCCTTTGTATATTATCACAACAAAGTTTTGCTCCCCATACAAGTAATGGGACACCTATAAAATCAATATGTAACCTTCTTGAAAATAAGCCCCCGAATGTCATTGGTAAAGGTACAGTTGGTGATGTATTCGAAAAGATAATTTTTTCGTTATTTTGGTATTGTTGTTGAAGAATCTCTGCCAAATGCTTCATTGCGGGTACGACTACTTTGGATGCTCCATGACCAACTGTGTAAACAGGATTTCCTAGCTCGTCTCTCCCGCGAAAAATAATCTTCCCCATATCCGAAGTTTTTAGTTTGTTGAAATACGCTACATTTAAAATTTCTTCTTTTGTTAGTTTTCGATCAGTTGGTAGCTGATTTAAGTGATACGCTGCAGCAAGCGAAGTTGTATGTGTCCCGCCAAAATCTGTATAAATAAAAATCATCTGTATCATCCTTTATTGTAATTGTTCAATGTATATTAGTATCACCGAATGTAACATTTACTAATCAAAAGACTTTTATATTTAAAGAACATGGAAAGTGTACGAAGCATGTTCATTCTGTTATTCTTGCTAGGTTGCAGAGGGAATGTAGAGATGATATGACAAAATAATGGATTTCTTCATAAATGCTCAATATCTAATTGTAACTTTTATAAAAAGACTGCATATAGTTAAAAAGATTACTTTTCTAAAAAGGAGCTGATTCAATTGTTACAGGCCCTTCTTGTTTTTTCGGCCCTTTCCTTTTTATTTATTCTAGGAGGATTTCTTCTCTTGTTACAACAACAAAAAGAAATCCAAAATATAAAAAATATGTTAAATGAACAACAAAATACTACGAACAACGCATCGGGAAATGGGACACCTGTTAAGCTAGATATGAATGTTTTAAATAGCCTTCTCAGCGCTAGTTTATCTAAAGATCTGAACGTAACAAGTAATCATAAGGAAGAAGCTAAAGAATAGCCTCTATGTCCTCGTTATAAAAGGAGAATTCCTATGTCAGAGAAATCTATTTCTATTATAATCCCTGTCTATAATCATTCGAATTCGTTAAGAAGCATATTACCATCTTGTCACCAGTTAAATCCGCTAGAAATCATTTGTGTCGTAAATAACAATGCTACTCTCCCACTTCATATTACGGAAAATAAAGTTGTTAAGATAATAAAGGTGGATGAAACTCTTCATCACAACAACCGTCAAGTAATAGGCGCAGAAGAAGCAATCGGAGATGTCTTATTATTTTTAAATTCACAACCTATCATTTCTTCTTCTGAATTCTATGTATTTCTTAAACCATTATTGAAAGATGACGCAGATGTAGTATTGAATAATGTAAACAAGATTTTTTACAAGAAAGAACGCCCAAATACAATCAGTATATGGCAACAAGTAGCAAATCATATTTTTAATCGCCCTGATTTAAATATCGATTCTTTTTTATCATTGCCTTACGCAATAACGAGAGCTGCGATTGAGACAATCGGCCTTAAATCATTAGTAAATCCCGTTCTAGCAGAACAAAAAGTAATCCAGCATAATTTTCGTATTGCTCATCATGTAGAAGTAGATTCTCATTCTCCTTTCCATACGAAATTTCATGATAACGAACTCTCTCTTGATGAAAAAAGAATGATCCATCATTATATAGAAGCAATCGCAAATCATCTTCATAGCTCACAAAGCTCTAGAGCTAAATATACTGACGGAAATCGTCGGCGAGATATTGCTGCGGATTTCATCTCCCGACAGTTAAAACATTCCCCAAAAATCACGATCGGTGAGCAAACATTTTCTAAGCTTTATGGAGGAAAGCAGCTTTCTATTATCATTCCTGTTCGTAATGAAGAAAAAACAATAGAAGCTGTTATTCAAGAATTAAAGAAATTAGAACCGTTAGAAATCATTGTTGTAATGAATGGAACAACAGATCATACGGAAGAAATTGCAAAAAAATGCGGTGCCACTGTTATCGTTTATGAAGAAGCACTCGGAAATGATACAGGGCGTGCGATTGGTGCCTATTTTTCAAAAGGAGATATCGTATTATTTGTCGATGGAGATTTCGTCATTCCGAAGTACGATTTATTGCCATTTGTGCAAGCTGTACAAAATGGCGTCGATTTAGCCTTAAACAACTTAGATTCCTACCACATGTATCGCTTCCCTTATTCCATTGTTACAGCTTGTAAATACGCTGTGAATGCAGCATGTGGCCGCAAAGATTTAGGTATGGGCTCTACGATTGCGGTTCCACATGCTTTTAGCCGTAATTGTCTTGAAAAAATCGGTTATCTTTCACTTGTTTGTCCAGTCTATAGTCAAGTGAAAGCAATACTAGAAGGTTTCCATATAAAAAATGTTCATTCTGTTTCTGTTGATACGATGAATCGCATTCGTCCAGAAAAGCATTTTTCTAAAAATAAGGGGATCTCTTTAGCGACGCAACAAATTATTGGAGATCATGTAGAAGGGATTTCTTATCTTATTACTCAGAGACTTCAAAGTAATCGATAATGTGATGCAGTGTGTTATCAATGCTAAAAAGGATTGGTAACACACTGCAAAATTATTCATATGAAAGATTTTGTTTTTTAATTAAATAGGACAATGCCTCGATATGGTCTCCCATTATTCTTAATACTGCAGGAGGATGCCCGCCTTTACTAAAGTGCTCTTTGAAACGAAAGCGGTTTGGTTTAATAACGTCTACATAATGAACACACTCCACTTTGTAACCTGCTAAAATCGCTTTTACTTGCGCGAAGCTAGGACATATTAGACTTTCCCAACCAATCCCTTCTATACATTCTCTACTTATTGCATGTGGAATCGCTACTAATGAACCATTGCTTAAATCAGGCCGACTATAAGACAGATTTAACATATACTTTAAAATATCAACAATGTGAAATGGTGGCTTTAAACTAGATGTTAAATGATTTAAAGCGATATCTATCCCTTTTGCCACTGCTAGCACATATGGAGATAAATCATTGGCAGGAATGCTGAAATCAGCATCTACAAATAAAAGAATGTCTCCTGTAGATGCAAATGCACCGACCGCTCGCCCAACATTGTGCCCCAGTGACTCCGTATATTCAATCACTGTCGTCCCTAGTCTCGAAGCAATCGTTGCTGTTTGATCACTTGAACCATTTACAACGACAATCACTTCTAACGGTTCTATTTTTCTTACTTCATGAATCACGCGTTCTATTGTCTTTTCTTCATTTTGCGCTGGAATGATAACGGAAACTTGTTTCTTATTATAAAGGGCAGATTGCATTCCAAAACCTTTTTGATAAAAAGGAAATGACTGATCATACTGCAATTGTTCGATGACATCTCTTCGCTTTCCTCCATCTGTAAATCCTCCTCGAACATTACGCCCTCTTAACCAGTTTGAAATTGCTAGTAGATAACGTTCCACTTCAAGACTTTCCTCTTTTGATAAACCATCCTTATATAGACTGCTTTCTTCTAGTAGTGCTTCAGCAAATAATGTATGAAGAGCACAATGGTGACGAATGCGCCAACCTTGTTCTAATAATTGTATATGTGATAGAAGTGGGTTTTTAAAATTGACATATCCAATATTTGTCACCACTTCTTTTGTAAGAGCAAAGGGAAGAGAAAGTAATGAATTACTCTTCAAGTCTGGGCGACCTAAAAATTCATTTAATACTTTTCGCCATACGATGTGTAAGTTTTGATATTTCTCTATAGGAAGAATCCCATCTAATTTATTTAAAACCACATCCGTATCATCATAAAGAATAGGTGCTAAAAATTCTTTTATTTGTTCAGATGACAAAAGAAAGCTACCATGTAAAACGAAACAAACATCACCCTTTACGATCTCTAAAGCAGAGGAATAATCATTATATTTTGTCTCAGATGTATTTTTAAAGATAGGTAAACAATGATATTTCTTAGAAATTTCAATCACTTCACGCTGTGAATGAGAACATAACATGATAATTTCGATAGGATTTAGTTGCTTCACATTTTTAATTAATTCCTCCAATATATCAAGTTGATTGCTGCATACAATAATTGCCGTTAATGACTTTTTCATTCCCTTCCACCGTCCTCTCTTCGCATTTTGTTTTATAAAAAATACACGCTACTAAATTACTATATACAAATGGAATCGATAGCGTATAAAATAAACGTCTATTTTTTATAAGAAATATTTATTATGTATACAAAAGGAAGAAAGGTATTGGGCCAATCTTTTATTTTGATTTATTGCCGTTCCATCAAATATTTTCATGCATATCGTACTCATAGATGCTATTAGAAAGGAGGAAAAATCTATGGCATGTACGACGAATAATATTTGTTTTGACGTCTGTCTTGTTATCACAATTACACCTGGAAATGGTATATCAAGCTCAGTAAATTGTGACGGGACATGCGGGAATAGTCCATCTATTGAAATCAGTCCAACTGGATCAATAATCATCACACTACCGTTAATCGCATGTTTCTCTATTACTTTAAATGATGATTTAAGCGTTGCTTCTCAGCTGACAAGCCTTTCATTTCAAACTTCTTAATTTTAAAACGATATGTAAATGCACAAAAGCGAAAAAGAGATGGAATTTCACTGTCTCTTTTTCGCTTTTGCTATATATAAAGAAATATAATAAACATTTCCATTTAAAATATCATTCATAATTAATCCATATTATGCTGGATAAGTTCTAATAAAATACTTAATCCTTTTTTTAATTCTTCCAATGATGCATAGGCATAAGAAAGACGAATATGATGGAAATCGCTTGATTCATAAATATAGCCTGGATTGATTAAAACATTTTGTTTCAATAGATTTAGAAATAACGCCTTATTTACAATAGGCTCATGAAATCTGAGCCATATATAAAAACCACCTTCAGGATTTTTCCACGTAGCGATTTTTTGAAATCGCTGTTCTAATATTTCTTCTACAAATGTAGCCCTTCTTTTCAGTTGTTCACGAAGTTTCATTAGGTGCTTTTCATATAACCCTGACGATATCCAATATGAGACGATTTCTTGAGAAAAAGCACTAGAACCATAATCCGTTTGCATTTTTATATCAGCCAATCGCTCAATTACAGGTAAAGGTGCAACCACCCAACCAATTCGCAATCCAGGGCTCAATGTTTTAGATACACTACCGATATAAAGCACTTGGCCTGATGTGTCAATTGATTTTATAGCAGGAGAAGAGGATTCAAATAACAGTTCGTGATACACGTCATCCTCAATAATCGGGATTTGTAGCTCTTTGCACGTATTATATAGTTGTTTCTTTTCTTTCATTGACCAATTAGACCCTGTTGGATTGTGTAATGTTGGTACACAGTAAAATAAAGATTGTCTTTTTCTTTTGAGTGCCCGTAGATTGTCGGTTAAACTAGCATCCCTCAAAACTGAAATCATACGCATTCCAGCGGATTGAAAAGGATGCACAGAATGTAAATAAGAAGATTGTTCTTGAAAAACAATGGAACCTTCTTCTAATAATCCAAATGCAATTAATTGCAGTGCTTGAAGTGCACCTGAAACAATTAAAATGTTCTCTGGCGTTGTTTGAATACCACGTTTTTTTAAATAGTTACATAAAACACCTCGTAGCTTTTTATTTCCTTGTGGTGATGAATAACCAATTGCTTTTGAATCAATTGAAATCTCTTTTAATGACTGTTCAATTTGTTTTGTTGGGAGTAATTCTGGTGATAATTCGCCTGTTCCAAGACGAATTATATGATCCATTTGCTCGTATTCGTTGATGAGTTGAATCGTATGATAGTTTGGCTTATGAATACTTGATTCAATGTGTTTCTGCCAATTCGGTTGAGATTTATTTAAAAGTACATTCCAGGAATTATTAGCCACAAATACTCCTGAACCCATTTTTGATTCAAGCAAACCATCCGCCTTTAATTCATCAAGAGCAAGTTGCACAGTACTTCTATTCACATGAAATTGCGTTGCTAGTTGGCGTTGTGTTGGAATCTTTGTGCCAACAGTCCAATCCCCTCGTTCAATATGAGATTTTATCCAAGCTACAATTTGTTCTTGAACAGTTAAGTGAGAATAACGGTTTGGTTTCCACTTCATATAATCTCCCCTTAAATTGGGTGGATAAGAAACCATCCAATTGGTTGTTTTCTTTTAGTTGTATCATAGTACGATAGTAATTGAAAGGGAGTGGATTATATGGAAGCTGTTATTCATGGAATGATTTTAGCATTCGGACTTATTCTACCTTTAGGAGTACAGAATGTATTTGTATTTTCACAAGGAGCCACACAACCAAGATTCATTCGTGCACTTCCGGCTACTATTACGGCTGCACTATGTGACACATTTTTAATTCTTTTAGCTGTCTTTGGACTATCCATTATCGTTTTGCAATTTCAATGGCTACGTCTTAGTCTAATGATTGTAGGGATTTTATTTTTACTCTATATGGGGTATGTTATTTGGAAGTCTAAACCAACAACTAATGAATCAAACAAAGCATTATCGACCCGTCAACAAGTCATCTTTGCTTTATCAGTTTCTCTATTAAATCCTCATGCCATTTTAGATACAGTTGGGGTTATTGGAACAAGTGCATTAAAATATGTCGGAACGGAACAAATTTTTTTCACAATGGCATGTATTACAGTATCTTGGATTTGGTTCTTTGGATTAACGCTCGCTGGTACAGTTATAAAGAATCTAGATAGTACAGGTAGTTTAATGAATATCTTCAATAAATGCTCCGCCTTGTTTATTTGGGGAACTGCCGTTTATCTTTTTATTGGATTGATATAACACCTTTATATTCAAAAGCCAGGCGAAAATTTAAAGTGATTGGAAATTGAATCGAGAAAAAAGCACTCAGTACAAGTGCTTTTTTCTCATGATTTTGTCTTCCATACCGTTATCCTAAGTGTCGGCATAAGCGACATAACTGTATCCTAATTTGCTCATTCCTAGCTCGGTGTTATGTTTAGTCTGCTCCTCTCTCCTTGACGAACAACCATAATCCAATTGCAAAGAAAAACAAAATATAGGCGATATCTATCGCTAACGACATAGGTAAGCCAACTAATTCCGATTTATATTGTGACGTGCTCCAATAGACACTTAAATCATCATGATGAATGAATAGAATGTGTGTCCATGATATAGATAAGAGACTACCACCAAATATCATTTGTAAAAAGTATAGTACTAAGCTACTGCCTACTGCGATAGCAGCTGATCTTGTCCACACGCCAATCAAGGATGCTAGACTTGCATATAGGCAACATTGCAATACGATTGCTCCGATAGAATATATAACATCCGTCATGTCGCCCCATTGTATGTTTTGGGGAGCCATCAGAAGATTCGCTAACAAAGAAACAATGAATATATTAACAACGCTCGTAATGATAAGCAAAATCATCGCAGCAATTTTTGCAACATACAACCGTGAGCGCGAGGATGTATGCAGGAACAGTTGTTTCAGAGTACCATACTGATACTCATCCGTCCAAATAAGAGGTGACAAAACAATCGCCCAAGGTAGAATAACAAGCATCCCCGATAGGCCAAGCAAAGCATTTACCATTTGAGCCACCGTATCTTCAGCCTTGAGATTACTGGTGTGTGCCCAAGAGAACAGTATCGTCATCATAATAAAACCAATGTGTGAAAGAATAAAGATTCTTTTATTCACTATCTTCAAACATTCATTCCATAACAACTTAATTCACCTCACCGCGCGCAGTTGTCCATTTTAAATACTTATCCTCTAAACTCGTATGTGCCGACAACACCCGATGAACTTCCACCCTGGCCTCACACAATGCTCGAATCAGCTTTGGAACTTGACCTTCATCAATAGCTACTGTCATAGTATGCAAACCGTTAGATAATTTCTCTGTCTGCATAGAATCCCATGCATGATGATCGTCCCCAAACAAGTTAACCACAACTTCGCTTGTAAGCTCAACATTATCAATGTGAAGAGTGATACAGAATTCCCCATCATTTAACCCATCATCAATCCGCTGCTCTGTCACTAAGCAACCATTCTGCATAATAACCACTCGGCGTGCCATCTGCTCAATCTCAGACAGTTGATGACTGGAAATCACAATTGCTACGCCCAAATCTGCCGCAATTCTATTTAAATAGTTCCGGGTTTCACGAACACCAGCAGGGTCAAGTGCATTCATCGGCTCATCTAACACAAGCAACTTTGGCTTTCGCAGTAGTGCTTGTGCAATTCCTAAGCGTTGTTTCATTCCCATGGAGTACGTGCCTACTCGCTGCTTAAGCGCATGTTCTATGCCGGTTAAACTGGCTACCTCCAGCAACCAATCCTTACTCGCATTTTTGTGCAAACGCTGATATTGACGTAAATTTTCGTACCCACTCAAATAAGGATAGAAAGCTGGTGCTTCAATCACTGCCCCTACATTGAAGAGCGCTTTAGAAAACTGACTCTTCATACTGTAACCTGCAATCTGCACGTCTCCGGCACTTATAGTGCTTAGACCAACTATCATCTTCATTGTCGTTGTCTTGCCCGCTCCGTTTGCACCAAGTAGTCCAATAATCTCTCCCTCTACCACATCGAACGATATGTCTTGCACAATCAACTTGCCCTTGATTTCTTTCGTTAGGTGTTGTACCGATAGTACCGTTTTCAATTGTCCCACTCCTTACAATTAGTCTCCAATGTAATCTCAAGTCGATCCATATATTGTTAGTTTAGCTATTATGTTTTAAAGAAGACATGTATTATTCTTACGTTTGCCTTACAATGTTGTAAGGTGTAATGAGTATTATGTTTTCAAACTGAATAATTACAGAAATGAGATGAGATTGTATGAAAATAGCGAGAGGTAGAGAATTGCTTACACTGGAACAGCGACAAGCCTTTATGCAAATTCCTGAAGATGAGTGGGTGCTAGGAATCTACTACACTTTTTCCAAACGAGATTTAGACATTATAAATAAGCGAAGGAGAGAAGAAAATCGTTTAGGGTTCGCCGTTCCATTAGCCATTCTTCGGTATCCCGGTTGGTCATACACTCATATCAAAAGCATCCCATATATAGTGAAACAAATCGGTTCTACTCCATCTTCGCTTAGTCTTTATCTTCAAAGAGAAAATACACTTTGGGTTCATTTGAAAGAAATTCGTAATGAATACGACTATGTAACTTTTACTCTAAAAGCATATCGAATAACATTTAAGCACCTTCATCAATTAGCTTTGGAAAAAGACATACAAAAACGCTATCCTTTCCTATGATTCTACAGAAAGGATAACGTCTTTTTAGTTTTATGGATAGTGCAAAACTTTAGCTTTATAGCAGTACTTTATATAGCCGTTTAATAATTAATTCTGTTATTTACCTATGTTTACATGACCTTCGTTATCGGTAATAAAATGAATCTTTCAGTAAAGATCTTTTTTATTTCATCACTATTATTTAATTTTATTTATTAAACAAAGAATTTATTGAAACGAATCTTTAAGCTCATTTGAATTAGAATAGAATTTTACTTTTGATGGTTGAACACTGCAAATAAATAGTATGATAGATATCAAAAACATTACAAATGCTCTTGAAACTACAACAAATCGCATAGATATAAGCTCTGAAAAAACACCAAAGATTACAGTAACTGTAATAATTAAAAAAGCCTCAATAAACCCGTAAATACTGACAACTCTGCCCATCACATCAACAGGTGTATTGTTTTGATAAAATGTGTAAAAACCGGTATTAGAAAAGGCAGTAGCAAATGATAAAACAAAAACCCCTACAGATGCTATAAAAAAGGTATTAGAAGATGTAAAAATCATATAACCTACTGCAGTTATTAAGGAACCCATACCCATAAGCCATGAGGTAGGTATTTTTTCATTAATTATTGCATTAGATAAAGAACCTACCAATACTCCTGCTCCAGCAATGCTGACTAAAATTCCATATTCACCTTCAGATAAAGAAAGTATCCTAGTTGCAAAAGCAGCTTCCAACGAATCTGTAGTTGTCATCATGACTACCATCGCACGAAATAAAATTTTGTTGTATCTGATGTTTTTTCTAACTGTGCAGTGGATTCAACATTGGGCATTCCTACTGTAATGAATGCAGATAAAAATAACCCGTTAAAATAAATAATTCTCATCTAACAACTAAAAAAAGAAAAACATTTCAGAGAAAAAATCATTTGCAACTATAATACAAAGTCGTTTTTGGGGTGCTATCAAGCTAAGCCCATACAACACAACGTCAAGTAGAATAGAAGTTGTTTCTTTTTTCTAAAAGCTAAGTGTAGAGAATTTAAAGATTTGCATGCGAAATAAACCCTATCGAGTTTCGTTTTTTGAATTAGGCCGCTTGATCATCCAGACATGGTACAATTGTAAACAGCACCTAATATATCAAAGACGGTTCTCTTCTCATACCTATCGGATTTTCGCCCGTTTTGCTGTAGGAGGTTGAACAGGCAAATGAGAATCTTTGATAGTTCTTGGGTGTCTTTCTGTATAGCTTGATAAATAAGAAAAAATAATCTTTAATCATATATATGGCCTTATATTCACTGAGTTCTCGTTTCTTTTTCATAAAAAGGAATTGTCGCATTTGAAACATAGTAGACGAACAGAGTAGAATGGCAATCAGTTGCCCATACAAATGGTATTCCAATCGTTCTCTTTTTATCTTTTTACAATGATGAATATGAAAGAATGATTTCCATGTTTTAAATAAAATCTCGATTTGCCAACGTAAAGAGTACCAATTTTTTCACACTCTATTAACAAGGCAATTATAGCATCCTGGTTTAGCGTTAAGAATGTGAATATACTCTACTTCTTTATTATCAAAAATTTCATCTATATTTTCTCTTAAATTTACACCTTCTGTAACCCTTGCTTCTACAATCATTGAGTCAGCATTGTAGCCGCGTATAGATAGATACCTATGATGTAACATAAGCGGAATTTCATTTACATCTAGCTTAGCGGTAGTTGCTCCCTTTCGTATAAATATAGGACCACTTGCTTTATAAGGCGAATTAACACTATGATATTGGTAATTCAGTAAGATTACCTCTTCTCCTACCTCTGCATCCTTCAAACTTATCCTGCAAGGATATCCAGGATTTTTATTTGCTATTATTTTGACTGCCCCGATACTTTTTAATGCTTCTTCATTCATTAGAAATAGGTTATTAAACTCCTTTTCTTGTAACGCAACGATTTGAAAGTTATTTCTCATATTCTATCCCTCCTTAATCAGTTGTTATAAAGAATTTCACTAATGATGCTACCACTAAAGTTCATAAAACTTGTTCAATAATCCTACCCGATCGCAGAAGATTGAATTTTCATAATCTTTATAGTAAGTTTAACATAAAATTCCACAGGAGCCTCTAAAAAAATCAACCTTTTTAAAATAGGATGATTGCCCAGTTTATTAATATCGTTTAAAGTAAATCGTTTATCGGTTAAATTTAGTTTCTGAACTGGCGTTTATCTTGTCTTTTTAGATACTTTAGTAGCCAAACAGAAGTTGTAGTACGTTCTAAAAATATATATTTTTTGTTTTAGGAATAATGTATTTCTTAACTTGATGGCGATGTGGTGCTACCCCATGCCCATTAAGCTAAGATTTTGAAGTGCCCCCAAAACGAAATTTCTATCTAAGAATTAAAACATTAAATGTAAAATTAAAATAAATGTATTTTATTTTAATGTCTTAAATACGCATAACCCCGTTCCAATTTTAGAATGGGGTTAAAATAATTTTTTTTAGTTTTTGATGCGATATACTTCCATATTAAAAATATAATAACACACATTCGTTTAAATATAGTTTGGATTATTCCACAATCACTCCTGATTGCTATAGATCAATAATTTTTTTGAGGTTCTCAATTTAACAGGGTAAATAGTGATTTATCGGTAATTATTATGAATTGGTTGGAACAAATCCTCTCGGCTGGTCCGAACAACAGAAAAATTGTCAACATTGTAATGACCATGAAGTATTTCATTATGATGACTTATTATCTTTTCAGCAGATAGGATTGAAGAATCTGTCGTTGAATGACCATCCCCAACTAAAGTAACATCAAAATGATTCACCGTTGCAGTTCTAACCGCTGTGTCAATACAATGTTCTGTTTTACATCCCATGATAATAAGATGTTCGATCTCGTTTTCCTTTAAAAAATCCATTAATAGTGTACCATAAAACGCATTTGTAGCTACTTTATCAAATATTTTTGCATTGGTTGGCACTTTTACTGTCTGGTGTATTTGAAAACCTGGACCTTTGCCCTCAGCAACATCTTTATCCCTCACAAAGATAATCAAAGCATGTGATTCTAGTGCTTTATCAATAACTAAATTAACATTATCTAACAATTCCTCTTTATTAAACACATTTTTAGTTTCGTTATTACCATCAACTAATTCTTGTTGGACATCAATAATAAGCAAAGCTTGGTTCAATATAAAAACTCCTTTACGCTATAATTTATATATGTTCTCCATATCTTTCTTCATTCTAATAATCATAATATTGCCCTCTTTTATCTTTTGAACCTATTTCGTTACGAACCTAATAAGTAGTATTGTTATATGTTAAGAGAGCAGACACTACTAGATAGGGGTCTAGGTCTTTTGACAAGCTCTCCTTGACAATCAGGACATACATAATTCATTAATTTTGTACACTCCTCACAAAATGTACATTCATGTGTGCAAATAAAAGCCAAAGATTGCTCTTCAACCTTATTATTACATTTCTCACAGCATTTCCTCATCTCAAGTCCCATTTTTATTCCTCTAATAACATTTTTTCATTATATACATAAAATTATAAATATAATATAATTTTGTTTAAATACAAATTATTAGCTATTTCATCCAAAAGACTTAAAAAATTTATTCATTATAAGCGTTTTGCTTTAAATAAAAAGGGGATGTTTAAAACGGACCATATTGACCGAAAGATTTTACATATTCTTCAAGAAGATGGACGCATATCTATGACTGAACTAGGAAAAATGGTGAACTTATCAACACCTGCTGCAAAAGAAAGAGTAAAAAAATTAGAGGATAAAAATATTATTACAGCCTATAGGGCAGTTATAAACCCAGAGAAATTAAATAAGAATGTAACGGCTTTTGTTTTGTTTGAATCAAAAAAATGTCAACAATTCAGAAATTTTTGCAAAGAAAACCCTATGGTCTTTGAGTGCCACAGATTAGCTGGACAATATAGTTACTTGGTGAAAATAGTCACTGAATCGGTACAAAATTTAGAAGAATTTATAGATGCTTCAATGGAATTTGGCTATCCATCAACTTTAATTAACTTATCATCACCAGTAAAATATAGATGTATTTTTTAGAATAGAGTTCTTCTAAGCTATTTAAGAAATTCTGCCACATGAGACTATCAAAGTAACAAAACAAGAATTCCCTAAAATGAAAAAATACGTTATTCTTTCTGTAGAATCATAGGAAAGGATGGCGTTTTTGTATGTCTATTTCTGTATCTGATGAATTACAACTATTTGCTCAAGAGATTCAAAGTTTTTTATCTCCAAATACCTTACGGGATCTTGCTAGAGATGTTAGTTTTGTACAACGAACCAGTAAATACCAAGCAAAAGATTTAGCAGCTTTATGTGTATGGGTGAGCCAAAATGTAGCTATGACTTCTTTAACTCATTTATCTAGCCGTCTTTGATATATTAGGTGTCGTTTACAATTGTACCATGTCTGATAATCAAGCCGCTTAATTCAAAAAATGAAACCCGTTAGGGTTTATTTCGTATGCAAATCTTTCAATCACCTACACTTGCCCTTTAGAAAAAAGAAACAATCTCGCCTAAAATTGACTTTGTATAATCTTAGCTTGATAGCGATGTGGTGCTACCCCTACTAATACTACTAATCTGAAAAGAATGTGGGTGAAGTATGTCTAAGCTAAGTGCATTCAAATGGAAACACTATCAACTTTAATGGTGAGATGGTACCTACGGTGACCTTGTAGAAATGATGGAAGAGCGAGGACTATCTATCTCTCATACGACCATCATGCGTTGGATTCATCAGTATGGTCCTGAATTGGACAAACGAATCCGATGTTATCTTAAACAAACAAATGACTCCTGGAGAGTCGATGAAACATATATCAAAGTAAAATGTCAATAGATGTACCTGTATCGTGCTGTTGATTCGAAAGGAAATACAATCGATTTTTACCTAAGCAAAACAAGAGACCAAAAGGCTACAAAGCGCTTTTTCAAGAAGGCCTTGCAGTCTTTTCATGTTTCAAAACCTCGTGTTATAACAGTCGATAAAAATCCAGCTTATCCTACAGCAATTGAACAGTTGAAAAAAGAAAAAAGCATACCTGGTGGTATGCGACTTAGACAACAAAAGTACTTGAATAATATAGTAGAGCAAGATCAACGCTTTATAAAGAAGCGAATTCGTTCTATGCTAGGGTTCAAATGTTTTGACACAGCTACATCCATTCTTTCAGGAGTAGAAGCCATGCATATGATGAAAAAAGAACAGGTTGATTTACGGGACCAGCCTGTCCAAAATCAGAAAGAGTTCATCCATCAATTATTTGGACTTGCAGCATAAGTTACGATTCCGTTAGGAATCTATGCATTTTATTCTCTTTTATTTTTGTACCAGAACCGATTTTATTACTCAGTTTTCTTGTTTTGCTGTATCCACAGCACTGTTTTTTCTACGTCTATTTCTGAAGAAGGTTTATTTCCATATCGGATGGATTCATAAATAGGAATGATATCCCTGGTTCTACAAATTCTATATAACCATTGCTGTATGGACTCGTGAGAACGCCGTTTTTCATGTAATTGCAAGGTTTGTTCCCATTCAATCAATTTTATTCGCACCGGATCAGTGGGAAGTTGATATAATGGTTTATTAATAATCCCTCCTTTTTTTTCTGTATTAATTTTTTGATTGCTTGTATGATATGTTTTTGGGTGGTTTCTTTTTTTACGGATTTGTTTTCTAACATATTTATAAATAAAATAAACGATAATTAGAATACAAATGAGATAAAAAACTACAGTAATCCATGCATTGCTAAGTAGTGAAATTATAGAATTTAAGAAATTTTTTTCTTCTGCCATTTTTATTTTTCGATTGGTGTGCTTCTTTTGCTCAGTATCAATATGTTTGACTTCCTCCATAGGTGTTTCAGGAAGGTCAGTTTCTTTAAATTCCCTTATTGTCTCTTTATACTCTTTCTCGGGTGATTTCTTAAAATAATGTTCTTTAATCACTTTTTGTATATGTACAACACTAGTGGACATAGTTATCGCACCAATTAAGAAAAAAATAATTATCAAAAATCTTGCACACCACAAGCCAATCTGTATATGCCCTTTACTATTGAACATGACATAAATCCCTTCTTATTCTTTTATTACAATCCATTTTTCGGTTCGATTATTTGGTTTCGGAGAAGTACCGATAATTAAGGGAATAGCATCTAATTGCTTACGACGAAAACCTGCCGTAAAAAAATAAGAAGAAGATACAGGAGTATCCTGTTCTTTAATGGAGGCAAGTACTTTTAGCGTGTTATGTAACTGCTTTCTGCTATTTCCTAATTTAATGTGTAGCAATCCATTGTGACTTACGGTATTTATCCACAATTCATAAGAACAATTTTGTACTAAAAGTTGTTTGCACATACCGGCTGTTATTTCTATAAGTTCCTCTGTATCCTTTCTTATTGACACTCCGTTCTTATTTATTAAATTTAAATAGAGTGCATATTTATCAGATTGTGTTCGTTCGTATTTCTTTGCAGTTATTATTCCTGTTTTTGCCGTTGCACTCCAATGTATCGAGCGGAAATCTTCATTTTCATAATTTTTTATCCCTATTACATTCGTTTCATCGTACAATGGTGAAGATAGAGATTTTCGAAATCCACGCGACCACTCTTTTAATTCTGGTACCTGGATATTAGGTACAGCAGGAAAAATCAAATAAGCAGGTGTATCAATTTGACTATACGTTAGATGGCTCATAATGAGACCAAATGGATCAGAAATTACTATTTCAACTTCTTCCCATTTCCCGATTCCCCTTTTCAAGGCTATGGCTTGAATGTCAAATGTTCTTATCTCCTCTCCCTTCATATTGAATTTCATATAGTAATTTGAACCTGTACTTTGATTTTTGTTTAGTGCGTCATGTTTCCAACTTAGTCTATTATCGCATTTAAATCGAAATACTATATTAAATATGGGTAATATAGTATTGTTTGAAATTTTAATTGAACAAATATTTTTTTCTCCTATAAAAGTATTTGGACTACCTTGAACATACTCCCAATGCACATGAGATATTTTACGTACATAAACATGGACAAACAGTATTAAAAAAATATATAAGAATACAAACGATAAAATCAATAGATTGCTTGAAAATATACATAACACTAGGGCAGCTACTGATACAACTCCTATCATAAGTGGCTCAGCTAATGGAGTGTAAATAAGTGTCCGTTTCATTGCGTATTCTCCACCGGAACATGAAGGCGATCGAGAATTTCATTTATAAGTTCCTCTTTTGTAGTTTTCATTTCACCTTCAATAGTTAAGGTTAATCTATGAGCACATACCGATTTTGCAAGTGCCTGTAAATCATCAGGAGTACAAAAATCTCTTTCTTTTAATAATGCACGAGCCTGAGCAGCTCTCATAAATGCTAGGGTACCCCGTGGACTGACACCAATTTCGATGAGTTCGTGTTTACGTGTCGCCTCAATAATTTCAAGAAGATACTCTTGAACGTCATCCCCCATTAAAACTTCTCTTGCTTGTTGCTGTAAAGCTAAGATTTCTTCGCTTGAAATGACGGAATATAGGTTTTCTAAAGGATCATTTCTTTGAAATCGCTGCATCATCTCTTTCTCAGCCTCTCTAGTAGGATACCCTTGACGTATAGTTAATAAAAAACGATCTAATTGGGCATCTGGTAAAGGGAATGTCCCTGCTGATTCAAGTGGATTTTGCGTTGCAATAACTAAAAAAGGTCCAGGTAAAGTGTATGTGCTTTTTGCTATAGTAACTGTACGTTCTTCCATAACTTCCAATAATGAAGATTGAGTTCTAGGTACAGCGCGATTTATTTCATCGACCAATACTATATTTGCAAATATAGGCCCTAATCTCGTTTTAAATTCTGATTCTTTGACATCAAAATATTCTAACCCAATCACATCACCTGGTAAGGTATCGGCAGTAAATTGGATTCTTTGAAATTCGGCATCAATACTTTTAGCTAAACTTTTAGCTAAAGATGTTTTCCCAGTTCCAGGAACGTCTTCTAATAAAATATGTCCCTTTGCTATAAGAGCAATGGCCGCTAATTCAATCGACTCGTTTTTACCTATAATTACCCTTGAAATATTATTGACTATTTTTTGTAATGTACTCATAAAATACCCACCTATCTATCATCCTATTTTTTGTTTCGCCAGATCTTCCCAAGTCTGTAATTTTAGAGTATCTGTTATGTACCCACGACTGTTAACTATAATGGCTTGCGGAGCGGATCTTATGTTATATAACTGAAAAATATCAGGAGATACCGAGAAAGATAAATTATGGTTTTTAAATTTTGAAATGTAACTATCATCTAATTCTTTATTACTAATAAAGAAAATTTTGATATATTCAAAATTGTAGGTAGAACTAATTGAATCGACAAATCTTTTGCAAGTTGGACATCCTGATGAAATAAAAATTAGTAGTGTATTACTATTGGAATTTGGCCCAACTCTTAATTCTTGCTTAAATTGGTCTTTTAACTTAAATGGTGGTGCAGCCTGTCCAATCTGTAGTTCCTTTCTAAATTTTACATAAGATGAAGTGGCAATTACCCCAGCGAAAAATTTGATTTGGTTTGTAAATTTAAACAATAACAATCCTTGAAATACTACTAAAATTGATAAAAGTATTAAAGCCATTAAGGTTATTGAATTGTTCATCGTATCCCCCCTTATTTATCATTAGTTGACTCAATTACCTCTATAAAGTCGTTCAAGCTTTTAATGATGTAAAGCATAAATCCCGCTTCAGCTATAACAACAATCCATAAAATAATAAAACCCACAATTAAAAATGTATCCATATATTATTCCCCCTTTGTTATTATGTTTCTAATATTGAGTTTGAAACTATATATGATTTTTATAGTTAAATATATAATGATTTTCAAAATTAAATAGGAATGAAGAAATAGAAATTGGTTATTAAAAGGGAAACTAAATACTTTATAATCAAAATTCAACCAAAGTATAAAAATGCTAATTATCATTATTACATTTCGAAATACCAACTTCTTTGATATTTTCCCATTGCCAACAACTCCCCCACAACCACAATCGATATTTGTTCTACCCCTAAATAGATTAATTGTTATCGCTATTGTATACATTAGCAGTAATAACATCGCGAATATTAGGTTAATTTTAAGTAGCAATCCAATCAATAAACAGAGTCCAATTACCAATTCTACTACGCTATCAAACCATGCAAATAATCTATTTGCGGATTCAGGTACTATATTATAGGAATGTACAATAGCGTAGTGTTGTTCAAATCTTAGTATTTTATATAAACTAGATGTAATGAAAATATATCCAAAAACAAAGCAAGTCATATTAATAATTAGGTTCATAAATTTGCTCCTTTACTGTATCTTCTTTAGGGTCTATATACTTCTCTTTTTGTGAACTATATAGATTGAAATATTCACCGTGTAGATTCAATAATTCATTGTGTGTACCCATTTCGACTATGCCCCCGTCCTTCATCACTATAATTCGGTCAGCTAAATGGCATGCATACATTCTATGAGAAATAAAGATTGTGATTTTTTCGTTGGATATTTCTTTGAATTTTTCAAATAGATTTGCTTCGGTATTAGAATCTAGTGCAGATGTAGGTTCATCTAAAATGAGTATCGGTGCTGTTTTAATCAATGCTCTTGCAATAGCTATTCTTTGCCATTGTCCACCCGATAAATCTGTACTATTGCCAAATAGCCTTCCCAATTGAGTATTATAACTGTTTGGTAGTTCCGATATTAAACTATGTGATTCTGCAATTTTAGAAGAAGAAATTATGGTGTCTTCGGAAAACTCACAGGAACCTATTGAAATATTTTCTTTAGCAGTTAATTCATATTTAACAAAGTCCTGAAATATAACAGATATATTGCTATATAAACTTTTCTTTTCTATTCTATTTTTATCTATTTCATCAAAAAAAATCGTGTTATTTGGAACTTCAAAACTTCCAATTAAGCATTTAATAAGGGTAGATTTCCCAGATCCGTTTTCTCCTACAATCACTAACTTCTCGTTCGGAAGAATATCAAAATTTATATTTTTTATTACCTTTTTTTCTGTTCCAGGGTATGAAAAAGATAAATTTTTAACCTGTATTCCTTTCTGTAGTGCTTTTGGAAACAGTTGTAGTTCATTTGTAATACTAATTTCTTGTTCGTCCTCGTAGCCTAGTAGCTCGTACAAATCGGTTATAAACAAATTTTGTTTATATATATCCGCAAGCATGGTTGCTATGGTATTTATTGAGATTTGTGCAATTTGTACCGCACTATTTATTGAGACGAAATCTCCAATTTTTATTGATTTTCTAAAAATAAAAAATAGCAATAAAATTACTGTACCCATACTAATTATGTGATTAATAGAATTAAACAAGATTAATTTATTTTGCTGCCTATTAACTTGCATTAAAATATCGTTATTATTTACTTTTAATGATTTAGACCATTTTTGAATTAAAAATTCATGTGTTTGATTTAAACGTAATTCACGATTCGCTTGGCGATTTACTAATAATGAAAAGATATAATTTTGTTCGCGTGCTTTTGGTGTTTGGAATTTCATCAAAAAGTAATTTTGTTCTCCAAATTTCTTTTGCATAATAAACAGCGGGATAGCTGAGATTATACTTAAAAAAAGAAACAGCCAATGAAATTGTATCAAAAATATAAGGGTGGACACTAAAGTAATACTATTTCTTGTGATTTCTATAATTTTCAATATAGGATCTAAAAATTTATTTCCTATATCCCCCTGAACTCTTTGAAGATGATCATAAAACTTATTATCTTCAAAATATTGATACTTTACCTTTAACACTTTATTTGCAACTATTTTTTTAATTTTATAGTCTATTTTTTGCTCTAATTTTATATTTATCGTTATCTTATACTTATCTAGAATAGTAGAGGTTAAATTAATTAAAAGCTGTAGAATCAAATAGATAATCACATTGGAGATTACTTTATCATTAGAAGTAAATAATTGTTGAATCGTATTTAGTAATTTTTGAGTAATAATTAACGTAAATAAAGGTAATATCCCTTGGAATATATTTATTAATAGAATACAGATTAGTTCTATTCTAGCTGCAGACCATACTAACTTACTAGACTTTAAAAGATATTCAATCCGCATAGTCCACCTCCTTTTTCAGAAAATTTTAAAAAAACTAAAAATATTGTTTCATTCCAAATTATAACATGTTATAATTTGGAATGAAAGGGGGGGAGAATGATATGTTATTAGGCGCAATTTTATGCGATTGTAGTAGAACTTCTTGTAGTGCAGATACATATTGTGGGACAGGTGGTAACCCACATCCATATGTAGGGACAGCAACAAGGTATGTTTGGGACTGTAAATCTGGGGCTGACTGTGGTTCGAATCCGACCGGTTCTAGATGTAATTGTAACCGTTAAAACCAAAACAATGGATTAGTTTATAAACTAATCCATTGTTTTATGTTGACTTATTGGGGGAATATAAATGTTTTACTTCGTACTGTTTATTCTAACATTAGTGATATTTGTATTTACAAATCTATCACTTAAAAATTTGCATTCTAAACTACATACAATACAATCTGCAAAGCAAAATAATATGACTTCTAATAGTCTACCTATCAATTCAATTGCTCCAAGCTTTAGTTTAGAAACCGTAACGGGAAATATAGTGACATTAGAAGAGTTACAGGATAAACCCGTTATACTCTTAATTGCTGCTGATACTTGTGATGCTTGTTCACTAGACATTATTGAATTTAGAGAAGAAGTTAGAAAGTACGGGGATAATTATAACTTTGTCTTGATTGTTGCAACCTCTGATCCTACTACATTAAATAACATGAAATATGTAGAAGAAACAAACTTACAAGTATTATTAGCCACAATGAATTTTATGAAAGACTATAAAATCTCCATGATTCCTACATTTTTATTTCTTGATGAAAGAGGTACTGTTTTAGGATCTCCTTACATAGTAAATCAATTTGATAGATATTATAAACTTCTCGGTAATTCTACAATAACTGCATAATTTCCCACACATTGTTTTAAGAATGTTACATAAAAACTGAATAAAATATAATTAATCAAAAAAGGTTACAAGAAAAGATATACTTCCTTACTTATAACCTTTTTTTGAAGAAAATTTTATTACAGCTATTAATACATTTAAAAAATATGGCGATGAAAAATACTTTACGTTTGTACGTCACAACTTTGGTTTAATGTATCCTGATTTGTAGTTCTGGTTTTGGTGCAAAAACTCTAGGGAAATTGCAAATAATCTCTAAATCTTGGACATACTGATACTATTACTCTAAAAAAGGTGTGTGATCGGTATAAAAAAGGAAAATTTGTTCAAATGGAAGCACTATCAACCTGATATTATCTTATTAACAGTAAGATGGGACCTACGGTACAACCTAAGTTTTCGTGATTTGGTGGAAATGATGGAGGAACGAGGTTTGTCTATTACTCACACTACCATTATGCGTTGGGTGCATCAATATGGACCTGAATTAGATGAAAGAGTACGACGTCAGCTTAGGATAACAAATGATTCTTGGAGAGTCGATGAAACGTATGTGAAAGTTAAAAGTCAATGGATGTATTTATATCGCGCAGTCGATTCAGAAGGAAATACCATTGATTTTTATCTCAGTGAATCAAGAGATAAACAAGCAGTTAAGCGCTTTTTCAAGAAAGCTTTGGATGCTTCTCATATTTGTAAACCTCTTGTTATAACAGTAGACAAGAACCCAGCCTATCCTGTAGCAATTCAAGAATTAAAAGAAGAGAAACGTATGCCTGAAGGCATACAAATAAGGCAAGTTAAATATCTCAATAATATAGTGGAACAGGATCACCGTTTCATTAAGAAACTTGCGCGTTCTATGTTAGGATTCAAGTCATATAAAACAGCCATTTCTATATTGAGCAGTGTTGAAACCATGCATATGATGAAAAAAGGACAACTTCATCTACAGGTGAAGTCTGCCCAAAATGAAGTTAGGTTCATACGTAAATTGTTTGGAATTGCATCATAATCTGCCATTGAACAGTCTATGTAGGTTTCTATGTCTCTTTCAAATGCTTTTTGCACCAGAACCCAAAAATTTAATGGGGCGTGGAGTATTACCTAAGAATGAAACAATACATAAAAAAAGACCCTGCCACCAGACAAGATCCAACAAAATGTAATCCAAAAATGAAAAAGGATTCTTTCACATTACAATTTCAATGCTAATACATATCTATTTTTACTACAAGCTCATAAAATCGCATTTTCTCCCTAAGAAACACGAAAATATATCGCTGAGAATCGCATTTTAAGCCAATTAACTTTGCTTTTATGTACAATTTCCCTTACTAATCTCCCTACACAGCACATCGAAATCTTATCTGGGATATTTTCTTTCCTTAAGTTGATGGATGTGTGGTGCTACCCCTAAAACGAAAAATATTGTTTTAGTTTAAACTTATTTTTCATGCAAATAAAATTCCCTTTAAATATTAAGGATTATATTTTTCTAACTATTTAATTTCATAATACTAAACAATTCGGGAAAGAATTTCTTCCTGTTATTTGAGTCGATTGAGATTCAGTTTATATAGTAACTAGATTAACATATCCTTAAGTAATGTTTTTTAGAATATTTTCCTGTACAAATAGAAGACCCCCATACGAGTGTCTTCTATTTGTATGAACGATCACACTTAGAACGAAAGACTTGTAAGTTGGGAATCGACACTTAAGTCATCACTTAATGTGATTGTGAAACATGCAGCAAGTGGTAATGTAATCACAACAGATCCACAAGGTGTTATTATAATTGTTGGACTTGTCCCACATAAGTTCCCGCAATTTACGACGGATTCTACACCGTTACCAGGTGTAATGGTAATAACAAGACAGATATTAAAACAGATATTGTTTGTCGTACATGCCATAGCCTCTCCTCCTTTCTAGTAGCATCTATGAACACAATATGCCTTAGAAAAATTAGGGGAACGGCACAATAATCATTTTTAACAAATTAATAGAGACGGAATCTATCTCTTAATTAAAGCAACTAGCTCCGTTGAATACGTGAAATCATTATTTAAAGTTGTATCAAAACAAGCTTGAAAAGGTAGAACGTTAAAATCAGATGAACAATCATCATTACATTTCACAATAAGCTCAGCTCCACCATTCGGATTTATTCTCGTTTCCAAACAGATATCAAAACAATTTTTATTTATACAAGCCAATTGATAGTCTCCTTTCTATTATTTTTCTATATACAGATATGATATGTATTTTTATTTAAATCGTTCATTTTCTTTTTTACTGTGCATCTTACTCATTCCATTCATACATAAATCTCATAAACTATTTTATAAAGGAGGCCTTCACAATGATTACTTACGCAAAGCTAATCAATTGGAGAGAATATGGAGAAGCAATCATTTTAGAATGTTTAGTTGGCGAAGAATATATCGAAATATCCACTTATAAAAATCATATATATAACGCTCACCTTTTAAAAGATCAAGTCTATATTCGTTTAGACTCTGCTGGAAGGATACTTGGGATTGATATACTGCAATCTTGATGCTTTCTTATTATTATTAGTAGATTATTTTTTGTAGCTATTAATACGGTATGTGAAATTAACTGTTTTTTTCTGAATAACACTCGTATATGAGGATTGTTCAGACTTGTCTTGCTTCATATTGTACATTCTTTTCTAATTATGAATGCACTACTTCCCTTCTGATTTCTTTACTCAATAAAAAGGAAAAATGCCTCTCACTTGTTTATTACCTAACGAGTGAGAGGCATTTCGAAATCGTTTGCCTTATCTGTAACTGTTAAAATAAAAATATCAGTTATTGATTTTAAGTATAAAATCAACCGCCACCGTTACCATGTTCCATCAACATTGCAATAGAATTAGAATGTTTTTCAGTTGGACTGTATATACCAAGAGCTAAAGTAAAAACTGCTACAATTCCTATTATTTTAATCGCTATATTCTTCATTTTAGTGCCCCCTTATCTAATGATTTTTGTCTTGATTGTAAGCCAGCATAAAAATATTGGCTTGCTGTATGGTGTTGATTCTCTTCGTAGAATTTAATTGCTAATTTTTCTTCATATTCTTGTTTGTATTCATATAATTCTTCTCTCTCGAAATACAAAATCCCTTTAAGAATTATTTTTTCTAACTCTTCTGCAGAAACATTGTTATTCAAAGCTTTTAAAATTTTGAAGTGATGTTGATATCCTTCATTCTGTATTTCGTCACAAATTTCAAGACCTGCTTCTATAAGTTCAGCAGCTTTCTCATACTCTTTTAATTTGTAGTGTTCTTTTGCTTTCACATATATAGCTCTGTATTGTTTTGGGGCTTTCTCCACAACTTCAGACAGATAACGAATTGCTAGGTCTGATAGATTTTGGTTAGCGTATAACCAACCTAAGTTATGCCGAACTATTAAAATAAAGTTTTCTTCGCCAATTTTTTGGAATTGATCCATTGCAGCTGCAAAATGTTCCTCTGCTAGTTCCCATTCCTTTAGGTGTGTGCATGCCAAACCAAGAATATTATCACAGAATGCTATATTTATTTCATATCCGGCATGATTTGAGAACATATCTTTAGCTTTGGTTACCTCTTTAATAGCTTGAAGTGCTTGCTGGTTATAATTGGTTAGCTCCAAATGGTCGACGCATACTTAGAGCTGAAGAAGTATTACGTAAAATTGCTTTTTCTACAAGCTGCTTAGCTGGTGAAAAGGTAGCCCAGGCGATACATTTACCAGTTAGTCATGATATATTACTTACTATTATTTATAAGACACCTATAGATATAGAAATATCTCCCTTTTGTAGGAATTAAAGCATAATACTTTTTCATCACCTAAATAACCAACTGGATAAGGAACACCTACATAGTCAAAATCACGTTTATCTGCTGAAATAACCATTCTTCCGATAATCATAATGATTGGTTCTACACCTTCTAGTTTAACAACTGAGCCAATAGGTAATAGTCTCATTTATTTGCTCTCCTTTTTCTTTTTATATTTGAATATAAATTCTAAAATAATTATAAAAGCAAATCCAATAGATAATTGAATGACTGTAAAAAGGATTTTTTCTTTTGAAGAAGCTTCAGGTAAATCCCATATTACTACAGGGGGAATAAGTACCCCAACAATGGTAATAATCCTTAACAATTTATTCATATTTTGAATTCCCCTATCACATAGGTAAGATCATTTCTTGTTAAATTTACTATGTACCAGTTCAAAAAATTTATTTGCACCAAGTGAAATTGCACCAATAATAAGAACCCCAATAATAAAATAAATCTTTTTAAATAAAATCTTCCCCAAAAAGACTATTCTTATTTCTTTTCCTTCACATTTAATCTTTAACCAAACCTAAAAAGCCTTTCCGTTTTTGTTTTATAAATCCTCTATATCATATTCAGTATATCCCTCATAATAGTAACTAATATCAATGCCTTTCATGAATACTTCACGACTATTTATTTCATCTACTAGTGCATTTTGGAGTAAATGCTTAATTTCAATGTCTTTAATTGGGCTGCGTTCCATTGCCAGTAAATAATCTTCTTTATCAATTTTATTCCAGTCGACCACCTGATGAAGTTCATTTTTAAAGATTAAACCTAGCCATATTCTAGTCGCTCTACCGTTTCCTTCTCTAAAGGGGTGGGCAATATTCATTTCAACATACTTTTCAACTATTTCATCAAAGGTTGTTTGTGGCATAGTGCTTATATGCTCTAATGAATGGCTTAGGTACATAACAGGGGCAAAACGAAAATTCCCCTTCGCTACATTAACCTTTCGAATCTTTCCAGCAAAGAAATAAATATCCTCAAATAGGTATTTATGAATGTCAGAAAGACCCTTGAATGTGCCAACTTCTATGTGGTTTATCTCTCCTGAATCATATAAATTTTTGACTTTCATTTTTGATAGTCGTTCTTCTGCTCGATTCAATTCTAACTGATTTTTGATACCTAATTTATTTTCTAACACGATCATTCTCCTCTTTTTCTGCAATTAATTCTTTTAGCATATTCAAATCTTCTTTTGTGGCTAGATTCTTAATGAAGCTTCTAGCCATAGTTTTATAATTGAGGTATTTCGCTTGTTCTGGATTGCGTTTTTTATAGTTCTTTGTGGCTTCGTTTTGCGCTTTGCTGTATGCCATTCTATCCACTCGCTTTCAAGTCTATAAGTACATGATATATTACTTAGTAATATATTAAACAAAAAATAAGATAGAGCCGAAGCCCTAGTCTATAGCCTTATCAAATATATAATATTAGAATGCGATTCTCGTTACTACTTAAATCATAAAAGGTATTTTAGTTAACACATTCTTATTTTTATTTTGCAAACAAATGATTGCCAATTTCTGCAATGGTTTGACGTGTTGTAATCTATTTGTCAGTAGCTGTTTTAAGATTATAAAAATAAAGCCAATCTGAATTTTTTCCTTTTGAGGTAAGTGCTTCTTCTACTGCTATTTTCGCTTCGTGTATAGCAGGTTGATTCATTCTCCCATCTGTAACTGTTGTAAATGCATAACCATTTTCTTCAGCTTTTTGCAATTGTCGATAAGCCTGGATTTTACTAATGGAGTGATTTCCTTTTTGAGAAGGAAATCACTTGTTACGAAAATGCTATCATTCCCGTTTATAAAGGGCTTTTAAAAGAAAATATGATTTTTCATCATAATATAATAAACAAGAGTTAAAAAAGCTAAAATTGAAAAGTTATAGATACTAAATCTTATAAGGTACATTTTACTTTTTTGTGGATTGCTCTTCATAAAAAGTTTAAATGAAATCACGCTTGCGAGGGACGCAACAATTGTACCGAGTCCCCCTAAATTTACCCCTATTAATAAAGGCTGCCAATTCACGGAGAATTTTGATAAAAAAATCGCAGCTGGTACATTGCTTACCAGTTGGCTTAAAATGATCGAACTGAAAAAGATAGATGTGGGACTTTTGAGAGTTTCACTTGCAAATGTTTGAATCACTCTTACTTCCGATACGTTTCCTATAAATATAAAAAAACATATAAAAGTAATAAGCAATACATAATCAATTTTCTTCAATAGTTTTATATCAAGTATACATGCGGTTCCCAATGCGATAATAAACGCAAGTTTGTAGCTTAAAAAGCCTAATATGGATGCAGATATGATACAAAATAGGATTCCCCATACCGCTGCCTCTTTTTTATTTTTTATCGAAATAGACGGAAGTTCCATTTCTAATGGTTTGCTTTTCAATCTTTGGTTAAGAAATAATAACAGAACAATTCCAAGAACTACTAATAGAAGGATTGTTGTAAAAAATTGTATAGGCTTTATTCCGTAGTTAGTAAATATGAAAAGATTTTGAGGGTTTCCCATAGGAGTTAAGCTACTCCCGATGTTAGCCGCAATTGTCTCTAGTATAATAGTATCCAACATAGAAGTTTGTATCATCTTACTAATGATAAGTGTTAATGGTACAAATGTTATTAATGCCACATCATTCGTTACAAGCATAGAACTAAAGAAGCATAATAAAATTAAGATGGTTGAAACACTTTTACTATTATGACATTTACTTAGTATAGCGATGGCAAACTTATCCAATAATTTCAGATTGTCCAGAGCTTTAACTACAAGCATAAGATTAAATAAGCTGATCAATACTTTAAAATTAATATATTCTAGTTTTGGTGCATGGAATAAACAACTTCCAATTGCTAATAAGAATGATATCGTAAATACAATATCTTTTTTAAAAATTTCAAATTTCAAGTTCACTTTTTTTTCGTTTTTCACATAAATATGTCCTTTCATCAATCCCCACTTCAGTACTATTTATTTTACCACACGCCTATGTTTCTTGCATTTGAAACCTCAATGCACTTAAAAGCACCATTCATATAATACTGATAACAATCAAACGGAATAAAGAAGATAAAAATGATATGCAACACTTTCTTATAAGTCATCCTTCATATATAGAATTCTAATTATTATTTTAGAACATTCATTGTAACCTTAGCAGCCTGCGCGATCAATTCGTTATTATAGGTAGCATCTTTTTTATCTCGGGTGGACAAAATTGTGATGATAATAGGTTCTCTGTTCGGTGGCCAAACGATAGCAATATCATTTCGTGTTCCGTAGTTTCCAGCTCCTGATTTATCACCGACTTCCCAATCTTTAGGTACACCTGCGCGGATCAGTTTGTCTCCTGTAGCGTTTCCGCGCATCCAATCCGTCAAGATTTTACGCTTGTCAGCTGTGAGTATACTTCCGACTGTGAAAGCTTTAAGGTCAATAGCAAGCGTTTTCGGTGTAGTTGTATCACGAATGTCTCCTGGAATAGCTTCGTTCAAATCTGTCTCAAAACGATTAGCACTAGTAACCTTATCACCAATCTGTCTAAGTGCCTTTTCAAATCCTTTAGGGCCGTCTAGTTTCTTAAATAAAAGGTTTCCGGCAGTGTTATCACTGTAACGGACAGCAGCTTCTGCAATTTCCCCAAGAGTCATACCCGTATCTACATATTTCTCTGTAATTGGTGAATATGCGACGAGGTCATCTTTTGTATAGGTAATCATTTCATCGAGTTTGTCCATTGAGTTTTGTTGTAACAGCACTCCTGCAGCCAGAGCTTTGTAAGTAGATGCGTAAGCAAACCGCTCATTAGGTCGATAAGCGACTGTCCGGTTTGTGCCGGTGTCAATCGCATAGACACCAATCCGGGCATCAAACGTTTTCTCAAGTTGAGCGAATTCTTGATGAGTCGCATGATTTGTATGTTTTGTTTGCTCGTTTTTTTCTTTTGCCTTTACTTGCAATGGTTCACCTATAAGGAGTTTTATACTTGTAAGACTCAAACTTACTATCCCAACACACATCCCTATTTTTAGCAGCCTTGTACTTTTCAAAATGATCGATCCTTTCATCTTTTAAATGAAGTGTAGTGCTTTAAAAAGAAGATGTATTCTTCACGAAAACAAATCTTTTTAACATTACCGTTTTTTTTGCTCGTTCAATATTTCCATCCCCATTAAACAATTCTAAGTCACATTATAAACGAAAAATTTATGTCATGTTATGATTTTTGCTTTCACGTAAAAACTTTACCATTTCAACAAATGGTTCATATTTAATTGATTCCAAAGCAAGATTTCCGGCTCCATAAGGCTGAAACTCTACACTGGTACCATTTGCACGATGGAATGTAGATTGATGTTTTATTGTATGTGGCGTACTATCACATGCCCATCAAGCTAATACTTTAAACTATCCCCGTTGTTCTTTTTACCCCTTCATTTTAATCTTAAAACCGCAGTTGTTTTAAAGATTGCCTCACCAAAAATATAAACAGGAAATCTATTATACTTATCGAATATTTTAATTTGATTATATAAAATAAGAGGTGAACAATGAAAGAACTTCCAATTACAATTCATTTAGATCATGTTACGTTTCAATTAAAAGAGCATCAAGATTTTGAGTGGCTGACAAAACTCGGAAAAGTGTTTGCTGTATTTGATGAGCAAGACTCCGGAAATCTATCTTTTGGTATAGAACAAGATGGCATTCAATCATTTGTTAAATTTGCTGGCGCGAAACCAATGAATTATGAAGGGAAACCTAGTGATGCGGCTCGATGTTTAAAACAAGCTGTTCCTCTCTATCAAGAACTCAAACATCACCATCTCATTTCATTAAAGGATCATTTTGAAGTAAACAATGGGTATGTCGCTATTTTTGAATGGTTTCATGGAGAATCACTAAGACCTAAATTACAAAATCAGCTTAATCTCGCTTCTTCTTTTGAACGTTATAAGCAGTTACCGATTGAAAAACGTCTTACTTCTATAGATTGTATTTTCAATTTTCATGTACATGTTGAACAACGAAACTATGTCGCTATTGATTTCTATGATGGAAGCATTTTATATGATTTTAAAACCAATACAACTAAAATTTGTGATATTGATCTTTATGCGCAAAAACCTTATGTAAATTTCATGGGAAGAATGTGGGGCTCTTCACGATTTATGTCACCTGAAGAATTTGAATTAGGCGCACAAATTGATGAGAAAACAAATGTATTTAACATGGGGGCAATGGCCTTCTCTCTTTTAGGTGGTGGCTTGAATCGATCGTTTGCAAAATGGGAGGCTGGAAAACCTTTATATGATGTAGCCTGCCATGCTGTAGAGAGCGATAGAAATAAACGCTATACATCGGTAAAAGCGTTTTATGAAGCATGGTGTTCTGTATGATAATCTTCCTACTTCGTCATGATCTTTCATAAAATATAACAAAAAAGGAGCTACTGGGCTCCTTTTTTTGTTTGTACTCATACGAATACATTACATAGTTTTTTCTTTTACACATATTTGTGAAGGTGTATTAAAAATTAATATCCTCCGCCCCAGCAGCTGCATCCAACAATAATCAATAAAATAAATAATACAACTAATAAAGCGAATCCTCCACCAAAACCACAAGAACCACCGTAACTCATATTTTTTTCCTCCTTTTGGTTTCAAAACTAATAGGTAGTTGATTATTTTAACAGGTTCGTATTATACAGTATGTTTTTATCCACTTTTTGAGCGTGTCTCATTGAAATAAACGAAAACTTTCTTCTAAATTAGGCAATGGTGAGCTCCTCTTTTCCTTTAAAAGGGAAGAAAAACCTTAGACCGGCGATCACAAAATAGGAACTATCATGCTTGCTGTATGTTCCGTTTTTAACATTAAATTTCGTGCGTTTTTGCACAAGTCTTATCAAAAAAACAAAATGATCTAACTCATCAATTACAATTCATGTGGAAAAGAATCATTTTAAATCATTGTATTCTTATCGGAATTGTGAAATAATAAATAAAAAACTACTGTAACGGAGGAATAGAGTATGAAAACAATTGGGTTAATCGGTGGGTTAAGTTGGGAGTCAACATCTTTATATTATAAACATATCAATACACTTGCACTTACCCAATATAATCAAAATGCAAAACTCGTTTTATACAGCATGGATTTTGGGGAAATCACAACATTATTGCAAAATCATCAATATGAGGAAGTAAAACATGAATTAATTGACGTAGCAAAGAAAGTAGAAAGCTCCGGCGCTGACTGTATACTCATGTGTTCAAATACTGTTCATCAATTTGCAGATGAAGTAGAAAAAGCAGTATCTATCCCTCTCCTCCATATAGGTGATGTAAGTGCAGAAAAAATTGTGAAGCAACAGATTAAGCGCATCGGACTTCTCGGAACAAAACAAACAATGGAAGAAAATTTTTATAAAGCAAGGTTAGCGAATTATGGGATTGAAACAATGATTCCTCATGAAGATGAACGAAACTTGATCCACCATATTATTTTAAATGAGTTAAGTAAAGGTATCCTTTCACCGCAATCAAAAGAAACATTGTTACAAGTCGCAGCGAAACTAATTGAAAACGGCGCTGAAGGTATTTTATTAGGATGTACAGAAATTCCTTTACTGCTCTCGCAAAAAGATTTCTCTATTCCCGTGTTTGATACAGCTTATTTACATGCAGAAACTGCTGTGCAATTTGCAGGGTAACATCTTTCATGCGTATATAGAACATGTCAATCATTCGCAATATACGATCTTCTCATCTCATTTCATTTCATATGAAAGAATCATTTTGTGTTTTTAAAATAAGTACATGAAGAATAAAAATGTTATTCTTCATGTACTTAACGATTTACCCATTTGCTACTTGTTTTTGTTCCATTTGTTTCTTATCAGAACGCATCAAAATAGGCATGACAGCACTTGCTATAACAAATAGTGCACCTGTAAACTGAATAAAAGATGGAATGCTATTATTAAATAATACGTCTAAAAACAAAGAAAATAAGATATTCAAATACAAAAGCGTAGATAACTTTGATATTCGTGGTGTTAATTTATATGCTATTCCTCTAAACCATTGATTTCCGAGACTACCAGCTGCCATTAAAACTAAAAATAATAGTACAATTGGGCTCGACATAAATACTTCTTCGTAACTCGTCTTCGTAAAACAAATTGATAAGAATGCAGAGAGAATACTACCATATAAATAGGTGTAAGTCATGATAGAAAGATTATCATCAGTTTGTGCACTTCTATGTAAAAATATCTGTGAAAAAGCTAGCGAAATTCCAGAAAGTACACCTATTCCTAAATAAAATAGAGATTTAAAATCAATCCCCCCTGTTTTCAATATAAGAAACACTCCTAAAAATCCAAAAAGAGAAGCTACCATTTCCATTCTTGTCGCACGTTTTGTTTTGGAGAAGAGTGTAAAGAGACAGATAAAAATAGGTCCTGTATTATATAAAACCATAGCTATAAACAAGGAACTATTAGCTGCACATAGAAAAAATAACGCTTGAGAAAGAGTAATGGAAAACGCTCGTGGTAACTGCTTATAACTATTCAGCCAAAACTCTTTTCTTTGTACCCGATTCACAATAAAAGGAATTAAGAAAATAAACGGAATGAAAAATCTTGCTGTTAAAGTTAAAAAGAAATCTCCAGAAAAAATAGCATGTTCTGCGAAAAAACCAGATAGCGAAAAACTGAAACCTGAAAGAATCATATAAAATGATGCTTTCTTCATATTGTTCACTAATAAAGAACCTCCAATCTAGTAAATAGATAGACCGAGAAATATTCTTTTTGATTTCTCGGTCTTGTCTAGGCATAATCAATGACACTGTCTAAAGCATTAGAGTAGATGCATAAGATGAACTTTCATAACCTTTCTTTTTTTCATAAATCAGCCTTCTGCTTGTTGACTTCTTTCCATCACTACATTTTTAAGTGAAACTTTCATGTTCCAAAAATTTTTTGTATCATTATCATTTATGATAATATTAATTCTCCTTTAAAAATTAACCGCGCAGTACGAGTAATGCTAGATTGTTTAATAGAATACTTTCCATTTGATTCCACTACAATTGATTCTGTTTGAATTTGACCTGCTGGATGTTCAATAATTATTGGATTCGATTCTTCCTCTTTATATGAACCACTCTTCTTTACAATATGATTAGCAGTCGTTCCATTAATCTTTATTGCCGCAGAAAGTGCCAGCGACCCTGTTACAGCATGTGTGCTATGACATTGATGTGGAATAAAATATCGTGATGTTATCGTACCGGACTTTCTAGGTCTTGAGACAATTGCTATTTTAGGAATTACTTTATTAGACACATTCCCTAAATTGGCAAGTGCAGCTACTTCTTTTCTAATCATATCAATTTTGTTTAAAAACATCGTATTAGAATTCAATAATTCAGGGCTTTCATCTCCCTCAATACCAAGTTCATTCGCTTGAATAATAATTAAAGGGACTGAAACATCTATACAAGACACATTGATGCCTTCAATCACATCTATCTTTGATCCTGTAGGAAAAAGCTTTCCTGTAACAGATCCAACTGAATTCATAAAGTTCAGTCGAATCGGAGCGCCAGTTCCTGGAACACCATCAATTTTAACATCTCCACTATACAGTACGTTTCCATTTTCAGTCAGAACCTTTGACTCCACGATAGCATTTGTATTTACATTTCTAATTGTAACTGTCATTTCACCGGATTCAGCCTTTATTATGTCACTTTCAATCGCATATGGTGCCACAGCTGAAATAATATTACCGCAGTTTACACTATCATCTAGTACCATTTTCTTTAAATCTGCCTGCAAGAATAAATAGTCAATATCGATTCCTGGATCAGTTGATTTACGAATAATAGCAATTTTATTGGATAAAGGATCTAGTGTCCCCATTCCATCAACACCGCGAGCATTTCCAGCTCCTAGTACTTTTAAAATTACCTCATCCCTCAATCGTTTATTTGAAGGTAAGTGTTTATCTAAAAAAAATAATCCTTTTGATGTTCCTCCACGCATTACAAAACAAGGTATTTTCATTATAAGCATCTCCTTTTTTATAAAAATAACTTTAGTACTTTACATAAAAATAAATAGATATAATAGAACAACTATTTATTTTGTGATGATATGTTACCTAGTCAAAGAAAAAACTATGATTCTCCAAATATATAAACCTCCTATTTCGTTTATCATTTTTAAAGAATAGAAAAAAATAACTTTTATGTAAAACACCCCCTAACTTTATTATGTATTCTAGCAAGAAAGATAATAATAATTAATATCATTTCCTGTATAAAAACATGTTCTAAAATTCGGAACATTGATGATAAAAAAGCACATCGTCCTCTCATATAGATGACAATGTGCTTTTTCTTTCTATTTATTCTAGAAATTAGATTTGAAATAAAAATCGATTAGGGTGATTATATATTTTAAAAGTTACTTGATATTTGTTGCATTTGCTAATTACGAATTCGCTATAGTAAAGGGATGTTCATTGTCAGAAAGAGATTTTTCGTGTTGGAACATTGGTAAATAAATCGTAACAGATGTTCCAACGCCAACTTTACTCATAATACTAATTCTTCCTTGATGTCGTTCAATAATTTTATAGCTTAACATTAAACCAATTCCAGTGCCTTTCTCTTTTGTACTATAGAATGGTTCTCCTAACCTTTTAATACGTTCTTCTGGTATACCAATTCCCTCGTCTACCAAATCAATTATCACTTCATTTATTCTATTCGTTTTCATATGAATAAAGATTTTACCACCATCTGGCATCGCCTCGATTGAATTCTGTAAAATGTTAATAAATACTTGTTTTAATTGATTTTCACAGCACTCAATTACTAATTCTTTTGATTCAGATATAATTTCAATTTGAATATTTGTCATAATTGCTTTTGTATTAATTAATGAAACAACATTTTTCATAATAGAATAAAGATTTTTCTTTTCTGTAGGAATTACATCTGTTTTAGCGATTGATAAAAATTCGTGAAGAATAGACTCAATTCGTTCAATCTCTGAAAGCATAAGATCAAAGTATTTCTCTTGATCCTCTTTATTCATTTGAAAGAGCTGAATAAATCCTTTAATTACCGTTAATGGATTTCGAACTTCATGTGCTACTCCTGCAGCTAATTGTCCAATTGCTGCAAGTGTATCAGATTTATTTAATAACTCTTCTGTCTTTTTTCTTTCAGTAATATCACGAACAATAATCATAATTCTATCTTTCGATAATGGAAAACATCTAGCTTCAAAAAAGCTTATGCTTCCTTTCAAAGAAAGAGAATATTCGACAATAGCGATTGTTTCTTCTTTCTGTACTTGATCAATAGCTTCTTGGAATTGCTGTGCTACAGGAGATGGCAAAACTTCATCAAACTTTTTCCCCATAAACTCTTCTGCTGGTACATAAAATTTCGCAGGTGAACCGGCTTTATAATCTATAATCGTTCCATCAGCTTCTGTTAAAAAGCATAAATCTGGTAGCGCTTGAAAAATGAGTTCCAATTCGGATGTCTGTTCTTTTAACTGTGCTTCTATCTCTTTTAAATGGGTAATATCGACCCCAACAGCCCAGTAACTAAACCCAGAAACCGGAAAGCGATTGGATATATTAGACCACATAATTGTTTTTTGCTCACCATTTTTACAAGTTAAGTTCATTTCCCAATCTCGAAAATCTCTTCCGTAAGCAGCAAACTTTTCTTGGATTTGTCGGCGATAGTTTACATCTGGATATAATAATTCAAGAGCTTTTGGGTTTCCAATCATTTCTTCTGCTGTGTAACCCGTTACACTCTCACATTCACGATTCCATAAAATAAATTCACCATCAAGGTCAAGAGCATCAACCATAACGGGCATATTTTGTAAAATGGTATATAATTGCTCTTTCTCCTTTGAAAGCAATTGTAAATTTTGATTTTGGTTTTGAAGTTGAGTTCTCGCATGATTTACAATAAGACTGGAAAGTGTTTCGAAGTATTTTTGACAATAAACCATATCCTTTTTTATAGGACAAGCAATAAAAGACCCTAAATATTGCTCGTCTAAAAAAATGGGAATTTCAACCGTAGTCAATCTATGATTTATTTCTTGATCTAGACCGAATGAAAAAATACATTCTCTTTCAACATCAAGAAGTTGGTGTGATATATTTGTTAATTTATAAAACTGTTCCGCCATTATTTTTATTGTGTTCACATCAATGAGTTCCATTAACCGAGCACTCATTCCCTTTTCACCTCTATATGTAAATTTAATACCAATTTTTAACGCATGCTTCTTCATTATACGGATAATGGCCGTTCAGGTATATAGTAGAAGTAGAATTATTCAAATAAATTTTTATTTTTTAACGCTTTATCCAGAAGAATTCTCCTTCCTCAAGCGTGTGCAGGGCGATAGCCCAACGGTAGGTGGGAGATGAATTTCGGTTTGGCATAGCCAAAAGATTTTTGATAAACTAGAAACATGAAGTTCTTTGATAACTTGATATATAAGGTTGCAGGAAGAAAACAAAGTGCGAAAACCAAGCCGTTCGGTTCCTGCGTAAAATATCAACCGTAAAAAAGAACGTCCAAGCGTTGGACATCTAGGGGTGGAATAACCCGAAGTAACGCTCAGGGAGACGAAAGGTTGCTTTCGTCGTGGAACTGAGAAGCCCCTACTTCAAAATTCGTTAGAATTTAAGTGGCGGGTAGTTCACTAAGAACAACTAAAACTACTAATGAAGTAAATATGGAATTCACAAAATTTTCACAAATAACCATCAAAATATATACATCAATTCCAAAATATTCTATATAATATTTGTAATAAGGATTCTATAAGTCTCATAGAATACCTTACCCCTAATAAAAAAACAAAAAAGAATCCAAATTCGGATTCTTTTTTGTTTCAATCATGATCTTATGCCATTACATAATGATATAGAGCATGAGCAACACCGTGCTCTTCATTTGTTAATGTTTCATAGTGACACATTTCTTTTAACTCGTTAACAGCATTCCCCATCGCAATGGACATATTGGCTTTTTGCATCATGGAAATATCATTTAGTCCATCACCAATGGCTACTGTGTTTTCAAATGGAATATTAAGATATTCCGCTAATGTATATAATCCATTTCCCTTTTGAGCATCACAGTGATTAATCTCTAAATTATGCCAATAAGAAGCAGAAATAATTAACTTACTGTTATGCTGGAACTTTTCTTTTAATCTTTTTAATTTCGTCTTATCATAAGAGAAAGGTAAAAATTTGTGCACATATAACTCTTTGTTTATAATCGCTTTACAACTGTCTGTACTATGAAAAGCTGTATGTTCAAGGTAAAGCGCTGCAATGTTTTCAACCTCTTCTTCACTAAGGTTTATACCTAGATTTCGAATCGCTTCCATTTCTTTACGTACATTTTCTTCACCATACTTTGGTACGTATACACCTTTATCCGTATATAATTGATAATACATCCCTTGCTCTTCCAAATATTCTATAATTTCAAGTGCGTGCTCATTTTGTATAGCGTATCTTTTCAACATTGTTTTATCTTTATAAATAACTGCACCATTTTCTGCAATGATTGGACATTGTAAGTTTACTTCTTGTAACAGACGTTCAATGTCAACGATAGAACGTCCGGTACAAATGGCTACAACATGCTCCTCTTCTTGACATTTTCGAATCGCTTCTGCATTTTCTTTACTAATCATTTTATTTTTCGAAAGAAGCGTTCCATCTAAATCAATCGCAATAAGTTTCATTATTTCTTCACCACTTTCTAGGAATCCACGAAAAGATAGAAAGATATCGTTTCCATATCTAACGCAGTAACTACCTCTCAGTTATAATGTATGAAAAGCGTTTCAGGTCAAGAAATATTTCCATATCAATTCAAAATAAAAACGCCATCCTTCCCCCGAAATAAGATAGCGCTTTCATTTTGAATTATAACTGTTATGAGCTATATTGAATATATTTCATCTTACACCTATATATCTCTTTTCTTTCGGTTGGAATAAACACTTTAAATTTCTCCAGTTTCTTTCCATAAATATGAATGGTAACAACTTGTTCATTCGGTTCGATTTCAAGGATATGACAATCAGCTGGAGGAATGACTTTATCCGTTTCTCCTTCCCCTAAATATAACTGACCTAAATATTTCAATTGAAAAATTGATTCTTCTAATTGCTTGATTTGTAAAAAGTTTTTCACCTTAATTCGGCCAGAAAAAACTCCTTCTACTCCCCAAGCACCATCATGATCATGTAATGGTGTTGCTTGTCCGTCCTTCCATACAAGCGCAAGTACTTCAAAACGATCTAATGGGTCTTTATATAATAAATGACGAGCATATTGATTCATATTTGTTTTCTGTTTTTCTAATGGGAGCCATGCTTTCGTCTCTAAAAGTTTTTCTAAAAGTTTCTCAATTGTACAAACTATCGTTTCTTCATTTTTATTATTTTCAATACTAGCTGTTACATTACGAATAAACTGTTGAAAGATCTCGCTTTTTTGACACATTAACATCAGCATCATCCTCCACTCTATTTGATTTAGCCATACTTTCATCGTACGAGAGAAACCATTTCTTTACAATTGAGAAACATAACAACAAAGTGAACTTCTGCCTCACCTCGTTTTTGGGGAGGATGATTTAATGAATAAAAACGCAACATGAACGACAAGAAAAATAAGAAAAAGTGAATGAAAATGAGATTTATTATCAATAATATAATTAAGAAAAGGGTAACCGCCATATGGTTACCCCAAAAAATTAAACTTCTGGTATGAAAGTTTTACAATCTGTTTCTTCTGTTTTCGACGCTTGCTTTCCTTTATGACTTACTACATAAATTGCATCGGCATTACATCTGTTACCGTTGCCCCAATATTTACAGTTGTTTACTTCACATAAAACATCTTGTGCCATCAGTATCACACCTCCTTATGCTTTTATCATTCACAAATTCATGAGGTCTGATACTTCTACTTTCTGTTAGAATTATGATTCTTGTTGAATAGCACTCCCGTCTTTCGCTGGTTGATTTTCAGCCCTTACGGCAGGTTTTAAATGATAAATTGGCAAAATCACAAATAACCCAATGATAAATAATACAGCTGTTCCTTCATAAAGTATACTAAGTGAAAATACTTCTTTTAATGAACCAGCTATACTCATCGTGAGTACCATTGACCCTGTAAATAGTGGACTTAAGATTCCATTTACACGTCCGATAAAGTCTGTATCAGAGTTTTGAATAATAAGTGTATTAATGCCAATTTGAATACAAGGAAGAGCAAGACCGCTAAACAGTTGTGCCGTAAGTGTAATCCATAAGTTTGTAGAGAAACCAATGATCCCAATGCCAATTGCTTGTGCAAGTAACCCAATCATTAACATCTTTTGCGGTGCAACATTTTTCGCAAATACCATCGCGAATGCACCGCCAATGATCATACCGGCTCCGTTTACAGTCAATAACCATTGCAAACTTTCCTTAGATAAACCAAGTTGCTCTGTTACGATAAAAATTCCTAACGGCTGAATAAGACCAATTCCTAATCCTGCAGCCATAAAACAAATACCGAGTAACGTTAATGTTTTTTTAGCTAACACATACTTAATGCCATCTGCCATTTCTTGCAGTAAACTCACTTGTTTCTTTTCCGCCTTCATCTCCACATCTTTTGGCAAAAATAACAAGACGATAGCCGCAAGTAAAAAAGCAACTCCTGTTACGACAATTGAAATATAAATACCGAAGCTTTGAAAAACAAAAGTGCCAAGTATAGGACCAAGTATCATAAATATCGCAAAAATCGTTTGATATAACGACATGGCTAATTGGATCTCTTCTGCTGATAAATGTTGCTTAAATAACTTCATACCAGAAGGCTGGGAAAATTGCGAAAGAATCGCTGAGATTAAAGTAACGAAGAAAACGATTTTCCATGTACCAAACATCAATGTGAGAAGGACTGCAAATACAGATAAAGCACTTAAAGCTTCGCACCAAATCATCGTTTTTCGTGGTTTCCAACGATCCGCAAATGTTCCCCCAATGAATGAAAAAATAAAAATAGGTGCAAACTCCGCAACTGAAATCATAGAAATCGCAAACGCATTTCCTTTCGTCATTTCCATGACATACAGCAATACTGCAAAATTCCGAACCCATATTCCGATTTGTAAACATAGTGCTGAAGTAAGAATCCCTTGCACAAAACGATTTTTTAATACTTGTGACATACCAACTTTTTGATTTATTTCGGCACTTACTGACATAAAAAAGCCCCCTATTTTCGTTCTGAATAAGAGGCAGTACAAATCATATGAAAAAAGACTGTATATTCGCAGCGCGAACCACATCCCTTTTATACAAAAATGTACATACTAATCCTATCCAGAAGAAGATTTCGTTTTTTAACGAAGATTTCTTAACAAATAGAATTAGTTGATCATTGGGATGTCTTCACCCTTCCGTTTCGATTTTAATTTACACATACATACTCTATGTAAACGAAATATGATGTATGCGTGTCTCACATACCTAAATTCTAGAAAGTTAATGGTAATTCCTTTAAAGAACGCATTAAATAATTACCTTCCCATTTTATATCTTCTCTCTTTCCTTTTATTTGTAATCGAGGCATACGTTTTAACAATGTAGCAATTCCGATTTTTGCTTCTAATCTAGCTAATGGTGCTCCTAAACAAAAATGCCCTCCATGACCAAAAGCGATATGACAATTATTTTCTCTTGTAATATCAAATACATCTGGATTTGCAAAAATTGTTTCATCCCGATTCGCAGAGGCTAAAGAAATCGTCACCATATCCCCCTTTTGAATCACTTGATTATGTATGTGAAAAGGCTCAGCTGCCCAGCGTGCCGTTGTAACCTCAACTGGAGAATAGTAACGTAAGCCTTCTTCAATTGCTGAACCAATAAGCTCTGGCCTTTCTTTTAATAACTGCAGTTGATCTGGATTCTCTAACAATGCTAACATTGTATTCGTAATTAAATTTACCGTTGTTTCATGACCAGCTACAATAAGCAACATAATCATGGAATAAAGCTCTGGTGCACTTAATTGACTGCCTTCACTTTCAGCTTGTATTAACCTACTAATTAAGTCTTCTTTTGGCTCTTTTCGTTTTAAATCAACTACGTATTGTAAATACGTAATAAACTCAGAAAGTTTTTCTTCATTCTCTATTTTTTCTTCTGGTATTTCAGGTGAAGCGATGACCGCATGAGACCATACTCGAAATTTCGCTTGATCTTCTTTTGGAATGCCGAGCATTTCACTAATAACAATGATTGGTAACGGAAAGGAAAAATCACTAACGAGATGAAAGGAACGCTTCTGTTCAACATGATCTAATAAAGTGTTCGCTATATGCTGAATTCGACTATGTAATTGTGAAACCATTTTGGGAGTAAATGCTTTTTGAACAAGTGCTCGCAAGCGGTTATGATCAGGCGGATCTGCATTTAACATATGTTTTGTTAAATGATCGCTATTTTCAATCGAAAATAATGATTTTAATTTTTCTTGAGAAAAAATATTTTCTGGATTTTTCTTTAACCGTGAATCTTTTAACAAAAACAGTGCATCTTCATATCTTGTAATCAACCACTCTATGCCTAATTCCCCTTTATATACAAACAAAATCGGTTGTAATTTACGTGATTCCTTATAAATTTCATACGCATCTTCTTTAAATTCAGGAGAAGCTAGCTTAATCCCATCCTTAATGTTTCGACCAACTTTGTTTTTTACAGACATCACATTCCCTCACTCTCATGTTTTATGAAAATCACGCCAACATATGAATTATAACCTATTACAAGAATGAAAATTATATATTTTTTGTTAATATATTACTTTTGGGCTTGAAAAATAAAAATCAAAGAGAAGAATATTCTCCTCTTTGATTTTTTTCTAAGCAAAGCACATAAAATTACTAATTTGTTGATAGCGATAACTCACTTTCCGGCGACGTCCAGCTTGCCACGTATAACCGGATACCCCACCTCTTCTTACTTCAGTTGGGAAAAACCATAAATCTCTTCCAAAAGGGCCAGGACGATGCAATCGTAAGTATCCCCATCTTCCTAAACAATTACACATCCACGATTTAATATTGCCACTTTGTACAGGTGCCGCAAATGTTGAAGGTACGGAAGGTGCTTGCGATGGAGGCGGTGACGTCGGTGCATCTTCCGCATCATCAGGGCGATACTCTTCATAATCAACCTCTCTCAGTTCCATAGCTTCTTCCTCATATCCTTGGTACTGCGAATACATAGTTTGATCGTAACCTACACCTGGATAATTAGGATAGTTATACATATGAAATGTTACCTCCTTTATCTATATTTCTTTCAACATTCATATGTCATCGGTCACCTAAAGGTAGCTTATATATCGCCCAAATTCATTTTATGAACTAAAAAAGCCTTACTTTTGAAAACATATCCTTCAAAAGTAAGGCTTTCATCTTTTTATCTATTTAATTTCACACTATAATAGCGCATTGCTTTTAAGGAACCTTTGGCTTGAAAAATATTTTGTTTTATTAATGTTTGTAAGCGATATTCAAGAAAAACATCCCCAACTAACTGTTCTACACGGCCAAGTACTTCTCCAATTACCTGAGCGGCTTTAGAAAAATCTTTATCTGCTCCTATTTCTTTTGCACATCGAATTATATATTCATCAAAATAATCTTCTACTACAGAATGAACTGTACCATCTTTCCAGATGCGTAAGAGTGCTGTGTTAGTAGATAAAGCGTTCCATTCTTTTATTAACGCTGCTCGAACTTCTTCTTTTAAATATCCCTTTTCTTTATATTGTTCAAGAATGATTGCTATATCTTCTGGATCTAGTTCACCCGTTCTACATATATCATACTCTTTATTCAATAACTTTTTTGGCACTTCTGAAGTGTTAATCATTCTAATATTTTTCTTATCTTTTAACATAGCAAGTACAAAGCAAAGCCCTACATGTTCATGAGCATTATCTGCTTTCCAAATCGTAACTGATGTATCTTTTGGAATAGAGCGCATCTCTTCTAATGAAGAAAGAAAGGACGGTAAATACTCTTCCTCAAAATAGAAATCACCTGTGCTTAAATTGCTAGATAACCATTTTTGCCTAGCAACTTGCCCTTTTTGATCATCTAAGTCAAAAATTGGCCCGACTGAAAAAATATCCGATAATGAAATGACATAATCTTGATGAAATCCTTCCTTTTTTAACGTGTGCTTTAAGCAACCTGCCGACGAATCACCAAATGCAATATGTACATGTTCGCTATCTTTTATGTGTAATGTAGGCTTTTGTGATTCTATTAATTGTTTTGGTATTTCTGCTACCATATGAATCATTTCTTCATCCCGATGTTCCGCTACAAGCTCAAGTTGTAGTAAAACAAGGCGTAACAGTGATTTTGCTTCTTCTTCTGACATGTTATCAATAATTTTCAGTAACTGATCTCTCATGCATATGTTCCCCTATTCATTTTTTGAAATAATCAAATGCTGATTCAGAGCCTCGCTCATCATTTCTGCAGGATACTTCGGTATTTTTGTCATTAAAGTTTGGTTTAAATTTTGATTGAGTTCTGCAATATTGATAAAAGGCTTCTGTTTCTCTACTAATTCAGCATAGAAATAATGGTCCACCATAAAGACCGCATCATTCATTTGCGAAAGAATACTGCGATTATTTATTGCTGCATATTGCATCGGTGAACTATCCTTTACATAATATTCAATCACTTCTGGTTCGACTCCATCTAATAACAAGTTTGTGACTAAGTTTTTTTGAAATAACGCCTCAAAATCTCGTAAATCTTTTTTCGTTACGCCATAAATGATGAAATGATACCGCGTTACATTATTCATCACGATTACACATTTCTTGCGATTGATTGTAAATAAATTCGCATGCCAACTATGTAAGTTATTACTTTCACTTAGGGCTATTTTCTCAGTTTTTAATCCCATTATATCTGCTAGTTTTTTTGTACATTGGATTAATTGCATATGAATTCCTTTCATGAAACCGTTCCACTCAAAATATAGAGTATCACTTCTTTTTTTATGAAAAGTATAACAGATTTCTTAGCTTGAACTAAAGTAACAATAGTATTTATTCAAATAAAAAACACAATCCACTCTCTTATAATTGAGAGGGAATTGTGAGTTCAATTAAACATGATACCGATTCCGTCTTCGCTCCATTCTTGTTTGACCTAGTGTTGTCGTTTCTTGTTGCTCATGTTGCGGTTCTTGTTGTATTGCGTGGATATTTTCTTCACGCATTGATTCATATAGACGCTTGTCTTTTGATTGAGTAGATGTTCTTCCGAATTTTAGCATTTTAATTCTCAGTTTCGGTAAACGTGGAATACGAATGTGAAATGTAGGTCTCATTCGTTTCTTTTTTTGTTTTAATACATTTGGTGTTTTTTGTTTAAAATGATCATTTTTACGACGAAATCCATTTGCGAATAAACCACCTACTAAAAAGCCCGCTATGAGTAATAGTAAATACAATTTTTCTGTTGTGAGTAAATTCATCATACGCCCTAAAACAACTAATGATTGTACTTCTTTTACATCCCATAACACTGCTCCCCATAGCGCAAGTAATCCAAACGTAATTCCATATGTACGGAAGCGAAGGACGGCTGGAAGTAAAGCGATACATGCAGCAATTTTTGCGTTTGCTAGTAATGAACTCGTTGTTACGTATTGATCCCAAATACCCATCAAAAACGTGATAAATATAGTATAAGCTAACCAACTACAAACACGAGAACTCGTTTGTTTTGTATAATAACTACCAAAACTCGTAAAAAATAATAATCCACCTATAATGAGTGATAATGGTAACGGGATTTGTTTCATGACCCCCGCAACCGGGAACAAACCACTAAGTAACATTAACAATACATCAAGCTTTTTCACAATGTTCCATCCCTTTCAAAACTTCTTTCATTTCCATTTTGTACAGGAACTGTTGTTATTTTTTCAGCACTGCTTACTTTTAAACAATGCCATATAAAAGCATTTTTCATATTTTCATAACTATTATTCCTAAAAGACATCTTAATCCTGCTTGCATAAAAAGTAAATACAAAAAGCAAAATTATAATTGACAATCGCTCCCTACATTTTTATGAAGAAATGACAAATCCCGTTCTCTAGAATACATGGGATTTGTCATATGTTTAGAAGCATTATTCGTTATTTTTTAATGATTTTGTTGCTTCTGAGTACGAAGGAGGTTCTGGATTATCCTTCTTTATTTTTAATCCAATATATCCGCTTATGATAGCAAATAGGAAAATACCTTGCCACGAAATCATAATAGGATCCATAAAATAATCAATTGTCATAATGAGAATATATGTTTTTCCTGCATCGAATATAAACGGAATCCATCCTTTGCTTGTTTGAATCAAATCAAGAGATTTCAAAGCTTTTGGTATATTGTCCACAATGAGTGAAAGCGGAAGATCGGTGAATAGATACACGATAAAGAACATAATGAGAGCCTGATTCGATTCATATTGCAGTCCTACTATTTGTAATAACACCAATTCAATCCATGTAAAACTAAGTAAAAGAATCGCTATGATCAATGTACAGATTACAATCATCTTTCATTTTTTCACAATTTCTCACCACCTATCCTTATTCATTTTCTATCAGCCAATCTGTGTCCAATTCATCACTTGATTGCCATAAGTCAATATCTGTTATATACCTTTTTATTAACTTTACCATTTGCATTGGAAATGGTATAAACGGACGCTTCCCAGGTATGATGCTCATTTGGCACATATAAGTGATTATTTTAGCAACCTGATCTCGTTCCTCTTGCTTCGCTCCGAGTACTACAAATTCTAATATGCGTTGTTCCTTCTGTCCCGTATCACTTAGAGGATAGGCATTTACACTATAATACAGTCCACTTTGGTCCACATATAACCTTGTTTCATCGCACTCCTTTTCTAACGGCATCATATAGTTCGGAACATCATATTGATTGTTAATACGAATGACTGTTACGTTAGAAAGCGATTGAAATTCCTCACTAATATACGGTAGATCATGTAAGTCCATACATTCATTTTGCAAACTTTCAACCCAATACTCTCTCATACTTGCATCTATAAGAAAATACACTTGCTTATTTTCCTTTTTGGCTTCTTCTGCAATTACTGTTAATTCTTCCGTTATATATTTATTAAATTGGATTCCTATATCATTTCGCTTTGACGGTTGCGGTAAGAACGTTTCGTGTGTACTTACGTTTAAAATGGTAGATGTAAAGTCTCGCCACTCATGACTTCCATATAGTTTATATACAATTTCTTCCTCATTTATTTTGGATATAATAGGTACAAATTGATTGTTATAAATTTCTTCTATTGATAAACTAACATATGTATGTGATGGATTTATAATCTCCCAGCTTCGTTTACGAAATCCTATCTTTTCTAACAAACTAAAAATGGCTCTTACTATATGTTCCTTCTCTATTTCTTCTCCGTCTAATCGTTCGATAAATTGCGAAAGGCGATTTGTTCTTGCAAATGCTTCTCGAATCACTTGTTTCGGATCGATTTTTTCACGACCATTACACTTTTCAATTTCTATTAAAGACAACGATGTTTGAAATGATTGCGTTGGTATAGAAGATATTGCTCGGATCACACTTTGGATACAATCTTCTTTATACCTATGGCAATAATCCATTCGATATGGGTGCTGCTTAATAATTTTTGGATTATACATGACGATGTTCAGTATAATTTGCGGTTTAGAATGTAATATATAGGAATAATCTGTCCTCTTCTCTAAAATTAGTTCTTCTTCAAATAATATTTTTTCTATTTCTATAAGTTTTTGAGAAGACCATAGTTCTAATGTAATCTCTTCCATTCCTTTTGGTGTATAAAGTGGAAATAACTCATCATTCTGATTTATAGTTATATTTTTACATAGCGGGATACGTGTACAATGAGGAAATCGCTGATGAAATGCTTGTAAGAGTACTTCCTTTTCTCTTCTACTTATCCCCCGTTTTATTTTTGTACCAGGAACCTTAAAGATATTTTCATCATATATAACAAGTGCTCGTACCCTTTTCCCTTTTATATATTTTTTTGGATTCGTCATAATCTTAACTAAATGTAACTGTTTCTTAAGCATAAAAACATTCTGTAATTCCCGATAAGCTCTGGACCAATTCACTCCAAATCGCGCGTCTTCTATTTTGAGTGTAACAAACTGATCCTTTTCATTATGGCAGTTAGAGACTAGTACAGTTCCTTTTCTTTTTTTCATAATCATATAATTTTCATATTGATTTGCTGTTTGATAAAAACGCCTTTTACCAATAGAAACTTTAAGTAAAAACATATTTTCAATACCACGAGTGATAAGCTCAAACCGATATACATAAGAAAAATATTCCTTTGTTTTTTTATCCTGAATAGGCTCAGACATCGCTTCACATCTATTTTGTTCTCGAAGCGGGTAAAAAGGAACTTCTTCATATTGTTTTATAGTTAGATGCAATGCATGTTCGCAAAACAACTGTGAAATTAATGCTGGTACCCATATATAAAATGTTTTTTTATCATGTAGTAACGACAACTGTGAAATCGCACTAGGTTGCCATTCTAATAAAACTTCTCCAGGCATTTCGGTCGGTTTCCAGTTATGAATATACGCATACCATTGACGACAAATATATTCTAGCTGTTCAGAGCTGAGAGGTTTTAAAGATATAATCCATGGACTATCTTCTGCTAACTTATATGGATCATGCTCAATGAATAAAATATCAGAAAACATGATATACAATCTTTTATTTAGAAGCTTAAATTTTTTTATTAATTCGTATGGTCTATTGTGTTCTAATAACAGACTTGACCAATGTTTTGGCCATTGCACATAAAATACTGTTCGCTCAAAAAGTGGATCTATTACATCTTTAAAGGCTAACAACTGTAGCGTTTCCATAAAATGAATACTTCCTCTCTTTATTCGTTATTTTACATGAAATCCAAAATCAATAGACTGTTAAAATTTGAAACAAAATACAAATTCCACCTCCTTTTTATTTTTATTATACCATCATCAAAATCCATTTTTTGTTAAAAAATAGTAAAAAGAGAGAGGAGGGTTCTACCTCCTCTTTATCTTTCCTCTTTCTCTTTTTAATTGTATAATTTTTTCATAATATATTACGAAAAATGGAGAAATAAAACGAACATCTACCGGGTTACTATTTTTTCTTTAACAGGCCATTTTTCTAACGTATAAGCCATCTCCCAGAACGAATATTCATATTGACTACTAATGATAAAATGCTGTTTCATTCGCTTACGATCCGACTCTGTTACTGTTTCCGCAATTTGATCTAATCGCATAATTTGTTCTTCTACTAATGTGCGGAACCAATCAGAACCATATGCTGAAATCCATTCTTGGTAAATCGGTTCCTCTGGTTTACATTCTTTTAGACGTTCACCAATTTCATAATACAACCAATAACACGGTAAAATGGCCGCAATAATATCACCTAAATGTCCTTCATAAGCAGCGCGATACATATGGGATGTATATGCATAAGCCGTTGGTGCTGGAATAAAGGCTGCTTTTTCTTCTTCAGTGATTCCTAATTTTTTCGCAAAATTTTCATGCAGTGATAATTCTGCTTCATATGTATTTTGTGCATGATGCGCCATGCGAGCTGTCGTTTCCAATTCAATTGCCTTCGCCGCCCCTAATGTTTGTACTCTAGCAAAGTGACTCAAATAGTAGGAATCTTGTAAAACATAGTAACGAAAGCTAGCTAAATCTAATGTTCCCTCACCTAGTTCTTTAATAAATGGATGCTCAAAACTCGCTTGCCAAATCGGAGCAACTTCTTGACGTAATAACTGTGAAAATGACATTTGTATCCCTCCTCATATATACTACACTTAGCTAACATCTAACGAAAAAATAGAAATGTACAAAATAAAAACCACTTCCTTATAGGTAAAGAAAGTGGCCTAGATATATAAATATCATATTTTGTCACTTCCACTTCCCTACGCTGGTACGAACCAGATCAGGTACTAAGAGTCTTAAAGATAAACTTTAATCTCAGCCAATATCGGCACCCCTAGTGGATAGATGATAACTATGTAGTTTTGATAATCATCATAACATAATTTAGAGGGTTGTCAATTATCCAAACTTATATAGTATATTAATATGAAAAATGAGTCATTTTTTTAGCAATTCCATTACATCATTACTGTGCGGCTAACCCAATAGGTGAGAATAATACATAGGCACCTAGCATGAATATAATAAGAAAGATTGAAAATACCTTTGCATATTTCCATGGCTTTAAATCAACTTTATTAGCATCGAAAAGTTCAAAATCTGTTTCTCTCGGTTTTAATTTTCCGACAATTAACATCATAATTACACATGCCGGGAATAATACACTAAGAATATATAAAAAATTAATGGATCCTAAAAACACTTTTGAGAGCGCATACAAAACAATATGAAAGACTAAAGCAATTTTCGGAGCATTTGCAGGTACTTTTTTACTAAAAAATCCTACGACAACAGCTGCGATAATTGGTACATTGTAAAAGCCAAACATTTCTTGTAAGTAGTTATATAATCCAGAAGGTGCATATAAAATAAATGGTGATACGATAACCGCAATGAGACCGAGTGTAATCGCAAAAATACGCCCTACTTTTACTAACTCTTTCTCGCTTGCTTCTTTCTTGAAAATTGGTTTATAAAAATCAAGTGTGAATAAAGTGATAGAACTATTTAATGCACCGTTAAATGAACTTAAAATAGCACCGAACAATACAGCAGCAAAAAATCCTGATAATGCGACAGGTAAAATCTTAATTACTAACATCGGATAAGCCATATCAGCATTTTTTAATTGATTGCCAAATAAATGAAACGCAATGATTCCTGGAAGCACTAAATATAATGCTCCAAATACTTTAAATAATCCTGCAAACAATACTCCTTTTTGTCCTTCTGCTAAATTTTTTGCCCCTAGTGTACGTTGAACAATAGCTTGATTGGTACACCAATAAAATAAGTTATTAAACAATAGCCCCATAAAAATTGTTGTCCAAGGTATAGAATCTTGTGAATCTCCAATTGCATTTAATTTTTCCGGATGGGAATGTAATAAAAGATTTACACCATCCATAATATTCCCTTTTCCAAGTGCAAGGAGCCCAAGAATTGGAATTAAGCATCCTCCAATAATTAAACCAATTCCATTTAGCGTATCCGAAATAGCACATGCACGTAGGCCGCCAAATACAACATAGGCAATACCAGTCATACCAATGATGAGTGCAATCACCATAATCGTTGTAAAATTACTAAGCCCAAATAGTTGTGAAATATTAAAGATGCTATCAAGTACTAGTGCACCGGAATACAATACAGTTGGTAAATAAGCGATGGCATAACCTAATAAAAATAGAATGGAAATAATTTGTCTTGTTCGTAAATCGTAGCGTTGCTCTAGAAAATCCGGGATTGTTGTAATTCCACTTTTTAAGTAACGAGGTAAAAAGACAAATGCCATAAAAATGAGCGCTAGCGGAGCGGTTACCTCCCAAGCCATGACGACCATTGAAGTTGCATAGCTTTGTCCATTTAGTCCTACCATTTGTTCTGTTGATAAGTTTGTTAATACAAGTGATCCTGCGATAACGATACCAGTCAAACTTCTACCACCTAAAAAATAACCATCTGAACTATCTAAATCAATATGTCTTGTCTTATACCAAGAAAACCAGGCAATGAAAATCGTATATACTAAAAATGTAATGATTGTTACAAATGCCATGGAGCAATAAACCCCTTTCAAATGATATCTATTTCTCTAAAAGGGAGTAGAGTGCCCTCTTGCTCTTTATTTTGTATCATAAAAGCCCTCTACCTACCCCATCTTATAATCTAGAAATGTATTACGAATGAATTTTATCTATTTGAAAGTTCTGAACATTGATAAGTTCACCTGTTTCAAATGATTCTTTACATGCATATCCAAGCACTGTTGATTTTACTCCATCTTGTACCGTAATTGTTGGCTTACGTTTTTCGATAATGCATTGAATAAACTCTTCTACTTCACTTAAATATGCTTGTTCAAAACGTTCTAAAAATCCCTCTGAACATTCGCGAACTGCACCTGTTTGATCAAAAACAGTCACGGCATTTTTTTCTGGAACTGTTCCAACGCGAAGCGATCCTTTTGTACCGATAATTTCCGTTTCAATATGATAACCATGCATGCAGTTTCGACCTGCGACAAAAATACCCATTGTATCATTTTCAAATTTTATTAGTGCCGCTCCAGTATCCGCATCGTTAAATTCCTTAAATTCAGAACAAGCAAATGCTCCTCCAATCGCCCACACTTGTTTTGCCTCTGATTCTAAATACCACCTTGCTAAGTCTAAATCATGAATGGCCATATCTAAAAATAAGCCCCCGCTATAATTACTCTTTGCGAATTTCACAAAACTATCAAGAGCTTTTGTCGGATCTATACCATAGCACCGTACTAAAACTGGCTTACCGATTACGCCTTCTTCAATTTTTCTCTTTGCATACATATAAGATTTATCAAAGCGTCTCATAAATCCAAGCATGAATACTTGATCCGGATGCTTTTGTACTACCTTTTCTACATGAAGAGCCTCTTCTAAATATAGTCCCAGTGGCTTTTCACTAAAAACATGGAATCCTGCTTCTAATGCTTTTTCGATCTGTTCGCAATGAAAACCAGATGGCGAAGCAATAAAAATTGCATCTAATTCTTTATTTCGCAGCATTTCATCATAATCTGTATAACCATATGGTATGCCCCATTCTTCCTGCGCTTGTTTTACTTCCTCTTCAATTACACTACATACCGCTGTTAATTCACAGTTACGAATATGAAATGCAAGATTTTCTGCATGTTTTTTCCCAAGTCTCCCTAACCCAACAATACCAACCTTTACACGTTTCATGAAAAACACCTACCTATTTTGTTTTTGCCAAAAATTACAAATTCCATTTATGTATGTTCGCGCCTTTACTGCATATTCAAATGGATTTGCTTTTTCTGGATCTTGTTCTGCCTCTACTAATAGCCATCCTGTATAATGCTGTTCAGCTAATTTCTTAAATATCGGTTCAAAGTTAATACTGCCATCACCTGGAACTGTAAATACTCCCTCTTTCACTCCTTGTAAAAAGCTTAATTTATTTTGTTTTACTCTCTCTGCAATATTTGAGCGCACATCTTTTAAATGTACATGTTTGATGCGATCCATGTACTTTTCTAATATATATATTGGATCCTCACCAGAAAAAAAGAGATGACCAGTGTCATAGAGTAAATGAACAACATTTGGATTTGTTAAAGACATCAATTTTTCAATTTCCGCAGTTGTCTGTACTCCCGTTCCCATATGATGATGATAAACAAGATAAAGTCCGTGCTCTTGAGCTAATTTCCCTAAAACGTCTAAACCTTCCGCAAGTTTTCGCCAACTTTCCTCATCAAAAATCGGTTTCTTTTCAAAAAGAGGTGTATCCATCAGCCCTTGAATACTATGTCCTTGTTCTGACACAACAACGACTTTCGCTCCCATTTGTTGCAAGAAATCGCAATGTTCCATAAATGGATCCACCGTTTCATTTAGCGGTTTTGTTGTTAAATAAGCGCTAAACCATGCACTTGCTATTTCCATCTTTCTTAGTGACAACGCTTTCTTTAAAATGGCTACATCTCTTGGATATTTATTGCCAACTTCAGTACCAGTAAAACCAGCTAATGCCATTTCACTAATACATTGTTCAAATGTATTTTCTTTTCCTAATTCAGGCATATCATCATTGGTCCACCCAATCGGTGCAATGCCAAGTTTTACAGTTCCTTCTTTAAACATCTTGTCCAGCTCCTTTTTCCCTTTAGAAAAGGCAATGAAACGAATTGCTTCATTGCCTTCTATTAAAATAAGAAAGGCATTTTAATATTGTCTTGCTTGTTTTAAATGGCCCATTCGATCTTCATAAGCAGCTTGAATTTTCTTATTTTCAGTCATCTCAGCAACACCAACGTTCCACCAAGAGTCATAGCCATTTGTCATCGTTTTAGGTAATACTTTTATATCAATTAGTGTCGAGATTGTTTGTTTTTTCGAATCTTCTAGAGCAGCTACTAATTCTTCTATCGTTATTACGCGATATGTTTTCACACCATAACCAGCTGCACTTTGGGCAAAATCTATTTTCATAAATCTTCCTGCTGGCGTTCCAACTTCATTTTCTCTATGACGAAACTCTGTACCGAAGCTTCCCATACCATTTGACATTTGAAGATTGTTAATGCATCCAAATCCAGCATTATCAAATAAAAGAACATTTAATTTTTTACCTTCTTGTATGCTAGTTACAAGTTCTGAATGAAGCATTAAATAACTTCCATCCCCAACCATCGCATATACTTCTTTATTTGGTTCAGCCATTTTAACACCGAGCGCTCCAGAAATTTCGTATCCCATACAAGAATATCCATATTCCATATGGTACGTATTTGGCTTTTTACTCATCCACATGCGCTGCAAGTCACCAGGAAGACTTCCTGCTGCGCCAATAATAATAGCATCCTCATCAAGTAATCTATTGATTTCCCCAATTACTTTCGTTTGTGTGAGGCAAGAGCCCACTGTTTCATAAAATTCTGGTAGTGCTTCGTCTAGATGGCCTTTAATTTCTGGTTGAAACCCATCTTCTTTATAATCGGTTTGATAAAGTCTCTTTAACTCTTGATCCCATAACTCTTTCACCGCATGAATTTCATCTATGTAACTAGATTGATATTCTTTACTTTCCAATACTTTTTCAAGTTCTTCTAATGAAACCTTCGCATCTGCGACAACTTTAGTTGCATCTAATTTGCCAGCGTGAAAATCTGACACATTAATCGTTAAAAACTCAACATCTTCATTTTGGAAAAGCGCTTTTGATGATGTTGTAAAATCAGTAAAGCGTGTTCCAACTCCAATTACTAAATCTGCGTCTTTCGCAATACGATTGGCAGCTAAGTTTCCAGTAACGCCAATACCTCCTAAATTCATTGCATGATCGCTTTCGATGGCACTTTTTCCAGCTTGTGTTTCCCCAAACGGTATGCGGAATTTCTCTGAAAAACGTTTCAGTACTTCGCCCGCTTCAGAGTAACGTACACCACCCCCGCAAATTATGATTGGTTTTTTCTTCTTGAAAATAAGCATTGAAGCATCATGAATTTCGCTTTGAGTCGGCATACGTCTTTCGATGCGATGTACACGCTTTTTAAAGAAATATACTGGATAATCGTATGATTCCGTTTGTACATCTTGCGGGAGGGCAATGGTAACTGCACCTGTATGAGCTGGGTCTGTTAATACTCGCATCGCGTTAATCATCGCTGTCATTAATTGTTCCGGACGATTGACGCGATCCCAATATTTACTTACTGGACGAAACGCATCATTTGTTGTAATGGATGCATCATGAAGTTGTTCAATTTGCTGAAGCACTGGATCTGGCTGCCGAGATGCAAATGTATCTCCAGGTAATAACAAAACAGGAATATTATTTGCTGTTGCTGTTGCTGCTGCTGTAATCATATTTGCCGCACCGGGTCCTACTGAAGATGTACAAGCCATAATTTGTTTCCGATGTTTTTGTTTTGCAAATGCTACCGCAGCCTGCGCCATTCCTTGTTCATTTTTTCCTTGATATACTTCTAAACCTCCGCTATTTTCTTCCAAAGCTTGCCCAATCCCTAATACATTACCATGACCGAAGATTGTGAAAATTCCTTTCACAAATTTTTCTTCTCTCTCATCAAACTGTATATATTGCTGATTTAAAAATTTAACTAACGCCTGTGCTGTTGTTAAACGAATTGTATCCATTCTTTTCAACCTGCCTTACCTTAAAGTTAAGCGCTTTCTTTAAAAAGGAAATGATAGCAGAGAGAAATGAGACTCTCTGCTATTTACCTTTATTACGCCCAGCGAGTTGTAATCATTTTCTTTCTTGTATAAAATTCCACACCGTCCGGACCATTTGCATGTAAATCGCCATAGAATGAATCTTTCCAACCAGAGAATGGGAAAAATGCCATTGGAGCTGGTACACCAACATTTACTCCTAACATACCTGGATCTATATTTTCGCGAAATGCACGAACTTTACCACCGTCATTTGTAAAGATACAAGCACCGTTTGCAAATCTTGATTCATTTGTTAGCTCAATTGCTTCTTCTAATGTTTTCACACGTACAATAGATAGTACCGGTGCAAAAATTTCATCTTGCCAAATTTTCATTTCTTGTGTTACATGATCAAAAATTGTTGGTCCAACAAAATACCCTTCTCCATTTACTTCCACATCATTTCGGCCATCGCGAACAAGAGTTGCTCCTTCTTGTATACCTGTTTCAATGTATTGCAATGTACGTTCTTTATGACCATCGCGAATTACAGGTCCTAAGAAAACATCTTCTTCTAAACCGTTACCAATTTGCATTGTATTAGATGCTTCAACAAGTTTTTCAATCAGCTTATCAGCTACTTCCTCTTGTACAGCTACAACAGAACACGCCATACAGCGCTCACCCGCTGAACCGAATGCTGCATTTATAATTTGGGTTGCTGCTAAATCAAGGTCTGCGTCATTTAAAACGATTGAATGATTTTTCGCACCTGCTAACGCTTGTACTCGCTTTAAGTTTGCAGAAGCTGTTTTATATACATATTCAGCAACTGGTTGTGAACCAACGAATGAGATTGCTTTAACATGTTTATGTTCTAATAAGCCATTTACTACATCATGAGCACCATGAACAATATTTAATACCCCTTTTGGAAGGCCGGCTTCTTCTAATAATTCTACTAAGCGACAAGCTAATAATGGCGTGCGTTCAGATGGTTTTAATACAAATGTATTACCGCAAGCAATCGCTAATGGGAACATCCAGCAAGGTACCATCATCGGGAAGTTAAATGGTGTGATTCCGCCAACTACTCCAATTGGATAACGATACATACCAGATTCTAAATTCGTTGCAATATCAGGAAGTTGTTTTCCCATCATTAATGTTGGAGCACCGGCTGCAAATTCAACACACTCAATACCGCGTTGTACTTCTCCATATGCTTCTTTGAAATTTTTCCCGTTTTCGATTGTGACCATTTTTGCTAGTTCATCCCAATGTTCAACTAGCAATTGTTGATATTTAAACATGATTCTTGCACGTTTTGGTACCGGCGTTTTTGACCATGTTTGAAACGCTTTTTTGGCAACTTGTACAGCTTCATCTACCTCTTCTTTTGTAGAAAGTGGAACATGTGCAATCATTTCTCCAGTTGCTGGATTGTATACTGGTTCTGTTTTAGAGGAATGTGATTCTTTCCATTCACCGTCGATATAGTTTTTTACTGTTTGAACTGCTACTTGAGTCATTTTATTTTCCTCCTTCATGATTAAGAAATAGATGTTTCTTTTCCTTTTGTAATAAACTGCTGAATTTCTTCTACTGTCGGCATTGCATCTGAACAACTATGCTTAGAAATGACAATTGCTGCTGAAGCGCTTCCAAATTCCATCGCTTTTGGCACATCCCAGCCTTTCATCAATCCGTATATAAAAGCCGAGGCATACGAATCACCAGCACCGAAAGTTTTTAATACTTTTGTTTTAAAGATACTTCCTTTATATGTATGACCATCTTTTGTATAAGCAATAGATCCTTCCGAACCGTGCTTGATTACAACAATTTTCGCATGATGATCAAACCATTTTTGAGCAATCACTTCATCTTTAGCTTTCGCATCTCCAATGATTCCTTCCATCATTTCAAATTCTTCTCGTGTACCAATAATCACGTCACATTTTTCAGCTGCAAGATTGTAATACATTGCTGTATCTGCTTCGGATGTCCACGTATATGGTCGATAATCTAAATCAAAAAATACAACAACGTTATGTTTTCTCGCATAATGTAATGCTGCAAAAGTGGCTTCACGTGAAGGGCTTGCTGCAAGAGCTGTTCCTGAGATAAGGAGTGCTTTTGCTTGTGCAATATATTTCTCTGAAACTTCTTTTACTTCAAGCTTCAAATCTGCCACATTATCACGGTACATTAAGATGCTACATTCTTCTGGACTCTTAATCTCAGTAAATGATAATCCTGCAACTGCACCTGTTTTATCTACAACGACATTCTTTGTATCAATCTTTTTTTCTTTAAAATAGTTTGTAATAAAGCGTCCCATTTGGTCATCTGCTACTTTTCCAATGAATCCACTTTTTAAACCTAACGTAGCTGTTCCAACAGCAATATTCGCTGGTGAACCGCCTACATATTTTGTAAAAGTTATTGTTTCTTCCATCGGACGATTGATCTCATTTGCATTTAAATCAACGCATGCTCTTCCTAACGCTAAAAAATCAAGAGGTCGATCGTTTGCGATTTGTAACATGTCCACTATCTCTTACCTCCCCATTAAAGTAACCGCTTTCTTTTTATTCTAATAAAAAACATTTTATTTAATAAATCTTTAAATAAAATGTTACTAATACACATAGTAGAGAAAGTATTTTTTTAGTTAAGCGCTTTCCCTTGATTGAATTATAACGAATAAATTCTCAAAAATAAATACATATTTTATTATTTTCTAAATTTTTTTATTAATTATTTTATTAGTAAAATTAATTGTGATAATATACACAAAATAGAACGAATAAAAGATACGTGCAACTGCCTCTATTTCTCCAAAATAAATAGCCCCTATTTTATTTAGAGGAAAATAGAGGCTAAAATAATGATATGTATATCCATTAAAATATTATGGTACAAAATATTAAATTTATGATATTTTTGCTGTTGACTTCCGAATCATTAATTCCGGTACTAATAGTATCCGCTGTTTAGGTTTATCTTTATGTTCAATTTGATGAATTAATAAACTTGTCGTTTGTTCAGCCATCTCTTGAATGGGCTGTGCAATTGTTGTTAATGGAGGATAACAAATATCCGCTAAAATGGTATTATCAAAACCAATAATCGAAAGTTCTGATGGAATTTGTATTCCTTCTTCTTTCGCCCCTTGCATGACACCCGCAGCTAATATGTCATTACAGGCAAAAATTGCTGTGGGACGATCTTTTTCCTCAAATAATAATTTCGTGATTTGCTTTCCATTTTTTATCGTTGCGGCTTCTGTATAATGAATTAAATTTTCATCCACTTTCACCCCGGCTGCTTCTAATGCATCTTTGTAACCTTGAATACGATATTTACTACTTGTTGTTTGTTCAGCAATTAGACCAATACGCTTATGTCCGAGGGATAATAAATAATCCATCGCTTGAAAAGCAGCTTTATAATCATCCACCGACACCATATCAACAGATAATGCTGGTATGTCCGTTGAAAATAGTACAACAGGAATATGTTTTTCAACAAGTTTTTTTATGTGTGTTGTATCTTGAAAACTTGTAGCAATAATTAAACCATCTACACGCTTTCTCAATAATAAAGAAATATATTTCTTTCCTTTTTCATCGTTATTGTCCGTGCTGCACATAATAACATTGAATCCCTTTTCTTCAGCGGAGTCTTCTAATGCGCGTGCAACTTCCGAAAAAAACGGGTTTGCAATATCTGGAACTAGAAGGCCAATTGTATGTGTTTTTTTTCCAGTTAATGCAGAAGCGACAACGCTAGGTTGGTAATGCAAGCGATCCATTACTTCTAATACATGTTTTTTTGTTTTTTCACTAATTTTCCCAGTACCATTCACTACCTTTGAAACAGTTGCAATTGAAACACCCGCTTCTTTCGCCACATCATAAATAGTCGTTTTCATTGTCTCCCACTTCTCTTCTCATAACGTTATCTTCCTTTCAGTATATCATACGAAACTTAAATTTTTCATCTTGAGCGGAACTCCCTTCATTCCAGCTGCACATATCTTCTTTCTTCTTACAAAAAATAAGATAAAATAAGCAGTATGCCCACGCATAGACATACTGCTTATAAACGATATAGTATAAAAAAACTATTTACATACAATTTATTTCATGACACCTTCAAATAGCCATTCATGATCTGAATCATTATGAAATTTCCATGTACGCACCGGTCCTGCCATTACATTTAAATAGTAGGACTCATAGCCTGGAGGCGCTGAAACAGGATGATACCCTTCTGGTACAAGTACAACATCACGATTCTTCACAATTAATGCTTCATCAAGTGTACGATCATCATTATATACACGTTGCATAATAAATCCTTGTTTCGGATTTACTTCATGGTAATATGTTTCCTCTAAATAGGATTCGTGAGGCAAGTTATCCTGATCATGTTTATGAGGTGGATAACTTGACCAATTCCCTTCTGGTGTATATACTTCTACAACTAATAAACTATCTGCCTCTTGATCCTCTGGTAAAATATTATGAATTTTACGTGTCATATGTCCATAACCTCGCTCTTGTACACCAACACTATTTGGTGCAATAAGACGCGCTTTATATGTACCTTTTCCCGGGGCTAAACAAACAGCTAATTCTAGATCTGTTAGTGCTTCGACATGAAATTGATCTTGATTTGGCACATAGACTGAGTATGGTGGAATCTTTTCAAAAACACTCATGCGCTTCCCAATATTTTCAAAACTCTCTTCTTTCGTCGCAACATTTGCTTTTCCGCTTAATAAAACAAGGCAAACTTCTTTATCATTTGTTACTTCTTGCAAAGTCTCTCCTTGCTTTAAAGAAAATAATTCAAATCCAACATATTTCCATCCTGCTGATTCTGGTGTTACAGATACAATGCGCCCATTTCCTTCTCTTTCATGCGGGCTTACGATTAAATTTGCCATAACTTTCATCTCCCTCATTTATTCAATAGTAATGGATGATTGATTTTAACAGGTTGTTTCAATCGCAGCGATTCTTTTGCTGCATGGGCAATGCGCTCTGCTTGTAACCCATCGTTTCCACTACAAATTACAACTTCATCATTTAAAATAGAGTGTACAAACAATTGAATCTCTGTAATATAAGCCTCTTTATAGCGTTCTAAAAAGAAATGTAGCGGCTTGTCTTGCATGACACCGTTTGCTGTTGAAATGCGTACAGTTGATGGACAATCATTTTCTGTACTTATACATCCTTTTTCCGCAAATAACTCTATTCTTTGATCATAACCATATGCTGTTTTGCGGCTGTTATCAATAACTCCAATCGCACCATTTGCGAATGTTAATGTAATAATAGCGGTATCGATATCCTCATACTCAGAAAAAATAGGATCGATTAAATTCGCACCTTGTACATATACTTCAGTTACTTCACTGTTCATCACAAAACGAGCCATATCAAAATCATGAATGGTCATATCCATGAACATTCCACCAGAAGTTTGAATATAATTTGCATTTGGTGGCTCTGGATCACGGGAAGTAATTTTTAAAATATGTGATTCTCCTAACTCGCCAGACATGACAAGATCACGCACGCGTTTATAATTATGATCAAAGCGACGGTTAAAGCCAACTTGTAGTTTTACACCGCTCTTTTCAACTACTTCTAATGCTTCCTTCGTCTCTTTTTCTATAAAACTAATTGGTTTTTCACAAAAAATATGTTTTCCCGCTAATGCAGCTTCTTTTATAAGAGTTGCATGCGTATTTGTTGGGGAACAAATACACACAGCCTGTATGTTATCATCTTGTAAAATGTCATGATAATTATTCGTTACTTTATTTATTCCTTTTTCTTTTGCCCAGCCATGAAGTGCGTCAATATTTACATCTGAAATAGCTACAACATTCATTTCTGGTATATAAACTGAATTTTCGATGTGAAGCTTTCCGATTCTTCCTACACCTATAACTCCAACATTTAACATATCCCTAACCAACCTCCCATACATAGGTAGATTAGGAAAGCGCTTAACTATTTATTTTTAGTATACTGAATATTTTCAAATAATTCAATTATATATTTATATTTTGTAGCAACTTCCGAATATCTCCATATGATTCTTTACATTTTCGTATGCCGCCTGAATGACATCTTGATGAAGTTTAAAATAATCTGTATAAGGGGTAGCTTGAACGGAATTGTTAATCATGTGGATTACATTGTGAAACGTAGCAGTCGCTACATTTACTTTCCGAATACCGTATTGAATACACTGCTGAAAGTCTTCTGCACAAATACCTGAACCGCCATGTAAAACAAGCGGTACCTTAACTTGTTGCGCAATTTCTTGCAAGCGATCAAAGTGTAAATGCGGATCCCCTTGATACATGCCATGTGCATTTCCAATAGCAATGGCCAGCGCATCTACACCTGTTTCGTTAGCAAAATGTTTTGCCTCTTCTACGCTAGTTAGAGAGATTTCTATCTCTTCAGATCCATCCTCACTTCCCCCAACTCTGCCAATCTCAGCTTCGACAGTTGCACCATATTGTTTCGCTAATGCAACTACTGCTTTTGTGTTTTCAATGTTTTCTTGTAATAGATAGTGAGAGCCATCATACATAACAGAACTAAACCCAATTTCTAATGCTTGTTTTATTTTTTCAATCGTCATACCATGGTCAAAATGAACGGCTACAGGAACATCCGCTTCTTTTGCTGCTGCTACCATTAAAGGACCAATCATATGAATTGGCGAATGATTCAACCGAACTTCAGCAATTTGTAAAATTAGCGGGGAGCGTAATTCTTCTGCTGCTCTAATCGCCCCTATTACCATCTCCATATTAGCAACACTAAAAGCTCCAACTCCATAATTTTTCTCCATTGCTTCTTCTAAAATATCTTTCATTTTTACTAATGTCATACCCTTTTCTCCATTTCTTCTTGTTAAATTAAACGAATACTTCGTTTCTTCTGAAAAAAGTAAAGCGCTTTCCTTAATTATACATACAAAAGAAAGAACCTCAAACTATTTTTACAATATTCTTATTTTTAAAGCAAGAAAAAGCGTTTATGAAACTTCTCGTTTACATAAACGCTTTTATATCACCTGGCTCAGCTCCCTTAACATATCCAGGCCCAGCTAGATTAATCTGATTCCAATCTAGCTCTTGAAACGCAACATTTTCTAATTGAATTTGATTTTCAAAACAAGCATATATTTCAAAAACGACTCTACTTCCAGCCTCCATTTGTTGGCATGGTGTATTTTAAGGTGACATCTATACGATACTTCTTAATAATGCAAGGTGTATACTATTTTTTGGCGAATATATAACTAAATTAGATTTATAGTGAATAAGTGGTAATCTTTTTTTCATAGCCATAACTTTTCGAAATAATATGCTAATTTAATCATAAAATTAGAGGTGAAAGATGGAGCGAATAGATTATATTAGAAGAGAAGAGAAAAAATATCACGATCTATGTTATGAGCAATATAAATTATTTGAAACTGGATCATGGCTTTATAAGCCGGTAAAAACCGTCATGGATATGATGCAATATTTCGAAGATCAAGTTCAAGTCAAAGTACTTGATCTCGGTTGCGGTGTTGGTAGAAATAGTATTCTAATTGCTCAAAAGATAATACGTGGGGGTGGTATAATTACATGTGTTGATTTACTTGACTCTGCATTAAGTAACTTAATCATAAATAGTAAAAAGTATCATGTTTCTGAAGCGATAGAACCAATCCAAGCTGCTATTGAAAACTTTCCTATTCAACCAGATAACTATGATTATATTATTGCAGTATCTAGTTTAGAGCATATAAACTCAACAGAAGCAGTACAAAAAGCACTTTTATCAATAAAACGAGGGACAAAACAGAACGGAATCAATTGTTTCATTATAAATTCTAATGTTCAAGAATTTGATATGGAAACAAATGAAGAACGAGCCGTATTAATAGAAGTAAATCTTTCTACTGAAACAATGTTGGATATATTGAAGAGTACTTATAAAGGTTGGAAAGAAATACATATGAAAGTAAAAGAATTATCCTATAACATCACTCGCAATGAAAAATCCATTCGATTACAAACAAATGTGATAACTTTTGTTGTTCAAAAAAGAGGTGCATACGATGAATCGGAGTAAGTTGATTTTCTTGGTTATTATACTCTCATTACTTAGTATACTTGCATATGCCATACATCAATATAAAACCAGAGATATCATTGGTGGCGGTACCATTTTTGCTGGCTCTTTAATACTTAGCTATTTGATAAATCATATAACATGGGGAGATCCAAATGGTGTTTCAAAAGAAAGACAAAATGAAATAGGATAACATATTACATATACAAGCTTCAAAATTGGATATTTCGTATTAGTCATTATTTTGTTTCTTTTGTTGATTTGGACAGAAGGGTTTTCTACTTTCTATTCACTTGATAGTATTCAAAACTTTCCTTTGTTCCTTGCGCTTTGCTCGTCATTTATTGTGATTCCACTTGTTGAATGTATTATTTCAAAACGACATCAATAAAGTGAAACTTTAATCAGTAGGCAAGCTCTATCCCCACTGATTAAAAGCCCTCAACAATCGGGCTAACAGAATAAAGGATATAAAAAAAGAAGGAATTCTTTTACAGAGGAATTCCTTCTTTTTCTCCATATTTTTTACAAACTCGTTCCAATTCTTCTAACATGTCATGAATTGATAATACTTCAAATAAGATGATAGCTTCACTTGAAAAATGATGATGGTAATCATCTGGTTTATGCTTTGCTAAATCATTTTTATGTTCCCAAAAAAGTTGATCTAATTCGTCTATGAATTGATAATGTTTGTAATCCATTTCATAACAATGATTACGCAATATATGAATCGTGGAAAGAATCACTTTATATAGCGTTTCTTTTTCTTTTTGCGACCATTTACATTCTGTTGTAGATACACGAGTTAAATTATTTAAATGATAAATAATTTGCTGAAGGATGTGAAGTTCCTTTTGAATTGCTAAAAAGCTGCGCATTTCATTTTTCGTATGCCGATGATATTTCCAATCCTTTTGCTCATACTGCACAAATTGTATTGCTTTATGCAAAAGGTTTGTTAATTTAGAAATACGATGAACGGTTTCCTTTTTTATTTGTTCTCCATTTATAACTTGCTGTAACCATTCTTCCATAATAGTTGCTGTTTTCGAAAATAATTCCGTTTTACAATCAACAATTGTTTTTGCATAATGCGGCGGTAAAATAAAGAAATTTACTAAAGTAGAAACGATAATTCCAGTTGACGTCGTCGCTAACCGAACTAAAAAGGCTGTAAAGTAATGATCAGTTGTAATCGGAATCATTGCTACTGCTGTTAATGTAGCGACTAATGTACCCGCATGTAATTTCAATTTCTGACACGTTACAATTGTAAGCATAGCTGCTAAAGCATAAGAAATCGCTTGGTGACCAAATAAAAAGGTAAATGTCATAGCATATGCCGATCCAATTGTTGAAGCTGGAAAACGAATCAATCCTTTTTTAATCGAGTCTGTTGCCGTTGGTTCTATCGTTACAATAGCAGTAATAACCGCAAAAATTGTAGGGATTTGCAAAAAGTCACAAACAAGTACAGTTAAAAAAACAGCAATCCCCGTTTTTACAACTCTTCCCCCAATTAAATTCCATTTTCTTAGTTGTTGCATACGTATCTTCCCTTATTTCATTTTTATATTCAAACTAATTAATAATAACATATTATATCGTAACAGATAGAGTTGTTTTCTATAAGATGATATTCAAAAATTGATATATAACATAAATGTACTTATGTTGAAGAAAAGGAAGTCTCTAAACATACAAAATACCGTTCGGAAATAGAACGGCATTTTAAATAGTAATTTCATTTTCACTAAAATAAATAACAATATAATCGTTTAAATCAAAGTAATCTTCCACGATTGCGCTTAATTGCAAACAAACAAATGCATGAGATAACCTCTCTTTTAAAACAAAAAATTTTGAATAAGTGAAATAGTGATAACGAGTGTTGATAAAGAGCCTAAAGATGTTAAAGTTATAATCTTTCTGTTATTTTGCTTTTTTGAAGGTTTACTGAGTTCATGCGTCACTGCACCCCATAATAGTATGGATACTAAGGCAAGAATACTCATAGACATATTTGACACATCCTTTCATTATTTATCATTTTAACTCCACCCTATTTATTACACAAGCTGGCCCTTTCATAAAATATCTTAACTAACAATTTTAAACGATTTTATTAAAAAGATCATTTTTCACGCCCTTTTAGTACAAATTCTGCCTATATGATTACGCAATTCATTCCTGTTCTTTGATTGATAAGTATAAAATAAGTTGTCTTCCAATCGGCCCCATTTTTCTTTGTCCTCTATCTTCAAAACCAACTTTTAAATATACTTTTTGTGCTGGAATATTTCGTTCATTTACAGCTAAAACAACTTCATTTGTTCCTGGAAAGTACGCTGTGACATATTCTTGTAGTAAACACAATCCTCTTTTCGCATAGCCTTTTCCTTGTTTTTCATAATCAACTGAAAAAGAAACTAACAATACTGCATCAGAATTATTTGTATATTCCTTAACGATTTCTCCTGTTTGAAGTGCAAAAATACCAACTGGAACATCTTGATCTACAATCACAACGACATGTTTTGTAATGTCTTCTTTTGCTTTTTCAAGTAAGTCACTTGGATTTGCTGTAAACTGAACTTGTTCGCTAGGTAAAGTGAATGTTGCGATTTTTTCTTTATAGTCCTCTTTATAAGGAACAAGTTTAATGTCTTCTGTATGTATGCTCATTTTCATTTCCCCATTCTTTCTAGTTTATAAAACTACCCCTTTTTCTCTCTTTATTTTTATTAAACCATATATTCCTTTATTAACAAACTGAATTTTCACTATTTATTCAAGAAGAAAAACCCCGCGCTTTCCACACGCGGGGTTTTTCTTATCTTTGCAAGTGATTATTCGATTGATCTTTCTGTTCTTTTTTCAACTCATTTTCTTCGTTTTTCGGCAACTGCTTATCATTATCTTTTATTGGATCTGTTTCTTTATTTTCAATCATATCATTTGGCACTTGCGGCATGACACGGCCGACAATGGCAGCCAGTTCATCAAGAATTCCTTCTCCCGCTTTGCCATGTCTAATTTGCTTTCCCATTTGTTTCAGTCGTTCATACGTATCAACATCTGCGACAACAACAGCATTTGCACCGTTTGGATCATGCTTTAAGCTTTCTGCAACAGAATATTTAATGGATTCAACGCGAGAACGATCCAACTTTGCTTTTACATCGATACCAACAACAGCATATTTACCGATAACAACCGCCGTTGCATCTCGCACGCCCGGTATACTCGCTGCTAAAGAGGCGAGATGATCTGCTACTTGTTCATTTGGTTTGTTATGGTTCGTATAAGTAACATTACGCATAGATACATTTTTTTGTTCTGGCTTTTCGCGTGCATTATCTTTTGTTCCGACGCTGCAGCCAGTGATAGCTAAACTAATCATCAGCATATATATATACTTTCTCATTCTGTTCACCACCTTATTCTTGATGTTTAATCATACATATGTTCCACAGCTTGCATCTTCTTCACTTTCTCTTCTGTTCCATCATTTGCATTAATAAAGATTTGATACGTATCTTTCCCTAACGTCCCTATAAATTCATAACACAGTACTTCTTTATGCAAATCATTTACAACAATCGCTTTACGTTCTTCCATTACCTTCACATCTGGATTGATTTTTTTTCTTGCCTCAGCAGCTGATAATGTTGCGGTTGGGATGGTTCGACTCTGATGAGATGCTAAATATTCTTTTGCTGAAAAACCAACAATCGATCCATCATCTAATGCAATTTTCATTTGAATAGCTTCAGGGTAAATCCGCACCCCATTTTCATTTGCCACGTACGTAAATACGCCAACATTATCATATTGTGAACTATCATACAGTTCCATATTTGTAAACTTATGGTTTTTCAAAAATGCTAATCCTTTGTTTCCTGCGTCATTTAAACTAACCTTTTGTTTTTTAATCTCACGGTTATTTATGACCCAAATTGGATATCCACCCTTTCCGGTAATATCCATATAAAACTCATTATTTGTTTTTGGATCTTTAATTTTCACACTGTAAAAAGATTCTTTTGCGCCTTTTCCACTTTTCTCAACTTCTACTTTTTCATTTCCTTTTAAGTTTAAAAATCGTTTTGCGATTTTAACTGCTTCATCTTTTGAAATTGGTTTCCCTTCAGCTTGAAACCCACCTTTTTCTTTTTTCTGCAAACTCGTAAAAGTAGGACCAAAGTTTGTTGAAGCATATGATGTTACATTTTTTTCAACTGTTTTCAGCCCATCGATAATTGTGTTATCGGCTGGATCTTTATTTGATGCAAGCGCAAGCTCTACATCCATCCAGCGTAAATTATTTTTCAGTACAAGATGCTGTACTTTGCGAAGTTCATCTTGAATATTCTTTGCATTGGCATATAAACTTTGTAACGTTTTATATTCTTTGTCATTGAGTGGCTCTTTTTCTAAATCGCGAACAGCTGTGCGGTAACTAAAATCACCGATATTCGCCAAAAATTCTTCTGTTTTATTAAAGGGTAATAGTGTTAAAGGAAGCTGTCCAACATCTGATCGCGCTTCAGATGTAAGACGCCATACATCCGCCAGTGCTGGCGATAAAGAAGAACGTGAATTCATCGCTAAAGTTGTTCCGATTTTATCGTGTAATAAATCGACCTCGTATGCTAAATCATGAAACGCTCGCTGATAATTGTTTTCTGCTCGAATCAATACCGCATTCTTCTCTTGATGCTCTTTATAGCCCCAATATCCTGCCCCCACAACACCAATTGTTAATAGTACAATGATAATACCTCGTAACATCTTTCCACCTCCGCTCTATTTACAGAAAATATGTTTACCAATTTTTTTAATTTGCGGACGACTCCAAATCCACTTACTCGTTGCAGTGTCTGGATTGAAATAATAAAGCGCATTTCCAGTTGGATCCCAGCCATTTATCGCATCTAACACTGCTTTTTTCGCCGTTTCATTTGGCGTTAAATAAATTTGGCCGTCGGCAACTGCTGTAAAGGCACGCGGCTCAAAAATAACACCCGAAACTGTATTCGGAAACGATGGACTCGTTACACGGTGCAAAATTACCGCTGCAACTGCAACTTGTCCAATATACGGCTCTCCTCTCGCTTCGCCGTAGACCGCATTAGCCATTAATTGAATATCATTTTGAGAATAACCATTTGGAACATTGGTCCCTTTGTTTTGCGCTGGCTTATTACTTTGACCGCCACCGCTTTTATTGGCAGACGATTTCTCATATTTCGTTGCTTTCACAAGCATTTGTTTTGTTTTTGGACCCGCTAGTCCATCAACCGGTAATCCAAATTTTTGCTGAAAGTTTCGCAGTGCCCAATATGTACCCCATCCAAATACACCATCTACTTTTCCTGTATAATATCCGTTATATTTCAGGCGTGATTGCAATTCGATGACATCTTCCCCAGATGCCCCTCTTTGAATGACTTGATTAGAAAAGGCCTGTACATTTTTTGTTTGTTCGCTACTTACGATGACGGATATACTAATCAGTACAAGTAAAATGAGTATTTTTAGAATACTTATTTTACGCATGTATTTCCCTCCTTAAAGACAGTAATGAATTCATGGTTATGTTTTGTAAACGGCGCGCTTTTATGTAAAGAAGACAAAAAAATCCACAGTTATATGTTTTTTGTTCTATGCAAACAATAGAAAAAAATTAAAAAGGAGTTTATTTATGAAACGACTTTGCACATATTTCATGTTAAGTGTTGTACTTTTATCAACATCTTTTCATACATACGACGGATTATCTATTGTTCATGCACAGCCGCCCTATGCAAAATGGGGGAAACTAGCAGTAGAAAAAACGAAAGAAAAATATCCGAAAGCAAAGATTATTGATTATCTTCATATCGGTAGAACACCAAAGACTGTTCATGTGACTGTCGAAAAGTTTAAACTTTGGTTACGTGAAAACGGGAAAGAATATGGTGTTTTTGTTCATATAGAATTTGAGACGAAAACGGAGAAACTTTTGAGGATTACCTTTCAAAAAACGAATAGGTAAAAGAAATTTCGATTAATAAAAACTGTATACTTATTTAAAAAAGGAAACCTTAAAAGATTTCCTTTTTTACTTTGTCAACTGTAAAGCTTTCTTATATTCATTTTTCTTTTCTAACGTCTGTTTCGCATTTTCTGCAGTTAATATGTAGTCTACAGGAATATTTTGGAGTAAATGTTGCTTAGCGTTTGGAAGCAAAATGGTGATATCCTCTATAACTATCCTATTATTTTCAATTGTTTTATTAAATGATTGAACTTTTCTTGCAACTTCCGCTAATTGTTCCATATGCTCGGAATTGTTTATATCTAAAAAGATATTACTTTGAAATACTCCGGTAACATACGTCTTCTGATTTTTCTTTTTGATTTCTTTCTCAGTTTTTTTATCAAAAACAGTATCTCCCGTCTGTATTTGATGAAACGTAAATAGCGTATGATCCCCTATTTCTTCATAATATGTATGAAATTTTTCCTGTACATCATGTGCTTGTTTCTTTACTTTATAGTTATCATTCTCTACTTTAGGAGAAATTTGCCCCTCAAAATTGAGTTGAAATTGCACGTGCGGTTCATCAACTTGTTGCACATAAGCGGTGCGAAGATCTGGACCCCATAATAAATCTTTTTCGTCCCCTTTTATGTCAACTCGATTTAAATTAACAGAAATTCCATATTCTGCTTTCGCATAATCTTGTGCTTTCGTTTCGATTTCATCATTTGATATATCACATGATGCGAATAGGAATACAGTGCATATCATGCTACCTATTAGTTTCTTTCTTTTCATATTTCATCTCCTTTTAGCTCTACTTCATCATACAGGAACACTATCATGATATAAAGTGAAACATGTAAGCTGCAGGTGTTATAATCTGGCATAGCTCTCTCCTATACATACAGATTTTCTTGCAGATGCGCAATAAATAATTGTAACGGGACTAATCCTCGTTTTGGCATTTTACTGCTTATAACAGCAACAAGCTCTAATTTTGGAACAACAAATATATATTGTCCTCCATATCCCATTGCAAAATATATACAGTACGGTATGTGAAATCTTTTGTGATCTACAATCCACCAATGATATCCATACGCTCCCACATGCCCATATGTTTGATAACGCGGAATCGTTGATTCTTTTATCCAGCTTGATGATACAATCTGTTTCCCATTCCAGTATCCTTCTTGTAAACATAAGATTCCTAATTTCAATAGGTCTTCGCTTTTCATTTTCATACCAAATCCACCAACATAAATTCCTTGTGGATCTTGTTGCCATTCATACTCAGTAATCTCTAAAGGCTCGAATACATATCGTTTTGCAAACTCCACTGTTGTCATTCCCGTTGCAATTTGTAAAATATAACTTAACAAATGAGAGGATCCCGAATTATAGTTCATTTTTGTTCCTGGTGCTTCTACGAGTGGACGTTGTAAAACGTATGTAATCCAATGATTCGATTCAACAAAATCATTAGGAAATACAACACCATCTCCAAATTCTTTCCACTCCTCTCCAGTTGTCATAGTTAATACATGATAAAGTGTTAGTTGTTGTTTATCTTTTGGGACATGTTCAATCCACTGCCTTATCGGAATATGTATATCCTCTATATATCCTTTATCAATTGCTATACCAATTAAGAGAGACAAAATACTTTTCGTAACAGAATTTATTTTATATACATGATTTGCATTTTCTTTTTCCTTATAATACTTTGTTATGTATTCACCTTTTTGATATACAAGAAATGCATGTACTTTCTTATGACGAAATACATCCTCCAGTTTACAAAAATCCACCATCTGTCCCTCCACATATATACTTTTATTCTTACTATTCTACTCAAAGCAAAGAAATATTTCTAACTTCAGCTTTAACATTGTCATAAAAAACTGCACCTCCACTTGTAGACTGTGTCTAACAAGTGGAGGTGCAGTATAAAGAGCCGCTGATTTATTCTTGTAATAAGAAGCATAAGTTTCCCATTATTTAAAAATTAAAAGGAATCAATATTGACATCATTAGTTCACTTCTTTCCATAATGATAAGGCAAAAATCCAATTCAGATCCCCATTCCCTTGATAGCTCTGAACTGCTTCGTACACCTTTCCCGCATGAACTACTCTATCTCCTGTTTTATACGCTTTATACGCATCCCATTGTTCATAAGAGTTTTCTTGTCCTTTTGTTGTAACCGTTAAAGCATCACTTTTCATTGATTCATTACCAGATGTATCAACAGCAGAAACTACATACTTATATGTTGTATTCGCTTTCAAATTCTTATCGATAAATGAAGTTGTATTAGCAGTACCTATTTCTTTCATAGCTTCTCCAACTTCTCTGTATATAATATAATGGCTCACATCTACATTATCTTCAGATGGACTCCACATTAAGTCAATATTATTCATAGTGGTTCCCATACTGTGTAATCCTTTAGGCTGAGTTGGTGCTTCTATATCTGGTTTTTCCTCTGTTGTTTTAATAACTAATGTTTCACTTTCCTTAGATATATTCCCTGCAGCATCAACTGATTTTACTGTATACGTATACTCTGTATTGGGACTTAACTTTTTATCAACTACACTTGTACCAACTACAGTATTAATTAATTCCCCATTACGTAACACCTGATATTCTTTCACCCCTACATTGTCTGTTGCAGGTTTCCAATTAAGTTCTACACTATTTGAGGTAGTTTTTACTACTTGTAGTCCAGATGGCTGGGTTGGTGCTTCTGTATCTGGTTTTTCATCATTTATTAGATTCACATCGATCACACTATAGAAAGCGTTTACGGTATCAGCTACATCCCATACTGCTAAAATGACATGATACCCACTACGGTCAGTTGGTACATTAATTTTATGGGATAAATTATTAGATGCTGCAGAACCATTATGTTTTACAGTTCCTATCGGTTCAAAATCTGCTCTTGTTAAAGGTTTATTTGGATTCCATCCCTTTTTCGTGATGTAGTAGTGCCATTGACTTGTTGAATGAGGAGCTGTGTATTTCCAAGTGAATGTATTTTCTCCACCCTTAATCGTGTTCTTAAACCATCGATCAGCTGTTTGTTGATCGAGAATCCCACCAAACAGTCCCCCTGCTGAAGCAATTTTTCCATCTGCTGGTCCACCTTGTGGAAATCCTTTAGGGGCTTCTAAACTTTGCGGTTCATACATTATATTTCCACAATTTGAATTCAGCGCGCCATAATTTTGACTGCATAAAGCCGCACGACTACCTGGTTTTTCAACGAATCCATGTGCATAAGCATTTTGAGGAATTAAAGTTGTACTCATAATTCCTACCACTACTGCAGCAACACTTAACCCTTTTTTATTGGTAGCCATTTTTCTAAACTGCCCTAGAATTTTTTTATTCATGCTACTAGTCCCCTCCTATTAAATTTCTTACTATATTAAGATCATGGATGTAAGTGAGGGTTAAACACGTATAACGAAAATGAACAATTAAATACAAAATCTCAAAACTTCGTACTCAACTATTTATCTCCATTACATTCAAATAACCCTATAGTTAAATTATTACATACTAATTTATTAAACTTACACAGAAATTGTGACAATTATTGAACTTTCTTCCTGTAATCCTCTTTTTCTTAAAAACTCTTCTTTCTGTAATTTTGACTGTGGTTTGATCAAAAATACTTAAGCCATATTGAATAACTAATAACTTTCTAAAAAGAAAACATGTACTGTCATAGATAACTATCTTTAGATACATTTTTCGTTCCTAACTATTCAAATGGACATACTGAATCATGAAAGGAAGGATTACACCTTTCTTTTTCTTATATTTTAGAATTAAAAACTCCATTTGTTTCTTTTCGTTGGTTTTCCAGCATGTTGTATATAAAAATAAGGCAATACCTACGAGTATTGTATTTTCATAACCATTTGCAATAAATATATTTCATATTTTTCCATAAATTTATTTATTTTGTTATTGAAATCTTTATTTGTTCTAGCCATTTCTTCTCCTTATAACAAATAATTCGTAGATATTGCCAGTATTCTGTCGCATGCCCATCAATCTAAAGTTTTAAATTATCCCCCAAACGAAAACTTTGTGTCTTTTATAACAACGAAGTTCATTTTTATCGTTTTGGGGCAATCCGTTCTGTTCGCTTGATGGCGATTGGGCCCCGCCAACATATTAACAAAAGCCCACGCTACGCAAAAAATACAATAAACTGCCCATATGGACAGCTCATTTACATAATTATCGTTATCGATAGTTTCGATTTCAGCAAAAAAGAATTAGCTAAATGCTAGTCCTAAAGGTTTTATATTGGATATTCATTCAACCAAATCAATGCTTGTTCATAATTATCAAAAAAACTTACAGATTCTTTTGTATTGGACTGTTGTAAATAATTCATTATCTCTCCTTCCTCAAGAAGAAACGCAATTGCTTTACTATGATTCAAAATGTTTTCATTGAAAAACTTATCTTTCCATGCTTTTTGAACTGAAAAATGATTTGGAGTGTACCCTTTTCTATCTACCAACAATTTGTATTTCCGACCTTCAGAAATGAATTGCTGACAAACTGTCTCGAATCCTTTAAACCATTCGTTAACATCATCTGTTTCAATTTTGCCAATCAGATGGGTAACAATTAAATCTCCTGAAACTGTTGTACTAATATTCTGTTTACTCAACTTGGAATCATCCCCCTTAGTTACAATTATGTGTAAAAAACTTTATGAAATCAATTAAAAGAAGGAATGATTAATTTTTTATGAATCATATATACATATCTACTTAACATAACGTCCCGTTATCAAAAGTTCTCTTCATCAACAATCCCCGACTTATCTTCTGTGAAACATCATCTTCACCTGCATATGCAGTTTCTTATTCATCCCATTATGTCAGTGGTTAAAAGTAATTATTGCCTTTACTTCATATGTAGAGGCCGACTTACGGGGTAATAAATAACAGACCGTAACTTATAGGTAAAGTGACATTTATAATTTCGTTCGTACATTCCAAAGCTCTGGGAAAAAGCGTTGGTCTAATACACGTTTTAAATAAGATACACCAGACGAACCACCTGTCCCCATTTTATGACCAATGATACGTTCGACCGTTTTCATATGACGGAATCGCCACTGTTGGAACCAATCTTCTATATCAATTAACTTTTCTGCAAGCTGATATAAATCCCAATATTTTTTCACATCGGCATATACTTCTAACCAAGCCGCTTCAACTGTCGGGTCCTCTTCGTAAGGCTGCGTAATATCGCGACTTAGTACGTCTTTATTGATTGGAAAGCCTTCTTTTACAAGCGCCTGAATTGCTACATCATAAAGGCTTGGTGAATGAAGCGCTGTATGTAAGCGAGCATGTAATTCTGGATCTTTTTCATAAATTTTTAATGCGTGCGGTGTTTTATAACCAAGTGCATATTCAATCATTCGATATTGATATGATTGAAAACCTGATGCTTGACCGAGTGAATCGCGAAATTCAATATATTCAGATGGTGTTAATGTGGCAAGAATATCCCACGATTGAATGATTTGTGATTGAATTTTCGACACTCTTGCCAGCATTTTAAATGCAGGTGCCATCTTCTCATTTTGAATAGATTCAATCGCTGCATTTAACTCATGTAAAATCAGTTTCATCCAAAGTTCACTTGCTTGATGAATAATAATAAACAGCATTTCATCATGATGATTAGATAACCTGTTTTGACTATCTAATAAGCGATCTAACTGCAAGTACTCTCCATACGTCATATTCTCCTTGAAATCTGTATAAATTCCCTTTTCCATCATTACTTTCTCATTTTCCGTCATCGCTATGTAACACCCCTTCTATGCATCATGCATCACCCTGTTATAATGGTCGAATTATAGCACGAACTGGACTACCATCCGCTTCTGTTAAAGCAAGTGGCAAAGCAATCAGCTCATAATCTCCGTCTTGTACATGATCTAATACGACATTTTCTAAAATATGAATACCGTGCTGAAATAATTGATGATGCGCTGCTAGTTCTTTATCATCAAGTGGATCTACAGAAGGTACATCTACTCCAATTAATCGGACTCCTTTTTTCGAAAGGAATGGCGCAATCTCCGCATGTAAAAATGGGATTGTATTTGGAAACTTTTGTGCGTTTCCATGCGAAGAAGTACGTAGTAATAAGCGCTCCACGCCTTTTAAATCAAATGGTTGCAATTCCTTTACTCCAATAGAACCCATACTTGAAACATCGATAATACGCGCTGGCCCCACATACACATGAATATCTAAATCTATGACCTTCTTTCCATCGTTATCAAAGTGAAACGGCGCATCAATATGTGTCCCCGTATGAATGCTCATCGTTAACTTTCCAATATTAACAGACCCACTTTGCTCTTTCGTACAAGATACTTCATATGAGAAAGGTGTATCCCCTGGCCAGGTTGCAATCTCATTATTTAATGGCTGTGAAATATCAATCCATTCGGATGCCTTCATCTTACGCCACAACCCCTCGTTTATTTTCAAATTGTTTATATTCTTCATTTACCATAATTTTCTTTAAAACCTGAACAGACTTCCACACTTCTTCATATGTATTATATAAAGCAACTGGCGCAAGGCGAATGCCATTTGGCGCGCGAAAATCAGGAATTACTCCATTTGCTTTTAACGCTTTACATATGCGAGCAGCTTCTCGGTGCTCTAAATAAATATGTCCTCCTCGTTTTTCATCTTCTAAAGGATTTCCAATTGTGAATCCTTTATCTTTTAATTCATAATCAATCAAATGTAGCATATAACGTGTCATATGTAATGATTTTTGACGTAATCGACCTATGCCTGCCTCTTTAAATATCTCAAGTGAGCCAATTAATGGTGCGATACTGAATACATGTGGTGTTCCAATTTGATACGCTCCAGCATGCTCAGCTGCTGTTAATGTATGTTCCATATCAAATTGTTTATCTTTTCTCGAGCTAAACCAGCCAGAAAGACCAGGCAAACGATCAAAATGTTTTTTATTTACATATAATCCGCCAACACTACCAGGGCCTGCATTTAAATATTTATAGTTACACCATACCGCAAAATCAACACCCCACTCTTGAAACTGATGAGGAATCGTTCCGATCGAATGACATAAATCAAACCCAATATGAATACCACGCTTATGTGCTTCAGCCGTCAATCGCTTCATATCTAAAATTTGCCCGCTTCGATATAAAACTGCTGGCAATAAAATTAAAGTAATATCATCTGTCATCGCAGCAATAATATCTTCCTCTTCTAATGTTCTTCCGTCTCGACTTTTCACTCGAACAAGATGCTTATCTGGGTTTAATCCTTTTAAACGAATTTGACTTTGCAAAGCATATATATCTGACGGAAACGTTAATTCATCTGCTAAAATCTTTGTGCGAATTCCTTTCGGTTCATAAAACGTCGCAATTACCTGATGAATATTCGTCGTCGTGGAACCGGTTACAATTGTTTCTTCAGGCAATGCACCAATAAGTGGTGCGATATGTTCACTTAATTGTTCCGATAGAAAAAACCACGGATATTCTCCTTCTGTCCATCCATCAATTCCATACTCTTTCCATGAATCTAACATAGTGAGTAATGACTTTTCAGCTCGTTTAGATAATAAACCTAATGAATTTCCATCTAAATATATTGTATCTGCTTTCTTATAAAATTCATTTTGAAAAGCAGCAAGTTCATCATGTTTATCACATTGGATTGCATACTCATAAGATGATTCAAATGGCTGTTGATACATACATTCACCTTCTTTTTTAATTTTCTGTTTATTCTAACTAATTGAAATATAACATTATAACTATTGGAACGTCAATGATATTGTATTCGTTGATTTCTTTCCTATTACACATTGAAACTTCATAATATCATTTCCCTGGTAAGCGTATATTCCGACAAAACATATGCTTATTAAAAGAAGCAGTACCTGCTTTTACAATTGAAACTTTTGCATTCGCTTATAAAAGGTACTGCGCGGAACATTTAATAGTTTTGCTGCAAGTGATACATTTCCCTTTGTTTTTTGTAATGCTTCAATCATTCCATCACGTTGTATTTTTTCACGGAAAGTGAACTTATGTTCTTTCTTCATATCCTTTGTTTCTTTCCAGAGATTTTTTTGATCTCCTTGCATAGATTGCAATATGAGTGAAGCTTGCTTTTCATTTATTTCCTTCCCTTGCGAAAGAATATATAGGCGCTCTAATACATTGAATAACTCTCGAATATTTCCGGACCATTCATATTGTAATAACCCGTTACAAATATTAGTTGGAAATTGAATATCCCACTTCTTTCTTTCACAAAAATCTTTTATAAAATACGGTATATCTTCACTTCTTTCTCTTAAAGAAGGTACATATATCGGATAAACATGTAATCGATAATATAAATCTTGCCTAAATTCTCTTTCCTCTACAAGTTGAAATAAATCACGGTGTGTTGCAGTAATCACCCGGATATCTACTGTCACTTCTTTTATGCTGCCGATAGGAGTCACTTTGCGCTCTTGTAAAACACGTAAGAGAGCTACTTGCATTTCTGGTGAAACCTCTCCTATTTCATCAAGAAAAATGGTTCCTCCATTTGCTTGTTCAAATTTCCCTTTGTACCCTTGACGCCGCGCTCCCGTGAATGCTCCTTCGACATAACCAAACAATTCACTTTCCATGAGTTCCTTTGGCAATGCTCCGCAATTCAATGCTATAAACGGACCGTTTTTTCTTGAACTATTTTCATGAATCGCTCTTGCGACATACTCTTTCCCTACTCCCGTTTCCCCGCACACATATACACTGGCATCTGTCTGAGAAACGAGTTTGATTTCTTCTAATGTTCGCTGAAATGTATCGCTGATTCCAATCACTCCAGGAAAATGGATGGGTTTCTGAAACGAAGCGGATAAATGGACTGTTTTAGACTGCTTTTCTGCTAAATATAAACATTTCCCAATCATTCTATTATTATTATATACAGGTGTTTCTATCCGAATATTCCAGCCATCATGTAATAAATCATCTACTTTTATCCGTGACCAATTTGGAACTTGTTTCCGAACTGATTTACTTGCAGAAATGACAATTTGGCGGTGATTACATATCACTACTGGTTCTCCACTATCAGTGACATGTAAAAAACGATGAAGTAATTCTAATTCCTGTTGATACACCCGAATGCTACACTCGCGCTCAATGGCATGTGCAATGGAAGTGACCATGCCGAGCATATATGGATGTGAACATTCAATCGGACACGAAAAATCAAGGACACCAAGTAATTTTCCGTCGTCATTATGAATCGGTGCAGCTGCACAGCTCCAACTATGAGAGGCAATAGAATAATGCTCTGTACCGCTTATCATAATCGCTTCTTCTGTAGCAAGTGCCGTTCCAATCGCATTGGTTCCTACAGCTGCTTCTGTCCATTTCACCCCTTCTATAAAATTAATATGCTTAGCTTGTCTTAATGTCTTTTGGTTTCCAGTAATAGAAAGGACATAGCCATCCGGGTCAATTAATAATGCCATCATTTGTAGTTCGTCTATTGTCTTTTTCATATTTTGTAAGTGTGGCAATGCAATATCAAGGAAGATTTCACTTTTTTTCTTTTGTTCCTTAAATTTATTATAAGTCAAAATATTCAGACCCTTTTGTATGTGCGGATTTACATTTTCTTCTTTACAGCGGTGCCACGATTCTAAAATTCTTTTATTTATTCTAGTTGAATCAAGAACACCTTCATTCACAAATTTTTCCCATGTATGTAAGTAAAAAGGTGAGGTTAACATATTATCATCTCCCTCTTTTTCATTTTGGAGATTTGTAGTTAGGAGTTCACGCGAGGAAATATAGTTTTATTATAAAACTTGATAAAAACGTTTTCAATAAAATTAAAAAAATGATATAATCCGTCACTTCATTACTACTAAAAAGCTGTCCAAAAGTTATACTTTTAGGACAGCTTCCTCATTTAATATCTCTTTTATACATTCATAATTTTAAGTGTTACGCGTTTACACTTTCTGCTCGATTGGCTTGTTTTGCATGCATTTTTTTCATTGCAAATCTGGCGATTGGCTGAGCGATTAATAACTCAATCCAAAATGCTACACCAAAATTTCTAAACCATTTAGGAAAGAAATTTTGAAACGGTTCTAAACTTATTTGTTTCATACCAACCCAAGTGCCTATAATGGTTAGAAGAACGGATAAGATTGTAACATTTAATAGAATATTTAATAAAACTCTAGCATTAAATCCATCTGTTTTCCCCACGAATTTTGGCAGCAATTTCCCAGCTAACGGTCCTGCAACTAATCTTACTAACAGAACGACGATAATCCACATAAACGGAATGATCTTTAGCGTTTCTACATAATTTTCTTTGCTGAAACCGCGTTCTAGTCCCATAATAATTGGGGCAATCGTGTTTACCGAAATAATGGAAATAATCAATAAAAATAATATGCCTTCTTTTGCATTTTGAGGCAATCGATCTTCTTTGTACATGTTTTCCCTCCGAAATTAAAATTTCAGATGGTAGACGTATCTTGCGACATATATTTTTGGTCAGTAAAAAACTAATACCAATATCTCTACACACTGACTTAATAAGTATACCAATTTCCAAAGTAAATGCAATGATTTCTAAAACACTTTTATTATGAAATAAGTTGGACATAGAAGTAAGAGTTTCACATCTTATCTTCTAAAAGAACGAAAAAACGAGTATAAGCTAGCGATGGCTATACTCGTTTTTTTCTATTAAACATGTACAGCATGACCAATCGCTTGTAACAGCGCTTCATGTATTGATTCTGCTAACGTTGGATGTGCTGCGATAAAATCTCTCATAATATCCGCTGTTACTTCGGTATGAAGCATAACTGTTCCTTGTCCGATTAGTTCTGTTGCGCGGGGACCAACAATAGAAATCCCTATAATTTCTTGATATCTCGGCTCCACAATTACTTTTACTTTCCCTACCTGTTCTCCTAAAATAAGCGCCTTTCCATTTGCCGTAAACGGAAATTCTCCAATAAGGATATCTCCATATTGATCACGCGCGGTCTTCTCTGTTAATCCGACACTCGCGATTTCTGGTGCAGTGTACATGCAGCGCGGAACAGCATGATAGTTCACTTTCGTTTCTTTCCCACATGCATGTAAAGCTGCGGTAGCTCCTTCATGAAATGCGACGTGAGCAAGTTGAATGCCGCCAATAACATCACCAGCTGCATAAATATGGGAAACATTCGTTTGCATATGTTCATTTACAGAAATCCCTTTACTGGAAAACTCTATTCCTGCCTGTTCAAGATTTAGCTCATTCACACGCGGTCTTCTTCCAGCAGAAACAAGAACATACTCTGGATTCTGTTCAAAAGACCCTGTTTCATTTTCAAATAGCGCTTGTTTTTTATGAAGGTTTAACCCTTTTAACGCTGTTTCTGTATAAATTTCTACCCCGTCATTTTCTAATTTTTCTCTTAATATATTTGCAATATCTTCATCTTCACCAGGAAGAATTTGATTCGCCATTTCAACAATCGTTACTTTTGTTCCCAGTCTACTATAAATACTAGCAAACTCGCATCCAATCACCCCACCACCAACAATAAGCAATGACGATGGGATATGATCAAGCGACATCACATCGCTACTATTTAAAACCCATTCTCCGTCAAAAGGGGCAACCGGTAATTCGGTCGGTTCCGATCCAGATGCAATAATAAATTGGTCTGCATCTAACGTTTCTTCTTTCCTTTCTTGTATAATATGCAAGCGGTGATCTGTTTGAAAATGAGCTTTTCCTTTTAGTACTTTAATTTTATTTTTCTTCATTAAATATTGAATTCCTTGTACAAGTTGCTGAACAATCATTTGTTTTCGATTTTGCATTTGTCTCCAATCAACGACAATATTATCCTTCAAAATGTTCACACCAAATGTTGGCGCATGCTTTACAATATCATGAACTTCCGCACTTTCTAATAAGGATTTCGTTGGCATACACCCTACATTTAAGCACGTTCCACCAAGTGTTCCTTCTTCTACAAGGACAACTTCTTTTCCATTTTGAGCAGCTGTAATTGCAGCTACATATCCAGCTGGTCCCCCGCCAATGACAACTAATTTACTCATTCTCTCACCTTCTTTTATACAAGAATTGTTACAGGTTCTTCTAAATATTGCTTAATCGTACGTAAAAAGGTAGCAGCTGGTGCACCATCTAATACGCGATGATCAAATGTTAAACTTAGCGGTAATATACTTCCTTTTTGCAGTTCTTCCCCGCGATACACCGGAACATGTTCAATGGCTCCTACGCCTAAAATCCCTGTTTCTGGCATATTAAGTACAGGTGTGAAATATTCAATGCCATAAGCCCCTAAATTACTAATTGTAAAAGTTGTTCCTCGCATCTCATCACTGCTTAATCTGCCTTCTTTCGCTTTTTTGGCAACTATTTTTATTTCTTTTGATAATTGTACAAGCGATAAGTTATTTGCAAAATGAATGGCCGGTACAACTAAGCCATTGTCGAGCGCTACCGCCATTCCTAAATGGATATGCTCAAATTGGTGAATTGCCTCATCCATATACGCACTATTCATATCTTGATGTTCTTCAAGAGCCAATATAACAGCACGAGACACAAAATCTGTTATCGTTAATTTATGATCATATCTTCTTTGAATGCTTTCCGCCATCGTTTTATGTAACGCAACTAAATCTGTTACATCTACTTTCATTGTTAACGTTAATTGCGCGCTGTTTTGTAAACTTGCATGCATACGGTTTGCAATTGTTTTTCTCATGCCGGTAACTGGAATACGTTTCGCCTGTTCTTGTTTTATAGATATTGGTGATACATCTTTTTCTTCCGCTGCCTTTAATACATCTACTTTCGTAATTCTTCCTCCAGGTCCTGTACCTACAAGTTTAGTAATATCAAGATTTTCAGCTTGTGCGATTTTTTTAGCTACAGGTGAAATTTTTATTCTTTGTTTCATTTCTTCTTTCCCATATATTTCGGATTGTTGTACATTTCGAGGCAATTCTTCTTTCGCTATAGATTCCTCTAGAACGGATTTTTTTCCTTGTACGTCTACTTTTTCATTTGGCTTACCAATATAACAAATGACCGTTCCAGGCGGAACCCCTTGATCTTCTCCTACTGCTATATTTAAAACCATCCCATCAGCTGGTGCTTCTATTTCTGTCTCAATTTTTTCGGAGTTAATGCTAGCGATAAATTCCCCTTTCGTCACATGATCTCCTGTTTTAATATTCCACGATGTAACCATTCCTTCTTTCATTGACATTCCAAGTTTTGGCATTACAACTTCTACAGCCATACGCCTCTCTCCTTTCTTTTTGTTACGCTATACATGTAATAAAGAGCGATCCCCAATCATCTCGGATACTGTTTCAATTACTTTTTCAGGTGTTGGTAAATATAATTTTTCAAGCGGTGGTGAGAATGGTACTGGTGTATGTGGCGCTGTAATCCGTTTAATTGGTGCATCCAATAAATCAAATCCCTTATCAGCAACAATTGCTGCAATATCTGTTGCCATGCTACATCTAGGATTTGCCTCATCAATTACAATAAGGCGATTTGTTTTTTCAACAGATGCTAAAATCGTATCTTCATCAAGTGGTGATAAAGAACGAGGATCAATGACTTCTAATTCCAATCCTTTTCTTGCTAGTTGCTCTGCAGCCTCTAGCGCTGTATGGACTTGCTTGCCAATCGCTACAATTGTTACATCAGACCCTGCTCGTTTTACATCTGCTTTTCCAAGCGGAATTGTGTAATATTTTTCAGGAACTTCACCTTGCATATTGTAAAGTGTTTTATCTTCAAAGAAGATAACTGGATCATCATCCTCAATAGAAGCTAATAGTAATCCTTTTGCATCATATGGAGTGGATGGAACAACGACTTTAATACCTGGAATGCTTGTAAATAGTGCATATAAACTTTGTGAGTGCTGAGCTGCCGCACTAAATCCAGCTCCATGCATGGTACGAACCGTTACAGGAACTTTTGCTTTCCCGCCAAACATGTAACGGAATTTTGCCCCTTGGTTTAACACTTGATCTAAACAACTACCGATAAAGTCATTAAACATTAACTCCGCAATTGGTCGTAAACCTGTTGCTGCAGCTGCCATCGCCGCTCCCATATAACCAGCTTCAGAAATCGGTGTATCTAAAATTCGATTTCGTCCAAATTCTTGTACAAGCCCTTTTGTTACGCCAAGAACACCGCCCCAAGCTTCATCATCTTGCAAATGATCCACTTGCGCCCCACCAGCAACATCTTCTCCCATTAAAATAACATTCTCATCACGGCGCATTGCTAATTTCATCGCTTCATTAATTGCAGTTGACATACTTACTGTTCTTGTCATTCTTTTTCACCCTCCTCTTATTTGTAAGACACATATACATCTTGTAATAATTCACTGTCCGCTGGATATGGACTATTTTCACTAAACTCAATTGATTTTTGAACCGCTTCATCAACAGCTTTTTCCATATCTACTAATTCAGTTTCAGTTAGTAATCCTTCATGAATGAAATGCTTACGGAAATTCACAATCGCATCTTTTTCATTTAAATGTTCTTCCCTTTCTTCGGCCGTTTTATATGTTTGGGCTTCTCCTTCAAAATGGCCGTAGTTCCGATACGTCATGCATTCAATTAAAGTTGGTCCTTCTCCATTACGCGCACGTTTCACCGCGAATTCCGCTGCTTTATATACAGCAAGAAGATCTTTTCCATCAACGCGAATTCCTGGAATGTTATAAGCCTTTGCGCGATCAGCAATCGATTTACAACTTGATGCATATTCAAATGGTGTAGCTTCACCGTAACCATTATTTTCAGCTACAAAAATAACTGGTAATTTCCAAATGGCCGCTAAATTTACGCCTTCATGGAATGTCCCCTCATTATTTGCGCCATCCCCAAAGAAGCAAACGCTTACATCTTTTGTCCCTTTATACTTTGCTGTTAACGCTGAACCACATGCAAGCGGAAAACCTCCTCCGACAATACCGTTTGCTCCAAGCATTCCTTTATCTAAATCAGCAATATGCATGGAACCACCTTTCCCCTTACATAGACCCGTTGCTTTTCCGAAAAGTTCAGCCATCATTCCATTTAAATCACAGCCTTTCGCAATACAATGTCCATGTCCTCTATGTGTACTCGTAATACTATCGTAATCCGTTAAATGGGCACATACCCCAACAGCTACCGCTTCTTCACCAGCATATAAATGAACGAAACCTGGAAGCAAACCTTGCGCAAACAATTCATGCACTTTATCTTCAAATTTGCGAATCTCAAGCATCTTTTTATACATCCAACGAGCTTGTTCTTTTGTTATTTCATTTCCTTTACTTTCCGTTGTTTTTAACATCTTTTAGCCCCCCTATTTTCTTTTCATCTTTTATTCTTGCAAATCGCGTGCCAATTTCAAAAAGGTGTAATGGTGAGCTTTTTCTCTTTATGAAAAGAAAAAAAGTGGACATAATGAGACAGCTGTCTCATTATGTCCACTTTTGTACAAGATGAAAGTATGGATAATTATATTTTTATTAGAATAAAATTATGATTTATTATGAAATTTTCCTTTAATTATATCAAGGTAAATGATAAAGAATCTTCTAATTTACTTCCTCTCTACTGACTCTTACTAACCATTCTTTCACTAAACTCTCGAATAATTGAGGCTGTTCAATTTGTAAATTATGTCCTGCCATATCTAGAATAGCGAACGTTGCTCTCGGATAATCTTCTACAACGTCTAATATATCTTTATAGCCTACAACTATATCTTGCCGCCCTGCAAGTACAAGAACGGGATTCACATATTTTTGTTCCTTTATAGGAAAATTCGAGCTGTAATTCTTTTGTAAATTTTCGATAAATTCTATGTTTGCCGCGCTAAGTCCTGGCTTAATTTCTTCTTTATACCGATGATATGTATATTCATTTGCTATCACTGCGAACTCACAAAACTCTCTCCTTTCCTCTACTGGAAGACTATTTAAAAATAGATCATCACTGTTAATAAGATGATAATCCGGAACGGTCCGCTTTTCATGCTCTGCAATTATAACGGGACATATTAGCAGTAAGCCATGAATACGATGAGGCATTTTGGTAGCTATCACCCTCGATAAATACCCACCATATGATTCTCCTGCAAATAAGAAAGGTTCGTTTGGAATGATCTTTTCTATACATGAAATAAGTAGCTCTATTAAACCATCCGAACTATTTACCCATTTCGGCGCATTTGATTTCCCCATACCTGGCAAGTCAATGTATATTCGCTTATAACCAGAATACTTATGAAATACTGGTTCCATACACCCTTTCATTGCTCTATGATCAATAGAACATCCATGCAGGATAACAATTGGTTTTCCTTCCCCAATTATTTCATAATAAATTTCCGCATCTTTTACAGAATATATCATAAATAACCTCCTCCTTAAAAAACCAATAAAGCATTATCTCATAGACAGAATGTATGTTCCATTATATATTTTTCACAAAAAAATTAACAACTCTAACTTATCAAACTTTTTCTTAGGTAATAAAACAAATATATCCTCTACAAGAAAGAGAATCATAGATTTCCGATATAAAACTCGTTATGATATAAGAAAAAAAGAAAGTGAGCAGAAAATGAAAAAAATCGCGATTATTACTGGTGCCTCAAGTGGCTTTGGTCTATTAACAACTATTGAATTAGCTAAAAAAGATTATATTGTCATCGCTACAATGCGCGATCTGAATAAACAAGAAAATTTATTATCGCAAGCTACCGCATTACATTTGCAACATCATATCAAAATTCATCAACTGGATGTTAAGGATCCAAATTCAATCCATACTTTTCAGTTATTTTTAAAAGAATTAGACCGAGTAGACCTTCTTATCAATAATGCAGGATATGCAGGGGGCGGTTTTGTAGAGGAAATTCCTATAGAAGAATATCGTAAACAATTTGAAACGAATGTATTTGGAGCGATCTCCATCACTCAAATTGTATTGCCTTATATGAGAAAGCAAAAAAGTGGAAAAATCATGAATGTAAGTAGTATTAGTGGTCAAATTGGCTTTCCCGGTTTATCTCCTTACGTTTCTTCTAAACATGCATTAGAAGGTTGGAGTGAATCCCTCCGCTTAGAAGTAAAACAATTCGGGATCGATGTTTGCTTAATTGAGCCTGGTTCTTATCATACAAATATATGGAAAGTTGGAAAAAATCTCGCAAAAAATTACGAAACAACTACTTCTCCTTATATGAAATATATGCAGAAAATACAGCGTCATATAAGTAATGGGAGTGATACATTCGGCAATCCAATCGATGTTGCTAAGAAGATTGTAGAGGTTGCCGAAGCAAAAAGAACATCCTTTCGTTATCCCATTGGAAAAGGCGTAAAACTGATGATTACTGTAAAAAAACTAATTCCGTGGAGAATGTGGGAGTTTCTAGTTCATAAAAACTTTAAAAAGATGTAATAAACATGGATGATATACTTTTCCCTCTACTTCAAATAAAGGTTCATTAATAATCACTAATTTTTCAAACTTTATATTTTAGCTAAAAAACATCCCCACATTATGATGTAGAGATGTTTTTTGTAATCTTCTTCTGTTTTTATTAATTTACACAGCCTAAAATGCCAACAATCTCACTTGCCTTTGCATTATTAATGTAATAATACATTTCCAATCCTTTTCGTTCGGAACGTAGCACTTTTCCTTTCATTTTCGATAAGTGCTGAGATACAGTTGATTGTGGGATTTCTAAAATTTCTGTTAGCTGTGATACGTTACAAGTTTTTCTATTTTTTAACTCATTAACAATTTGTAATCGTACTGGATGTGCCATCACTTTTAAAATATCTACATCTTCTTCTGTAATTTGTGTTTTTATCTCTTTACTTTCCATTGCCATGAGAATCTCTCCTTTTTTGTTGTATTTCTTTTTCTATAAAAGGCATTCAGAAAAAGTGAATGCCACCCCTGTAACTTATTTGTTGTTATTCTATATAAAAATAATTAAATATAATTCTTACTTCATATCTGATATCTACATCATACACTTTCAATGTGTGTTTTATATGAAGTTTATTTAAAGTTACAATGAATTTTTCACAAAAAATTCATTGTAACTTCTTGAAAAATATCTTTTTTGATTATTTTACTGAAACTTTTCTGTCCTATCCTCTTCTTCTTCGATGAAATCCTTGTGTGATTCGATCTAATATAATAGCGATTACGACAATGGCTAGTCCTGCTTCAAATCCCATTCCAATATTCACTTGTGTTACAGAGCGATATACATCTACACCAAGTCCCGGCGCTCCTACAAGTGATGCTGTCACAACCATCGATAATGATAACATAATACTTTGGTTAATCCCGGCCATAATTGTTCCTGTCGCAAGTGGCAATTGTACTTTAAATAACTTTTGTGATGCTGTAGATCCAAATGCATTTGCAGCTTCAATTAAATCTTCTGGTACTTGTCTAATTCCAAGGTCTGTAAAGCGAATCGTTGGTGGCATCGCAAAAATAACAGACGCGATAATCCCTGGCACTACCCCAACTCCAAAGAATGTAATGGCAGGAATTAAGTAAACAAATGCCGGCATTGTTTGCATAAAATCTAATGTTGGTTTTAAAAATTTCGAAAACCGTTCGTTTTGCGATGCTAAAATACCGATAGGGATTCCAACAATAATAGAAATAATAACGGATGTAAGAACAAGCGCCAATGTTTGCATCGTTTGTCCCCAATAGTTAATGTTTAAAATAAATAATAAACCAATCAATGTAAAAATAAGTAAAGAGACTTTTCTTGTTGTATACCAAACGAGAAAGCAAACAATGACAATCATTAAAAAAGCTGGAATGAATGTTAAAAAATTCGTCAGTAAATCAACAAAACCACCAATCACATAAGAAAATCCTCTAAATATATTTTCAAAATGCTCATATAAACTCGCTACAAACGTATCTACCCATTCACCTAACGGAATACGTGGAATATTATTCATTGTCATTCACCTCATCTTCAATATTTCCGGCAAGAGCTTGAATGACACTTTCTCGTTTAATAATCCCCCTTAGCCTATTTTTTTCATCAATAACAGGTAAAGGAAATTTCATCTCTGCCATTTTTGCATACGTTTCTTCTAGCAATGTATCTACATACACATGAGGAAGATCTGTAATTAACAAATCGGCAATTGGCCATTGTTTTTGCACTGCTTTACTTGCATCATCAGCCGTTAAAATTCCTAAAAACTCATGTTTTTTATTGACTACATATACAGTAGATACACCCGCATTTCTCATAATTTGCAGAGCTACGCGCGGTCCGCGATCAATCAGTAATGTTTCTGGCCTTTTTAAAATAGATTCAGCAGTAATAACTTTTCCTAAGTTTACATCCGCAACAAATTTCTCTACAAATTCATTTGCTGGGCTCATCATAATTTCTTCAGGTGTTCCAATTTGGACAATTTCCCCATCTTTCATCAGCGCAATACGATCTCCAATTCGAAGCGCTTCGTCTAAATCATGCGTAATAAAAATAATTGTTTTTTCCATTTTATCTTGCAGCTCTAATAATTCATCCTGCATTTCTTTTCGAATCAATGGATCTAATGCACTAAATGACTCATCCATTAGAAGCACGTCTGGATCATTCGTAAGCGCTCTTGCAATTCCAACACGTTGCTGCATCCCACCGCTTAATTGCCCTGGATAACTATCTTTATGATGATCTAATCCAACTAATTTGAGGGATTCTAATGCTTTTGCTTCTCTTTCTTCTACCGGTACCCCTTGTACTTCTAAGCCATACGCTACATTTTGAATAACAGTTCGATGCGGAAATAAAGCAAATTTTTGAAATACCATGCTCATCTTCGTTCTTCTTACTTTGCGAAGCGCCTCTTTCCCCATTGTTGCGATATCTTCTTCATCTATGTATATATGCCCTGCCGTTGGTTTTATAAGCTGGTTAAGCATACGAACAAGTGTTGATTTTCCACTTCCTGAAAGTCCCATAATCACAAATATTTCTCCTGTATATACTTCAAATGTTGCTTTTTTTACACCAACATTCATCCCTGTTTCTTTCAAGATTTCTGATTTACTTTTCCCTTCCTTTAATAAAGCAACTGCTCGTTGAGGATTTTTCCCAAATACTTTTGTCACGTTTTCCACACGTACTTTTGTATTTTTCATAAAACGACTCCTTTTCTACCCATCTATTCACATAGTGTAGCGATTTTAAACAGAAATATTACATAGAAATAACAGAAATAAGCTTTCTTAAAATCTTTATTTTCCGTTCATAATAAGAAGGTTCACCTATACATTTATTTGTATACAAATGTTAGTGATGAAACGGGAGGATTTCAATGAAACGGAAAATATGGCTTATTAGCATCTTGTTATTTATCAGTATGATTATTACCTCTTGTAATGCAACAAATGCAAATACAAAAGGAAAAATTAAACTTGGTGTTACAAGTTGGAAAGAAAATATTGCAATTGCAAATTTGTGGAAAGTCTTATTAGAACAAAAAGGGTATAAAGTAGAACCGATGTATTTAGAAAAAGCAGCAATTTGGACTGGTGTTGCTCGTGGTGATATAGATGCAAATTTAGAAGTTTGGCTTCCAGTTACCGATAAACCGTTAAATAATCGGTATAAAAATGATATCGTCTTAAAATCAAAATGGTATGAAGGAACTGGACTTGGCTTAGTTGTTCCTTCTTACATGACAGACGTTAACAGCATCGAAGATTTAAATGCTTATAAAGAAGAATTCGGTAATAAAATTGTCGGTATTGAACCAGGTAGTAGCTTGATGAATTTAACAAATAAAGCGATGAAAGAATATGATGTAAAGTTAAAACTTGTCCAATCTTCAGAAGCTGCCATGATGAGTGAATTAAAAAAAGCATATACACAAAAGAAACCAATCGCTGTTACGCTTTGGAATCCACACTGGGGCTTTTCAGAATTTGATTTAAAATATTTAAAAGATCCTAAGAAAGTATATGGTGAAAAAGACGACATTTATTACTCTGTAAGAAAAGGATTTGAAAAAGATTATCCAGATGTTGTGAAATATTTTGATAAATGGAAAATGAATGATGAACAACTTGGTACTTTAATGGTTATGCTAAATAAAATGAAAGATCCTGAAGAAGCTGCACGAAAATGGATTAAAAAGAACCAAGGACTTGTGAATGAGTGGATGAAAGAATAGTACACTGTATAAAAACAGGCTAGGAAATAAATTATGTTCCTAGCCTGTTTTCCATTATTTTTTTGTAATAACTGCATCAACAATCCCGTATGTTTTTGCTTCTTCTGCTGTCATAAAGTAATCTCTTTCTGTATCACGTGCTACTTTCTCAATTGGTTGCCCTGTTCGGTCGGATATAATGTTGTTAATATCTTGTTTTAACTTTAATATTCGTTTTGCTGTTATTTCAATCTCTGTCGCTTGCCCTTTTGCTCCGCCAAGCGGCTGGTGAATCATAATTTCACTATTTGGAAGCGCAAATCGTTTTCCTTTTGTTCCGCTAAGCAACAAAAGTGCCCCAAATGATGCTGCAAAGCCCATACAAAGCGTTTGTACATCTGGCTTAATCAAATTCATTGTATCCAAAATCGCAAACCCTGCTGTCGTCGAGCCACCTGGACTATTAATATAAAGAAAAATATCTTTTTCTGTATCTTCCGCTTCTAAAAACAATAACTGCGCCACTACACTACTTGCAACTTGATCATTAATTTCTGAACCAATCATTACAATACGATCTTTTAATAATCGAGAATATATATCATAGGAGCGTTCTCCTAACTTTGTTTGTTCCACAACATACGGAATTGTATTCATCATGATCCCTCCATCTTATTGTTAAGCTGCGCATAACATAAAATTGTAAGAAGAAGATTTTTTCGCACTGAACAATAACACCGGCTCTTTAGAAGATACATGTGTAAAATGAATAGTCGGAAGGAGTTTTGTTAATAATTCTGGTTTTTGTTCTCGAACCGCTGTTACGACTACCTTGACATCATCTTGCCATGCTAAGTTGCTATCTTCTTCATTTCTCATTTTCAATTTATTTCTACTCCGAAATAACGAAGCTTTCACTGCTCCTTCTGATATCGAGCATATTTTCGCAATATCAGATAGATGATATTGAAAGACATCCTTTAACAAAAAAATAACAGTTTGTTGTGCATTTAGTGAAGTGACTACTTTTTCCGCCATCTCATGCAAATCAGCAATTATTTCATGTGGTGTTTCAAATGTTACTTCCTTCTCTACTTTCTCTTGAACAGATTTTGATTTTAATTGATCGAACCATTGATTTCGCGCAATTTTATATAGAAGCGTCATACAAATATCTTTCTCTGCATATTTTTGCAGTACTTTACAAACCGCTTCTTGCGCTAGGTCTTCACCGTCCCACTTGTTTTTTGTTAAAAACATGCAGTATCTTTTTAATTCGGCATAATTCTCAATCAGAAAATTTTTATTTGAATAATCCATATCGATAGGATTTTTAAACAATGGCATTACTTTTGTGCACAAAATAACCACTCCTTTTCAGCGCTTACTTAATGAACGATTGAAGGGATGAAAAAGTTACGGAGAGAATAAAAAATTTTTAAGGTTTATGTTTTTCAATGTGCGGTCATAAATATGTTATGTAGAATTTTACACAAGGAGGCTATCAAATGCCAAAATTAACTGTAATCGGCACTGGTACTTTTGATGTTGAAGAAGGAACAAAATTAGTGTTAGCTCTTGAAGATAACGGCGTGCCGATTCTTCATCGTTGCGGCGGGAAAGCTCGCTGTACAACTTGTAGAGTCGAAGTCGTTGCAGGTGATTTCCGTGAGCCTACACCGAAAGAAACACATGCAATGACAGAGAAAGGCATTGAAGATTACTTACGATTATCATGTCAAATGCGAGTATATAAAGATTTAACTATCCGGCCCATATTAACAGTCGAAAATTCAGGTTTAGATGCTGGGCCGCGTCCTGCAGAATAAGGTGGTGGAGTGTATTATGAATCTAAAACGTTTAGCTGGTGAATATGCTGTGCATTTTGTAAAAGATGGGATGAAAATCGGACTTGGTACAGGGTCTACTGTGTATTGGACGATACAACGGTTAGGACAACTTGTCAAAGAAGGTCTTACAATTGAAGCTGTACCTACATCAATCGCAACGGAAAAATTAGCGACTCAGCTGTCTATCCCATTACGACCTAACAATACAATAGATCATCTTGATCTCACAATTGACGGCGCAGATGAAATCAACCCAAATTTACAGTTAATAAAAGGTGGAGGTGGTGCTCTTTTGCGAGAGAAAATAGTCGCCACTTCCTCTCAAAAATTAATTATAATTGCAGATGAATCAAAACAAGTAGAAGAGTTAGGTACGTTCCCTTTACCAATCGAAGTCATTCCATTTGCCTATAATCAAACAGAAAAAAAGATTCAATCGCTCGGTTGCCAAACTGTGTTACGTATGAAAAACGGTGTGCCCTTCCTTACAGACAATGGTAATTTTATTTTAGACTGCACGTTTCCAAGTCGCATTACAAATCCACTTGAAATCCATCATCGTTTAAAAATGATAACGGGTGTTATTGAAACTGGATTATTTATTAATATGGTACATAAAGCAATCATCGGGACTGAAAATGGAATCATCGAGTTATGATTCCATTTAATCAGTGGAGGGGTTCTTCCTCCCTGCCCCTTTACTTTCACTGAATTTTGAGATAGATATATAATGTTTCATAGAATACTTGGATGATCTTATAACTATTGAAAGAAGTTTACATGTTTTGTAATGTAGTATATATAAATGACCCACTATTATACGAAAAAGGACTGAGTCAGTTGAAATCGAAAAGAATTCAAGAAATGAAAGATCTAGAAACCGCCTTTCAAATTCGAAAAGAAGTATTTGTAAAAGAGCAAGGAGTTCCTCTTGAGGATGAATTCGATACATTTGACACGTTAAGTGAGTTCTGTCAGCATATTTTAGTTTATTATAACGAAATACCGGTAGGAACGGGCCGAATTCGCTTTGTTGACAACATGGGGAAACTAGAAAGAATTTGTATTTTACAGCCTTATCGGAAATATGGACTTGGAAAAGTAATTATTCAAACGTTAGAAGAAATTGCCTATGAAAAAGGAGCCAACAAAGTAAAACTACACGGTCAAACACAGGCTGAAGGTTTTTATAAAAAATTACACTATCAGCCTTCTTCCGATATTTTTATGGAAGATGGAATTCCTCATATTTTAATGACAAAAGAATTATCATGTTAAGTTCTTTCCGCAGAAGGCATTGAAAAAACAACACGTATTTTATCGGAATGTTGAGAATGAAAAGGAGTCCATCATCTATATAGTGGGTGATGGACTCCTTTTTTATGATGAAGTGGACTTTTTCAGCGGCCTCTTCTTCATGTTATCCCTTTTTGATTTGAAAGTATAATAGTAAATTTTTATTACTTCACAAACCATCCCGACTCCAACGCCAATTGTATAAGCAAATACATCACTCCATAAAAAACCATAACCTAATACAAGTCCGCCTAATGTCGTGGCACGAATACGATCAATCCATTCTGCATGATATAATTGACTCATTTCAATTGCATAGCAAAATAACAAACTCATTAAGGCCACTTTTTTCGTTTCCATTTTATGAAAAAGGAATCCAAATCCAATAAAAATCATAAGTGCCCATAATGCATCCCCTAAATATGAATGTAAGAAGCCTGGAAAAATATGTGCAAATTTTCTCGATCCTAACCCGAAGAGCATAACGATTATTGTTAATAATACATATCGTACTCTATTTCGTTCATCATTCATTGTTTTATCCTCTCTTACTTTCTCTACCCAGTTTACATAACAATATTACATTCAACTTATAGCATTTCTCAAAAAAGTGCTGACGATATCCTCCACCCATAAAAAATCGATAGGAAGATAATAAAAATACATCGTTCTCGTTATGTCTCCCTAAGTTTTTCTAACATCGTCTTTTAATAGAAGCTTATATGTTACCTCATCTGGCAGAACGGACATATTAGATTGAATGACTTTATTTTTTATATACTCACTTGCATTATTTTGTTGTATAAATTTCAATGCATGTGCTTGTTTTCCTTTTAACACTTTTCAACATTCGATCCTTTATTTCTAAACCCTTCTTATCGATTCAACAAAATACTGTTTGGCAAAGTAAATGCACCATGTTCTTGATAAAAAAGAACAGCATCTATAACAGCATCGATATGTATAGTTCCATATACATGTGGATAATCTTGACCATTCGATGATTTTTCATATTTTATTTCAGCTTGAACACGTGTTGAATCTATTAAAAGTAAGACTAATTCCTTCTCAGTACGAAAGTGTTTTTCTGCAACGGATAAAGATTGTTCTAAAAATGAACAATGAATAAATCCCTCTTCTGCAAGTGATGCCTCCTTAATTTCCCCGCTTATTTGTGCTGCTTCCCAATCTTCTCTTTTCATAACTTTTGTGATAATAGTCAATTTCTTTCTCTCCTTTTTAAATTCCAAAGTGAATCATATATTTATTCTCTACTTTTGCTTGAATAATTTTGTTAGCTAATTCGTTCAGTTCAATAGATTGCTTCCTATCTTTGGAAGATATAACTATATCTAGAAATTGAGATAATGATTCAGGTGGAATAATCGTAATCCCCCAATTTGCCAAACCATATTCAGGGCGATCTAACGTATGAAAATATGTCTTCATTATCGATAAAGGTTTAAATAAATTTGTAAGAATATCATCATTTACAGAAATACAGTTATGTACATCTGGATTGTAACTCTCGTAAGTCTTTTGATTATTGATATCATGAATTATACCAAATTCGTGATTTAAAGCCATACTTATACTCCCCCTTTGATAGCTTTCCGCCTCTTTTCCTAACTACCTGAGTATCAAAAGATTCTTATTTCCATTTCTTCAGCTACAAGTTCTTATTTTGATTCCTTATTGAGCTAATCTACTCCGTTAGTGGAAGAAAGATTTTTAAATAATTATATTTTTTTAAATGACTTTATTTTACATTATCAAGACCTAATTCAAAAAAGTCATGAAAAATAAGGAGCTATACATATTATCCATGACTAACATGTATAACTCCTTTACTTCTTATTAAACAATCGCGCCCTTTAATTGAACAAAGGACCTTTAAATTAGCATTCATAAGCCATTCTTAGAAATTCATATGTGCTACCATTTGTAGCTTGCATAAATGTATCAATATCTTTAAACCCAACTTTTCTATATACTTTTATCGCTCTTTGATTAAAAGTTGCCACTGACAATGTAATTTTATCTGGTATAAATCTTGATTGGACAAAATCAATACCTGCATTTAGAAATTCTAACCCTCTACCATCGCCAGTCAAATCTGGTCTCATGCCTAAACCTATATCATAAATATTAGCAGCTACTTTTTTAACACTGAAGAAACCAATAATTTCATCCTCTTTCAAAACGGCAAACATTGAGTTACCTCTTGTTTCTGGGTCTAAAAATTCAGCTAAATCTTCTTCATCAGCTTCTATATCATAAAAAGAATATTCTCCATCATAGTGCCAATTATGTGCAATACCCTCAGCTTGTTCCTGAGTCATAATCTCAAACTTATAAGTCATAAATATTCCCTCTCGCTTTTATCCTCTTACTCTACTATTCTGCCCGTTTGTTTAATACCAATCATCTAAACTTTTTTCAAAACACGCTTTTTCTCTTTGTAATTGAATCATCCTTTTTTACAAAGGTTTGATAATTTTTGTAATTCTTGCTCCATAAAACGCCCTGTTAGTTTAAGGGCGTATACTCATAATATTATAAAATGATAACAACCCTCTTTATTTTTCTCTATTTTTTTATTTGTAAATAAGCCCGAATCATAAAATAACTCACTTCATCTGGGAGCTGTTCTTTTATTGACCTTAAACCGCCCTCTGCATGTCGAACTGCTGATTCGATAAGAGATTCATACTTTGTTGGCACAAAGCTTTGCCAATCTACTTTCATCCCTTCTTCCGAACAACGAATTAAATGGTTTTCTACAGTTTGACGCGATAAACCTCTTACTTTTGCAATTTCACTGAGTTCAATGCCTCGCTCATACATTTCATACGTTTCTAAATGAGAGTTTTTAGAAGCTTTCCCTGATTTCTTCCGCTCAGTCACAACTTCTGTTTTAACCGTTTCTGCGTAATTCGGATTTTCTTTCATAAAATGAAGCACCGCTTGTAAAAAGTGAGAACCGTACTTCGCCAGTTTATGCTCTCCTATTCCTTTTACTTGTAGGAGTTCCGTCTCGTTTTTTGGCATTTTCGTACACATATCTGTTAACGTTTGATCAGAAAAAATAACAAATGGCGGTACACCTTCGCCTTGTGCAATCTCTTTTCGAATTTCACGAAGCACTTCGAAAAGCGGATGGTCCTGTACAATTTGTCTTGTTTCTACTCTTTCTTTACGCAGTACACGTTCGTTTCCAAGCAACACTTCTTTTCCTTTTGCTGTTACTTTTAATGTTGGATACGTTCCATGCTCTACCGCAATTAATTCATCCGAAATTAAAAACTCAATAAATTCACTTACTTCTTTTACACTGCGATCTGATAAAAGCCCGTACGTTGGAAGTGTATGAAAACGAAATTCAAGCACTTTTTTATTTTTTGATCCTGTTAACACTTGTGCAATCATTTGTTTTCCAAAGCGTTGATTCGTTCGAATCATACACGATAAAACCATTTGTGCTTCTCTGGTTACATCAATACTTTCACGCTCATCTATACAATTTCCACAGCGATCACAATCCTCTTCTGGCACTTCTCCAAAGTAATCTAGAATAAAAGATTGTAAACATTGTTCCGTATGGCAATAATCGGTCATGTGCTGTAATTTCTCTAATTCATTTGAGAAACGTGACTCTCCCGTCGATTGGTCAATTAAAAAACGTTGCACTTGTACATCTTGAGAGGAATATAACAAAATACATTCGCTATCTAACCCATCACGACCAGCACGACCTGCTTCTTGATAATAGCTTTCCATATTTTTCGGAAGTTGATAATGAATCACATATCTTATATTCGATTTATCAATTCCCATACCAAATGCCGATGTTGCGATCATGACACTGACTTCATCTCGTAAAAAACGTTCTTGTTGTTCATCACGTTCATAGTCGCTCATCCCAGCGTGATAGCGTGCAACGGAAACACCAACCTTACTTAGTTCTTCATATAGCTGGTCTACGACCTTTCGTGTTGCCGCATAAATGATTCCAGATTCTTTTTGGTTTTGCCGAATATATTCTTTCAAATAAGCATTGCGATCTTGTCCTTTTATAACAGAGAATGATAAGTTTTCTCTCTCAAACGTTGTCATGATTGTATGAGTAGGATCAATATCTAATGCACGGCAAATGTCTTCTCGTACTTGCGGTGTTGCAGTTGCGGTTAACGCGAGCACGATTGGCTTTTCTGGCAAGTAATCTAATATGCGATGTATATGTAAATAACTTGGACGGAAATCATGTCCCCATTGTGAAATACAATGGGCTTCATCAATTGCAATCATCGGTATTTTCATATCGATTAATTGATCCACAAATTCCATCGAATCGAGACGCTCCGGTGCAACATAAAGCAATTTATAATGCCCTTGCTTCGCTAACTGTATACGCTGATTCGCTTCTGTTATCGAAATAGAACTATTAATATATGTAGCGGAAATGCCATTTTGTACAAGTGTATCTACTTGATCTTTCATAAGTGAAATCAAAGGTGAGATTACTAAAGTCGTTCCTTCAAATACCAATGCAGGAATTTGATAACAAATCGATTTTCCGCCACCTGTTGGCATAATACAAACTGTATCTTTCCCATCCAATACATTTTTAATTGTTTCATCTTGTCCTCTGCGAAATGACGAGTAGCCAAAATAAGAGGATAAAAGTTCTTGTGCTTTCGTAAACAACAAAAATTCACCTGCTTTTCTTAATCTTTCATCTAGCTCTTATTATATCATCAATTTTCAATCATTGTCGTTCTCGCTATTTCACCGTATGTTTCTATATCAGTGCAAATCCTTCATGTAAAAATGAAGAAATCCATTTCTTTTAATCATTATTTTCATACGTGTACTATTTGGTAGTTTTTATTGTTCTCATTATATAAAAACGGCGTAATCCATTCACAATTAAGTAGTACATAGAAACATGTGCAACATAAAAATTAGAATATTCCTTTCCTAAAACGATACGCATTACTATAAGGGAGGTTTATATATGAAACAAAAAAACAATGTAATTGCGTTTCCGCTTTCAAATAAACGCAGCAAATCCTCGTACGATAACACTTGGAAAGATGAGTCACATTATAAATATGAACCATTCTTTTCATACAAAAAGATTGTGCATTTCTTTTTAAAAAAGATCAAACAGTTATGGACATAATTAAAAACTTTCTCAACATCATCCTTATAGACTTCACACTTTGCAATCGTTAATATGTAATTAATCTGTTGGATATAAAACCCCTTCTTACGACCCGTGATGGATTTGCGGGTCTTTTTTGATTTCACTCTTATGTTTTTCCATGTGTATAGGTTGTGCTAATCCATTTATGTCCATTTTTTTCTCAATACAAAATCTTCTTTCAATTTGTTATGATAAAAGTACTCCAGATGAGTTATGACTCATCAACATTATCTAGTTAAAGAGACCTATCATGCGGGAAGTAGGTCTCTTTGACTTTTTTGAGATTTCTTGCATCTATTTCTATATAGCTACGAATCTTCTTTTTCATACGTCTCCTTTTTTTTATTCTTTCCAACATGACTTATTAACCTTTTCATACTTTCATTTTCTCCTTTACATTTAACGTATAACCATATATTTTATTAATATCTTTTTATATTTTTTTGGGAGGAAACAGATTGATTAACGCCATAGGTCTCGCTTTTATTCTTTCTAATAAGCTAGAGAAGAAAAAAAGAGTTTATTTAAATGATAGATTCGCGCTAATAGATATTTTAGAATCGAAAGAAGTCTATGATTCTGAAGGAAATCTGCTCGTAGAATTAACTTGTAAATATAGCATTTACTTAGATGAAAAATATTATTGTAAATCACTCGACGACTATACAGGACAAGTATTCCCTTTCCTAAGCGCAAAAGTAGGAAAAGGCCTCGTTAGAAATTTAAATTACTATTTTTCACACATTGATCTATATGATAAAAAGCCACCAGTTAAAGAGATTAGACAGCTTATGAAACAAGTCATACATGATAGATAATATATTCTAGTATGTCATAAAGTGAAACTTTAATCAGTGGGGGTTTTCTTCATCCCCCACTGATTATGAGCCCTCACCAATCGGGCTGTTACGGGCAGCCCTACTCCCACCTATCTTCCTTGTTTCTTTCTGAATCTTGAGGTGGGAGTCTTACTGCCCTAAAATAGCGGGATAAACGATTCTCTCATAAGCAAGAGGGGAACGTTTTCTCCCCTCTTTTTTATGTACAAGCAATTCACCTTCATCATATGAATTCTTTAATATCACTCGCAATGTTTGCAATGACATTTCACCTTCTTTCTTCCCAGCAAAAGATTCATTTTCTAAAATGATATAAAAAAGCAACTCTAGATTTTTAGAGTTGCTTTTTCTCACCATCTAATACTATGTGATTTTATAGCGATTCAAATACTTGTGAGGGTAAATGCATTTACTATTTAATTAAATCCCACCGCCAGGCTCTGACACGTACAACATTGTTTCATACTTTAACTCAGAAGAAGCATTATCTTTTGTAATAGGACTATTTAAACCAAATGATACTACTACAACACTCATTAAACCTAACAATGTAATTTTAATCTTTTTCATTTTAAACGCCCCTTTTCTTTTAATAAATTTCTAGCTTCGTAACCCATATGATAATAATCAGATGCTTTATCTTTCTCACCCATATTGTACCATTTAACAGCTAAAATCTCTGAATATTTTTGTATTTCATTCCATAAATCTTGCTCTTTAAAGAAAGAAATAGAATCTAACATAATTTTTTCTAGCTTTTCAATGGGTTCATTATCAAGCATAGTTTTTAAAATTGTAAAATGATATTTATATTCTGTTGTACAATCTTTAAAGCCTTCTTCAATATAAAAATTTGCTTCTTTGAAGTTTCCTAATTTAAAATGCTCTTTAGCCAACACGTGAATTCCCTTTTTCTGATAAGGTGCTCTCGGTTGACCAAACTCTCTAAATACATCTGTAAGATGTCGTATTGCTAATTCTGAAAGATTTTGATCGGCATAAAATACTCCTAAATTATATCGGACAGTTAAAGCTGCTCTCAATTCATTTTCATGTTCAAAGATATTCAAAGCTGATACTAAGTATTCCTCCGCCATTTCATATTGTTGTAGAGTAATACAAGCCATACCTAAGGTGTTTTGACAAGCTCCCACCTTTGCTTTATATCCTTCATACTCTGAAAAATACTCAAGAGCCTTTGTAGCGTAATGAATCGCCAATGTTGGTTGTGATAAATAATAATGGTATAGCGCAATCCGATAATGGTACTCCGCTGTTTCAGCTTCATTTGGCATCATATCTAGTAGATTAGCTGCGATTTCCCGATGGTATTCTGCACAATTATAGTTTCCAGTTTCAGTGTGATAAATAAAATGAAAGAAATGATAATAATATTTCAAAAAGCAATCTGGCATATCTTTTATGTAGTCAAATCCTTCAAGACCCTTTTCGAAATCGCCGGTTAACATCTGATATCTAAAGTTTAATAATGAGTAATAAATAAAAGAATCTGTATGCTTCTTCCTATTACTAAATTTATCATCTATTTCTTTTTTTAGAACCATTGCTTTATCTAATTGTTGAGAAAGCATTTTCTGGTACCATTCATCTAATAAATCATATCCTTTGTCGGCGATAGTCTTTATTCCCATACGAGACCTCCTTTTTTAAGAATATTATCTAAATTTTACCATAAACAATCCAACTAAAGATCCTATTTAATTCCTGATTTATATTGAGAAATAATTATCAGATAATTCAACCTTACGTGTAATAGCAAATTTCTTTTTTATTCAACTCTATGTAACTTTTCATTCAGCTCTGAAACAGGACTTTCCTTGATCAAGTAATGAACTATTGGTAAGACTAGAAAACTAGCAATTGCACATAATATACCTATTGTTAAAAATGTTTTTCCGCCAACCAACAACCATGAAGCACCCGCCGATGCAAACATCATCCCAATATACATTGCAGAACTATTCAATGCCATTACTGTTCCTCTAATTTTTGGGCTTAGCTCCGATATTAAAGCTGTTAACGATGATTGACCTAAACCAATTGACGTGCTCCATAAAACGTGAACAATAATTGCAAGTACAGCATAATTCGTTAATAATGAAAAACTAATAACACCTATTGCTGCAATCACAGCTACAATCGATACGACGGCTTTTTTACCAACTTTATCAGATAGTTTCCCACCAATTACATTACCAATAATGCTACCAGCACCTGCAAGAAAAATTACTATCCCAATTTTTCCAACGCTATAATCAAAATTTTCTTTGTAATATACACCTATGTATGAGAACATACCTTGTAATCCAATTGTCCACAAGAATGTAGATAATAATGCAAAAAACACAGATGAATTTGTAAATGCTGCTTTAATAGCCGAAACCATTGCAATTGGTGCTGATACCGGTATTTGATTTGTTGCTGGTGTTTTCGGCAATGCACCAAGTGCAATAAATGTAACTAAAAGTGCTAGTATTCCTATACCATAAAATGTCCATTGCCAATTCCTAATTGCAGTTAAAAATGCACCGATTGGTACACCTAATACAGTAGATCCAACCATTGCTCCCATTATCATCCCCATTGCCATTCCACGCGTTTTATAAGGGATTTTATCTCCTATTAATGCAAAAATACTCGGCATAACCATTGCTCCTGAAAAGCCAGTTAAAGCTCGAAATGCTAAAATTACATTAAAATCTTGTGTCAATCCTGTACAAAAGGTACCGATTGAAAAAATAAACATTCCTGTTACAATCATTTGTTTCCGCCCAATTTTATCTGAAATCGGACCAAATAACGGTGCTGTTAGTCCGTAAAATAAAGCATAAGAGGTAATAAGCCATCCTCCCTTTTCAATTGGTGTTACGGTCGCCTTTGCAATATCAGGAATCAATGGTGATACTACTAAAGAATCCATTCCAATAAAAAATGCTGCAATTGCCAATGTAAATAACATAGGTTTTATTCCTTTGTCATTCATGTTAATCTCTCCTTTTCAATATATTTATTTCATATATGAAATAAATAACCAAATTACTTCATATATGAAATATATCTCAAACAAAAAATGTAACTACTTGTTACATTTTTTTGTTTATCCCTTTTTGACATGCGCTAAATGCAGCTTATAGTCATTGAGAATTTCAAATAAAGAACGAAAGCTTTCTTCATTAAAATAAGAAAAGTTTTCTTCAAGAAATGCTTTGTATTGAATAGCTACCTTATCTTTCGTTTCTTTTCCTTTTTCAGTTAAATACACTAAAGTCTCTCTTTGATCGGACGGATTTTTAGTAGTTGCTACAAAACCATCTCTTTTCATTCTTTGAATCATAGTTGTCACATTACTTGGAGCACATCCAATTTTCTGCTTCAAATCCGACATAGAAGCCTTTTCAGTATCAGATAATATTTGCATTACTCCAAATTGTACAGTGCTAATGTCAAACTGTTCTAATTCTGTTTCAAGGTTGTACTGTAATTGATGGTAAACATCTCTAATAACACTGTATAACTCCCTTGCCGCTATTTGCATAGAAAACACCCTTTCTTCAGAGAATGAGGTCTATACTAGACAATATGTAGATATAAATATTGATATTTTTATGCCAAATAATATGTATGGGGGGTTTATAACTATCCTATATATCTTTTTATTTCTCTGAGATGCAAAATATATTTCATATATGAATTATATTTTGCATGTTATAAAAAGTCAATTATATAAATTGGCATATCCTGCTTGATAAAAAATTCAATAATAAAAAACGCCTATTATATCAACTAAAAAAAGACGGTAATAAAGCTCTCCACTTCTAGAAGAGTTATAAATATATACTATTATTCCCCTCATATTTTTATGTTTCAAACGTTTAATTTTCAATTTTAACTTCTTATAATGAAAAATATTTATGTATTATTTAACAAGAATGCTTTGTTGCCAATTTCAATCCCAAAATCCTCAACAATAAATACATCTGTTTATTTATTCCATTCTTCTATGTTCATCGCATATATATATTCGTCACTGTTAGAACCATTGAAAAAATCCGCGTCCTTTTCAAAACCAATTTTCTTAAATCCTAACCTTTCTACTAATCTAATTGATTTCATGTTCCTTGTATCAATATACGCATAAACCATTTTTAACTTATAATTAGAAATTAACATATTAATCATCTCTTTTACTGCTTGTTGTGCAATCCCCTTCCCCAATACTTAGAGGGTAAAATATAGGCCACCCAAGCTTTTAAATCTTTACTATAAATAGTCGCTTGAACTGTACCAATATATTCCTTTAAATTTTAATTATAGATTACAAAATTTAACCAAATTTACGAAAGATGGGTTGGTGCATCTTCTGCCAACCTTTTGAATTTTGCAGACAATTTCCCTACACTTTCAGGAGGATTTCCAGGGATATAGGTATATATTTTTTCATCTTTTAAAACTGAAAATAACTTCTCTGCGTGATACTTGTTTAATGGTTCTAGTTTAATATTAGTCATTTTATACCTCCTCAAATAATAGAAAATCTAGCTAAAAAAGTAGCTTAATTTTAACTTTTTTATGTCCAAAATATTGACTCAAATCCAATAAAAATATAATCAGTTTTGTGACCAACCAAACCGTAAAAGAAAAAACACTAAATCTCTTCTCCCTTTTCAACAGCACCTTTCAATTTCTGAAGCATATATCCAATCCCTTTGCATCCTGCTAATGGATATGTAATCCTATTTTCCGGATATAGTTTTGTGACTACTTTTTTATGTTTCTTCCCCGCTAGTAGAACAATTTCATCAAATTCTAGCAACCCTTTATCCGCCATCTGTTTTTTGAGTTGTTCTATACTAATAATCTCATCACTTTTCGAGTCAAAAGCAAGATCATAGTTTTCTGTTACAATGTCATTTGGTCTTAAAAATCCATGCTTTGCTGATAAGATTACCCAATCCTTAAAAAACATTGCCGCATATGTCTGACACGCTTTTCCAAACGGGCTAATATAAACATCTTTCGCTTCTGTTGGACCTTGACTTGGATACTTATCCCAAATTTTCTTTTTCCCACACGGGATAATACATAATCGATTCATCATTAACTGCTACCTCACCTTATATCTCTTTCGATATTTCAATCATAACACTTTTCCTTCATCAAAAAAAACTGTCACAATCGACAGTTTACAAAGAAAGGTTATGTATAAAAAGGACAAGCAAACCATAGGTTACTTGTCCTTCTTTTCATCCATCCCTACTATTATAGAGCTTGGAATGTTTCTGTTAATACAGGAACAATTTGTTTTTTACGAGATACAACACCTTTTAAAGTAGCTGTGTTGTTTTCTAACGTTACGTTGTATGCTTTTTCAACAGCGTTTGCTGCTTTACCGATCGCAAGACCGACAGAATCGTTTGTTAAGATATCTGTTACAACGAATAAGAATAAATCTAATCCTTTTTCTTCTACTACTGCAGAAATAACTTTTTCTAATTCTGCTTGGTGTACAAGAACGTCGTTTGTATCAACAGCGTTTACTTGTGCAATTTCAACTTTCGCGTTACCCATTTGGAATTCTTTTGCGTCAAGAGAGATTAATTGCTCCATTGTTTTACCGCTTAAATCTGCACCAGCTTTTAACATTTCTAAGCCGTAGCTTTCTGCATCAACGCCAGCGATTTCAGCTAATTCACGAGCTGCAGCTACGTCTTGTTCTGTGCAAGTTGGTGATTTAAATAGTAAAGAATCTGAGATAATTGCAGATAACATTAAACCTGCAACTTCTTTACGAATTGCAACGCCATTTTCTTTGTACATTTTGTTTAAGATTGTAGCTGTACAACCAACTGGCTCACAACGATAGTATAAAGGATCGCTCGTTTCAAAGTTAGCAATACGATGATGATCGATAACTTCTAACACACGAACAGATTCGATATCGTTAGCACTTTGTTGACGTTCGTTATGGTCAACTAAAATAACGTTGTCCACTTCGTTTGCTACTGTCTCAACAAAACGCGGTCCTTCTACTTTAAAATAATCTAACGCAAATTGAGTTTCACCGCTGATCTCACCTAAACGTACAGGCTCAGCATTCATTCCTAATTCTTTTTTTAGTTCTGCATAAGCAATTGCAGAACAAATTGCATCTGTATCTGGGTTTTTATGCCCGAAAACTAGTACTTTTTCCATGATTTCCACCTCTTCATCAAAAGGATATCTTAAAGAAGCAAATATGACAATATTTTAAGCAGATTTTTTTATAAATAAAATCAAGTTTCTCTTCTTTTCAAATAAAAATACTACAATTTTTCCGAATAAGAGGAAAAACAGAATCAAATGTGTAATAAAGTGATAGGAAATGATGAATTTAAAGGAGGGTTCCAAACATGCCCATTATAAAACTTAAAAATGATGTAGAATTGTACTATGAAGATCAAGGAAATGGAAAACCTATTCTCTTTATTCATGGGGTTTGGATGAGCAGCCGCTTTTTCCATAAACAAATTCCTTATTTTCGCGATACATACCGAGCAATTTCAATTGATTTACGTAGTCACGGACGCTCAGCGCATATAGAAACCGGGCATACAATTGCAAATTATGCTTGTGACTTACATAACTTTATTCACTCTTTAGCACTAAAGGATGTCATTTTAGTTGGTTGGTCAATGGGAGCATTCGTCGTATGGGAATATATAAAACAATTTGGAGAAGAAAATATACAAGGCCTAGTCATTGTAGATGAGCTTGCATCAGATTTCAAATGGCCTGATTTCCCTTTAGGTGCCTTTGATTTTCCAACACTGATTCATTTTATGAGAGAGATTCAAATAAATCAAACAGACTTTTTAAAAGGATTTCTGCCACTTATGTTTAAAGAAACGCTTTCTACTGAGGAGTTATCCTGGATGCTTGAGGAAGTTACAAAAATTCCTGCATCTATCGCAAGTGCCATTTTATTTGATCAATCTGTTGTTGATTACCGAAAAGAATTACAGACGATTACAAAGCCTACTTTACTTTGTTTTGGAAGAGAAGAGAAATTAATTCCGGTCGCTGCGGGAGAACATCTTCAAAAACATATTCCAAATTCCAAACTTGTTATTTTTGAAAATAGCTGCCATTGTCCATTTTTAGAAGAAGCGGACTATTTTAATAGCGTACTCGATTCTTTCGTTCAATCTCTTTCCTAAATTTATCGTTCGTTCCATTTAGCATGTAAAGAAAGGTCATTCTATACAAAAATGACCTTTCTTTATTTGATTTAATTATCGTGTGAAGCATTGTGCATGATAGACGTAACGCCATTATTGACAAGATTTACATCGATTACTTGATAAAAGGCATTCCCTGTATCTGCAATTTCCCAAACAGCTAAAATAAGATGATATCCACTGCGATCAGTTGGTACATTTGCTTCGTGTGTTACTGTTGCTCCTGGTCTTACTCCTCCATCATTTTTCACATAAAATGGTATGAAATCTAATTGAGAACGTGACAATGGCTTATTAGGGTCCCAATCTTTTTTCGTTATATAATATTTCCACTCTTTTGTACTATGCGGAGCAGTTAACTTCCACTTGAATTCATTCTTTCCCCCTTGAATCGTCACTTTTTTCCATCGATCAGCGGTTTGAACGTCTAAATTCGGGAAATGTCCAGCACCCGCAATTTGTCCATCAACTGGACCTGATTGCGGAAATCCCCCTACTCCTTCTACACTTTGCGGTTCATATTGAATTGGACCACAATTTACATTTACACCTTTGCTGCATAAATACGAACGACTGGAAGGTGATTCCACATACCCATGTGCAGACGCCTTTTCTGCAAAACCAAATGTTACCGCTCCTGTCAGCACAACCCCACAACTGAGAATAACTTTCTTCACACTTTGCCATTTTTTCTTTTTCATTACGCTGTTCCCTCCCTATCCATAAACGAAAATAACTCTGCTTAAGTTGCCTAGTCATCTTCTCTACATCAAGTATAAACGAAGGGAACTTGTCCATAGAACCGAAATGAAACTTTCTCAAATAAACAAAAGTTGATCAACCTTTATAATATAAATAAACACTTTAAATACTCTTGAACTAAAATGTACAGCGCCATCAACAAGCATTACCAATATTCTCAAATATCTTTATTTAATCTCTCATCCCTTTTTATACGAATGAAACGTAATAACACTCCTTCTTATATTTTAAGCAGAAATAGATTGCAAATTGTGCATACTAAAAAAGCTGTTGAGATTGCTCTCAACAGCTTTTTACTCTAGTTATCCGAATGATTAACACTCGCCAACGCGATAATACCTTCTTCATCATCTAATTCAAGCTGTAATCTTGCTGCGTAAGGATTGAGATTGTACTCTCGATCTAGCCATAGACGAAGCGCCTCAATTAAATTCGCTTGGATTAAAATTTGCTGACGACCGTTTACTTCTACTTCAGCGGAGAATCCATAGTCATCATCATACATCAGTTCAACTAAAACAGCTTCAGGAGCAACTTGTCTTTTTTCAGCAATGTATACACACAGTGCATTAATCAGCTCCTGTTCAGAAATCTTTAACGTCTCCATGCTGTTTCCTCCGCTTGTTTCTTGCGCTGATCTTTAAAATATTTAAATGCTCGAATCGCCAACATCACGATACCAGCCATTACTAACATATTTACCATGAACGCCAATATAGAACCAAATGCTCCCATATTTGAGAATAGGCTTCCCATTAATAGACCACCTAAACCACCAAGTAATAACCCTTTCATAAAGCTTCCTTTATTACTTTTTGGCGCTGTATTTGTAGCTTTCGTTTTTGTATCTGGATTTGTCTTTTGTGAATTTACGTTAGAATCTTTTTTGTTTAAATTCACTTTTGACTTTTGTCCAGAACTTGGTGTAAATGACTTTTTACCAGATTTGTAACTTTTCGCTGCTGCATGATCTACAAAAACAAAACTGCTAGCTCCAAAGATCACCATGAATGCAGTCATTACTGAAATGAGTTTTTTCAACATAGTATATCCATTCTCCTTTTACTATAGATATATGTGAAATCTATCTTTCTTAGAAATAAGAATGATAGATTTATTTTTAAACTCATATAAAGAGTTCTTATGAACTTATTATATGAACTTTTATTAAAATAAGCAAGTTATTTACGTATTAATATTTTGGAGAACAAAGGAAAAATGAAGCAAAATGGAATTGACTTTACATAAAACAACACATATTATAAGGTCATAAGAACTTTTATAATTTTGGAGGTGAAAAGATGGAAACATTTCATCTCACACGAAACGAAATGGCAACACTCCTCCTTTCTTTAAGAGGATGGAACACAAAAAAGCCTCTTAGCATATTACAAGAAGCTTGGGCAAAATCACATAAAAAAGATATTGAAAGCGGACAAAGCGTGACTGCTTTTATCACAACCGCACTTTCACCTATTTTCGAAAAGTTGATAAAAATAGAAGATACCGATGTTGGCTTTTCTTTAAATGAAATCGTTGCACTTGGTAATCAAATTGAAAATACCAGCTTTTCTGTAACCGCAATGCAAAACTGGGTAAAACGCGATATAAAAGAAATGATTGGATCACCGCAAAAGGGAAAAAAATACTCCATTGAGCAAGCTGCTTTACTTTTCATTGTCGAAGATTTAAAAACAGCACTTGATTTTGAATCCATTCGGAAACTGCTTAGACTCATTGTCAATGATCCGGCAGACCGCAGCGATGATTTAATTAATCCCGTTCATTTATATGTTGCGTACTCTTCCTTATTTGAAGAGTTGAATCAAGGAAACTGTTTACAATTAAACGCAACTGACACAATCCATACAATTGAAAATATAGTAAAAGAGAAAGCCGATCAAATTGCCAGCCAATTTGACCAAATCAACAATGAACAGCGCGAAGCAATTCGTAACGCCATTATTATCGCGACGCTTTCTGTACATACTGCATATGTACAAATGTTAGCAAAACGATACGTTTCCGCAACATTATTTTTACAAAACTTAGATGTAAAACCGTAAGCAGAGGGGTAAGATATACGCCTCTGCTTCTATGTATAGCAAAAACTTATTCAAATGTAAATGAAAAAACATCTGTATTCTCAAATCAAACTTTAACCATTACTCTTCTTTTCCAAAAATAATTCATTCACTCTATCATAACGCCCTTCTCTCATCATTGTGACAAACATATATTTCAAAAAAATCATTTTAATAAAAAACTTACATAGTCTTAAATCCCTGAGGAAACATTAATAGTAGTACACTAAAAAGGAGGGACGATTCCATGAAAAAGAAAAAATATTTATTTGCTTTAATGGCTACTGTTATATCTTCAGGATTATTATTTGGTTGCAATAACGTGAAGGATGAACAAGAACCAGATCCAACCGAGGAACCTTCTGAACAACGAGAACAAGATGAAAGACAAAATAACAACCAATAATTTTTTATCGTAATACAAAGCTAACAAATAACATGATGACTACATTGTCTATCTTCAATATGAATCAAATCTGTACACAACAATTGTACTCAATCTGCCATCATTGTTATGTGAACCGTTATGTATTTATGATACGTTCTTCTAGCTCTTTATAAAGACCATACAAAAATAGGAGCAGAATTGCTCCTATTTTCCATTCATATTACAAATGTATTTTTTTCTATGCAAAATCCTTCAGCGGAATTTTTAATAATCACATCAAATCGCTCATGATACGGGTGCATGAATACTTCATACTGAATGCGACGCTCCTCATGAGATTGCCTTAAATATTCAATGTCCATTCCTCTTTCTACAACATCCCGACTCGACCTTCTCATGAATTCTGTTTCTCCATCCGTATAAAAGTAAATTTTCAAATCAAATAAATCGGGATTAAGGAACGCAACACTCATTCCTTCTACAATCGTCACTTTACGTTTCGAAAAAATTAATTCCCGTTTCATATCATGCGTATCAATGGTATAAAAATCCAATCCATCTTGAACCATTTGAACATCTCTTTCTAAAGACTCCAAATGATGCGCAGCTGGATGACAAGCTGTCATTTTATAATGATGCTCTTTATTTCCATATGTATAATGAATGATTGCGTGCTTTCGAATACTCGAACTCACAATATATGGGTCTGTATTCATATAGTTTACTTCCTTTGGCATAAATTGCTCTTTCAGCTTATTCGCAAATGTCGTTTTTCCCGCAGCACCATGTCCTGCAATACCAATCACAACTTGTTTATCCTCTATTTGAATCCAATTGATAATTTTTTGTGATAACTTCTCCATCTGAATCCCCCATTTTAAACTGTTTCTATCAAAATTTTGACAAAAATCAGCTTATTACCAGTCCTATTTTTTTCTGAACACAACTTCATACACATATACTAGGCCGAAAAATATTTATCACTAATCTACATATTTATACTCAAAGTGTAATAATGTATCCTCATTCTTCCTCCTATCATGCGTATACGTAAACCCTATCTTTTCTAACAAATTTCTTGACTTCATATTCTCAGTTTTAATTCTTGCCTTAAATGTAGTAAGCTTCAAATCATAAATTGCATATTGAATGGTTGCATAAGCTGCTTCAGTCGCATAACCTTTCCCCCAAAACTTCGGGTTAAGCAAATACATGATCTCTACCTCTTCTGTTCCATCTATGCATCTTAATCCGCAATGACCAAGTAATTCTCCGCTTATTTTATGAAATAGAAACCATACACCAAATCCATTCTGCTTCCAATGTGAAATGAGTTGATCGATATACTGCTCAGCTTCTTCTCGTAACATTCCCCTTGCAACTGCTAGCCACTTACCTACTTCCTCTTGTTTGACGATTTCATAGAACTCATCCCGATTTCCTATGCTTGGTTGTCTCATATATAGCCTCTTTGTTTCTATATCCTTCCTCATAAGTATATTTCCCCTTTTATCTGATAGATTAGTAAATTATACCATACTAATCCCTTCATCACTGCAATGAGAAAGTATATCTATAAATAAAAACAGACTATCGTATAAAACGAAGTCTGCTCTTCAAATCACAATCTTTACTTTTTACTATCGGTCCATTTTAAGGTTGTTGCTGGTCCAAATTGATGTACGTATAAATTTTGAACGTATGGCTTTTGTAAATACGATAATCCGTGCTGAAATACCGGTGCAATGACCGCGTCTTCAAGCAACATTTTTTCCGCATCTTGCATTGCTTTCCAGCGCGCCTGTTCATCATTTCCTAACTCTAGTTTTATCTTTTTCAGTAATGCATCGTACTCTGGATTTGCATATCCCGTATTATTAACTCCATTTTCAGAAAGAAAAACCTCTAAATATGTCATTGGATCTGGATAATCTGGTAACCAGCGCGATAATGACATTTCATATTCTTTCTTTTTCTCTAATGCTAGTTTTTGAGAATGAGGTTGTAACTTTACGTTTATCGTCAAACCTGGAAGATTCTTTTCAAGTTGCTCTTTAATGTACTCTCCAACTTTTTTAAAGTTTTCTAAATCGTAGTTTAACATCTCTATCGTAACTTCATTTGTTCCTGTTTCTTGCTTTGCTTTTTCCCAATATTCTTTCGCCTGTTTCACATTCGTTTTATTAAATTCTGTCGTCGTTTCTCTAAAATCTTTATTATCTGAATCTAATAAGAAGCCACTTGGAATATAGTAATTAGCAGGTTCTGATCCATCATTTAAAAAAGATGTAGCAAGATCCTTTTTATCAAAAGCCATACTTAATGCTAGGCGCGCATGTTTATTTTTCAAAATCGGTACGTTTTCATTAAAACGGAAAAAATACATAATAGGATCCGTATATTGTTTCAGTTCTTTATTATTCTTATATTTATCAACAAATTCTGTTGAAATGACAGCGCGATCAATTTTATTTGTTTCATATAAATTCACGACAGTTGAAATGTCTTTTACAATTTGATAGTTGACTTCATCTAGCTTTACCTCTTTTTTATCCCAATATTGATTGTTCTTTTTCATGGTGAAACTTGCTTCATGTTTCCACTCCGATAATGTGAACGGGCCATTATATACGGTTTTATCAGCTTCTAAACCATATTTCTCTCCTTGTTCCTTTGCATATTTTTCATGAATTGGATAAAAAGATGGCAAACAAAGTAACTTTGTAAAGTACGGCACAGGATGTTCTAATTCTACAACAAATGTTTTATCATCTGTTGCCTTTACCCCTAGTTCGTCTAATCCTAATTGCTTTTTATTGATTTTTTCTGCATTTTTCACATCATACATAATGGAAGCATATTGTGAAGCCGTTTCTGGATTGATCAATTGTTTCCATGCATAAACAAAATCATGCGCTGTGACAAGGTCTCCATTTGACCATTTCGCTTCACGCAAATGAAATGTATATGTTTTACCATCTTGACTCACTTCATGATTTTGAGCCATTCCCGCAATGACTTCATCATCTTTTGATAATCGAAATAGACCTTCCATCACATTATTTAAAACGTTAAACGAAATTGCATCTGTCACTTTTCCCGAGTTCAATGATGGAATTTCCCCTGTTTCCGTTAATTGTAATACTTTCTTCTCTTCTTTCGGATTCGTCGTTGATTGTTCTGCACTACAACCAACTAAAAAGGAAGAAGCCAGTAACGCACTAATGAATGAAATACGAATGACCTGATTCATTTCCATCCCCCTATCATTTTTTATTATGGTAAATAACGTCGAGCTCCGGCATATTCTTCGATATATCCAGGTGTGTCTACCGGAATAATCTCAACTGTTCTTCCCGCTTTCGGAGAGTGAATCATATTTCCATCCCCAATGTACATTCCTACATGATGAACGTTTCCTTTTCCACCATCATGAGCAAAGAAAATTAAATCCCCTTTTTGTAACTGTTCTTTTTCTACCGCCATGCCAGCTTTTGACTGCGGGCCTGAATCACGCGGAATGGTAATACCATGTGATTGATAAATGGTATGTGTAAATCCAGAGCAATCAAATCCAAATCCACTTGTACCAGCCCATATATATGGCAATCCTAAAAATAATTTACCTGTGTTCACTAAATCGTCCCCTGTTGGCGTCTGTATATCATTTTGTGAATTGTATACCGTACCATCTTTTTTACGTAACCAAGCTTTTTGACCATTTGGCAATAGAACACGATATGAAATGGTATCTTCGCTTACAAGTGGCAAACGCGTATTATAACTGACCTCTAATGATTTGTTTTTGCCGGAAGGATTGATATATAAGATGGCTGTAGGTTTTGTGATTAAAACAAAGGGGTGATTCTTTTTATCCGCAAATTCTTGATGATACGTCAACTGTTTTTCTGGCATCCATCCTGGGTAACCTCGTTCATTTCTTGGCGTCGGTTGTCCATGTACAATGACTTTCACCCATTCTCCTTGCCTTTCAACAACGGTTACTTCCTGCCCTAATAACGTTTGTGTTTCCAGCTTATTTGTATTTGTTAACCAAAGCTTTTCATCAAGTGTCATAGATTTCGTCCATTTCCATAGATCCACAGGATTGCTTGCGCTCGGTTCATCAATGGGACGAAGCAGATTCGGACCAGTCCATAGCGTTGCAGCGGCAACATCAATGAAAGCTGTATTTCCTATCCTTTCTTCCGCACTTACTGCCGAGAAAGACGAAAAGAGAAATAAACTCGTTAATAATGTGGTTCCCAGTTTTTTCATATATATCCCCCTTAAAAAATCATTTGCTAGTTTATCATTCTTTGAAACAATAACTCTCCTAAGACTGTAAGTTTACCTTCGCTCCGCTATAACTTATTCCTTCTGGCTCTTCCATTAGCCATAACGGCGCATCAAGATCAACATAATGAATATTCGGATGTGCAGCCGCTACATGCGCTGCGGCTGTTACAGAAAGCGATGATTCCATCATGCTGCCAATCATACATTTTACACCTGCCGCTTCTGCGACATCAGCAATTTTCCATGCCTGGCGTATTCCGCCGCATTTCATTAATTTAATGTTGATTAAATCCACATAACGTCCATGAACAAGCTTTAATGCGTCTTCCGTTGAAAAAATACTTTCATCAGCCATAATTGGTATATATACATGATTCTTTACATATTTCAGTCCTTCCCAATCTTTCGCGTGAACAGGCTGTTCGATAAATTCAATATTTAAATTTCTCTTTTCCATTTCTTTAATAATGGAAACAGCCTCTTTCGGTTCCCAGCCTTGATTGGCATCCAATCGGAGCACAATATCCTTTGGTACACTATTTTTAATGGCCTCCATTCGTTCTAAATCTAACCGAGCAGATTGACCAACTTTAATCTTTAACGTTTGAAATCCTTTTTCCACATGTTTTTTCGCTTCTTTTGCCATCGATATAGGATCATCAACACTTACCGTAATATCTGTATAAATTTCTTTCTTCCCACCCAATAAGGCATAAAGCGGAACGTTATGAAATTGACAATACGCATCATATAAAGCAATATCTACCGCTGCCTTCGCACTCGTATTTCCAATACAACTCTTTTGAACATATGATAATAAGGAATGAAGTTGCCCGAGCTCTTTTCCTATTAAAATAGAGCGAATCGGCCCTAAAATTGCTTCTTCCATTCCACTTGCAAAATCACCTGTAATAACCGGAGTTGGAGCGGCGGCTCCTTTTCCTACCATTCCATTGTCTATATGGAGAAAAACATCAATACTTTCAATTTCTGTTACAGTACGCAGCGCTGTTTTAAACGGGGTATGAAGTTTAATCAATCGGCGCTTTACCTTTACATCTGTAATGTTCACTTTTCCCACCCTTTCCTTTTTGTCCAATAAAAAAATCCAGCCATAAGAAAGTCATCTTACGGCTGGATTTTGTCTATGAAGAAGTAGACAAAGCAGCAATCTGATTATATTTTTTCTGTGCGTCCTTTAACGCTACAAGTAGCGCCTTTTGCGATGAGCCAAAATAACGACCTTTAATTTCATCAGCTAGATGTGAATCGTTTATATTTTTATGTAAAAATAAATGTTTTACAAACTGAGAAGTTAATGCAATGGTTGCGGAGCAATCTGCATCTATAATTTCTCCTGTATCTCTTTCAAGCACGAATGCTACAAAATAACTTTTAAACTTTTCAGTAATTGGATTGTTTTGAGGCGCTTTTGCATCCCCTACGACGTAAATCGTGTTAGAAGCGTACACATGTATCATCCTTTCTTATACAAGGATAGCGGTTTTCTTAACAAGCGTATGAACTATGAATCCATCGATTAGTTGACCGAGCTAACCCTCTTGATCCAAAAGTTTTATTTTCATGCTAATGCTAATAAGCGTATATTAATACTGATTAGATCAAAGACTTTGGCTAACCCCAACCGAAATTCATCTCCCACCTACCCATTGGGCTACGTCCTCACATTCGTTGAAGATAGGGGACTTCTTTCGAAAATACGTTAAAAAGGGTCCGCTTATTGAAATTATATATAATTAACAGAATTTTTACAATATTTATCTTAAGATCAATTCAAACTGACCAACTTCAGAAAAAATATAATTTATAACGCACTTCATACTACTCTATAGACAAGTGAATTGTGAAACTTCAATCTTCCTTATATATGTAACAGCTTGCTATACATCGACAGTAGCCAAAAAAACAGTCAGCTCGCGCTAACTGTTTTTTATCTATCATTATTTAGGTAATATGAAAATTGTTTCATCCGGCTTCGAAAAATGGTACTCTTTTCTTGCAAATTGCAAAATTTCTTCTTCATTATCCGTTAAATTCTCAACCTTTGTCTCTAAATACTTGGAATCCTTCTTCAAAGATACGAGTTGTTTTTGTTGCTTTTCAACTGTAACACGCTTCTTTTGAATCATTTCCTGTTGCTTCGTAAGTATATATTGTACATAAAGTGTTGAGAAGAAAATAAATAGAAATGCGAGAAGAAAACGCCTTATTTTTTTCTTATTTATAACTCGATATTCGTTAGGCTGCGATTGATGTTGCATTGTATTAGGAACATTTACCTTTTTGAGTCTCCTCATCATTGAAATCCTCCTAACCCATTTTATTTTACTGCCTTCCATATGAGCTTCTATTATCTTAAATTCTCCTCGTATAAAACAAGCTCCTCTATAAAAAAATCTCATAAATCAATCAATTACAGATAGCTTTCGACGACATCTCTATATTTCAGCTGAATATTTTATTTTTTTGTGCTGTAAAATTGTAGTTTACGCTACTTCGTCCTTTACTTGTCAAATTGTGCCTTATGCAATCTAGCCTGCTCTTCTAAATAAAAAATGAAATAATATATGAAAAACTTGCAAAAAACGAATAGGGGCAAAATTGCCATGATTTCTTGCTGTGATCATATTTCTGCATCAACATACTTTAATATATTTCGTTATATTTCGATAGAGATTGAAAAGCTTCTTTTCAGTTTACATAACATAATTATTTAAAGTCATATTCTTTTGTATTATTTTTCGAATTCATTTTTGTTTTTATATACCTAAATTAAAAAAACAAAAAATTTCAAATGAAAAGAAAAATCTTATTTTTGTTTTCAATCAAAAATAAGATGAATCATTTTTTTAAATTAATCTATAACAATTTTGTCTTCTTCCTTTTCCTGTCTCTTTTAATACGTATGACTTTTCAACAAGTGCTGTTAATGAATCTGTTAATGTTTTATACGATAAATTAGATAACGCCAATAAATCATTCGTATACAGCATCCTATGCTTTTCTAATAATAACAATATGAGCCGTTCAGAGGGCTTTAACATTTCATCGCTTTCAAGTATAAAATCTATATTTTTCATAAAGGCTTATATGTCTCCTTAATATAAAAACGAATGTTTTTTATCAATTATTATGAAAATATTATATAACAAAAATGTATTTATATCAAAATAGTTTTACTTTTCATCCGTAACTATATCAAACTAATATTGTGCGAAATTCCTAATGCTTTAACATGATAACCAAATCTATCAGTATTTTTAATAACATATATAATATTTCCTAACCAAAAGGCTCCGCTTCATCTACGGAGCCTTTTGGTTTCTTCATATATAGAAAGTAAACTAAAGTTAAGATAGAAATTCTTAATCAAAATTCTACTGAATTCATTCATTTTAAAGTGACTTGTTCGTTTTTATGATTTCTCGGTAAAGTGCTGGTGACCATTTATCTCCAAGATAATCTTGAATAATCCATCCTACTCTTTTGGGATCTTTTTGCTTTATATACTGTGCAACTTCTGGATTTAGATAAGAGGCGTAATAATATGGACTACTCCATGCTGTACCACCAGAAGACAAACTAATAAAGTTTATATAAATACGATTTACATTTTGAGAATTTTCGTTAGCTTGGTCGATCATGCTTTTAATAGATTCTATTTTTTCGTCATACCCAACATTATATTTATCTTGTACCGTTACATTTAAATTATAAGTGATAGCGGAGTTAAATTGTTTGTTATCAGGCCAATAAAAATTCTGATACCCTCCAGTCATCTTACTACCAACATACCTTCTCACTAATACTATTTTCCCACGTGCATCTCCAAGTTTGATATTTCCTTCTGTTTTCAAAAAAATAGGATCCTCAAAATATTTTTTTTCGAATGTATTAACAAATGTATCCTGAGCGCCGTCCATATCATCATACTCCTTTTTTAAGGACATAATAATTGTTTCGCTTGGATTCTCTTCTAAAAAGTTTTTTGCTTCATTAATAAACTGTTGGAGTGTTACATACAAATATATTGGTCCATGATGAAGAACAATTGTATTGTCATCTGTTAAACGTCCCCTAATATCAAAAATTCTTGCCCCGTGATTCATTTGATAACGAAAATCATGTTCTTGTGTCATTCCCCATACTTGTTTGACTGGATCTTGCAATCTAAATGTTCCACTATCATGTGTTCCTGGAATGGATATTTGGGCTAGTGGTGTATCATCTGGTATTGCTTGCATCCATTTTGGCCAATTTTCAAGTTTCTCATCCGAAATATCTGCAAATGCCGTAACACTAGGAGAACCCATCATTGACATAAAGAATATACTCGCGTATAAGGCTGATTTTAAAATGTTTTTTCTGTTTTTCATATTTCTATTCGCTCCCTATTAACAGTACTCATAGCACATTACTCTACAAAATATAAGCCATGCCTCTCTAGAATCATTTCAAAAAAGAAGGAAAGATATGTTGCATATACCTTTCCCTTAAGACATGTAAGGCTTCATACACTCTTGACTCAATTAGATACATATATATCTTTCTTTATGATATCCTCTAACTCTATCCAACTTGTAATACGCGGGATATTTACATGTTGATTGTAAGAAGCATTTTTTACATATACTTTAATCGATTTTCCTATTAAAGTTTCTAAAACAGCCGGCTTATCGTCAAAGAAATAGTCTAATCCTATTTCTTGTATGATTTGTACTTTTTCTTCGTCTTTCATTCCATAGTAAAAGCGATCTTCATGTACCGGAAACCCATTGTCCATTAGCCATTTTTTTGTTTGCTCTCCATGCTCTTTAGGCCGCGCAGTTATATAATATACTTCATGCCCCTGTCTTTCTAATTCTTGCAATGTCTCTACTGCATACGGAAACGGTGAACAGGAAGTATAATAAATTTCATGAAGCAGACTGTTCCACATCTGACTACCTTCCTCCGAATTCATGTCAAACGCTTCATGTATTTCAATTGTTTTTAAAGAATGAAATACATCCAATCCTACTTCTTTGTTTAATTTTTTATTATATAAATGAAAAGCGTGCTGTCTTAAGTCAATCAACGTATCATCAATATCAAATCCAAATTTCATCCTTCATCACTCTTTTCCTCGCTTCATATATTTAAAAACATAATTGAATATATCTTCTCGTTATTCACCATCTATATGATATACTGGATAACCAGTAAATTTATAGTCTTTTCCAACCTGAGTGAATGTTATATCTTTAAATTCAAGTGCCTCTTGCATTTTAGTAACGCCAGTACCCTCTACAAAGCTAGGTGCCATCCTACCTCCAATAACTTTAGGGGCAAAATATAAGACAAGTTTATCCATTAATTTATTTTCAAAAAACGAAGCATTCACCTCTCCACCGCCTTCAATTAGTAAAGATGAAACTCCTTTTTGTCCTAAAACATCTAGCATTTCATGTAAGTTTATATGCTTTTTTCCACTAGTAACAAACACTTTTACCCCCGCATTTTCTAATGACTGCTTTTTGGCTACGGCGTGATTATTTGTTGTAAAAATCCACGTAGGGGCTTCACCATCCGTAATAACTTTAGATTCCATTGGAATACGTAATGTAGAATCCAATATTACTCGAATTGGATTGCGTCCATTTGGAATGCGTGTTGTCAATGACGGATTATCTTTTTGTACCGTATTTGCTCCTACTAAAATAGCCGCATTTTCATTCCGTATTTGATGTACTTCCTGTCTAGCCTCTTCAGATGTGATCCACTTACTATCCGATGTAGAAGTAGCAATTTTCCCATCTAATGTAACTGCAGACTTAATCGTAACAAAAGGGCGCTTTGTCATAATATATTTATTAAATACTTCGTTCATTTTTTGTGATTCTTCTTCACAAACTCCTACAAATACTTCAATACCAGCATCTTGCAAAATCTTAATTCCACGTCCAGAGACAAGTGGATTAGGATCAAGTGTTGCAACCACTACTCTCTTGATTCCTGCTCGTACAATTGCTTCTGCACAGGGACCTGTTCTTCCATGATGAGAACAAGGCTCTAAAGTTACATAGATGGTACCACCACGAGCCTGCTCTCCGGCCATACGTATCGCATGTATTTCAGCATGAGGTTCTCCAGCCTTCATATGTGCTCCAATTCCTACAATTCGATTCTCATTTACAATTACAGATCCAACCAGTGGATTTGGAGTAGTTTGTCCCTTCATTGCTTTAGCATTTTCAAGTGCCAACTTCATATAAAATTCATGCTCACCCATGTAAGTGTCCCCCTTCAAAATGGCCAGAACGCTGAATCTTCGTTTGCAAATATTTCTCATTAAATTCTGAGACATCACCCCATAACGGTTCACGACTCGTAACATTTAATCCGGCTTTTTGTAGCGCCTCTAATTTTCTTGGATTATTTGTAATAAGCTTTACAGGCTTTGAGCGTAGTGTCTTTAACACCTCAATTGTGTCATCGTAATTTCGAACGTCATCTGCAAAACCTAAACTTAAATTAGCTTCTACTGTATCTAGCCCATTTTCTTGCAGGATATAAGTCATCGCTTTACTAAATAAACCAATTCCTCTTCCTTCATGATTGGCTAAATAAAATAGAGCACCCGCACCATGTTCTGTAATCATCTTTAAAGACTGTTTTAATTGGAATCCACAATCACAACGTTTACTGCCAAAGATATCACCTGTGTGACAAATACTATGCATACGAATCAATGCATCTTCAGCATCTTCAAAATCACCATACACGAGTACGCTAGATTGTTGCATATCGGCTAAGTGAATAGATGGTAGTTTCTCCATAATCCCTTCTACGCCATTCGTCGTCTCATGACATTGTAACCAAGAATACCATTGAAAAATTTTAGTTTCTCCATATAAATTAATTGGTAATTGAATTGGGCCGACTAGATAAATCGCTTTTCCATCTCGATGTATGAATTGAATTTTATCTTCTAACATTTGAATTGTATCTGTTGTAACCATTAGGTACCTCCTAGTATAGAGAATCTTTAACAAAATTCTCTTCCATTTTTCATATTTTCTATCCTTCAACTTACACAATGTAAGTATTTTTGCATGTGATATTCTTTCTTTTATCTCAGTCAGTATATGAAATATGTATAACCACACCTTTAGCCGACCTAATAAAAGATTAATCAGGAACATAAATATTCCCCTAATCATTTATCTTTTTGAATGAAATTACAAACAAGAAGAAATTGTTTTATTTCTGAATCGAAATTCACATTCAAACAATTAAATTCCTGATAGAGCAATAGACTTATATTGCCGACTTTGAAAACAACTTTAAATTAAGACCATACCCACGAATTTATATCTACTTGTTTTTTTGCATAATCGATCTTGGATTTTACTTTTTCAATCCCATCATAGGTAGATGCTGGATATGTTTTAAACCAGCCCTTTTCAACTTGAACAATATCATGTACTTGGAATGATTGACCTTCAGTTAATGAAACGAAAACAAGGTCCGTTTCCCCTTCTTCTGTCGGAAATTCAACATCTACACCTGCATTTCCATCAGAATCTAGAGGGTATACGTTAGTCACATCTCCGACTACAAAATCTTTATAAACACCCGGCACTAGTGTAATATGCTCAATAGAAGCTGCTGTAACAAAAATGTGAAATGCATTTTGTAACATTGGTCCATCGCTCATGACTCTTACATATTCGCCGACTTTTACATCTGACTGAAAATCATAATGTACCGTTACAGATTGATCACCTTGTTTAGTTTCTACAACAAAAGAATCATTACTTACTTCAATTACTTTCCCTTCAATTATAGAATAAACTTCTTGAACTGCGGCACTCACTTTTGTTACTTCTAATCCTTGTAAATTTGTACCTGCCAATGCTGCAAATCCTAGTGCACTAGCTATAATCATTTTTTTCATACCCTACATCTCCATTCTGGTTGTTAGTTGCAAGTTAATATAAAAATTCATATCCATTTACATGTAACTATTATAGTTACAATGATAATGATAATCAATAAGAAATTACATTTATTTTTAACGTTTTAAAATCCTTATATTCAAACTTAAATATATCGTCCTAAAAAAGGCTATTCATTATTTATCCATATTTTAATATTTAAAATATAATCCAAACTTCTTTAAAATCAGAAGTCATATTTCGTTCATTCGTATTCTGAAAAGATATCTACTAGGACATACTTATCAATCTCAGAAATTTGAATTTCTATCAGTCCCTCGTGAAGTTACTGACGGATCTACCGAACTTCGACATCCATCGCAACTCAGAGATATTAAATTAATACATGCCGTGGTCCAAAAACATCCAAACCGCATGCAGAAAATAAAATAGCCGTATATCCCATAAAAAAATAAATGATACACGGCTATTTGTGATGCGTGCTGTAAAGATGTGCTTGTTTTTATAATTCAGGCTTACTTCCCTTCCACTACTGGAAGTAAAATAGAACTTTAATCAGTGGATTTTCCTTCCTCTCCTACTAATTAAAAGCACTAAGCAGGATAAAAACAGCCTGTAAGACCGCTGAAAACATCCACTTCATAAGAAAAAGGAGTCCATCACTTACTGTATATAGATGATAAACTCCTTTCTATCCTCAACATTCCAATAAAAATGCATGTTTTTTCAAAGTAATCCCTTTGTCAGCACCTTCTAAATAGACTGTTTTCCTTTTTAATTTAAAATTTCATTCTATTTCAAAAAATGATTTCCCTCGTTCCTTGTAGTGCGACAAACCTATCGTTCAGCGTATTATTATGATGATCTACAATCTGAGAAGCTGAAAGCACTGATGTGTCAAATGTACTATGAGCATCTTTTACTAAAACGTTCTCTTTATATCCTAAACTATAAGCACTTCTACATGTTGTATCTACACAAAACTGAGTTTGCATACCTGCGATAAACAATTTTTTAATTTCTAATCCTTGTAGTTTTTCTTGTAATGTTGTTTTATAGAAAGCATCTAAAGAAGATTTACGAACAACAATATCTGTTGGGAGAGGCTTAACGTCACGATGAATTTCCCATGTTTGTTTTCCTTCACTTAACAGGCTATCTGGACTCGAATCTGTATGTTGTATATAAATGACAGGTATATTAGATTGACGTGCTTTCGTAAGCAAAGAAGAAATATTTTTAAGCACTTCTTGCTCCTTCCATAAAGAACCACCTTCATAAGAAAACATAATATTCTGTACATCTATTAGTAATAACGCAACGTTCTTACTCATTTCCTTCCTCCTATTCCCTTTTCCTTCCATGACTTATGAAATATTTGATTCATTTGTATTCTATTTTTATAATTTCTAATCCTATTTCATTTTGATATACTTCGTTTCTTAATTTTATTTTTTCGTTTTTTCATTATCTAAATTAGATTATTTTCATTTAAAAGAATGTTTCCTTTTCATAAAATAGCTGAATGAAAAGGAAATGGCTTTTTGAACTCCCTTTCTATTCCATACAGAAAGAAATATTTATAATCTTTTAGGACATAGTAAGTATGAGGTGTTATTTATGTTCAAAAAACTAGGAATCCTTTCTCTGCTTTTCTTTTTCTTATCCACACATGCGCTTGCAAATACAAATAAGCAAATTGAAGTATTTGACTGTCAAAAAGAGATGGTCGTTCAAAAACAATCGTTACATGCAGAAATTCAACACAATGCGATCCAATACGCAAAATCCATTACTGGTGCATTTACAAATATAAATGTTGTCCCTAGAAGCGGATATATAATCAAAATCCCTTTAACAAAACCTGCTATCATCACAAATCAATGGATTCATGCAACTATCGACGAAGTACTTGTCCTTCTTCCTAAAAACGAAAAGCCTTATATTATGATTTACGATGACGAAAACAATCCACATTTTTATTATGTAAAAGGACATCCAGAGCTCTTATTAAAACAGTTAAAAGTGAAAACGTAATTGAATGAAAGAGATTTCTTTCACCTGAAGAAATCTCTTTCATTTTTATTGGACCGGATCATATGGCCTCATTTTAAGCATTTCCACCAAAATTTCAGAAGAATACTTCGCTACCGTCTTTGCAAAGTTTCCATATGACATTGTCGCCTTATTATCTGCGCTATCAGAAATACATCTCATAACAAGAAGCAATATCTCGTTTATAAAGTAAAAATTCCCCCTTTTTTATAAATACACCAGTATTCTGTTCAATTCCTCATCATTCTCAGTAATTCAAATCATTTCTTCAGCAAAATGTGTAGGTGGTACGCTATATTGCTTGAATCTACCACTTACTTTCCATATATCACAACACTTGAATAGCCCCAACAATTCTATTACACTCTGTGCGATACCCGTCTATAATCTATATTTCATATCCCATTATGTAGCACACAAGACATAATAACATGCCCTATATCTAAATAATCATCCCCCCCATCAAGAGATATCTTCTCTAACATATTTCTCCCTCTTTATATATTTGAAATTGTTTTATGCTGCTAACTCTCTCTACATCACCAATAATAAAAACCTTAGTAATACAAGTTCTTTTCGGCTGTATAATAAGTCGATATAGCCATTCAGCACTTGATTATTCTATTATTTTACAGCTTGGAATAAAGTATTAATCATTCCTACGATACAAATTGCGTATCATGTTTGCCACTACAACACCACACTTTTATAAATAATTACAACTTATTATCCTCCAAACAATTATACAAGAAATATAATTGTTTCATACATCGAAATATTCTATCTTATATAACCGCAATCATTCGCAATCTTTTTAATTATGATACGACCTTCTATCGTATTTAATATTCCCAAAATACAACTAATCATTTTTTACAAATGATGAATCCCAATAAAAATTTTTGTAATTATAAAAACTATTTTTTGAAATAATTAGACATTACTGACACCTCCATTTATATTTAAATTATAGAAACTTATCAATCTATTGTATATTCAAAACGAATGCGATTTAATTATTTATTTTACATTATGTAGTCATTTAAGTCATTTGCTTTCAATTTTGTAAAGGAGGATGTGTGTGATGGATGAGATTGATAAGAAAATTATTTTACTTTTACAAGAAGATGCTAGAATGACTGTTACCGACATGACTGAACACTTACATCTTAGTCGACCAAGTATTACAGAAAGACTGAAACGTTTGCACGATGCAGGAATCATCGAAAAATATACAGCACGAATTTCTCCAGAAGCAGTTGGGAAGCCCATTCAAGCTTTTTTAAGAATTGAAAGTTTAAAAATCCCTTGTAAACATTTCGAAAAAATTATTTATGAGGAACACCAAATTCTCGAATGCCACCGCGTAACTGGTGAAAGTTGTTATTATTTAAAGGTCGCCGTCTGCTCTATGAAAGAATTAGAAGAATTGATTGATATTGTGATTCCTTTCGGTACGGTAAAGACTTCCATGATCTTATCCTCACCCATTCCATATCGACCGATTATTGTAGACCAAAACAAAAAGGATTGATCAAAAAGATCAATCCTTTACTTTACTTCATTTAAGAAGAATAATGCTAAAACACCTGGCCCTGTATGTGCTCCAATTGCTGCGCCAATTGTATTTACAACAAATACTTCACAACCAAAACGCTCCTTAATGAGCGCTTTTAATACTTCAGCAGTTTCTAACTCATCACCATGTATAATAGCAATTGTTTGCTTTTGAAGGTTTTTCCCTCGCTCTTCCATAATATCAACCATGCGGCTTAACATTTTCTTTTTGCCTCTTATTTTTTCAAGTGGTACAAGTTTTCCTTCGTCCACATTTAAAATCGGTTTAATATTTAGTAAACCACCAATAAATCCAGCTACTTTACTGAGGCGGCCACCTCTAACAAGATATTGTAAATCACCTACAGTAAAGATATGTTCCATATGTGTTATGGAAAAAGCAACACGCTTTAAAACGTCTTCTTTTGACGCGCCTTCTTTTGCCATTTTAGCAGCTTCTAAAACAACAAGCCCTTGCCCAAGAGATGCGCATTTTGTATCAATAATATCTAAGTCGAAATCTGGATACGTTTCTTGTACTTCTTCTTTAACAAGGACCGAAGATTGGTATGTACCGGAGAGTTCAGATGAGAAAGCTAAATATATACAAGGCGTACCTTCTTTTGCATATGTAGAAAATGTTTCTTGAAATGCTTTTAATGAAGGGAGCGATGTTTTATACGCTGCACCTTCTCTCATTTTTTGTAACAATTGAGTTGATTCTAACGTTACCCCGTCTAAATACTCTGTTTCTACTTCATCAAAGACACGAAGCGGAATTACATCTATATCGTAAGCTTGCAGCACCTCTTTTGGTAAATCTGCCGCACTGTCTGTAATAATTTTTACACCCATTTTTAAACCTCTATTCTTTTTAAGTATACGATAATAATGACGTTTACCTTTACATATTATATACGTAAAATAAGATTGAAGGAAGAGAAACTATTATATATTATATGCTCGCAATGCCTACAAATTCATTTTTTAACTATTATTTTTATTATTCTTTGTATAATAGAACATATTCATATTTTATGAGGAGGAAATCGGATGGAGATTCGACTTGCCCGAAAAGAAGACTTAGACTGGATTTATCATCAATATAAGTCAGTTGGATTTGTTCCTAGTAATCTAACACAAAATCAAGTTGCGATCATTACATAAAGCTGGCCTAGGACGTTTCGTTTGGTATTTACATACTCCCCGCCTATCGAGGATATCAACTAGCCGGAAAATGAGTTTCTTTTTTCGTTCGAACGGCTAAAGAATCAGAAGTACCACACGTATACTGTATTCCGTTTAAAAAACTTGGTTCGTTCTATAAAAAATATGGATTTCAAGACATTGATATTGAAATGGAGAATGTATATCCAACCATTGTTTGTTGCAAAATATAAATGGTATGTAGAGATAATAAAGTTGTTTAATATAAGTTATCAAGACCTAAATCAAAAAGGTCATAAAAAAATAAGGAGTTTACCTGCTATAGTTGAAAATATTTATATCCAATTAGATTAACTGAGACGGATGCCTATCTATAAACCTTTTTAAGAATCGGACAATTTATTCCACTCGCTTAAATAAGGGACAAAATCTAATTCTCTTGGTTCATCATCCAGCATGGAAATGAATTCTAATTTATTCCCATCCGGATCTAAAAAATAAATACTGGCAGCTGGCATCCATACTTGAACAATCGGTTCCTCATTTCCTTTCCCCTGACTTCCAATAACCTCAATTCCTTGATTCTTCAACCATTGAATGGAATGAACCAAGAAATCAAATTCTACTTCAAAAGCAAAGTGCCTTTTTTCGATTTCACTTGAGATTGGTACCATCCATAAACCTAGCATTTGATAGCCTGGTTCTCCAATCCAAAAAAAGGCGTTTTTTTCAGTTGCATAACCTAATTCAAGCCCTAACTTACCTTGATAAAAGTTGATGGCAGCTTTTAAATCCTTTACTTGCAAGTGAGTTTCGTAGAGTTTTTTTATCATTGTAGATAATCCTCCTTCTAAGATTACTTAACAACAATCCTCATATTAATATTAACAAAAATATCTAAATACTTCGAAAGACTTCGAAAGACTTATTCCATTTATTATAAATGATATTGATCCATTATATGATAGTTTGAAAAAGAACGAGTATCCAATTAAATTTGATATTCAAGAAAATTGGTATAGAGCTAATACTAAATTAAAGGGACAAAAGAATTTTTCATTATGGATCCTGATGATTATCTATTAAGATTTATTCACAATCCAGGTAAAAAAGATATTGAGGCAGATTAAGCTATGTAAGACAGAATGAAAATTTAGTAAATGAAGTAAGGTTCCATAAGGGGCTTTAGTTGAAGAAGAATTAAACAACTTTATTGTCACTGAATAAATGCTGCTTACAAGAATATGACAAACATGTATTATTATTTAGGTTATAATCCGAAGTCATCATTTTCTTCTATATAACAAGAAGCATACAACAAAAAAACGACTAGCCCCTCGTAAGATTCATAAGAGGTGCTAGTTGACGTGAAATTCGTTAGTGGAAGTTAAATATTCTCTTGTTTCTCTCTATATATTTTTTTTAGAAAGCTAATGTGGGCTTGATGATAACGATTATGATCAGCTATATGCCATATTCCCCATCTAATTGTCGCCCGTTTTCCGTTTTCGTATGAAACAACCTGATTTAAATCATCTTCAGATAGTTTTGTACATTCTAAATGAAACATCTTTTGTACTCTATCATAAGCTGTTATTAATTCATTAATAGATACATTATTTACTGAAGGAAGTTTTCCATTTGGATGAATCATTGGACCATATTCTAATTTGACATTTGTAGGTATAGGTTCATTTTTCAATCGATATACCCAGTGTAAATCTACTACTGACAAGTGTTTTAATAATTGACCTATACTGTTTAGATTTTCAGTTGGTCCTTTATAATCTAATTCTTCTTGAGTTATATCTGATACCAGTATCTTTAATCTTTTGTATGTATCTTTAACTGTAGCATATAAAAGAGCAACTGTTGGATGCATTTCTTTATCCATTTCTAAATCAATCACCATGATTATTTCCCCCTTTTAACAAGATTTTACCATAAAGGTATATTGTATAAGATATTCATGTAAAGTTTACATAACGCATCATTATTAGAAGTTTTCCTCATCAACACTCCCTGGCTTATCTTCTGTGAAACATCCTCTTCATCTACGTATGCAGTGTTTTATTCATTCCATTATATCAGTGGTTAAAAGCAAGTATTGTCTTTATTTCCTCTACTCCATATGTATAAAGTTCCGCATAAACCAACGGTTAGCTTATGGGTTAATAAGTAACACACGGTCAATTTATGCTTCCAACTGCGGCCAAATTATAGTTAAAGTGACATTCTATTATACAAGAAAGACCGATTTCATATGATAAAGCCCCATGAAAAAGTCCATTAAGAAAAAATTTCAAACAAATAGACGGAAACAATTTCATGTTTTCACTAAAAAACGTTATAATAAGCTATAGCCTCTACGACTATGTTATAAAGGAGATTGAAACAATGGCTAAAATTAAAGTATACCAACCAAAAGAAGAACATATGGAAACAGTGAAAGACATTATTGATGTTCAAGAAGAAAATCCAACTACTGAACATTTACACACTCTATACACATGTGTATTAGATACGAAAGATATGGCGTTACCTGAATCATATATGGAAGAGGATATCTTAATTGACTCTATGGAAGTAATGGTGAATGCTTCTCAAAATAAATTAAGAGACCTAGGCACATATGATGTGATTGAAATACAAAATAAAAGCAAAAGAACACAAATTCTACTGCTGTCAGACGAAGAATATGAAATTATTGAAGACTAATTTGTAAAGTACATATGCAAAAGCTCCTTTCTCATCTAGAAAGGGGCTTTTGATATTGTTATTACATGTTGTACTTTTTCATGTGTACATGTGGAATGATATGAATGTTACATAACAATGTGTTCTCCACCAACAGAGTCCACTGGGATATTTCTAGAACATGCGCCCTTGCAATTGGTGCCGTCATATTCCATTCTTTTAACAGCAGTACGCTCTTCTATCTGTCTGCGTGTTTCTTACTCATTGACGGAATGATTCAAACATATTTTGTTTACTGATTAGAACGCAAAGAAAAAAGCTGCCTTTATAAAAAAACAGCTCTTTTTCTTCATTTATCCCGCCATATTATTAATACTGTCCTCTGGGGAAAATACAGAAATATGATCTACTTTTCCAGTAGAATTAGGAATCACAAATTTTAATTCAAATTGTTTGTTCACTTTATAAATATATATTTTGTCATCTCCATTTGTCTTAACTGTCGTCGGTTTTCCTAATGCATTTTCAATATCTTGTAATGTGAGTGAACGAAGGTTTGGATGATTGGAGCGAACATCAAAAATTTGAGATCCTTTATTAAAGCCAATGACGACATTCCTCTTCGTATATGTTGCATACATTCCTTTACCGGCTGGCTCAGTTTTGTCCGCTTTACCCCACTCTTTTTCTACTTCTTCAATATCTCCCGTGTGCGCCGCGACTGATACATTTGGTACTTTCCCTTGCTTTGCCTGTTCTAATATATTTTTAATTTGGCTCACTGTTTTAGAATTCGTTGATGTGCTTGACGTATTTTGTTTCGTATCCGCTTCTTCCTTTTCCGATTCCTTTGAATCAGAGTCCGGTTCGCTTGATTGCTTTGTAATTTCATCTTTCTTTTCATTCGTTTGCTTACTTGTATTTTGTTCAGATGTTTCTGTTAGTGGCTTCTGTTCACCCGCACTCTCACAAGCAGTTATTATACATACAAATATGAGGCTGATCATAAGTATAAGAAGCTTTTTCATATATATCCTCCTCTTTCGTTACATTAATCCTTGTAACCAATTCGTTACACTACTTTTATCATTTACACGAAATATCCTTTATACACCTTCTCTATTTCGTGAGACGGTCCCTTCCTATACAGTGAAACTTCCTACCCTTTCCTAATCTGTAGAAAAAATAAAAAACTGCCCCAAAAAGGGCAGTCTAATATGTATTTATGCTTCAATATCTTTACCGTCTTCAACAATATGGTACAGTAAATGTGCTAAATGATGAATTGGGCCATATTCTTCCTCTTCTTCCTCTGTTTCTCCTTGGAATTCAAGGTCATTTAAGTATAGTGCTAAAAATTGATAGAATAATTTCAAATCAAATTCAAAGCAAGCACTTGGCTCTTCATGATCTCCTTCATATTGCAGCATTAAGTAATGCTCGTTTCCTTCTGCATCTTCGGCATCAAAGAATACAAAAAAACCAACGTTTGTATCTAAATCAAATAAATGACGTGTTCCATTTTCGGTTGCTTTATTAAAGTCTTCTTCATTTAACTTATGTACTGTTGTTGCTTTTGCATTGTCTTCCTGATGAAAGTTTACTGTAAATGTTTTCAATGCTAACACCTCCTGATGGTATAACAGTAGCATAACAGATTAAAGACAAGAATACAAAAAGGACTGCTTACAATCTGTAAACAGCCCTCATTTTTTATTTTTTCATTGCCCTTAGTAAAAAGCTGACAATGAAAATTAAAATAATCGCTCCAATTAAGGCTGGAATAATCGCAAATCCTCCGATAACAGGACCAAATCTACCAAGAAGCGCCGTTCCAACCCACGATCCGATAATACCTGCAACGATATTGCCAATGACTCCACCAGGTACATCTCTTCCTGTAATCAAACTTGCAAGCCACCCTAAAATACCGCCAACAATTAAAGACCATATAAATGCCATATCATTTCCTCCTTCTTTTATAAAACAAAAGTAACCATAATCATTGCTTACTATTAGTTATGCTACTTTTTGCTTAAGTTATACCGTTATACAACAAATCAATACGATGACCGTATCATTCCATCACGTGTAGTCATTTCATAATGATATAGAAAAGATTCTTACAAATACAAAAACGAACTTTTGTTTTTACTTTAAAGAAAATTTAGTAACACGGATACTGAATATAAATTAGACCGAAGCAGTAAGCTATAAAGAAATAATTCGGCATGTTTTAGAGTCACCTTACAATTACTTACATATTCAAAAAATAAGCGATCTCTCTTTTTTAAAGCCAGCCATTTCTACCCGCACAAGGAGAACTTCTTTTTCTCAGCCGTATCGTGAACGGTCCTTTCATTTTGTTATATCCTTATCAGATGCAGAGCTTAAAACAATTTAAAGCAATCGATTTAGCTATATGAAGATGATAGGATCGCTTCGCTAGGTACTAAAGAAGTTCATTATATACGAACGTTGAAAATAACATGACCATATATTATTGGGAGTAGCGCTAGTCAAGAACAATCTGGCTTTAACATTGTACTCATAAATTCTCTTTTAAATGCTTGATAACGAAAGTTCACCGCAATCCTCTGAACTGGTCGATTATCAAATCTCGTTTGTTCAGCTGTCTTTCTAAAGTCTGCTACACTTTGTCCACGCGTCTCATCATTTGTTGTACTAATCCAGACGGCAGACTTTTTGTATTCGAAAATAGTATCTTTTCGCAGTGCAATAAATGGCAGTAAATCATGAATTGGGCTGCCACCGATTCCTGGGTATTGCTTTTTATAATAATTTTCATAGTAAAAATCAATCATTGGTTTAATAAGCTTTGCTTGTCCTGTTCCCTTATCGTCAATAAAATTTACCATTTCAGGAGTAATAATGGCCCGCTGCGTTACATTCAATGGGTAAATACTTACGTTTTTCGCGTACTTCATCACAATATTTGTTGCGATGGGATCACCATAAAAATTTGCTTCTGATACAGGTGTAACGTTACCGGGACATAAAAACGCACCACCCATAATATAATACGCATGTACGTAATCCATTACTTCAGGATACAACAGAAATAATGTCGCGAGAGCTGTTAACCGTCCTGTTGCTACAATGATAATATCTTCTGGGCACGGTTCGATTAACTTGATAATCTCACAAAAGTTTTCTCTTTTCATCCCTCTTGTTTTTGGAGGGATAATTGATCCCAAACCGTGTTCACCATGAATTTCTGGAAAGAACAGAGGCTCTTCTGCCGTCATTGGCCTACTGGCCCCTTTTATAATTTTTATCTTTGTAGCATAGTATCTCTCTAAAAAATAAACATTTTCAGTTACCATTTCCCTTGAAACATTTCCGTAATCCGCAACAATTCCAATAATATCAAGACGACGCGTCTTATCTGCATAGATTAACGATACTGCATCATCAATACCAAAGTCTCCAAAAAAGATGATTTTCTTATTCACTGTCCTCACCCCTCTTCTGCATATTCTAATACCATTATTATGCAAAAAAGACAAGGCGGTGAAACAGTGGGAAACAAAAAAGTCACCTATTTATTGGTGACTTCCTTCTTTTTATAAGATAAATATGCTAATACATTTTTACTTGTATTGTATTTGGGATTATTCCCTTTACGCGGTTCTCTTATATGTGTTTTTTCAAATCCAGGAATTTCAGGCATTTTCTCCAAAAATTCAATAATCTCTTGTTCATTTCCTTCCACTCGTACACGAATCATTGTTATAACTACTCCTAGCTTTCTTTTTTACTTTCATAAGTATAACGTACTTACTAAGGAGCGCAACAGGTTTATCTTTTTAATGTAGTATGTTAGAGGCACATAAAAAGTGCCATTTCACAGTGAAATGATTTTACTTTATGATTGTGAAAGCGAATTTGAAAATACCCTTTCACTTCATTCGAAGCTTTCATCATACATACTGTTAGTTTTGGGTGTGGTACATCCATCATGTCATACCAACAGTCAAATTGAAATTATTTTTCAAATGTATGACAGGACAGAATTTATTTTATTTTTTATTTAAAATCTATTTATATGAATGTATAATTATCAAAGGAGGTGTCAAAATGAAAATAGGATGGAATGTAAATGCTATGTCGCAGCATACAAAGGTTACTCCTTTGAATATTGCACAAAATGAGAACCAGAATGTCGCTATTTCGGAAAAAGAAAAGAAGCAAGATGATGGGATTAAATTTGATATTCGATCATCCGAAAAAACAACACATCAAGCTAAACATAAGTTTACAGAAGTGGACTTATGGAAAATGTTAAAAGATAAAGGCGTTCCGATGTGGATTATTTTTGAAGTTTTACAAAAGTTCCGCAAAGAAAAAGAAGCGACTAATGCAACACAACATACTTCTAATGCCTTTGAAGCTGTAAATGAAACAAGATTAAATGAAGTCATGTAGCATTCACTCTGTTAAGAACCTTACCTTTCGGTGGGTTCTATTTCTTTTCTTAATGAACTAAAATTTGATTCTCTTCTTTTATATACATGCTTACAGGTTCACGATAAGATTGAACAACTAATGGAAATGAATATTTAAATAACTTCTTTAATACTGTTTCTTCATAAAAATGAATCATACGTTTTATTTCTGTAAAATGATCCAAAATCACCGTTCTGTAGGATGCAAATTCTATATCCTTACTTACCCCTATCTCTTTTAATAATTCTGTACATAATAAAGAACGACGATAAATGAAACGAGGAAAATAATAGGTGTAAATCAATTCGTAACATTTTTCTTTAATCTTCTCTTCGAATGTAACGTAGTACATTCCAGTTCCAAAACGAAATTCACCTTTTATTTCCCCGTTATACTCTCTTAAGAAATCTTCTACTTTCTCATATGTATACTCTTCATGTGATTGATTCATCTCAACTAAAGATCCGCCGGCATTCATTATAAATTTAGGGGTAAACATGTAATAAAACACAATCCAAAAACATAATCTCACTACTATTTCCTCTTCCTTCTCCTGTAAAAACTGCTTAAATATTTTTTGAAAGAACTGTTCTATCATACTCCATCACCTCCATTCTTAGTTTATGTTTATTCCTATTTATTTTCCAATTAGTAAAAACTCTTTTTGTACTAGATAAAATTGTATTTTCGCTATAGAAAAAATGGAATTTGTGCTATTAAACAGAAAATATAGACTCTGCGTCACAAACTTGTATCATTCGCTCTCTTTGCATTTAGTATTTTCACTTCTTCTCTATTATGTCGCAAGGTGAAAATGAAAAAGCCACCTTGAATGCTTCTAAAAGTAATATTTCAAACCTTTCTCATTCGAGAAAAAACAATATACAAATACGTAAAATATTTTTACTTTTTTATATAGTCATTCATACCAATATTTTCATCCTCCTCAAAAAATGATAAAATAGATTCACGTGTTTTCAGAATAATAAAATAGTAGAAATTTTAAAACGAGAACACAGTTTTAGGAGGGGTTTTAATGACGTATACGTTAGCAACGAGAATGAAAGCATTTCAATCTTCCATATTTAGTGAATTAGCAGCTTATAAAAAAGAAAAGATCGCAGCAGGTCAGAAAATGATTGATTTAAGTATTGGAAACCCAGATATGCCCCCTGCGGATTTCGTAAGAGAGGCTATGGTACATACAGCAAACAAAAAAGAAAACTACGGTTATACTTTGACAGGAATTGAAGACTTTCATCAGGCGGTAACGGAATACTATCATGCGAGTCACAATGTCATATTAGATCCTGATCGCGAAGTGTTGTTATTAATGGGATCTCAAGATGGATTAGTACACTTACCTATGGTCTTTGCGAATCCTGGAGATTTTATTTTAGTTCCTGATCCTGGATATACAGCTTATGAGACGGGAATACAAATGGCTGGTGCCACTCCATATTTCATGCCGTTAAAGAAAGAAAATGACTTTTTACCTAATTTACAAGAGATTCCTGAAGAAATTGCTAAAAAAGCAAAAATGATGATATTAAACTTCCCAGGAAATCCTGTTCCAGCAATGGCGCACAAAGATTTCTTTCAAGAAGTAATCGCATTTTCTAAAAAGCATCATATCATTGTTGTTCATGACTTTGCTTACGCTGAATTTTATTACGATAATCAAAAACCAATTAGCTTTTTATCTGTTCCTGGTGCCAAAGAAGTAGGTGTAGAAATTAATTCCCTATCCAAAAGTTATAGTTTAGCAGGAAGCCGCATCGGATATATGATTGGAAATGAAGAGATTGTGAGAGCTCTTACTCAATTTAAATCCAATACGGATTACGGTGTTTTTTTACCCATTCAAAAAGCTGCCGCGGTTGCTTTACGCCAAGGAGCGGAATTTTGTGCGAAAAATCGAATTATCTATCAAGAGCGCCGCAATACTTTAATTGAAGGTTTTGCTTCTTTTGGCTGGAATGTTGAGAAACCTGCTGGCAGCATGTTTGTATGGGCAGAAATACCAGATGGCTGGACCTCTTTACAGTTCGCATATGCGTTAATGGACCGTGCAAATGTTGTCGTAACTCCTGGTCATGCTTTTGGACCACATGGTGAAGGCTTTGTCCGCATCGCACTCGTCCAAGATCAAGCGGTTCTACAACAAGCCGTTGAAAATATTAAAAATAGCGGGATTTTCTCTTCGAAAAAAGAAACTACACTTGTTAAAAATTAATATCAACTCTCCTGCTGCTTCATAGTAGGAGAGATCCTTTTAATGGATGTTTAAATATGAAAGGTACGCTCCCCCACCGCTATCCATTCTTAATGATTGATAACATTGTAGATATAAAAGAGGGACAATCTGTCAAAGGCTACAAATATATTACCCATAACGAATGGTTTATTTCTGAAACGCAAAATAGGATGCCCCACATGTTAATTGTAGAGGCACTTGCTCAGCTTCGTGCATTTGTTGATACAAGTGACTCTAATGGATTAGGTTTTCTTTCATCATTAGACGGTGTACAGTTTCACGGAAAAGCATTCCCTGGTGATACGGTTATATTACATTATGAAGTAGTACGAAATCGCCGAGGCTTTATGCTTGGTAAAGGTACAGCAACTGTGGACGATTAATTGATTGTTACAGTTGAAAAACTATTAATCTATAAAGCTTAATAACAATAATCTGAAATACGTAAGAAGGGGTAAAGAAATGGAACGTGTTGTCGGTATTGACGCTGGAGGAACATTAACAAAAATTGCTTACTTTGAAAGAAATAAGACAATATCTTTTAAGAAATTTTATTCTTATGAGCAAGAAAACATTAAAAAGTGGCTTCATCAAAACGAAACGATTACGAAGTTATGTATAACAGGTGGAAAAGCTGAACAATTACAAACATTACTTGCGAATCAGTATGAAACGATATATGTAAATGAATTTGAAGCTACTCTCCAAGGTGTGCGGTTTCTTTTAAAAAAAGAAACTCTCTCTATAAACAATTTTGTTTTAACAAATATCGGCACAGGTACTTCAATTCACTACATCCATGATAAACAATATGTTCGCGCAGGAGGAACTGGCGTTGGCGGTGGTACAATCATGGGGCTAGCAAAATTATTAACAAATATAGAAAGTTTTAATCAAGTGCTCTATCATGCAAAACAAGGGGGCAGAAACACTCTTGATATAACAGTGGGAGATATTTATAATGGCATTCTCTCACCTATTGATCATCATTTAACAGCTAGTAATTTTGGAAAAGCAGCGATGACAGACTTAAACTACGCTCATTCAGATTTGCTCGCCACCCTGCAAGGTCTCGTTGGCGAAGTCGTTACCGCATTAAGCCTTCAATTTGCTGAGACAAAAAACATGAATACTATTGTTTATATCGGCTCTACCTTATCTAACAATACACAGCTACAAAACATTATTGAAAATTACACAAGGTACCAAAATAAACGGCCTATTTTCTTACAAGATCACGGTTATAGCGGTGCGATTGGTGCCTTGCTTAGCGTACAAACGAAAAAAAGCTGACTTATGCCAGCTTTTTTTAACTTTCAAGCTCATATTTATTTTGTGAAACAGATTGTAAAAATGGATTCATTTCCCCTTTATTATAAATCATTAATTCATGCATCGCGCGTGTACACACCGTGTAAAATAATTTCCGTTCATTTTCTCGTTTATACTGTGATGCATCGTAAATGATAACTGCATCGAATTCTACTCCTTTTGATAAATAGGATGAAATCACAAGAATACCAGTATCAAACGAACTCGTTTCCTTCTGAATAAGGCGAACGTTTGGAAGCTGTTGTAGGCGATTATAGACTACTTTGCTTTCTTCTGCTGTTTTACAAATAACCGCAATTGTTCGATGCCCTTTCTTCTTTAAATCATCTATTCCTTTTGCAATTTGCTTATCATGTTCTTCTTCTCCCTTTTTCCCTTCAATTATTACTGGCTTGCGTCCATCTCGTTTAAATGGCTCAATTTCTTCGTTATGCGGAATAAACTGTTTTGCAAATTCAATAATTTGTTTTGTAGATCGGTAGCTGCGTTTCAATACAATTTTTTCACTGCGCTCTTCACCATATAAATCATTTAATTGTGAAAATAAATGATTTGTTGCTTGTTCATAAATAGTTTGATTAAAATCACCAAGTATTGTCATTTTTGTATGTGGAAATATACGTTTTAAAAACGCATATTGAAATGCCGAATAGTCCTGTGCTTCATCAATAAATATATGTTGTACAGCCGTATTTCTTTGCAGTTCTTGTATTTGATCTTTCATGTATAAGTACGGCGTTTCATCTTCATACGGCATATAAAAATGCTTCACTTTCTCCACTGTTTGTTTGCATATTGCCCACCAGTTCTTTGGTAATTCTTCGCGATCTACAAATTGAGTTACATAGTTAGGGTCTTGAAATAATTGTATATATAGCGCTTTCGTATGAATAAATTGTAACTTTTTTATCCGTCTTCGAAGCGGTTTGAAATGTTCTTTCACGACCATAGCCGCTAACATACTTTGTTCCCTTTCAAATTCATCCAATGTACCATCAGAATATATCTCTTCCTTCTGCAGTTGTTGATGAACTTTTAAATATGTTTCTTTATCTAATAACTGTATTTCTTCCTCTACCCATAGCTTTTTTCTTTCTACTTTTTCTTTTTTCCTTAGTTCCTTTAATAACCACTCAGAAATCAGTTTGATTCGATTTGGAATACGTATTGCCGAATCAAATTCATAAAACTTCTCTTTTATTTGCTCTTTTGAAATCATAACTTTCCCTTTAAACTTAATATCTTTAAATCGCATGCCTTCTTGTTTTAGAAATGCGATATACCGATCCATTACAGTAATAAATTGTGAACTGGCTTTATACTTTATCCCTTCTAACCGAGCCTTGTAATTTTCATCTTCTATTTTTGTTAATACATACTCCATTTGCGTAAATGGATCTTCTACTTCAAATTCTCTTTCAATATGATTCTCCAAATATTTTTGAAATGTCGTTTGTTTCATATTATCTTCCCCAAGCTCTGGCAAAACAGTGGAAACATAACTATTGAACATCGCATTTGGAGAAAAGAGGACAATCTGATTCGCATGTAATGTATCGCGATAGCGATATAACAAATATGCGATGCGCTGTAATGCTGCTGATGTTTTTCCACTTCCAGCTGCACCTTGTACAATAAGTAAACGACTTGTTTCATTTCGAATGATTTGATTTTGTTCCTTTTGTATAGTCGATACAATACTTTTCATTTGTGTATTCGCATGATTCCCAAGTACTTCTTGCAGCATCGTATCACCAATAGGAACCGCTGTATCAAACAGACTCCGAATCTTACCATCACGAATAACATATTGACGTTTTAAAGTCATCTCTCCAGAAATCGTTTCATGAGGTGCACTATACTTCGCTCTTCCTAACGAATAATCATAGTACAAACTAGAAATAGGCGCCCGCCAATCATAAACGAGGAACTGCTCTGTACTTTCATCATAAAATGAATGAATCCCTAGATATATACACTCTTTCTTTTCTTCACCATCTTCTATAAAATCAATCCGTCCAAAATATGGTGACTGCTGTAATCGTTGTAATCCTTTTAGTTGACTCGATATATGACGATGGCTTTGCTCTCGTTCTGATAATAATTCCGCTTGTTGCTTTATACTCGCCGCTGTTTCTACAGCTTCTTCCATATTATCAACATTCACTGTTACATCATCCCAAAAATGTTTGCGTATTTGAACAACATCTTTTGTTACTGTACTTACATATTGCTCTAACGAATCTATACGCGTTCTAATTTTGCTTACGACCTCATCCACGCGCTGCTGCTCTAGCTTCCATTCTTGCTTTGTTTTCTCCATATCGCCACTCCTTATCAACCATTCTCCTGCTCATCGTTTCGTACGATATAAATTTCCAACAAAAAGTTTGACAATCACTCATCACTTTTGATATAATTAAATTGGATAATTTTTGAGTTTTTTAAAAAATAAACAATGAGCGTTTTTCCATTTTAACACATATATACAAAAAATCAATAAAAACATACTAAGATTAGTAGCACAGTCATAGCCTGCGCTACTATTTTTTATAGTAGAATAGGTTTTGGAGCCGCTCTAAAACCTCGAGATGTATACCCTTATAAGATTGAGTTTCAGTATGTCGGATCCTTGAGAGATAAGTCAATAAGATGAATAAGAGACTTCTACCAAAAATCAGAGCTGTCTTTTATTCATTTTTGATTTTTCTAGATGTTGTGAAATGTATATCCCATACAAAACGTTAATCTATTATCTAAAAATGATTAGAAGAGCATGTTTCATAGATGGATTTCACGCAGGTTGTTACACCTAGATGCTTACAAATAACGAAAGGTTCAATTGGAAAGTTGATATCTACGTTTAGCCCTTAATTACAAAGTGACTTTCCCACCATGATAACAATAGTAAGTTTCAGCTTTAAGATTTTTAATCTTTTTCAAGGACTGTTGTGCTTTCTCAATATTTAAACAAAATTGCGGATTCGCAAGGATTAATTCATCATCCTCATTAACAGCTGCATCACCTGTAATTACACTTTTTAAACTTGGAAAATACAATGAAATATGCCCTGAAGTATGCCCTGAAGTATGCCCAGGTGTTGCTACTACTCTACATTTATTATCTAGAATCATATCACCATTATGTACCTTTTCATCAATTGAAACATGCTTCAAATTCTTTAATTGTTGTACAAACCATTTACCAAATTCGATTTCTTTCATTGTCATATTTTCAAGCATTTCCTCAGCTTGAACCAATCTCTCTGACTTTATTTCACCACTAATGTATTTTGATTCACTTTCACTAGCTATAATGTTAATCCAAGGATACTTTTCTTTGAAATCATAAAGGGAGCCTATATGATCATCATCATAGTGCGTAATGATTATATTCTTTAAATCCTTCACTTCGTATCCATTTTTTAAAATTTCGTTTTCGATTAAAGGTATGAAATTTGCATACCCTGTATCGACCAAAGTTAGTTCATTATTCAATATAATTAAGCTAGGATAAATGTAATTTTTTTGCCCCTTAAATTCAAATTCAATTGGTAGCTCTATTATCTTCATTTTCCCCTCCATACTGCACGTTTGTAAAACGTGCGATAACCAAATATTCTATACATCTACTATATATGATATAGGAAAATATGACATATCCCCTTTCATATTCTTAGTTTAAACAATTTTATTGTTGTTCATGAACACTTTCTACATTTTATTATTTGGTCCTGATGCAAGAAATCTTAACCAACTTGTTTCTTCCTCCCTTTTATAAAACCATTATAAAATGAGAAATCCTGATAAGGTGAACCTTTAATCAATGGTGGTTTTCTCCATCCCCTACTGATTATGAACCCTCACCAATCAGGCTGTCCATTAGGGATAAATCGCATTCCAGAATCCCACCTCAAAATTCGAATAGCTTCCCAACCGATGAAAGTTCCGTGTTACAAAGCGGTTCTCCTCTTCAATTCCCTTATAATCCATTTTTTATCATCCCCTTCGAAATATACACATTTTAACCAAAATTAAAAATTTTCATTTTTTCTGTTTACTTTTATCCATTTATTGTATATACTTACTAGCGTAGGAAAAATATTCTAAAAGGAGGTCGAATGAAATGTCAAAATTACAATTACATGTTGTTGCATCTGTTTTTCAATTTCATAACTATTCGACCAACCTAATGGAGAATTAAAAATCGCCTTTTATTTTTAACTCATACATTCGCCACAGGAGGTCGTATACTTTCCTGTGGCTTTTTCGCGCCCAGCCATAGGAGTACAATATCTTCCTGTGGCTTTTTTGTGCGATTTTTAGTCTCTTACATTATTTTTTAAAGAAAGGAGCAACATTTGATGACTTTTCGCGTATTGTTTTTAAGTATTACAATTCAAAGAACTACGACTTCTGAAGCTGATTTAGCTCATAATGAACAGATTGAAAAAGCGATGAATGAAATGAAAGAGCGTCAAACACTTTATTGTGATCATTTATAATTCCTTTTCGAAAGGAGGAATTCATTCACTTATGACCTTTCATATCTTCTTTTTTACAATTACTCTTCAGAAAAGAACATTGTCTGAAGAAGAGATTTTACGAAAACAGCAGTTAAAACAAACACTGGAGGAAATAACCGATCGTAGAAGTTTGTACTATACTCAAATGTATTAAATTGCAAAGGGGCCATCTCTAATGAAATTTAAAGTATTCTTTTTAACCATTAGCATACAAAAAAATAAGCTCTCAAAATCTGAATTGTTTCATGAACAACAAATTCATAAGGCAATCGATGATGTAAAAATACGACAAAGCCTTTACTGTAGTCGCTTATAAATTCTTTTAGGATGGAGGAATTCAAATATGAAATTTAAAGTATTCTTTTTAACGATTTCAATTCAAAAGAGACCTTTATCTGAAGCTGAAGTGAAGCAAGAACAACAATACAAAAAAATTATTGAGGAAATTCGTAATCGCCGAAGTACCTATTGCAGATTTTTATAAAAAAAGCATATAAACTTATAAAGGAAGGAGCGAGTTAAAATGTTCATAGCACGTTGTGAAAAAATGATTTGGATTATAGAGAGGGATTCCACCTAGCCAGAAAATAAAATTCACTTTTCTACCAAATGGAGAAAGAGAATCTACCAGAATTATCAACCTAAAATAGCGAGATTAAATGTATAAAAATTTCATAATAAATATAGTTTCTAATCAATAAAAAAGATACACCTCCTATCTTTATATAAGAGGTGTATCTTCCTTACTTTATTCTATTTTCGGCTACTCCGTTTCGTCTTAAATAATCTCACTAAATTAGAAACAACTGTTTTTGTAACCGCATAAGCCGGCACAGCTAAAATCATTCCAATAATTCCAGCGAAGTTCCCTACTCCTAAGATTAATACGATAACTGTCAAAGGATGAATATTCAACTTCGAACTCATAATACGCGGTGAAATAATGTTACTTTCAAATTGTTGAACAATCGTTACAATCAAGATTACCCAGACAGCTTGCATTGGCGATACAAATAATCCAACAATAACAGCGGGCGCAGCTCCAATAAATGGTCCTAAGTTGGGAATAATGTTTGTGAATGCCGCTATGATTCCTAAAATGAATGCATACGGCAATCCAATAATTAAATATCCGATAAATGTAAATGCCCCTACAAATAAACAAACAAGTGCTTGTCCTTGTATATATGCAGATAAAGTTTCATTTGTTTCTTTTATAATACGCAGTCCTTCTTCACGGTACGATTCTGGCAAAAAGCTAACAGCCTTTCCAGGAAAAGCATGTCCATCTTTGAACATGTAAAACAGGATAAATGGTACAGTAAATATAACTAACGCGACATTTGTAATGATACCGAATAAAGCCGTTGCACTCGACGTAATTGTATTTGGTATATCTTTCAAATATTCCACTGCATTTTTTTCAATTGTTTCAATAGAAATGTAATCTTGTGTAGTCAGCCATTCAAATAGCCTATGATGAGATAGTTCTTGTATGTATATTTTCCCCTCTTTAATGTAGCTTGGTAAGTTTCTTATTAATTCCATTAGCTGTTGTGAAACGGTCGGAACAACTACACCAATTGCCACTGCAGTTAATGTAATAATAAAAACATACAATAGTAAAATTGCTAAATTTCTAGGAACTTTTTGATTCTCTAAAAATACTAATACAGGATTGAATATAAAATATAGAAATAAAGCAATTAATATTGGGAAAAATAAAGTTGAAATAAATATGCCAATTGGTTGAAACAGAAACGATATTTTTGTGCAAATAAATATAATTCCTACAACCATCAGCACTTCCAATGTCCAAAAGTGCACTTTCGATTTCAAAAAAATGGCCTCCTTTAAACTAGCACCTCTCTTCATTGTACCAAACTAAGCGTGAATTTCACATAATATTTTTAATTACAATATTCCAAAATACAATCAAATACACTACAATGAGATTAGATTACATACAAATTTGTAGATAAAGGTGATAAATATGGCGCAATGTATCATTTGCCGAAAAGAAACGAAAGAACTTAGTGAACAACACGTCATTCCAGAGATATTGTGTGGATATTATTTCACAAATGCAGTTTGTGATTCCTGCCATGAACATCTTACGGTACATGTTGATCGCCCATTAATTAGACATAAACTTAGCCAATATAAAATTGAACAAATGAAGCAACAAATTGACTCCCCCCTTTACATAAATGAATATGGTCAAGAATTAGCTGCGGCGGAAACAGACGTTGCCGAGACAAAAGATGAAATTCATTATTCTAACTCACTTATTATGAAACTATGTAAAAAACACGATATTTCACTACATAATGAAATTTGGAAAGAAGAACGTGTTACAAAAGTAGCCAGCTCCATTCAACGTGAATTACTTTTGGATAATCGAAAATATAAAATGAGTATTTTAAAAATGGCTTACACTTTCGCTGTTCAAGCAATAGATGGCTATTTTGATGACCCGGATGCAATTGAAATTTCCGCCATTCTATCCAACGCAGACTTCTTTGAATTAAAGGAAAAAAGTATTGTGCGCGACTTAAGTAAAAGTTCGCTATGGAATACATTAAATACAAAAAGTGATAATCACTACTTTATTTTATTAAGTGATAAAGACGGCTTATTCTGTTTCGTTCGTCTATTTAATATTTTTGATGTTGTTGTTCATCTTTCTCAAAAAGCGTATAATCTTCCTTCTCCAATTGTTGGTGTGAATGATGTTCAAAACCAATCATTCTACATAGAAAGTTTAAAAGAATACATGAATCATTTATTTAGAGAAAAAAGACCATCTACGCATATTTCATCATAAGTATTCAAAACTAGAACATACGATCTCCTTTCTTGATAAAAAGACACTATGTTATAATGAGTATGAAAAGAACAATACAATCACATAAAACAATAAAAATTGTATATAAATAAAAAAGACTAGTGTGCGGCTACACACTAGTCCACGTAACTTGACAGATTGGATTGTTCATTTATCCTATTTGTTTCTTATGAATATAACAACCCATATTCTATTGGCATAGATGGGTTGTTATTTTTTGAGCTTGTCAATTAAAACGACAACGAACGTCAGCAATGCAACGAGAAATAATCCACCTTGCAGTAGCAACGTAATCTCGCTCACGAATTATCACCCCCCTTCTATGTGGAGAAGTGATAATTGAACACCCAACCATACCATAAGTTACCTTTTTATTTTATCATATTTTTTCAAATTTTACGATGAAAACCGGCAAGATAGCAGCTTGCCGGTTTGTTTTTATTACTCTATTATTTCTTTTCTAATGCATAGGCATCCGCAATCATTTCTCCAACAATTTTATCTTTCTCATTTTTAGATACCGGTAAAAGTGGAAATAGCAGTTCAGCTACTTGATATGCTTCTTCTAAATGTGGATAACCGGATAAAATAAATGTATCTATACCTAGTTCTTCATATTCTCTTATTCTTTTTGCCACTGTATGTGGATCTCCAACAAGAGCTGTTCCAGCGCCGCCCCGTACTAATCCAATACCAGCCCATAAATTCGGGCTAATCTCCAAGGCTTCTCTCGTTCCTTTATTTAAACGTGTCATACGTTTTTGTCCAACTGAATCATAACGTGCAAATGTTTTTTGAGCGAGTTCAATTGCGGCATCATCTACATATTGAATAAATCGTTCCGCATCTTTCCAAGCTTCTTCTTCTGTCTCTCTTACAATAACATGTAACCGAATGCCGAAGCGAACTGTACGCCCTTTTGCTTCTGCCAATTTTTTTACTTCTTTTATTTTTTGTTCTACTTGCGCCGGTGGTTCTCCCCATGTTAAATATATATCACAATGTTCTGCTGCTACAGCTTTCCCGGCATCTGATGATCCACCAAAGTAAATCGGCGGATGCGGGGATTGAATAGGCGGAAACACAACTTTACTATCTTTCACTTGAATATATTCTCCCTCTAAAGTGACTTGTTCTCCTTGCAAAACTGATTTCCAAACCTTTAAAAACTCATCTGTAGCATCATACCTTGCATCATGATCTAAAAACAGACCATCTCCCTGTAGTTCAACTGGATCTCCTCCCGCTACAACATTAATAAGAAGACGTCCAGCTGAAATCCGATCAAATGTCGACGCCATTCTCGCTGCAACTGTTGGTGACATAATCCCTGACCTTACCGCAACTAAAAAACGTAATTTTTCCGTTTCAGCAGCAAGTGCTGAAGCTAATACCCAAGGGTCTTCACACCCTTGCCCGGTAGGAAGTAATACACCGCTATAGCCTAAATAATCAGCGGCTTGTGCAACTTGCTTATAATATCCGTACTCAGCAGCTCTTCCTCTTTTGGTCGTACCTAAATATCTTCCATCACCATAAGCTGGAATAAACCATAATATTTCCATTCCTTCACACACCCCTTTTTTGTTATACGTTCTCCATTAACTTGCCGCTTATGAAAATCTCACTATATAATCTGATTCATTTCCTATTTCACTCTTTAAATTCCAGATTCTCCTTTATAATTATCTCTCCATTTCAAACATCTCACTTCCAATAAACGAACGAGTGAATCTGAAAATTTCCCTACAAATGCAAAAATCATAATTCCTACAAAAACAATATCTGTATTAGAAAATTGTCTCGCATCCATAATCATATAGCCAATTCCTTCCGTTGAGCCCATAAGTTCCGCTACTACTAAGCTCACCCATGCAACACCTAGAGATAATCTGGCACCTAATAATAAATTTGGTAAGGCAGCCGGTAAAATGAGCTTTGTGATTAACTTCCTTTTACTAAATTCTAATACTCTAGCAACATCAAATAACTTGGAGTCTACACCACGAATTCCTAAAAATGCATTCACATATAAAGGAAAAAAAGCTCCATCAGCAATAAGTAATACTTTTGATGTTTCACCAAATCCAAACCATAGAACAAATAATGGTGCCACAGCTAAATGCGGTACAGTCCTTAGCATTTGTATCGAAGGATCTAAATATTGCTCGCTTCTTGTTGAAAAACCAACTATTGTCCCTAAAATCACCCCTAGACTACCACCAATGAAAAAGCCAACAGCCGCTCGAAACACACTAATACTTAAATGGTTAAACAATTCTCCCGTCTGAACAAGGCTCTGAAAAGCTAAGAAAATATCCCACGGTGTAGGTAAAACTGTTTTTGAAACAAGCTCCAAAAATCCTGCCAATTGCCAAATCAGCAATACGATAGTCGGTATAATAATTGCTCTTATCAAGAGAGAAACATTTTTTTTACGAGAATGAACCATTTCTTGCTTTTGAGCTAATTTTACTTCCGCTGTCTCAACTATCGTTTTCGCGCCTTCCATTTTGTCCCCCCCTTTACTCCGATTTCAATGCTTTTTCAACATAACTATTATCTACAACTTCAGCAGGCTTAATTTTCTTTTTAATAGAATGCAGTTTATATTGAAAATCAGCCGTCTTTTGCTGTTCTTTTATAATGTCTTTCGCAATTGGTACTAAAATAGGCTTGTCGTGATGAAATACTTCTTTTACAATTTCAGGATCAATTTTCTTTGCGGAAGCATAAATATTAACCGCCTCTTCAAAATGAGATTCCTGCCAAACTCGCGCTTTTTCATATACTTTCAGAAACGTCACAACGAATTCTGGATGTTCTTTCACAAACTTTGTTCTTGCAACAATAAATTCTGGTGATGGGATGTTTAATGTATCACCATCTACAATCACCTTCGCTCCTTTTTTTAATGTATGTAATGATATAAATGGATCCCAGATTGCCCATGCATCTACAGATTCTGATTCAAAAGCCGGCTGTGCTTCATCGGGTTGTAGCTGAATAACATCGACATCTTTTGCATCTAATCCTTCTTGCTCTAACGCACGGTATAATAAATTAAATGCGCTACTTCCTTTTGCGACGGCAACTTTTTTCCCTTTTAAATCTTTTATACTTGTAATTTTGCTATCTTTTTTCACAAGAACCCCTGTACCTTTTCTTGCATAGCTCGTATTTGCAATTTCTGTAAATTCAATATTCGCAGCTTGTGCGGAGATAACCGGTGAGTTTCCAACTTCTCCAAAGTCTAAACGATTTGAAGCAATTGCTTCAAAATAAGGAGGACCACTTTGAAATTCCGTCCACTTTACTTTTACACCAACTTTTTCAAATTCTTCTTCAAACCATCCTTTTTTCTGAGCGAGTAATAGCGGACTTAACCCTTGCTGTATACCAATTTGAATTGTTATATCTCCCTTCTCATTTTTTCCACTTGCTGCATTGCTTTGACACCCCGCCAATAAAAGGAGTATTCCTAAAGCGAAATAAATCAATATAATCTTTTTATTATGCACCAGCCTTCCCTCCTTACACACTTTTAGTCGTAAGTTCTCCATATTCAAACTCTTTTAAAACTTTCATTCGAAATTGCTGGAATAATGAAGATGTCTTACTCCGTGGATATGGTAATGGATTAGGGATCACTTTCTTTATTCTTCCAGGTCTATGACTCATAATGACAACCCGATTGGAAAGATAAATTGCTTCATCTATGTCATGCGTAACTAAAATCATCGTTGTCTTCTTTTGCTTCCAAATATTTAGTAACACATCTTGTAGATGCGTTCTCGTGAATGCATCTAACGCACCAAATGGTTCATCTAATAGTAATACATTGGGATTTCGTAATAGTGCTCTTGCAATGGCGACTCTTTGTGACATACCACCGGATATTTCTTTTGGATAAGACTTTTCAAATCCTTTGAGCCGAACGACTTCAATCCATTCCTTCACTTGTCTTTGTACCTCTAATTGTCTAAGTGACAAATCAGCTGCAATATTTTCTTCAACTGTAAGCCATGGAAACAAACGATGCTCCTGAAAAATAAACCCTTGTTTCATACTTGGTGCTGTTACTTGTTCCCTATCAATGAAAACTTCACCGATAAAATCATTATCTAACCCTGCTACAATCTTTAATAAAGTACTTTTGCCACACCCGCTTGGGCCAATTATAGTTACAAAATCTCCTTTATTTATTTGTAACTGAATATCCTCTAACACTCGAACACTTCCAGAGGGTTTCACAAAAGATTTCGTAACGCCTTGAATGGAAACTGTCACACATTCGTCCCCCTTAAAATGAATGAATTAAGAAATGATATAACAAATAAAAAAACCAAAGGCATTTCATAAATGAATGAAATGCCTTTGGTTTTTTCAATCAGCAATATATTATTGAATTAACTATATATTATATAAACATTTCCGATAAGTCAACTATGTTTCGTGGGAATTATCTCCAATTTTTTTGCTTCTAGATATGTAAAATCGTTAAACTCACGTAGTATAGTCTTACATACAAACTCTATAGATCATACTTTCTCGTTTTTACTCATATCGCTTACATTCCTCTAATTTTTTAACAACCGCCTCATAAAACTTCCGTTCATCATCTACATTCAAATGTACGCGCTTTACTTTTTTTACAAATCCATATAATAAATGAGCCGTTAATGGCTCTTTTAGTTTAATTTCAACCCTAGCCGGCTCCTTTATAAACTCCATGAGAGTCGCTTCAAATACTTCTTTTTCTTCTTCTTTTGTTAAGCTTTCTCCTTTATAAAATACAATGTCTTTTATGTGACAAAATGGGATGATTATTTTCTTTCCAAACCCAACTTGGATGATGATTTCTGTTTCTGTCATAATATATGGATTCGTGCGAATTGCTTGTATCTCAGCTAAAAAATAAAGAATTCCATAGATATTAAAAATGAGCAAAATCCAAGCTAACCATTCATTCCATTGATGAAGTAAATAATGAAATCCAATCGATTCGATGAATGTTGCATGAACAATCATAATATAAAACGGGATTGCTCCAGTTTTTTTATGATAGGAAAATATATGCGGGCTTTCTGGTATCTTTGTACGCCAAGAGAATAAAGCGTAGTACAGTAATTTACATTCCGAAACAATCACATCTATTACCTTATTTCTTTTCACCGCAGCATCAAATGCTTGATCAATTGCAACAGAGAATGATGGATATTCGTTCTTATATTCTTTATAATATCGTATAATCTTAGGTAACGCTCTCGCAATCTTATACAGAACGAATAACTCTACACTTAAAAATGCCAATCCACCAGCCACTAAAATATAATGAATATATGAAAATGATTGTAAGTAATCACTTGGAATAACGAACCTTGCCGCAATATAACCTGCTATTACAACAGGAAATATATACGTTAAAGAGTAGCGCTTTCGTATTATAAAGAAATACGTAATAACTGGAATAACAATAAGAAAATCGATGAAAGACCCTAGTACCATTTCTCTAGGTACAGTAGGCACAATCGGGATTGCATACGCAAGATAATTTGATAGTATAATTAAAGCGATACAACCGATCCATATTCCCTTTCGCTTATGTGAAATAGCTTGATTCATATCATCCCACCTTTTTATTTAAAAATTTCATTTAGATGATCTTTATAATATAAAATAGGTTTTTCATATTCTTTTATACTTTCTAACTTAGAAACCGTTTCGAGCAATAACTTCATTGCTTCTTCATATTCTTTTAGATTATATTTTGCTATGGAAAGAAAGACTTTCATCACATCATTGTCTGGAAATTCCTTAAGTCCCGCTTTTAATGTGGCAATTGCTTTCTCATATTGACCGATGCAGCGATATGTACTCCCAAGTCCAATGTATGCTCCGCATAACGATTCTCCCTTAAGGCCATTTTTGATTGCCTTTTCATAATAACATACTGCTTCTGTTTCAAGCCCCATTGCATCATGTGTCCATGCACATTGATAATAAACTTCAGGATTATTTGTGTTTTTAGCTAAATCAATTAAAATACTTTTTGACTTCTCATATTCCCTTTCATTTCGCAACCGAATCGCTTCTTTTAATAATGGCTCCATACACTTATCTCCCATTTATATTACTTACTGAAGCTTCCTTCTCTAGAAGAACATAAGTAGGCTAGACGTTTTATAATCTCTTTTGCTGTTTCATCTTTCCCCTCACACAGCTGGATATAGCCGTCTTCTCCAATTACATGATGACAAGCTCCACGTGAATGTAACGAATGCGATGAGTTGGCAATCATTATATTTGCCTTTGTCTCTTTCATTCTCATGCTTGCACGCTGAATTAATGCCTCTTCACTGATATCGCTTTCAAGTTTAAATCCAACTAAAAGCGCTTCTGGATCCCATTGTTTAATTTGTTTTAATATTTTAGGCGCTTTTTGAAAATGAATGACTGGTGCTATATCGCTAGAAATCTTTCCATTCATATTAAGTACATTTCCTTCTTGATCACAAATTTTTTCAACAATCCAATCTGACCCAGCTGCTGCCATAATAACAGCGTCGATTTTGTCATGGGTCATAATACTTTTCATTTTATTCTGTAAATCGATAATTCCTTCAAAAGGATGCAATTCTAATTGTGCATTTATTGCGACCGGTTTTTCAGCAAAATAGCCATGTAAATATATAACATGTGCTCCTTTTTCCATCGCTTCTTCTGCAAGTAGCCTTCCGATTGTTCCTTTTGCTAAATTTGTATGTCCGCGTACTTGATCCCATTTTTCTAGACAACCACCGCTTGTAATTATTATCTTTTTCCCCTTCATTTGAATCATCCCTTACTTATTTTTCGAGCGAAACCACGCTGTACTATAATCAATAATCTCTCTCTGCTTCATAACTCTACACGTTGCATTTCCAATCTTTCCAATTTGAACAGCATTTGTTTCTTCAAATTCTTTCCCAATCTTAACAAATGGTGCGGGATCATAGTCTATCTCATCAAACTCTTTCCATACGCCGACCCCATTTTCAATAATAGGCGCTCCTTCTTTTATAAATTCACACGCCCCAGCACGTATTTCCGATAAATGCATAGATGTATTCGAATCATAGCCAACTCCTATGAATAATACATATCCATCTAAATCATATATTTTCTTTAATGGAGATTCTTCACCAAAACTAAATGACAGTGAATGGCCAGCTATAATCTGTTCTGCATGTTTCCCCCAAGCAGCGAAACTATTTAACGGATGACTACTTCGCTTTACATTTGGATATGTACGGAAACACTCTACAATTTCCCCCATCGCTCTTGTTGGAGTGATATCAGGATGAAAGGCAGGTACATTCTCACGAATTATGGGCCACCAATTTTCTGGAACTGGTGGTCGCACCCAATTTTTTGGATCCGACAAATCAGATGTTTGCGTTGGCATTACAATCGTTCCCTCTTCCGTAATTACATTCATTAACGCTTCTACCACCGCAACTGCTCCGCCGCACACCCATCCCATTGAACTAAGTGAAGAATGTATAATCACTGTCATTCCTTTCTGTATCCCTAATTTCCTTAAATCATTTGTGATTGTTTCAATGGTATTCGGTAAATCTGTTTCCGCTATTATGTCATTTATTTTCATCATGATTCCTCCGGTTACTTTATCGCAAACCTTACATAAACTCACATTTTTCATTTTATCATATTTTTCTTAATTTTTTATTTATTAGAAGATAAAGTGAAACTTTAATCAGTGGGGGTTTTCTTCATCCCCCACTGATTATTAGTTGAACCAATCGGGCTGTTACGGGCAGTTGATCTCCCACCTATCTTCCTTGCTTCTTTCTGAATCTTGAGGTGGGAGTCTTACTGCCCGTTAATGCGGGATAAAGTTAAAATTCTTATCATGTATATTTAGAGACATTGAAAAAATACTCTCCTAAAATATATGTAAGAAGTATTCATTCCCAATAACACTGAAACCTTTCCACACCTGGATATTTTTCTCCTAAGCTTGTAATACCCCATCCACATTTTCTATAAAATTCAACTGCTTCACAGTCTGTTTCGGCTTCTACATAGATTAATTGATGTATTCGAATGATTTCCTTTATCATATAAGAAGCAAGTCCTTGATGACGATTTGCTTTTGAAACAGCAATATGGCATAATCTTGCTTTGTTTTCACCTATCAGTTCCATTCCAACACAAGCATTCTCTCCACATTTATATAATATCGCCTGCTGATTTTCCGTATACAAGTGAATTGCTTTTTGTAAACTGGGTTCTGAGGGGCCAACTGCAAGCTTTAATATATGTACCATGTTATCTTGTCCTATGTTTTCAATTCGTTCTAACATGCTGTACATCACCTTTCTTCACTATATGTGTACTGGAACTTTACTGACTAAAATTAGGAAATGAATGATTGTCACTTCCCCTTATATCTCCTTTTTAAAAAATAGTAGCTCTTTCCTTTTAAAGAGCTACTATCGATTTACGCTGTTATTTTCTCTTCTTTCTTTATAACGACCGCAACATAGCTATGCAATACCATTCCAACAACAACTAAACTCATGCCAATCCAAGATAATGAGGATGGGAATGGGGCTGATAACCAGATTAACTCCCCTAATAAGGCAAATAAAACCTCACCAGACTGTGTTGCTTCTACAGTAGCTAATTTTTGCGGATCATCTTTTACAAGATCAGTTGCAAAAAAGAATAATACAGTCGCAATTAAACCAGAACTAATCGCTACAATAAAACATTGTACTACTTGATTGCTTGACGGCAATCCACTAACAGAAATCTCATAACCCGATAATACAAACCAAAATGGTAAGCTTGCGATTGTCATACCGAGAACACGTTGGAAAACATCTAGCTCTCCTTTACAAACTTGCATCATTTTCCGATTTCCAAGTGGATAAGCAAATGCAGCAATGATAACAGGGGCAACACATAAAAGCGTTTCGCGAATCCCTAATGCTGAAGCATGTTCTACTTGCATGAGAAGAACGCCTAATAATATGACAGAAGATATCATAAGTTCCTTTATGGGAATTTTTTTATGTAGGGAATATGTCGCAAAGAATGGTGTTAATAAAATTCCTGCTATAATAGTAATTTGCCATGTAGAAGCAACGAGCCAGCCCGGACCAAATGCTCCTGCAAAACTAAGCGGCGCATAAAAAAGACCAAACCCGATTATACTCCATAGGAACCACTCTTTCGGGTTATGTTTCATATATTGAAAGAGTTCTTTTAAGTTTCCTCGATACATCACGATAATAAACAGTAACGGAACCATAAAGTAGTAACGTAAAGAAGCACTCCAAATCCAGCTCCCTCCCTGCAAATCCATTGCCCGGTTTAAAATAAACGTAAAGGCAAAGAAAAACGATGCCAATATACCTGCTGCAATTGCTTTCATCCTAAAACCCCTTATACTTTTTCTTCTACTATATAATGAAGTATAATTAATTTGAAGAAAAATCTGAAAAGACCATATAAATCTTTTCTCCTTCACAAAAATAACACCATATATTCGTCATCACGATACATACCGTTCATTTTTAACGCATTTTTTTCTATTCCATACGTTTTAAATCCGATAGATTGATACAGTTTCTTTGCTGCGTTGTTATCAGAAACGACTTCTAAATGAATTTGCTCTATGTCTATTCCTTTTGCCTTTTCTATTAATGCTTCAATTAACGCTTTCGCAAATCCTCTCCCTCTACTTCGATGATCGACATACATCGCAACAAGATGACCTTTATGCTTATATACCGCTTTTTGCTCTAGCAATAACGTTACTACCCCTATTAGTTGATTATCATTCTGAAAAGCACCGAATGTATAACTAGTATTTGAGCTTACATTTCGCTTAACCTCTTCCAGAGGCTTTTCTTTTTGTAATGCTTCTTTATAAGTGGTTACAAATGCATCTGGATTCATTTGTAATGCTTGTAAACGTAAATCCCAATATTGTGCAGCATCTTCTTTTGTTAAAATACGAATCATATCTTTTCACCCCTTCATCAAACTAAGTAACGAATAATTAATTTACATAATAATATTATGTCTATCTATCCTTCCCAACCGAAAATCCTTCAAATAATCTCCCTCCATAACGCTCTAATGTTTGTTCAATAAAATAAATCAGCTCTCTCTTTTCTCCAGTTTTATAAAAATGATCAAACGCCGCCACAAACGCTTCAGCAAATGTTTCATCATATTTCCTTAACACACGAAAAAACCATTTTGAATTTCCAACCCATTGTTGATTTACTCTCAGTACAAATTCGTGTAATAAATCTGCTAGGAGATTCGCAATAAACAATTCTTCCTCTCTTTTTGTCGCACCAATAAAATCATCTAATGCATCTGTAAGGAAATAGCGCTTTCGTCTAATTATTTCTTCTGTCCACCTTCTAGGACCTTCTTCTAATAATCGTTGCGCTTCTGCCTTTATATGTGACACAACTTGTTTTTCTCCCTTTAATACAATCCCTTCTAAAACAAGTTGAGGAAGAGTGGGCCTCCCCCTCTCACAATCGCTTTTAAAATATTGTTTATAGGTTTCAAAATTATGTACAAACACTTCAACCGGCCAACCATTACAAAAGAATGATTCTCGATAACAAGATGGCCGCTTTCTATCTAATACAACAATATCAAGATCTGATGTTGTTGTTTCTTCTCCTCTTGCAACGCTACCTCCTAATAAAGCAACATCACAATTTGGAAATCGAGCTTCGATTATGTTTTGTGCAGCCTCAATTGCTTTCATATTGCTCCCCCTTTTTTATCTTTATGTATATACGAATATTCGACGTTATTTCTAAATTTCCTATTTTTTATTTTTACAATACGGTATGTGAAATTTCTAAAGAGATAATCTTCATATCTTTCATTCAGCCATTATCACTTTAACCATATAACAATGACGGAATGAAAGAATCTTATACAATTTTTATAAACTTTCTTTGCATTTCCCTACCTAAAATTGCTAATATAGTAGAGTAGAATTTTTATAGAGAGAAGGAAAATTATGCACAATGGAATTCCAATGACAACTTTAGTAAAAAGGGTACTGCTACTTTGCATCGGGGCTATTTTTTTATCCGAAATGATTTTAGGATTAGGAAATGTTGTTCATGCAAGTACAGAAGATGATGCAAAATCTGTTCAACTTGTAAGTGAAATTCAGACAGCTCTTGCTCCGAAAGAAGCACCGAAGCAGTATAACGGGCAAGTTCGAAAAGTCGCTTACTTAACATTTGACGATGGTCCTGGAAAATACACTGCCGAACTTTTAGATATGCTGAAAAAAGAAGATGCAAAAGCTACATTTTTCCTAATCGGTTCAAATGTAAAAGCATTCCCTGATTTAGTTAAACGTGAACATGCAGAAGGTCATTATGTTGGTATGCATAGTATGACGCATAACTACAAAAAGCTTTACACAGAAGGTCGTTATGTTGATGAAATGAAAGAGGATCAAGGCTTAATTGCCGGCGTTATCGGAAAATCACCAGTTTTAACACGCCCATCTTACGGATCTATGCCTGGATTAAATGAAGCTCTTCGCAATAAAGTAGTCGAAAACGAATTAAAGGTATGGGACTGGACAATTGATTCTTTAGATTGGAAATATAATAAAATGCCAGTCGATGCAGCATCTGCTCAAATTGTTCAAAACGTTCTTGCTGGTGCGAACAAGCCAACGGAAGTTATTCTTATGCATGACATTCATCCACAATCAGTAAAAGCAGTGCCTGCTATTATTAAAGGCTTAAAAGAAAAAGGATACGAGTTAGAAAGCTATAAAGAGGACGAACACTTCCCATTAAACTTCTGGCATGATAATCGTATTTAATTGAAAAAGACTTGATTTTCTTTATTAGAAAATCAAGTCTTTTTTCTTTCCGCCTCATTTAAAATAATTTTGCAATTTCGCTAATCAAAATACCAATAACAGCGAAATCAGAGTCACCAAATGTTGTGTTTTCAAATCCTAATCCGCCTAATACTGGTAACAATAATGCTGGAAGGAACGAAATGAATAATCCGTTTACAAATGAACCTAAAATCGCTCCCCTTCTTCCTCCCGTTGCATTTCCAAATACAGCAGCTGTTGCTCCTGTAAAGAAATGAGGAATCAGGCCTGGTACGATAACACTTAAACCAATAACAGGTAAAATGAACATAGATAATAATCCAGCAATGAAACTTGTTAAAAATCCAATAATAACTGCGTTTGGTGCGAATGGGAAAATAGTCGGGCAGTCGAGTGCTGGTTTTGCATTTGGCACAATTTTATCCGCAATCCCTTTAAATGCAGGCACAATTTCCGCAATTAACATACGAACACCTGCTAAAATAATATATACTCCCGCCGCAAATGTAATGGCTTGCATAAAAGAATAAACTAAAAAATTTTGTCCATTACTTAACTCTGCTTCAATAAATTGCTTTCCAGCAAATGGTGCAACAATGAAGAAAAGAACAGCCATTGTTAGTGACATAGAAACAGATGTATCACGTAAAAAACCTAAGGATTTCGGTACTTGAATTTGCTCTGTAGATTTTTCTTTATTTCCAAACTTGCTACCAACAAAACCAGCCGCTAAATAACCAACAGAACCAAAATGTCCAATTGCAATATCATCCATACCTGTAATTTTTCTAACATATGGCTGTAATAGTGCTGGAAAAATAACCATCAGTACTCCTAAAAGAATGGATCCTATCAATACAAGTGAAAAACCTTTTAGCCCCGCTGTAGAAAATACAGCTGAAATTAAACAGGCCATAAAAAGTGTATGGTGCCCTGTTAAAAATACATATTTCAGTTTCGTAAATCGCGCAATCAATAAATTTACAATCATCCCAAATACCATAATAAATGCTGTTTCTTTTCCTAACGTTTGCTGCGCGATCGCAACGATTGCTTCATTATTTGGAATAATCCCTTTAATATGGAATGCCTTATCAAACATTTTACCAAAAATATCTAAAGAACCTGTTAATATTGTAGCTCCGCCACCTAATACGATAAATCCCATAATCGTTTTAAGCGTACCAGATACAGTATCTGCAAAGTTTTTCTTTTGTAACAATAAACCACACATGGCAAATAATCCAACTAAAATAGCTGGTTGTCCTAAAATGTCTTTCATAATTAAATCAAACATAGCACCGCTCCCCCTTCAGCTCAGAATCAGTGGGACATCAAATCATCCCACTGATTAAAGTTTCACTTTATTCGACTGTGTTACATGAGGTGTTTTTGCAATGCTTCTTTAATTTCATTTTGATCTAAAATATTTGTTAATCCAGCAACAGTACGAACACCATCTTCTAAATTGCAAATAATATCTTTTGATCCTAAATATAAATCCGCTTGTTCCGATTTACTAGATGCTAAATCTGTATGAGAAACTTCCGCTTGTAAACCAAGTTCACCTAGTATTTTCTTCACGTTCATTTCAACAATAAAACTACTTCCTAATCCATTTCCGCATACAACTAAGATTTTTTTCATTTTAACTTCCTCCTAATTTGAATACTTCGCTATCATTTCTAGCATTTGTTCTTTTGAATTTGAATGAATTAACATATCGACATTTTCAGGTTGTGATAACATATCACTTAATTGTGCCAATGCCTTCAAATGCGTTTCATTATCAATAGCAGCTAATACAATAATTAAATTAGCCGCATGTTCTTGTTTTTCAGAAAATGAAACACTTTCTTTTAATTGCAATAAGCTCATTCCTAATTTTTTTACACCTGATTCAGGTCGTGCATGAGGAATTGCAATTTTAGGTGCAATGACAATATAAGGACCTAATTTTTTTACATTTGCAATCATTTCTTGCACATATTCTTCAGAAATATATTCCGTTTGTAACAGCGGTTTTGCTGCAATTTGAATTGCATCTTCCCAAGAATCAACGCAATCTTGAAGCTGAATATATTCTTTTGTTAATAGCTCGTTTAACATCGGCTTGTATTTCTCCTCTCTTCCTAAATGCACTGGACCACTTATACATTCTCTTAGTTCTCTTTTTAAAGCATGCTCATCTCTCACATCTGCATATTTGTGAATCATCTGCATAATAATATCAACTGAATCATTTTGATCCTCACGAAATAAAGTAGCATTCACTTTTCGAAGCAAGGATGCCTTTTCAGCATCTGTCAAAATGGGATTTACCATAAAAATAGGGATCGATCCCTTCTCTAATTCAGTAGTTGTAATAATACAATCTACATCAAATGTATTAGATTCATATTCTCTCTTTGAGATTGCTTGTAAAATATCCATATGTGAGAATAATTGTTCTAGCTGATATTGCAGCATACGTGACGTACCAATACCATTTGGACACACAAGTAAAGCCATTTTCCTCGGACTGGGAACGATTCCTTCCTTCCTCATCCAAGCGCTAAAATGCATCGTAATATATGCAATTTCATCTTCTGAAATTTCTTTCCCTACATATTGTTCAAAATGATGAACCACTTTCTTTGTTAAATGATATACTTCCGCATAACTGTTGCGAATCATCTGCAATAATGGATTTTCAATTTCAATTCCATATTTCACACGATAGAAAGCTGGCTTCATGTGTAAATATAGGTCAGAAGCAAGACCTGTAAAATCTCGGAATATGACACAAGCATAATGCTGAAAATCTTTTATCATGTAATCGACAATATGCCAAATACCGTGAACATCATTCTTTCCATACTCTTTTTGCTGCGCGTTCACTTTCGCTCCCAATAAGTGCGTTGTAATATAATAAATCTCATCCTTTGGAACCTTCACATGTAACACTTTTTCGAACTGTTTTCCAATATAGGTAGCTGCTTGAAAATGCTTTGTTTCACGGAGAACAGCTTTCTCAGCTTCCTCCATTTCAACATATTGTCCTTTCACAATACGACTACAAAACAAATACATGTAAACGCTTAAATTCTCAAGCACCTCGTCTGTATATTGAACGCCCAAAAATTCCTCACACTTCGATAAAATATCTTTCATTAAACGAAGTTCTTCTTGTTCTGTTTGGTTCTTTTCTCCTTCTCCATGATTCACAATGTTCCTCATATGAGAAACTACATATTCCCAGCTGTGCTTTGCAATTAACTGTGAAAGATACGCTATTAATACATTCCGCTTCCCTTGTTCCATTCCTTTAATGTAATATCCTTGCTTACGGTGAAACTGTAGAGATAGCTTGAACTTTCCTAACTCTGCTTTCAATTTTTTCAAATCAGCTAGTGTTGTATTTCGGCTCACTTGAATGAGTTTTATTAAATCTTCCAGCAAAATTCTTTTTTCTTCCGTTAATAAATATAACGCAAGCCACGCCTTTCGTTCTTGTGGAGAATACTCATATTGAACTGTTATAAATCCTTGTAACTTTTGGGCAACTTTTTGTTTTGTTTTCTTATCTAAACAATATCCTAATGGACGAACATATTGAATCGGCTCTAGATGTTCAGTAATTAACCAGTCATCTACTTTTTTCATATCATAATAAATTGTTCTTTTCGACACTTGTAGTACTTCCGTCAACTGATCAACAGAAGTATAGCTATCCGCTTGCATCATTTGTTGTAAAATTGCAGCACTACGATGATCTAATATCATATGATGTACATCCTTTCTATACTTGTTCTTTCCTCACCTTGCAAGTATAGATACTAACTTTGCAAAATTAGATAATTGAAATCACCTTCTACTAATATAGTATCTCTTATTTCTTGCAAAATTAAGTCCAAATTATCGTTTATGTACGGTGCAATAATTGTACTGTTTTTTCACCTTCTTAATTTTATATCCTGCTGATTTTTTATTTGTTTATGATATATTTACAATACGGTATGTGAAATTATATATCCTTCATTCCAAGTAGTTTGTTATGGGTAGACTAAGAGCTTTAAGCCCAAAAGTCTACCCTCCATATGTCGCACTGCAATAAATACAAGTAAGAATTTTCCTTATAACAATTTCCACATCTTTTTCATCAAATATTGAAAACTCAATATCTGCTCCTGATACATGTTCTGGAACCTCTATTGACTCTTGGTTATGTAACACTTCTTCAAAAGAATGAACTGTACGTAAAATCGATGTATTTCTTTGACTGCTTGCTATCCGATTTTTTATAATGTGGACTGGTAAATCAAACTTCACAGCAATTACTTTGAAACCATGTTTCTGAAATTGTTGCATGAGTCTTGTCCGCGGTGCTTCCTGTAAATTCGCATTACATACAATCATATGATACGTAGTGTTTAATATTGTATACTCTATGATTCGCTCTGTTATACTGTATTTCAATATATTTTCTCCTTCTTTTGGTACAAGTAGAGGATAAATAGATTGAAGAAATACTGCATGTTCATCTTGGTCGATTACGACTGTATGCTCTAATTCCTTTTCCAGTTTCCTTGCGAATGTACTTTTCCCGCTATGTGTTTTTCCAATTGTTAAGATTACATATCTTTCCACCATACACTATCCCTCTTCTCCCTTTCATCAGCACTTCTATACTTATTATATATAAAATCACATCTTTCCTTTTCTTATTAACTCATGATTCAAATAAAAAACCCTACTCATACTTTATTTCATATGAGTAGGGTTTTTTATTTATACTTTATTCTGTTTTCGTACTTTGCGTTGTTTTCACCTTCGTTTTATTTTTATCACGATGGTTATAATTGTACTTCGAACGATCTACAGGTGTGAAACCTTCTGGTGTATAGAATCGTAATAAATCACCATTTACCACTTGGTCAGAAAGTTTAAGTGTTTGCTGAACCATTTGTTCATTTTGTTTTATTTCTTCTGTAACCTCTACTGGTTCTCCAGTCGTTGTATCATAATATCTTCCGTTAAGTGCAGTAACATTCGGACTTACGTAATTACCGTTACGGAATGCTACAACTTGTTTATGCTCTGGTGATAATAAATCTGTACCAAATTGGATATAATCCTTTGTATCGATACCTAATAAATGTAATAGCGTTGGAAGAACATCGATTTCCCCGCCATACTGATGTTGAACGCCACCTTTTATTCCTGGCACACGAACAATGAAAGGTACGCGTTGTAATTGTGCATTTTCAAAGGAATGAATTTCCTTACCCATAACCTGTGACATCGCTCTATTATGGTTATCTGAAATACCATAATGGTCCCCATACATTACGATAATGGAGTTGTCATATAAACCAGATTGTTTCAAGTAATCGACAAAACCTTTGACTGCTTCATCTAGATAGCGCGCTGTTTGGAAATACGTATCTACAGATGAATCGCCTGTTGTTGCTGGCTCAATTGTTGCTTCTTCCTTATCAATTGGATAAGGGAAATGGTTTGATAGCGTAATAAACTTCGTATAGAACGGTTGCTTTACTGTTTCTAATAATGGGATTGACTCATTAAAGAATGGTTTATCTTTTAAACCATAGTTAACAACGTCTTTCTCGTTCATATCATAGTATGATGCATCAAAGAATTTATTAAATCCAAATGATTTATAAATGTCATCACGGTTCCAGAATGTTTTGTAGTTACCATGGAACACCGCTGAAGTATATCCTTGTTGACCCAAAATAGCGGGTGCTGCTTGATACGTATTATGCGATTTTGTTGTAAATACAGACCCTTGCGGTAATCCAAACATGGAATTCTCTAACATAAATTCCGCATCAGATGTTTTCCCTTGTCCTGTTTGATGGAAGAAGTTATCAAAATACAATGTATTTGCATCTTTTGTAAATGAGTTAATAAATGGTGTTACCTCTTGCCCATTTAACTTGTAATCAATTAAAAAGTTTTGGAACGATTCTAGATGAATATAGATAACATTCATCCCTTTCCCTTTTCCAAAATACTCTGCGCTTGGGCTTGCATAGTTTGAAGCAATGTAATTTCTTACCTCTGTCATACTGTCACCATCTGCCATAGCTCGTTCCGTTGATGCTTTCATACTTTGAATACCATCATAAATTGTATAATTGTAAGCACCTAAATATTTCACAATGTAGTTACGGTCAAATGTTCTTGTTAACAATTCCGGACGATCAGATTCTGCCAGTCCTAAATTAATGCTAAAAATTAAAATTGCTGAAATAAATACTAGTGACAATTTATACTTTGCAACACGAATTGGCTTTGGACTCGCAACCTTTGTTAAAACAAGTACAAGTAAAACGATTGTGTCTAAGAAATATAAGGGATCGTATAGTTGTAGCAATGCTACAACACTGCCGCCTAATTCCCCAAAGTTATTCGTTTGAGTCAATGTTGGAAACGTAATAAAATCGCTGAAGAAACGATAGTATACAACATTTGCATACAAAAGAATTGACAGTAGCAAATTAATAATAATCAACCAAATATAAGATCGTTTCCCTTTTGCAAATAATGCAAGTCCTAGAAACAAAATGGCTGAGCTTAACGGGTTAAAGAAAAGCAAAAACTTTTGAATTGTGTTCGATATTCCTAAGTTGAATTCTGTCACATATGCTGCATATGTTTTCAACCAGAATAAAATAACCGCAAAAATAAAGAACCCAAAGTGATTACTTAACACTCGTTTGCTCTTTTGTAATAATTGTTTCATCTCTCCACCTCTTTTAATCATCCAAGGCTTATTTCTTATAAGTCTATCTCTATTTTTTATCTACTTTCTTCATATCGTTCATTTATTTAACCATATGAAGAATATTAGTAATTATAATTTGAAGCTGTTATTTATTCAACTATTTCCTACTAAACATTTTGACCTTACTTTATATTTAACAAAATACATTTGTAATATTTCCATTTTATCCCCCAAAAAACAACCCATTAATGAAGATATACATCACTATAAACCTTTGCGCTTTCATTCGCAAACATTTTTATTTCCAAAATTACCAATTGGATTGGTAATGGTTCATTTATATAGGTAGAGAAAGTCGATCCATACTTCATTTCCGATTAAGTGAAACTTTAATCAATGGGGGATTCACCCTCCACTGATTATATTCGGGCTGTTACTACCTTAAAATAGCGGAATAAAAAATCCCCCTATACGCTTTCTTAGTAAAGGGGGGATTCCATCTGTTTATTTATTTTGGTACATTGCGCTTACTTGCTTTTGTAGTTCTTCATTTTCTAAGTACTCATCGTAAGTCGTTTCTTTATCGATTACACCATTTGGTGTGACTTCAATAATACGATTTGCAATTGTTTGTACAAATTGATGGTCATGAGATGTAAATAGAATTGTACCTTTAAATGCGATTAAACCGTTGTTTAATGCTGTAATAGATTCAAGATCTAAGTGGTTCGTTGGGTCATCAAGTACTAGTACATTCGCACCGCTTAGCATCATTTTTGATAACATACAACGTACTTTTTCTCCCCCAGATAATACAGAAACATTCTTCTTCACTTCTTCACCAGAGAATAACATGCGGCCTAAGAAACCACGTAAGAAGCTTTCAGATTCATCTTGTGGTGAGAATTGGCGCAACCATTCAACTAGATTATATTCACTGTTTTCAAAGTATGTAGAGTTATCTCTTGGGAAGTACGATTGAGATGTTGTCACACCCCATTTGAACGAACCGCTATCTGGCTCCATTTCACCCATAAGAATTTTAAATAATGTTGTCATCGCAATATCGTTACGTCCAATAAATGCAACTTTATCACCTTTATTTAAAGTAAAGTACACATTATCTAACACTTTTTCTCCATCAATTGTTTTTGAAAGACCTTCAACCGTTAATAAGTCATTTCCTACTTCACGTTCTGGCGTGAAACCAACGAATGGATAACGGCGTGATGATGGTTTAATATCATCTAATGTAATTTTATCTAATAATTTTTTACGGGAAGTTGCTTGCTTTGCTTTTGATGCATTTGAGCTAAAACGTGCAATAAAGTTTTGTAACTCTTTTATTTTCTCTTCTTTTTTCTTATTTGCATCTTGCGTTAATTTTAACGCTAATTGACTTGATTCATACCAGAAGTCATAGTTACCAACATACAGTTGAATTTTACCGAAATCAAGGTCAGCCATGTGCGTACATACTTTATTTAAGAAATGACGATCATGGGATACAACGATAACAGTATTTTCAAAGTTCATTAAAAAGTTTTCTAACCATTGAATTGCTTTTAAATCTAAGTGGTTGGTAGGCTCATCTAATAATAGAACATCTGGTTGACCGAATAAAGCTTGCGCAAGTAATACTTTTACTTTCTCTGCACCTGTTAATTCAGACATCTTCTTATCATGAAGCTCTTCACCAATACCAAGTCCTTTTAAAAGAATAGCAGCTTCTGATTCCGCTTCCCAACCGTTAAGCTCAGCGAACTCACCTTCAAGCTCTGCAGCGCGCATACCATCTTCATCACTGAAATCTTCTTTCATATAAATCGCATTTTTCTCTTGCATCACTTCGTATAAACGAGTGTGACCCATAATAACTGTTTCTAATACTGGAAACTCTTCATATTCGAAGTGGTTCTGTTTTAATACCGCTAAACGCTCACCTGGCGTAATATGTACATCACCCGTTGTCGGCTCAATTTCTCCAGATAAAATCTTTAGAAATGTTGATTTACCAGCACCGTTTGCTCCAATTAAGCCGTAGCAATTACCCGGCGTGAATTTTATGTTAACATCTTCAAACAATTTGCGATCCGCAAAACGCAAACTAACGTTACTTACTGTAATCATTTGGTTCCTCCAATTTCGATACTTTTATTACATACTCCACTTACTATATCATATTTAACATGTTAAAGGTATATCCAATCCTCTTTGTATATTGTCAACTGAAATTTTTCTTCTCACCTCCTATCCTACTTCTTTTATTCGCACTAACGTCGCTATAATCCTATATAAAAGTAATAGTACTCCATTTCAACATGCAGCAGAAGTAAAAAATGAATCCAAAATAGACTATTCCTTCATGCTTGATTGATGAAGACGAATCATTACTAAGAAATTGGCGCTTTACTGATGAAAGTTTTAATCGTCGTCGAGGTTTTCTTCAAGTCTAATGTAGCTGGAACAATTCGCTTGCTTAATAGTATTACACATTTTGAAGGTGTTAAATTCCCTTCGCCAGCGACTTAGATATAAAACAATCGACATTTTTTCTGTTAACCTCTTTTTATTTTACTTGTAGTTTACTTAATGTCCCAAAAAACTCCGGGTATGAAACTCCAACGGCGTCAGCATCTTCAATAACTGTTTTGCCATTTGCTAAAGAACCTGCAATCGCTAACATCATGCCAATACGATGGTCTCCATGACTATTTACGGTAGCTCCCATTAAATTAGACTTACCATAAATAATCATTCCATCATCGGTTGCTTCAATTTGAGCACCGAGTTTTGTTAATTCTGCAACAACTGTATTAATACGATTCGTTTCTTTTACTTTCAATTCATGGGCATCTTTAATGACAGTCATTCCTTCTGCCTGTGTTGCCGCTAAAGCGATAATAGGAATTTCATCGATAAGTCTTGGAATAATATCTCCTGCAATTTCTATTCCTTGCAGCGTCGATGTTTCAATCGTAAGACGAGCAGCTAGTTCAACTGCTTCCTGATCAATCGGCTCTATCTTTAATTTCGCTCCCATTTTCATTAGAACATCTATAATTCCTGTACGAGTTGGATTCATTCCGACATTTTGTAAAATAAGTTTACTATTTGGCAAAACTGCTCCTGCGACTAAGAAAAAGGCTGCTGAAGATATATCGCCAGGAACTGTTATATTCGTCGCTAGTAGCTTTTGTCCACCAGCTAGTTTTACTGTTTTCCCCTCACGTGTTACAGTAACACCGAACGCCTCCAGCATTCTTTCTGTATGATCTCGCGAAATATGCGGTTCTGTAACAGCCGTTACACCTTTTGCAGTGAGCCCTGCCAGTAAAACTGCTGACTTCACTTGTGCACTCGCAATAGGAGATTGATAGTCAATCGCCGTTAAATTCCCGCCACGTATTGTAAGTGGCGTAAACGTCCCTTCTTCTCTTCCATCAATGTTTGCTCCCATTTGTTTCAGCGGGACTGTAACTCGTTTCATCGGCCTTTTTGCAATAGAAGAATCTCCTTGTATGCAGGAATAAAATGGCGTATTTGCAAGTATTCCAGACATTAAACGAATCGTTGTTCCTGAGTTTCCAACATCTAAAACATGTTTCGGCTCTTGTAGTCCTTCTAATCCTTTTCCAATAACAACTACTTCCTCATCCTCTTGCTTTATTTCTACTCCCATTTCTTTAAAACAAGAAATCGTACTTAAACAATCCGCACCAGGTAAAAATCCTTTAATCGTTGTTGTTCCTTCTGCAATCGCTCCAAACATCACAGCGCGATGCGAAATAGATTTATCGCCGGGAATTTGAATTGTTCCTCTTAATCCATTTTTCACACGTTGTATCACTTGTTCTTTCATCTATTTTCGCCCCCCTTTTTATATTGTTTCATATGTTTGATATTCTTCTTTTTGCAGTACTATCTTTGCTGTTTGACGATCTTCTTCCCTTTGAAAGCTAATGCGAAGCACTCCAAGCAAGCCTTCTCTCGCCTCTAATATTTGCAAGTTTGTAATGCTAATTGTTTCTTGTGCCAACACATTTGTAATATGAGCAAGTGCTCCAACTCTATCCAGTACATCAACATATAAATCATAATAAGATGGAATGGCCCCGCTTTTTCGAACAGGTAACGAATCGCGGTATTCTTTCGCATTTGCAAAGTAATGTTGTAATTCATTCGCACTGCCGCTTGCAACTGTTCTATATAACTCTTTCATTTCTACAATCCATTCTTCTAAAAGTTCTAATATATGATCTTGATTTTGTTTCACAATATCGCTCCACATTTTCGGACTGCTTGAAGCAATTCTTGTAATATCTTTAAAACCACCGGCAGCTAATTGATGAATGAGCGGGTTAGCACTAGCATGTTTCTCAACTTGCTTCACTAATCCAGCTGCGATCAAATGTGGAAAATGGCTGACTACTCCAGTTACATAATCATGCTCTTTCGTATTTAATACGAGAAAATGAGAACCTGTCCCTTTCAACCATTCTTGTAATTCTTCAACACGCTCATCTAATACGTGATTCATAGGTGTTAAAATATAAAATGCATTTTCAAATAGATGCGCTTTTGCACTTTCCACTCCTGTTTTATGGGATCCTGCCATCGGATGTCCTCCGATAAAAGAGACTTTCTTTGAGAATAAGCTTTCCGCTTCTTTCATAATAGTCCCTTTCGTACTCCCTACATCTGTCACAATGACATCCTCCCGTAAATGAAAGGACGCAAGTTTGTGTAACAGTTTCCTTGTTTCTTCAACAGGGGAAGCAAAAATAATGACATGTGCCTCCTCACATGCACGCTGTAAATCTAGCGCCACTTCATCTACTACATGTAATTCTTTGGCGCGCTCTACTCGATCTTTATATATGTCATAACCGATCACTGTTACAGCATATTCTTTTTTTATGGCTAGTGCGAGAGAACCACCTATTAACCCCGTCCCAATTAATACAACTTTTTTACGCATTTTCCTCATCTCGAGACGTACTTGTTTTCTTTTCAAAGTGTTGTTTTAACACGGAAATCACTCCTTCATTCTGCTCCTGAGTTCCTATTGTAATCCGAACACCATTTGGAAATGGACGAATAATGAAACCAGCATGTGCACAAGCTTCATATATCTCTTGTGCATGTTCTATCGGTAAAAAGATAAAATTCGTTTGAGATGGATAATATGCAACCTCATTTTCATGACAGAACCTTTCATATTGTTGTATCCCTTCACGATTCCTTCGAACAACCTCTTTCATGAAGTCATCATCAGTAAAAGCAATGGCTGCGGCTTTTTGTGCAAATGAAGATACATTAAAAGGTAAACGAACAACATTTAATTTCTCAATTAACGTTTTATCTCCGACTGCATATCCAATGCGAAACGATGCTAAGCCGTATGCTTTAGAAAATGTTCGGAGTATAAGAAGATTTTTATGGTTCACTAGAAGCGATAATGTTTCTGGAAAATCTTGCGCAACTACATATTCATAGTACGCTTCATCTATAACAATTAACGTTTGCTTACTTACTTTTTCTATCAATTGACTTAATTTTCGCTCATTAATGTATGTGCCTGTTGGATTATTCGGATTACAAATCCATACGATTTTTGTCTGTTCATCAATTGCTAAGCACATACGATCTAAGTCATGTACACCATTTTTTAATGGAACTTCTTTCACTTCACATCCTTCAATGATCGCATGATGACGATACTGCGGAAATGTAGCTCCAGCGGTTACAATATTATCGCCTGCGCAAAGCATCGCGCGGCTAATGATTTGAATGACTTCATCCAGTCCGCTTCCACATAAAATTTGTTCTTTTTGAACGCCTAGTTTATTTGCAACGATCTTTCTAAGCTCTAGCGCCTCGCCATCCGGATATAAAGCATGCTCACGCCATTCTTTTTGTAATTCTTCCATCACTCGTGGCGAGCAGCCAAATAGATTTTCGTTTGATGCTAATTTCACAAATGAATGATTTTCGTATATTTCTTTCATTTGCTCTGGTGATTTCCCTGGTTTATACGGCTTTAATGATGATAATTGCTCTTTCACTCTCATTTATCCTCTCCCCTTCCTTAAAATTCTTTTGCGTATTTGTTATGCTGCATTATATTTTGAGCAATTAACTCCATACGATCTTTTCCGAATTGTTCCACTAACGCATCCGCAAGTTCCCATGCAACGACAGCTTCTGCCACAATACTTGCAGCTGGAACCGCGCAGCTATCAGATCTTTCAATACTTGCGTGGAATGCTTCTTTCGTATCTATATCTACACTTGCAAGCGGTTTATATAATGTAGGAATTGGCTTCATTACACCTCTTACAACTATTGGCATGCCTGTTGTCATACCGCCTTCTAGTCCACCCGCATGATTTGTTCGGCGCATATACCCTTTTTCTTCGTCCCATAAAATTTCATCATGCACTTGACTTCCTGGTTTTCTTGCCGCTTCAAATCCAATCCCAATTTCAGCACCTTTAAAAGCATTAATACTCATCATCGCAGCAGCCAGTTTCGCATCCAGTTTGCGGTCATAATGAACATAGCTACCAACACCGATTGGCATTCCTTCTGCAATAACTTCAACTATCCCGCCAATTGAATCTCCATTTGCTTTCGCGTTATCAATCGCTTCCATCATTTCTTGTTCTACTTCTTTATCTAAACAGCGAACAGGTGAATTTTCCGTAATATTCCGAATTTCCTCTATTGAAAAATCCCCTTGATATTTTGCTTCCACGCCTCCAATTGCTAGAACATGTCCTGCAATTTGAATACCTAACTCGGCTAAAATTTGTTTTGCTACTGCCCCAGCTGCTACTCTTACTGTTGTCTCTCTCGCAGAAGATCTCTCTAATACATTTCGTATATCGCGATGACCATATTTAATGGCGCCATTCAAATCGGCATGCCCTGGACGCGGCTTTGTAATCGTACGTTTCATCTCTTTCCTTTCTTCCTTTGAAATCGGTGCTGCTCCCATCACTTTTGTCCAATGCTTAAAATCATCATTTGTCACGATTAATGTAATCGGAGAGCCAAGTGTCATGCCGTGGCGCACACCACTTACAATTTTCACTGTATCCGTCTCGATTTGCATACGTCTTCCTCGTCCATACCCTTTTTGTCTTCTTAATAACTCTTTATTGATCTGTTCCGCTGTTAATGCTAGTCCTGCTGGTACTCCTTCTAAAATAACGGTTAACTGCGGTCCATGTGATTCTCCAGCTGTAATATATCTCATTTTCCCTTTCTCCTTTCCAATTTTTTGTACAAAAAAGTCCCTACTGAGCGCTCAGTAGGGACGATTCAAATCGCGGTACCACCCTAATTGTAGACCGTCTTCGTCTACCCCTTACCATTGTTAACGGTCCAAATAACCGTCTTTTCCTTCATACAGATTTCACACCATACTACGAAAAAGATGCTCCAAGGTTGTAATTCATGCTTATCTTTGTACTGATTTTCACCATCCATCAGCTCTCTATAACAGGGAGATAAGCATTACTGTTTCCCTTTCTTCGCATATTCTATATGAACTTAAGATAATTTATTTTTGAATTCTTTTAACTCTCCCATGAATCTATGGAATTCTGGAATATCCATTTGCTGTGCTGAGTCAGATAATGCAACAGCTGGGTCTGGATGTACTTCTGCCATTACTGCATCTGCTCCAATTGCTAACGCTGCTTTTGCAGTCGGTAATAATAAATCTCTGCGTCCTGTTGAATGTGTTACATCAACAACAACTGGTAAATGTGTTTCTTTTTTCAAAATTGGTACTGCTGAAATATCTAACGTATTACGAGTTGCTTTTTCATATGTGCGAATGCCGCGTTCACATAAAATAATTTGATCATTTCCTTGTGCAATAATGTATTCAGCTGCATGCATGAACTCATCAATTGTTGCTGCTAAACCTCGTTTGAGTAATACAGGTTTATTCACTTTCCCTACAGCTCTTAATAAATCAAAGTTTTGCATGTTTCGTGCTCCAACTTGAATGACATCAACGTAATCAAGAGCCATTTCCACATCGTTCGGATTTAAAATTTCACTAATAATTGCTAAATCAAACTCATCAGCCACTTGTCGTAAAATTTGTAATCCTTCTACTCCTAGACCTTGGAAATCATATGGTGAGGTTCTCGGTTTGAACGCTCCCCCGCGCATTAATTTTAATCCTTGCTCTTTCATCGCTTGCGCAACTTGACGAACTTGCTCTAAACTTTCTACTGCACAAGGTCCCATAATGAATGATTGTGTTCCACTACCTAATCGCTCCCCTTTTACATCAACAATTGTATTTTCTTGTTTCTTCTTACGAGAAACAAGGAGCGCTTTACGGTTATCATCCTCTTGAAGCTCTAAGCTTGCTTTGAAGATTGTTTTGAAAATGTGTTGAACCGTTGATGTCTCAAATGGTCCTTCATTATGCTCCGCAATCATATCCAGTACTTCGCGCTCGCGAACGGGATCAAAGCGTTTCGTTCCTTGCAGTTGCTTTTGTTCACCAATTTTTTGAACAATTCTACCTCTTTCATTTAAAAGCTGTAATAGCTGTAAATTAATTTCATCCACCTGTTTACGTAATTGTTCTAATTCATGATTCGCCATTTTTATATCCTCCTCAAATGTATAAAAGTATAGTAAAAGAAATAAAATTCTCCATTTTCTGAATCAACAAACTAAACACTTAACACATGAAATCGATACCGCCTTTTCTGTGTACAAAAAATCCCTACTGATTTCTTCAGTAGGGACGATATTTATCGCGGTACCACCCTATTTGCAGACTAACTTCATCTACCTCTCTTCACTGTTAACGATCCATCGACCGTCTTTCCCTTCATAAAGACGTTTCTCTTTACTACGAAAAAGATGCTCCAGGACTGTAATTCACACTTGTTTTTGTACTGGTTTACACCACCCACCAGCTCTCTGTTACAGGGAAACAACTGCTACTATTATTCCTTTCACTGCATTTCCTATTCCTTTTTCAAGTTGGACCACAAAAATACAAAAAGTCCCTACTGATCCAATCAGTAGGGACGATATTTATCGCGGTACCACCCTATTTGTAGACTACCTTCGTCTACCTCTCTTCACTGTTAACGATCAAATGACCGCCTTTTCCTCATAAAGATATATCACTCTATTCCGAAAAAGATGCTCCAAGACTGTAATTCATGATAATCCCTGTACTGATTCACACCAACCATCAGCTCTCTGTTACAGGAAGATTCTCACTACTGTGATCTCTTCATTGCACTTTATTTATTCAAATGTTTTTGAAATTGAATAAGTATGATTCGTATTATAGAACTCTTTTTTTAATACTGTCAATAACTTTTTATCTATTTTTTTAAAATTCCGCTTTTCACTTATGATTCTTGCTGAAAATTTGCTACTACAATGCCAATTCGAATCATTTCATTTTGAATTGCGGTCAATATCTCACCATCTACATGACAAGTCTCTAACATTTCTTTCATTTGTATCATTTCATTTTTAAAGGAACTCGCGTCTTGCACAATTTGTAGCAAAATAAAAAATAGTTTCGCATATGCTTGTGCATGAGCTATTACCTTTTCTTTTCTCGCTAAAATCGTCAACAGTAATTGTTTCATTTCCGTCTCTGAACAGTGTTCGATCGGAATTGAAAAGCAGTTCAAAATGGTGTACAACCCTTTTTCTGCTACTTCATTCATATAAAAAACAAAACGCAATAACATTACGTATTCTCGTCCAGTTATCAAGCTCATTTTCGGGCGTTCCTTTAAAAATGTAGCTAACCACGAATCCCAAAATTTCTGTTTCTCTCGCGTGCTCAATGTTTTTACATAATAGCACAAGTGTTCCAGAAACTTTATTTTGTCATGCTCTTTTTCTTGTATAAATATCATGTAAACCCAGTCTGTTCTCTGCTCCCAATACAACACACACTTAATACATACAAAGCTTAACCATTTTAAAAAGACTTGTTTTGTGTGTGGGTGCAATAACTCTAAATGCTCAGCTGCATATTTAATATATTTTTTTATTTCTGTAAATAACGGCAAATTAATTTGTGTATAGCATAGCCCTGCCCATGCATATTTCATCGCTTTATGTTCTCTATTTAAATCAAAATAAGGAAGTAAATACTTTCTGCACCATTGTTTTTCAATGTGGAACAAAAATGTAACATCAGCCGTTAAACGTGCTAACATAAAATACGTTCTCTCAGAAGCGACCTTAATTTGCTCTTCAAATAAAAATAAATATTCATGTATATTGCGATCATATAAATGATCATATGCTAATAGTTTTAATAAAACTGACGTCATTTTTCCCACTGGATGCTGAATTGATTTATTATAAAAATCAAATTCTCCTACTTTAAAACTGTTCTCTTCTTTCATGATATGCGGGAATAAAGAAAATGCAAATCGCTTCACTGCCCGAATCTGATTTTCTTGAAACTCTTCTAATCGATTACTAATCTCATACAAGAAGCTACTAATCAACCAATAAAATGCGGGATTTCGTACAAACTGTTGCAATAGCGGAATAATCTTTTGAATTTGCTCATTTGTCAACTTTCGATTATTCCTCCATTCTCTAATGCAAACAAACCATATCTCATTACTTACTCCCTGCTCTCCTATAAGCTGATAGGCAAGTGTAATACCCCAATCTACATTCAACTTACAAGCTTTTGATAACATCTCTAAAAAATGACGTTGTTCAAATGAATCGTCATTTGAAAATAACAAAATTTGTTTCTTTATTTCATGACCTTTCAGTTCTAATAACCCATCAGCTGTTACGTTACATATAATGTTTGGAGCCATAACTTCTTCTTTTTTCTCACTGTATTGATTCGAAGTAAAATGCGGATGCGTTTGTTGCATTGTGCGATAAGCTCTGGCAGTACTCGTACTATTTGCATCACATATGTACAATAAATCTAGCACAAGGCACGCATCAAAAAACCTTTCACTTTCAAGCTGTTTCATCACTTCTTGAATGACTTCTTTCTTCGTTTTTTCTAATGCATTTTGATAATGTTTTTTCAGGAATTGAAACACTTCATGCTTATATGTAAAATCTAAAATAAGTTGGTGTTTTCGCAACCACATTAACTTTTCATCAGCTGTTACAAATGTATTTTTACTCATTGTTTCAATCGCAATTTTCTTTTGTAATATACTATCTGTGTCGATCATTTGCGCGATATAATACGCCGATTTCTCTTTATTATGCTCACATAAATAGGCGAGACATTCTTTCACAAGTCGGATTAAAAAAGTAAAATCTTTCGGTTGTAAATCGTGCTCTGAAAATTCCACTGTATGATAAAGAACACTATCTCTTTTTTGTAAAGCTGTTTGTCTTAGCGATAACATTTGCAATTTTTCCAGTCCCATAACTAAAATAGGACCTGCAAAATAGGAAATATGTGGTTTCATTTTTTCTTCCCAAATGCGTTGTACATGTGAAAACACCGGTACTGGCAAACGGCTTGATTCCTCTAATTCAACGGAATCCTGCCTATCATCTTCCCATCGTTTTACTCGTTTCAACTTAATTTTCCCATCTAAAATAAATGTTAATAATAAAACGCTAATTTCTTTATGCTCAGGGAACGAACATTTATGTAATAAATAGGAAATCTTTTCTATCGACTGACTATTATTCTCGGCTGTCTCTAATAAAAGTAGCGTCCATTTTGAAAATAATAACGGGTCCATCGGTTCTTTTGTATCTTTTAAATAGGTGCAAATGCTTCTCCAAAGTAGCGGGGATATTTTAGAATGATTTTTAAAAATGAGTTGAAATAATTCTTTTTGATGGCTAACAAGAAATTGTTCAACAAGCCACTCAGCAAGTAATTCATCCACTTCATCGTAATGGGAAATAATGCGAAATAAATTTTGTAGCTTTCCTTCTGCTTCCAACCATTCCACCCACCCATAATCACGGGCAAATTCCACAAAGTATCTAAGTGTTTCAATTTTTTTAATCGCTTGTTTAATATAAGATAATTGTTCTTGTTCAACAGATGGTGGAACTGTTACAATATCGCGAATACGCATTCTTTTTGTAATATAATTATCTCCCATCAATTCCGCCCATCGTTTTACTGCTCTAACAAGCGCTTGATGGTTATTTGCTTTATTTGGATAAACAATCGGCTTTACTCCTAAATGTTCCCAATGATACGTATTATCTCCTTGTGCAACAAAAGCGTAGCGCCTTGTACTCGGCGGTAAACCTGTCGCTAAATATTTCATAACTGGATCATTATGGCTATATCCAATAAACAAAACTGTGTAATTCGAGAATAAATCAACTAAAAAACGACGCGCCCATCCTTCTGTCAAATAAGCCCTTCCAAAATCACCATCTGTTAAAATTAAATTTTCTTTTTCTTGCTCCACATTTCCGTGTATATATGCTAATCCTTTAAACGCTCTTCCCGTCGGCAAAGCAGGGGCATAGTAAATATTAAAATCCCGGTCACTCTCTCGCATAGCAGTAGTAAAGTGCTGATCGAAGTTTGTTGTTACAATTCGTACATCCGTATCTTTCGGAAAAAGCCTTGGAATCGCATAATGCAATGGGTTCGGTTTCGATCCTTCCACGTTTACGAGATCTTTCGCAATTTGATGAACATCTTTCGTCTTTGCAATTTTACCAAGATAGTAATCGTGTGGTTCTGTTATTTCACGTTTTTCAACGTATAAAGCTTTCGCAATTTCATCAACTAAATCATCAAAGTTTGGTAAGTTTGATTTTCCTTTCATAGAAACTCCCGCTCCGACAAATAATACGAGCTTCCCTTGTTCAAGGTGATCAAATAACTCCTCTGGAATTTCTACTTCTGAAGTAATCCACATTCGGATTCCCTCCTTACCTAAAAATGTCATAACTCCTCATTTTACTATAACATTTTTCTTATAACATTTTTCAATATTTAGTCAAATTACTAACATGAAAAAATTTTTCCACCTCAATATAGCTATGATATGTATGAAGTTCTTACTTTAGAGAAAAACTATGTAGAAACGGGAGGTGTACACGTTGAGTGATATTGCTTTAGTGCTCATAAAATTTATATCTTGTATCATTGCTTTTGCCATCGGACTTGCTTTGTTTTTTCCGGCCACACTCGTTCAAATTATTTCCTTTAGTTTATTTGTAACGATTGTGTCATACGTATTTGTAGATAAAATAATCTTAGAACGCATTGGCCGATCTGCAGCTATTATGACGGATTTCCTGTTAACTTATTTAAGTGTATGGATTTTTGGAAACATTTTGCTGGATCATTACATGCAAATTGCATGGGGAAGCATTCTTTCTGCTTTAATCTTTACTTTATCTGAAGTCATTGTTCATCGTTTTTCCCATGCTCACGAACGACATAACAGCGATAACATCCGCCTCAATCGCCGCTTCTCATATGGAACAGAATTTGCAGAAGAACAAAATCCATTAGATAAAAACAAGAAAAAATAAACAAAAAGACGTCATCATTTAAAATGACGTCCTTTTTGTGCACGATTTACTGATTTTGATAATACTCATCGAACACGGACTTCGGTACCATTCCACCGCCTGTTGCCCACATCATATGTGTCGAACGATTCATCTTACCTTCTAATTTATGTTTTTTTACATAGTTTTCTTGTTGATACAATTGGACTGGACCATAGACTGCTGCTAATGCAGACGGTTCTAAACGTATATTCTCCGTATCTACCATTGCCTTTAATAATTCATAAAGTTGTTGATCTTCAACGGTATAACAACCGCTAAGAAGCGGTTCCATCATCTTTCCAACAAAACCAGATGCCCTTCCAACCGCAAGACCATCTGCTTCCGTTACATTATCAATCTCGAAATCTTGAACTGCAATTTCATCATGAAGCCCTGTCACTAAACCGAGTAACATACATGGTGAATGTGTTGGTTCTGCAAAGAAACAATGTACGGCATCACCAAATAGTAATTTTAAGCCAAAAGCAACTCCGCCAGGTCCTCCGCCAACACCACACGGCAAATAGACAAATAAAGGATGCTCTTTATCTACTTTAACATTCTTATCTTCAAGCTGCTGCTTTACTCTGGAAGCTGCAACCGCATAACCTAAAAATAAATGTTTCGAGTTCTCATCATCAATAAAATAACAGCTTGCATCTTGCTCTGCTTGTTTTCTCCCCTCTTCCACTGCTTTACTATAATCAGACTCATATTCGACAACCGTTACCCCTTTACTACGAAGCAGTTCTTTTTTCCATTCCTTTGCATCAGCTGACATATGTACCGTTACTTGAAAACCTAACTTCGCACTCATAATACCGATGCTTAGCCCTAAATTACCTGTTGATCCGACCGCAATGGAATATTGAGAAAAGAATTCTCGAAACATATCGCTATCTAACTTTGCATAATGATCTCCTTCACAAAGCAAATTGTGCTCTATCGCCAACTTCTCTGCATGCTGCAACACTTCATAAATACCACCGCGCGCTTTTATCGATCCAGAAATCGGTAAATTGTTATCACATTTTAATAAAAACCTACCTGGCATTTCCTGTGCAAAGGCATCCTCTAAATATTGCTTCATATGTCCCGTTTCAACAAGAGGAGATTCGATGATTCCGTTCATCTCTTTTGTTTCTGGAAACACTTTCGCAATATAAGGTGCAAAACGAAGCAAACGTGCCTCTGCCTCTTTCATATCCTCCGTCGTTAAAACAAAATCCTGCTTCGCTTGTTCATAAGAACTATAATTTGGATTTTCCCAAAACACTTCATTTGTTTTGATTAACTGATGTAAAATCGGATACTCCTCAGTCCACTTGCTTATTGTTTTTCCTTTAATCATTTTTTCCCACATCTCATTTTCTCCCTTACATGTCCCTATTTTACGATTCATTAAACATTCGAATCTATATATTCCTTATTGTTAACATAGACCTGTAAATCCTTTCAATCGAAGTACTATATAGTAATCAATAGCAATACTCTACATGAAGTTTCGTTGCAGCATGCTTTATCTTACGTTTGACATCCATATCTTTTAGAGCGTTTTCATTCCTGTTCCATTTATTATACAAAGAACGTTTTGAATTGTCTTCCTATAAAAAAGACCCTGTAAAACAGGATCAACACTTTTCCATAATAGCAAAATAATTCCCTTCATAGTCAGCAAAATTAAAAGCTTTCCCCGCAGGCATATTTACAATTTCGCCAACTGCCACCTTTTTATCAACAAGTTTTTTATGTAACTGCTCAATATTTTCCGTAAAAAACAGCATAGAAGGTGTATTCAAGTTTAATTCTGGCTGCATTTTCGCAATAAATTCTTTATTATGTAACACAATACTTGTTTCAGCTTCCTTCGTTGGTGCAATTTCGATCCATCTAAATCCCTTACCGTTATCTTCTTCAGCAATTAGATGAAGCCCATCTTTTCCGTCCAAAATTGTACAGCTTCCTCTTGATCCTTTACATATAACATAATTTGACCAACTTTATGAATCATCAGTTTCTCTCCTTTTCTACTTACATAGCTACATTTATTATATAAGAACATCCATTCCCTTTAAAATATTTTTTGAAATCATTTTATACTACCTACCCAAAACCTTCGAATTTATCACCCTTTTATTGTAACCGATTTATTTAGACGAAACATACAATAAAAAGCTAAAAACAATTTAACATAATTACATTATGTTAATAAAAAAGTTCCGCTTAACGCCAATTTCTTTTATTTATTCTATTAATCAATATTTTACACTTTCAGACATTTAATTTGCGACATGCGTATAAAAAATGCACATAGCAAATTCTTTTGGGACTTTTTCTACAATTTCTGAAAGAAGATCTACTCCATCTCCTTCTATCAGTTTCCCTTCTTCCTTTTTCCAAAAACGAGCCGCTATTTTAAAAGGTTCTATACCGCTCAGATCAGCATGAATGACGACTAATTTTGTTTCTATAGGTTATTTAACCATAAAAAACTGCCCCCTATTGTTAGTTTATGTCTAACAACGGAGAGCAGATTATACTTAACTCACTTTCTATCCCACTACGTTCTGATAAAACCCCTATACAAAAATCACCATAATTCTCTTTCAAATCAATACATTTATTATATGATAAACCTTACGTTTTGCAGCACACTGCTAGTTTTGTTTCATATGCATTTTCAAAAATAAAGTCTATCCCTTGAAACATAAGGGTTTTAACCTCTTTCTTTCAAAAATCGATATGCTGCAAAATGAGCATTCGTATAGGCACACTCTTATTTTCTAATATAATACAAAACTACATTTAAGAAAAGAATTCTTTAATCATAAAAAAGGGCTAAATCGCCCTCTTTTCATACACATTATGATTGTTGATAAGCCGATTTCGTTGCTTTCACATAATAAACAGCATGTTCAGCATTTAAAATATGTTCTGGCTTTGGTTTTCCGCGATTTGCGCGATGACCAGCTAAATGTTCTTCGCTTGTCTCCCAGTTTTTCCATGCTTCTTCAGATTCCCAACGAATCATAATAACAACTTCTTCGTCTCCTCTTCTTACCTTTTTCACAAGAACGTTTAAATCAATAAAACCTTCAAATTTTTCAATTATGCCTTCTCCAGAAAAACGCTGCACAACAAGATCTGAAGTACCTTCTTTTACTGTAAGTGTTTTTGTTTCAATAAACATATATCCCACTCCCTTAATGTCCAAATCATTTTTATATTCTTTTATTATAAATGATTTTGATAATTATTTTCAATTAAAACATTTAATTTGATTTTTGCTGAGTGGATTCATTAAGAAATGTAAAGGATGGAAGCAGGATTCCTTAAATACATGAATTTAATAATTACAAACAAAAAGTAGCTCTTTTTTGTTTGCAATACGTATTTCCCTAATCAGTGTTGCCGCCCCCCTAAAGGACGCTAATGTTAAATGAATCAAAAACACATACTTCCTTTTTCGTATGATATGGGAACTAATCACATATCATTTATAACTGTATCCAAGAAAAGAAAGGGGATTTCTAGATGAGAAAGGCGATTTTAATATTTATTGTTGCTATTTTTATCATTGGAGTCATTCATATTGCTGTAACTCCAATAAATTATAAGTCATATACAATCGAAGCTCTTTGGTTCGCAAGTGCCGGTTGTACACTCATCTTCCTTGCTTTTTTAAACTATGTTCTTATTAGCATCAAACAACGACAGACAAGATTTTTTGTCATTTGTCATACAGCAAATATTTTATGTACTATTTTGGTTGCTTTCATTCTTACGATTGCATTCGCTCCTCACATAATCCTCTTGTTTGTTTTATTAGTTTCTAAAACTTTACTTGTCATAGGATTGCAATTCTCTTCAAGATTTTAAGAATGTCCATAAATTACGGCATGCTTAAGGTAGGAAGCGATAAGAATATAAATAAAGATTCTATTTTTAGTGCGTGTTTAATTAGTAAATTTCTAACAGGAATTCTTGATTTAGATGAGGATATAAACCAAAAGTTGTGTCGTGGAAGGTGCCTGGAAATGATTTAACTAAAAATAAAAGAGTTACATTACGAAATTTGCTTAGCCATCAATCTGTGGTTATTGATCCTGAAAATATATTTTTATGGATTAGTAAATGTAACTTGATATAAAGAATTAACTTTTTTTACTGCAGCAGAACAAACATAACCTGTTTCTCCTTCCCAACCAGGAAAACTATAATATACTTTTCCATCTGAACTTTTTATAATTTCATCACTAATATCTTTCATCGGATAAATATCGCCAGTAAATGCTTGGACGGGATGGAAGTTCAAAAAAATCGTGGTACGAATAGCAAGTATAGGAGTACTATATAAAAATCTATAAAACAAAATAAATAATATAATTGTAAATACTCCTATTATAAAAATAATTTTATATCTTTTTCTCATCTTCAAACTCCTTTAATTTCATAATCAGTCATATTTTTTCTTAATTATATTAAATTTTAAAATAAAATATTTTTTTATGATATAAGCAAATTTTTTAAACAAGAAAAAAAACCAAAAAGTAGTTTATAAAATCACACGGTACTCTTGTTTTTGGGTGAGAGAGCTAGTTGAGGGTTTGGGGGCTAGCTCCTGGGAACTTAACGTAACTGAATATGAGTATCTTTACCCATCCCCCTCAAAAAAGGAGAATAGCAAGAACATTCGTAACAAAATCCTTATAAATAAAGGATTTTAATTGACACATTTCAAATAAGTATAAGTTGTATTTTTGACATAGTATATAAATTGAGCTAATTCCCCCCATTTCGGGGATTTGGACAAAAACACCCTACATAGAAATAAAAAAGCCACTTAAAAAGTGACATTTTCACTCTCTATTTCGTTGATAATTTGATAAGTTAGATGTAGGCCAAATTTCTTTAGCGAGAGTAATTCAGTCCTTTGCACCAAATTTTGGGTGGTAACTATCAACAAAGCTTGTGTACCTACTTTTTGAACTCCACAGTAGAAGGCCTCACAAATCTCAGTATTTTCCCCTAAAGTTAAATACATAATTCAGTCCTTTTTATTATTAGTACTTTGAGATTTTACATACTCTATACCTTTAATCATTGAGGACAACTTTCTTATTTAGATTAGTCGTTTTTACTGTTGCGATATATACACCGATTAATACTAATATCATACCGATTACTTGTTTCCATGTCATACTAGAACCATATAATAAGACAGAAATTAAGGTTGTTACAATCGGAGTAAGGTTTAAATAAATACTCGCTTTACTTGCCCCTATTTGTTCCACACCTTTATTGAATATAATATACCCAACAAGAGTACCACATACGACCATATAAACCATTTCTAACCAACTTTGAGCTGACATATCTGGTACACGATCCCAACCACCTTCAAATAACGATGTAATCATTAGGAAAGCAGACCCTATTACAGTCATAATCGTTGTAGCGAATAACGGCGATACGTCTTTCATTACAGATTTACCAACTAATCCATATATTACCCCGCACGTTAAAGCTGCTATAAATAATAAATCACCTACATTAAATGCTAATGAAAGGAACATAGCTAATGATCCTTTTGTAATAACAATCATAACACCAACTAGAGATAAAACTAAACTGATTCCAACCTTGCTGTTCCATTTCTCATTAAAAAAAATGATAGCTCCTAGCGTGACAAATATCGGCATTATTGCAATAATTAAGGCTCCATTAATAGCTGATGTATAATGTACTCCTAAGAAGAAAAGTGCATTATATCCGAATATTCCAGTCAACGAAACGAGTAATAACCCTTTCCATCTTTTCTTTAAAGAACCAATCTCCCATTCAGATTTTATCGCTAAATAAATCATAAGTATAACTCCAGCTATACCAAATCGAAGAGTAGCTGCGATAAGGGGCGGAATTTCTGTTACTACATGCTCTGCCGTTGAAAATGAACCACCCCAAAACAAAGGAACTAATAGCATTAAAAAGTATATTTTGTTTGGATTATTGTGCTTTTTCATCCTTGTGCCTCCCATTCATTACATTAATAAAAATATGTTTATAGGTTCGAACTTATAAACGCGTTTGTTAAAAAAATTAATATCCTGCTTCAATTGCAGATACTAATTCTTTTATATGTTTCAAAAAATTACCTGTCGTCAAAGAATAATAAATTTCTTTCCCATTTTTATTTGGCATAACCAGTTCTGCCTGTTTTAAAATTTTCAAATGGTGCGACACAGCAGGTCTTGAGATGCTCATTTGTTCAGTTATTTGATTCACATTTAAGCTGTCATTTTTAAGTAAAATCATAATAATTTGTTGCCGATTCACATCGCCTAACGCTTGAAAAATTGGAGTCGTCAACCTAAATTGTTCTAATATATTTTCTCTGTTTTTGCATTCGTAATTTTCCATCATCCGCTTCCTTTTTATTAATATATTTGAATTAGATACCATCAGTATGAGAGAAATGGTAATAAGATTCCTGTTGATGGGATCATAACTATACTTACATGTTAAATCTAATTATTAAAGTTATTTCATTCAACATGTTTAAACTTTTAAACCTATTGGTGTGTATGAACTACTTTTATTAAGTCCTTAACAGCGCGTTTACTTCTTTTAGATTTAAATAGGATTCTACTTCAAACTCTTAGATCCTTAGCTATTATATCCCGTACTTCTTCATAACTAAACTCAATCTCCATTTATCATATATAACTTTCCATTTCCCCCTCTTATTTCGTTTAATATTAAATTCTAGAAATATTAAAATTCCCCTTCTATTTTCCGAAAATTTAAAAACAAAAAAGACACACCTAAAATATAACTGTGCGTCTTATCTTCTATCGCTATTCTTCCATAATAAAATGAGCTCTTTGCTTTGGAAGTTCTGTTTCTAAATAGTGATCTTCAGCTTTCCAATACCTATTTTTAAACTTAGAAATATTTTTCTGTACAGATTCATGTTCTCGGGCAAATCGCTTCTCGCGTGGGCAATCTACATATATGATGTAATCAAAGTATTCTCTCCACTCTTTACGCTGGAGAAAAACCCCTTCGATGATTATAGTACATGGGATCGGAATCTTAATATCACGCATTTTACAGAAATCTGTTTTAACATCATAGAATGGTAATCGAAACTGTTCTTTCCGCTTTAATTGCTGAAAAAAATGATATCGTAACCATTCTATATCCCACTGTAAATAGTAATATTCGTACCATTCTTCAAATTTAGTATGATAGCGATTGCTCCGTTCTACAATATGATCATCTATATGAAACATATAAAATGATGCATCCTTTTGTTTTAACTTTTGTTCAAGCTGCTTCACCAAAGTTGTTTTCCCTGAACGACTTAATCCATCTATTCCTAAAACAAAATGTTTACCTATATTCTTATCAATCACTTTTAATATTTGATTGAAAGACATGATCTTTTCTCCCAATCTTCTGCTAATAAGGAATAGATGATTGTATCATACTCTACATTATTTTGAATCATATATTTCCGAAGCAATCCTTCTTGTTGAAATCCAACTTTTTTCAATAATTTATGAGAAGCCTCGTTTTCTTTATACACAACAGCTCCAATTCTAATAAGTTTCATCGTTTGAAAAGCATATGTAACAATTGCCTGTACAGCTTCAGTTGCATATCCTTTTCCCCAATAGGCATCATCGAGTTCGTAACCAATTTCAGCTCGCTTATGATTCGGATTAATAAAGTGAAATCCACATGTACCAATTAGTCGATTTGTCCCTTTCAGTTCAATTCCCCAGCGCAATTGGCTTCCTTCTTTATATTTTTTGCTAAACATCTGAATCATTCTTTTTACCTGTTCCATATTTCGAATAGCGTCCATACCAAAATAGCGCATGACAGATTCTTTTTGGAAATAATGAAACATACTCTCTGCATCTAATAACGTTAATTCTCGTAGTATAAAACGCTCCGTCTCTAAAGTTGGAAATCCCATTCTGTCTCTCCTTTTTCTCCTGAATTATATTCAACATATGTGCTATGTTCACCGTTTAGTAGTAAACTTTCTTCATAACTTTCAACGTATAACTACCTTCTCTAACATTCGACAAATTATTTTTAAAAACCTTGTTTTCAAAAAATGATCGCATAAAAAAATAAGACCGATTTCTCGGTCTCAAACATATTGGCATAAACAGGAGATTGGACATAACCAGTTCGTGTTTTTATTATATTTTATATTTTCAGATTTTTAAACCTTTTATTACACGATCGATATTGAGAAAATTTTTTACCCCTTCTTATGTAGTGCGACCTTTTGAATAAATATTTCCATTTCGCACATGCTAAAGATGGAGGTGTGCACAAATGGAACCAATGTTATGTCCAAATTGTAAAACAAACCGTACTCGCTTTAATATTCTTGAACAACAAGTCAAACCGGTAAAACTCAACCCACAAACAGGACAAATAGAAGAAGAATATACAAACGAAACATTAAATGCGTTTCATATGTCTTACCAAGGTCCTACATACCGTGTACAATGCGCTGTATGTGGATTAGTTGAAAATCCAGAACAATTTATAAAACCTGCGCAAAATCGTTCTTTTTAATGTTTGGATATTTTTCTAATCCTATGAGAACCTAGCACGTTCTTATATAAGGTGAAACTTTAATTAGTAGGGTTTTCTTCCTCCCCCTACTAATTAACCCCCCACACCAATTGGGTTGTTAAAAAATAGCGTGATACATTTACAAATACTTAAACATTTCATTCTATTATCGTTCCTTAAACAGATAAGAAAGTTGCTTAACAAATAAGCAACTTTCTTATCTTTATATTTTATGTATTATATCGTCAAACAATATTATATAATGTTGTTGCTTACAATGTAGTACAACTACGTTCCCTATCGCTTAATAACGCAAAAAATATGCTAGTATCCATTTCAAACAAAGCCCCTTCAATCAAGTTCCACTAACTTAACCGAAGGGGTTCGAAAACATACTTTCCTTATTTTACTCGTTGTCCGTCATACACGTTAACAGTTAACGGAGCTGTTAAAAATTGGTCTGCGTTACTTACGAAAGAAGTAAAGTGTTCACTTGCATTATGAGTTGCAACTGCTTGTTGATCTTTCCATACTTCTACCATTGTATATACACTTTCTTTTTCTGTATCTTTATATAAATCATATGATACATTTCCGCTTTCCGCTCGTGAACGATGAATTAATGGCTGAATCTCCTTTAAAAACACTTCTTGTTTTGCTGGGTCTACTTGAAATATTGCGTGAATAATAATCATGATGTTTCTCCTCTCATATTCCATTTCCATAAAAATTCTAGAAATATTTTCCTATAACTTTATAAGGTTACTTCTACTCAGTAATTTTGTCAACTAGAAGCCATACAGGTCGATAACCACTTTCAACCACTTTTCCAATTAAGATTCACATAACGCTCTTTCTCTAATCCGAAAGCCTCCACAAGTTCCTCTGCTAGCATCAATCCACGCTCTACTACTGTACGATAAATCTCTTCTTCGTTAGCAAAGTTTTACGTCTTCTCAAGTTGAATATAAAAAAGACTATTCCTTATAGAAATAGCCTTTACATTCAGAATAAACTCCCTTATTAGTAGACAAACTACTGTTCATTTTAAAAAGTCTTATATGTATGTTATGAACTACTGCTTGCGGAAGCCGCTGCAGTAGAAGCCGAAATTGCTGCGATGGCAGCTGCTTGCTGCGCCTGTATAAGAATTTCAATCATTGTTTGTAAACCTGTGTTAGCCGCTTGATGTTCCATACCTTTTTGACTCACGAACAGTTGAATTGCAATCAAAATATTTGTATCCGTCTGCCAACGGAATAGCTTATCCCCCTGCAATTTCTCAATAAATGCTCGAACAGAAGAAACTTCTTTTTCTCCATCTTCAAGCAATGCTAGTAGCCCGATAGCTGGATAATGCATTTGTTTCACTTTTACTTTTTCTTGCTTAAATAAATTCCATATGTTTGTACATCGCTCCGCTAAAATATCTTCACGAACATCCTTCTGTAGCGAAAGAATATGACTTAAAAATTGAAGTTCATTTCCTTTGCGCAAACCAGATGCCGCTAGCTTCTGATAGAGGCGCTCCACCCGGTCCATAAGCTGCCCAAGTTTTTCTTGTTGTCCCGACAACAAAACAGCGAGCGGGTAATCACTTGTACTTGTAAGGAAGAAGTGGTCCTCTTTCATACGTTTATATATCTTCATAGAACGCTGAATACGTGCTTCATACTGCTCACGATCGTCTGGCAAAAGCGTAGCTGCGGCTAAATAAGTAAAGATACTGCGACTAAAACCACTAGCGATAAACCGTTCATATAAGTCTAAAAACTGTTGAAATGCTGTTTTATAATGCATAAAGTGAATATCTAACGTTGCCGCAACTACAAAGCGATGATAAGATTTCAAATAGGAAAACATACCTACTTGAGATTTAATATAATTACTAATTTGTAAAAAACGTTCTAAATTAAAAGGCTTATCGCTACTTGTATACATAGCAGCAATCATCATCCCTGTTTGAGAACCACTCGTTTTCCACTTTAGTTCTCTCTTCAACTGTTCATATATACGCGTATATTGCTCTAATTTTTGTTGTAGTGTAATCATAGCTGCCCTCCATTTTTTGTTTTTTCTTCTCTATCATAATACAGTTCCATATTTAGGAATATCTTTTTTTCATATAACTGTCCTATTGATTCTTAACAATATGTTCTATATGAAGTGGCAACTGCGTCATTTTATCTTTTAAAAACTCTGGTTTTACGTTATATTCACGTATTTGTTCTAAAGGTACCCATTGAAATTTATATTTTCGCCCTTCTTCTTCAAGAAGAAAAGAATCTGCTCCTTTTACCGGTAACGTAAGTAAATTGACTTCATAATACAGACTTATTTCATGGAACTGCCTTGAATCATACGTAAAGAAATTTTCTATAACCCATAAAGGTCGTTTCACTGCAATATCGACTCCTAACTCTTCTTTTAACTCTCTTTTTATTGCTGTTTCACTCGTCTCTAGCAATTGTACACGACCGCCTGGCACATACCAGAAATCTTCTCCCTCATTTTGAAGTATTAAAATTTTATTATTATGTTTACATATTGCACCAACTCTATAATTAAAACATGATTGATTGACTTGAAATGTAAGATCCATGATGATATACCCCCCTTTTTATTATGTTAGATTGACAAACTAGCATGCAATTTATATAACAATTTTCCTAGTTAAAAAGTTACTGGAGGATAACGAAGTTGTTTTTCGCTATTTATACTCTCTTTACAAATGAAACTCTGTTCTCTCCATTGCCATCATAATTTGTATGTACAGATACTCCATCCACGACTTCATCACCTACTTCCATTTCAAATCCAATTTCTTGATGGAATTGAATAGACCCTTTATTTACAGAAGATGTTACAGCCTTTACGATATGACGATGATTCACGCGTACGGCATCAAAAAAATAAGAATAAAGTGTAGAAGCAATCCCCTTTCTTCTATACTTTGGATTTACGCCAATAAAATGAACATATGCTTCATTTTTGTATGTCTGCGATAAGAATCCACATAAAAATCCTACTATCTCTCCATCCTCTTCGATAACAAAACTCGTTTCTTGAAAATGAGTGAAGAATAGTTTTGGTAACATATCCGTCATATTCCGTCCACCCCACCATTCGTTAAGGACAGAATGGATAGCTATATAATCTTCACTTTGTATATTCCTAACCTTCATTTTTTTCCTCCTCATTCGTAGAAACTCAATATTCTCATAAAAGGCAACACCTTATAGTATTTGCTGCTTACTGTATCACTTCCTTCAAACTTTGACACAAAAATTTTTTTCATATAAAATATTCACAATAATCAAAAAATAAAATAAAAAGAGGTGAATTCATGCAACAACAAAGTTCCACTCAAAAAAGAGCATTAATAGCTAGTTTAATTGGCAGTTCTATCGAATGGTTTGATTTCTTCTTATACGGAACAGCTGCCGCGCTTGTATTTAACAAGTTGTTTTTTGTAAACGAGGACCCTCTTATCGCACTTATGCTTTCCTATCTTTCTTTCGGTATCCCGTTTTTCATTCGCCCTCTTGGAGGTATTATTTTCAGTCATATCGGTGACAAAATCGGTCGAAAAAAGACGCTTGTTTTAACCTTATCGCTTATGGGAGGAGCGACAGTATGTATTGGCTTACTTCCTTCTTATGAGACGATCGGTATATTGGCTCCCATTCTTTTAATCTTACTGCGAATTATTCAAGGACTAGGAATTGGCGGTGAATGGGGTGGCGCTTTACTACTAGCGGTCGAATATGCACCAAAAGATAAAAAGGGATTTTTCGGCAGTATTCCGCAAACAGGTGTTACAATTGGAATGTTACTTGGAACTGCAGCAATCTCCTTTATGACAATGATTTCTGGTGATAACTTTGTGACGTGGGGATGGAGAGTTCCATTTATTCTGAGTGCCATACTCGTATTCATAGGATTATGGATTCGAAATGGATTAGATGAAACACCTGATTTCAAAAAAGCGAAGGAAAGCGGAAATATTGCCAAACTACCAATTGTCGATACGCTGCGCTATCATTGGAAATCTGTCCTAATCGCTACAGGCGCAAAGGTAGCGGAAACAGGTCCTTTCTATATTTTCTCAACATTCATTGTTTCCTACGGTACACTGCAACTCAAATTACCGAACACAACTGTTTTAAATGCTGTTACGATTGCTATGCTCATTACGACGATTATGATTCCGCTAATGGGAAAACTTTCAGATGCAATTGGGAGAAAGAAAATGTACATATGGGGTACAGTTGCCATTCTTTTATATGCCTTCCCCTATTTCTTCCTATTAAATCAAGGAACCTCTTTTTCTATCATGATCGCAACTGTTATTGGTTTAGGCATTTTATGGGCACCTGTCACAGCTGTATTAGGTACATTATTCTCTGAAATTTTTTCTACTCACGTTCGCTATACTGGTGTTACATTAGGTTATCAACTAGGCGCGGCACTTGCTGGCGGAACGGCACCGATGATTGCTGCTTATTTAATGAATATGTATAACAATTCTTGGGTTCCAGTAGCGTTATACATTGTATTTACTTGCTGTATTTCTTTAATTGCAATCGCTACCGTTTCAACGAAGCAAATTGCAGAAAACAGACAAAATCAAGATATACAAGCCTAGTAAATTGGGGGATTTCTATCTCCCCCTTTTCTATTAAAAAGGAGGATAATTGAAATGATTCATATTACAGAAGAAATGGTAAAAGACATTTATAAAATGAAAGATTGCTTACAAGATGTAGAAAGGGCTTTCCAATATTACATGAACGATGAAATTGTAACACCGGTACGGCTAAATATCCAGCACTCTCAAGAAGGAGCAAACTCCCTTTATATGCCTTCTTATGTAGCTCCCATCGAATTTACTTCTACGAAAATCGTTAGTGTCTTTCCTCAAAATACGCAAAAAGGGAAAAAAGCATTACAAAGCTTAATCGTTTTAACAGAAACAAATACTGGTGATCATGTCGCAACAATTGAAGCTTCCTATTTAACAACACTTCGCACAGGAGCAATGAGCGGTATCGCGACAAAACATTTCGCTCGTCAAGATACGAATGTCTGCGTTGTCATTGGATGCGGCGCTCAAGCGCTTGGACAAATACAAGCCGTTATGGAAGTTCGCCCGGTAACTCGCATTCTCCTCGTCAATCGGACAATGCAAAAAGCATTTGAATTTAAAAATATCTTACTCTCCTTATATCCGAATTGGAGCGGATCAATTGAAATTATGGAATCAGCTAATGATGCGGTTGCAATAGCTGATATTGTGATTTGTAGTACTACTTCAACTACCCCTGTATTGAATGGAAACTATCTCAAACCTGGTACTCATATAAATGGAATTGGTTCTTATCAGCCTCATATGCAAGAACTTGATGTCACTACATTACAGCGCAGCGATAAAATTATTGTAGATACAATAGAAGGTGTACAACATGAAGCTGGAGATTTCTTGATTGCAAGCAAACAAAATGAATGGGATTTTTCAAACATATATAGTGAACTTGGAGATATTATTATAGGAAAGAAACAAGGACGAACAAATCCGAATGAGATTACTTTATTCAAATCAGTTGGGGTTGCCTTTTTAGATACAGTAGTGGCGGCTTCAATTTATGAAAAGTATAGAGAAATTGTGAATATCTAAATTGAGTTATACTGAGCCTTAATTTGAATAAACATCTGTCACAAGTATGATAAAGTGACTCGTCACATTAATATAATTTGTATAATTATCCGTCACAAGTACGATATTTCAACGTTTATAATGAATAAACCAATGTATAAGAGCGTATGTGACTACGCTCTTTTTTCACAGTCACCAAAAGTCACTTCTGTACTATCATTTCCGTTCCCTCCCCCCCTTTAGTATTTACCGACAATACTCTCGATAACCACGTTAACTTTCTTCCTCCTTATCTAACTCGCAAACATAATTTCTCCTCCACTTTTTCAGTATATGGTCTCGTTATTTTTTCTTAAACTTCTGCAACATATATTAATAGAAAATATGACCACGTACGTGACCAAAGAAGTAGCTGTTATTAAAACTATAAATTGCTATTTGGCGTGATTATTTCCATTGTAAAAGGGCAGGGAGTCCCTACCCTTTTATGCTTCCTTTGATATAAAGGACATATTAACGATTAAGGTATTAATTAATTTATTCCTTTTTAACTATCTCACTTTTCATAAAAATATTCTTTTAAAATCTCTTGTGTTTGAATATATCTAATATCTATTTTTCTTGCGTAATTGCTAAGTTCTTCACTGAAAGTAATTACACCATCATATTGTTTTTCAAAGTCGTCTCTTTCCTGTTCATTAAAATAGCAATATACAATTTTCGGATTTTGAATTTCAGCAAAATAAAAGGATGACATTATATTTCTGAGCACATGTTGATCATTCTCTATATTCATACCGAATATAACAATCGTATTAATATTATTTTCACGAATAATTCTGTCACTTTTCTGACCAAACAATTCAATATTTTTGCCTGTATGAGTTTTCTTGCTCGCTAAGTTCCATATTACTGGGAAAACAGATTTAAATAAAAAATAATCACCAATTAACACATCAGAAAAACTAACATATCCATTTGTATAATGTAATCCAAAGCTTTGATAGTATACATATTCTTTTTTATTTTTAACAAATTCTCCGTGAAAATGCTCTACTTCTCTTTCAGTTATTTTCTCCATTAAGTGATCATAGTTCAATGATGTTAAAATATTGAAATTCCTTAAAAACCCTTTTAGTTTTTTTAAATCTATTTGATTTATCTTATTTAACATACTTATATCTACAGCTTTCCCTTTGGCAAATATAACAATAGAAAACAGCATTCGTAAATAAGTAGAAAATCCATTAAATAATACATCTTCTTCTCTATAATCCCCTGATGTTATAGATGCAGAATATTTATTCCCTGCTTTAATAACTTCAATAAAGGAATTATCTTCTGGGAGTTTATAATATGAGTAATTAATTCTTTGGATTGCAAAATAAAAATAGATTAAAATAGTCCAGTTCTCAATATTAACATACGATAAACCTTTATCTTTACCAACTTCACATATTTGTTCTAAGATGGTTTTCTGACTTACTGAAAAAATTAATTTTGTAATTAATCCATTTTCATCTAGATCACTGATTAATCTATCATTATCCTTAATAGACTTTGCAAAAGTATAAGCATCATCAAATATTTTATAAAATTATTCTTTACTTATATACTTTAGGTATCTTAATACGTTTTTATAATTGTCCTTAAACTTTTTACTAAAAGCTCTATCCCCTGCATTCACCTTATATTCAGAATTCACTAGTAACTCTTTGTGCCCATCATATAAACGATCGTATATATTTTCAAAATCACTGTCGAAATTCATGCTAAAGCCATTTCCACATAAGAACATACTTTTATTTCTATCTATTAATTCGTTAAAATAATTTAATGAAATTTCTTCATTCATTTATTTATGCCTCCCTAGCGTTATTCCTATTATATACACTATTTAAAAGCTTGAGCAAATTGAGAATGACACTTTTGAAAAAAAATAAAAATCACCTCGTTTGAAGTGATTTTTATTATGATAACATTCTACTCTGACAAATTTTGTTACTAAATTTATCACCCAACCTTTTCAATCATTACATCCATTTTGCATTCCTCTGATTCCTTTAATGCATTTTTTAGTAAATCTAAAAAAGACGTTCCTTGAATAGTGTGATAGTTTGCTAAACTAGTTATTTTAGCAGGGATTTTATCTCCATAAGGAGGTCTTTTTGTTAAGTCTTCAATATCCCAAATTACTTCTGACGGAGGTATTGTACTTAATTTTTCTCTAATTTCTTCTACATTTTTTAATGCTTCAGGTACATCCTCATACTTTAATTTTTCAAAATATAAGTTCTTCATTAGTAGAGGGTATTTAGTTCCCCATCCATCCGGTTCACAGTGGTATGACACTGTTGAGAAAAAGCTGTGTAAAAAGTCAGGGTGTCCTGCCTCATAAAAAAACATATCTACAGAAAATCCTACTGCCATTTTTATCAGTCCTTTTTAATAAATTTTATTTCAGGTAAGGTATTAGCTTTTTTACTTATTCCCGCCTTTATTTCTATCAAAATTTCATTAGTAACAATTTGTCCCCTTGTGTCAATAATAACAGTCTGTCTTGTTTCTTGAGGTAAGTGGATATCTCTGTAATTTAGTTGTTTAACAATTACATTCACTAAATTAGTTCTTTTTGATTTGGTAGATATATCATAATTTTTTAGTTCTACACTATGACCTTCTATATGAAAATCAGGTCTAGTACTACCTTTTGTGTTCTTAGATACTTCATCTCCACCTTTGAAAGCCACTTGGTCATCATAATCAGGATGCATTTCGCCGAACTCATTTTCTGTTGTTCTCCAAGATGGTCTAGCGAACATAAGATAACCACTTAAGTAATTACCCCAATGTCCTGATGGCGGAAGTGTACTAAGTATTCCTTCACCAGTGAGACCACCACCTGCAAAAGCAGGTGGTAAACGTGGTGGGAAAGCTTCGGTTACTTTATATATATTTGCTCCTCTAGCAAGCTTAGAAACTTTATCGAGACCTTTTCCTCCAAGTAATCCTGTACCGATTGATGTCAATAGATAAGAGCCCCAACGGAATCCACTTTCAATATCACCATACCAAACATCGTTCATAAAGGAGTCTGAGAAAGCATTCCACATTGCAGGAAAAGTTTCATCATAATTAACAACTGCATCCCACATATTTGACCATGTTTCACCGTCACCTAACGCTTTAAATCCTTCCCAAGCATCACCAACAGCTTGTCCTGCACCAGTATAAAGACCATCCCACCCTTTTTCTAAATCTGATTTAGGAGTAAGCTTACCACACATTGCCCCTTCTTCGATATTATCATCTGATAAATTGTCATTTAGAAGATTGCTAGTTTGACGTGCCCTCTCTTCTCCAATCGCTTGAATAGAAGTTGTCCACTCCATATTCAATTCTTGTGTACTAAATGTACCACTTGTAGGATTAAACCCTTTTCCGCTTTGGACTTCTGCAAGACCTGTCGCAATACTAGCAGCTAGCTGAAGTGCTGTACTATAGTTATTACTAGATGTTTGGTTAAACTCATACAGATGATCTAACTTTTCTTGAAGTTTTTTCCTCATGATAGTGAAAAGATTCGCCATAGCATCCATACCTGATATTGGCATAGTTTGAGTGACGGCTTCCATACTTGCTTTCATTCGGTCAATTTCTTTAATTTGTTCTAGTAGCTCTTGTTCAATGACATCAGCCTGAGCTACCTTGGATTCAAATTGACTTGGAAAGACGTCATTCTGAAGGATTAATTCTTCACATAAGTAAATAATTCCTTGTGCTAAAGGGCGAAAAGTTTCTGCGAAAAATGCTTTTGCACTATCATAAGTTTGCCCTTGTAGAACGGTATCACTTGTAAAAGCATCAATCGATTGAATAACTTGTTCCATACCTTGAATGGTAGCGGTACATACAGCGTTCATACTTTGAGTTTGGCTTTGTACTTCGTCTAAATACATATTTAAACCCATGCATTGACCTCCCTTGCCAATTGTTGTTGCTGGCAAAGGTATTTTTCGAAATCTTCCGTCAATTCTGGACGTTTAGGTATTACTTTTATTAATACCATCCCTTCCCTTCTTTACATAGTGATTAGTATGTAAATTATACCATATACATACAAGGATTATTAGAAAAACAAGAGCAAATACACTAAGGTTCTTTTATCAATAATAAATTACCACAAATCTATCATTATCAATAAAAGAACCTTAGATAAAATCTAAAGCAGACTCCCATAAATAGGAGCTGTAACCGTCAAGTAGAATTGGTTCTTACGCACTTTTGGTGAAGGAATACAAAAAATGGTATAATAAGATAAAAAGGAGTATTCCATTTTATGTATATTGTTATTCCTTCATTTGAAGGTATTGAACTTATGTCTTCGTTTCAAGCAGCCCACACTCATGTTTATATCCTAAAATCCATCTGTAAGTCATGCCCCTGCCCTTCTTGTGGTATGATTTCATAACGAGTATATACTTCGTTATACACGTTTTGTTCAAGACTTAGCTATTCAACAAACATCTATTCACCTACAATTACAAGTAAAGAAATTCTTTTGTGATAGCCCAGTATGCTCGACACGGATATTTACCGATCGATTCGCGTGGCTTCAATTGTATCAACGAAAAACGAATCGTTTACAAGAAATTTTACAGAAATTATTCTATCCACAAACTGTACAACTGCATCTAAAGTGACGGAATCACTAGGATTTCATACAAGTCATGATACACTTCTTCGCTTACTCTATAAAATGGAACCTCCTACCGTACCAAAACTTATTTAACACTGGAATTGATGATTTTGCTTTTAAAAAACGCAATCGCTATAGAACGCTTATTATAGATCAAGATACAAGGCGTCCTATTACGATTTTAGAAAGCCATACAAAAGAAGACGTTGTAGAGTAGTTAAAACAACCTCCTACTATACAAGTTGTGGGTCGTGACGGCTCTATTTCTTACGCTTCTGCCATTTCCGAAGCACTTCCTCATGCACAACAGGTAGTAGATCGTTGGCAAGATATCGATTTCGAAAACGACATTATTTACGTACGCCAAACCGTAACTCGAACCGCTAAAATTAAAATAGGTGCTAAAAACGCATCTAGTATACGGTCTATCCATATTCCGCCTGATTTGATTGATGAGTTGAAGGAGCGTAAGTAAAGAATTGATCTTGAGCGATTGCTTTCAGGAGATAAATACCAAGATTTCGATTTAGTGGTATGTACACAAGAAGGTAAACCAGCCCTTCCACGTAATTTACGTATTACATTCCACCATTTATCAGATAAGCTTGGTCTTCCTTCAATCCGATTCCATGATTTACGACATACTCATGCGACAATTTTGATACAACAGAATGTGAATGTAAAATTGATTGCAGATAGATTAGGACATACGGATATACAGACGACACTTAATACGTATAGTCACGTTATACCTGACATGCAAAAGTCTGTAGCTGAGGAAATCGCTAAAGTCATCGTAGGCTAGTGACGCTAAAAGTGACCGTTTAAAGTGAACGTCTTGTAATCCCATTAATATCAATACGTCTCAATGTATCAACCTCATATGCAAGAACTTGATGTCACTACATTACAGCGCAGCGATAAAATTATTGTAGATACAATAGAAGGTGTACAACATGAAGCTGGAGATTTCTTGATTGCAAGCAAACAAAATGAATGGGATTTTTCAAACATATATAGTGAACTTGGAGATATTATTATAGGAAAGAAACAAGGACGAACAAATCCGAATGAGATTGCTTTATTCAAATCAGTTGGGGGTTGCCTTTTTAGATACAGTAGTGGCGGCTTCAATTTATGAAAAGTATAGAGAAATTGTGAATATCTAAATTATATTTTTTACTTTCCCTGTACGAACAGAACCGTCACAAATACCTCTATTATAACGAGCAGTAAGACTCCCACCTCAAAATCCAGCGAAAGCCAAAAAATGAGGTGGGAGTAAGACTTTTAATCAATTGAAGATGAATCGCAACATTTTTTCTAACTGTATTCACCTGCTAGAATAATTCCTTTACATTTTATTTTAAATCTATTTATTTTAATGTATAATTATATAATAAACTTTAAAAGTGAGGTGTCAATCATGAGAAGTTTTGGTTCAATCGTTACCGCTACCATCTGTTCAATCATTCTTTTTATATGGAATATCTTAACCTTCTATAATAAGTATACAACTGGCAGCAAATATGCATGGATTAGTGGTATTCTAGCTGTTCTTTTCCTTGCGTTCCTTATTAACAATGCGAAAGATATTATTAAGAAAAATTACAAAACTTCAATGAATCAGGAGTGAAGCCCATTTATGTGGAAAAAGATTAGCAAATGTAAGTACCGTTTAAAAGATTTGAACTTTATGCGATGGCTCTTTCCAATCATTGTTTTTTTATATGCTTACGATGTTATATCTGGACTATTATTTCATCAAGAAGTTCGTTAGTTAAAATTAATTTGCACAATAATAATGATTCTTGCCTTTATGGATGTTAGAAAGAAACTTAAAAATAGGGATTATAGAACAACATAATAAAAAACGACCTCCTTCTACGCAAGATGTCGTTTTTATCATTCACTCACCTTGTTCAAATGGAAAGAAGTTTTTTTGACTGTTCCTTTTTTCACAACATATAAACCGATAAATATAATAAGGCCGCCTATTAGCTGCGTTATCGTTATTCTCTCTCCGATGGTCATCGCTGCAAAAATAACTGCAAATAATGGAACAAGATACATATAAACCATTACTTTTGTAGAACCCATTTTACTAATGCCAACGTACCACATCGCAAGACCGAAAATGGTCGCAAATACAATTGAATATATTAATGATCCCCAGCTTAATGTATCCGCCGGCCACGTTAATGTACTTGCGTGGAATAAACAATATATAACGAGCGGTACTATTCCAATTAATGTAGACCAAGAAGTTACTCGCATTGCTGAATATTTCGTAATAAGCGGTTGTGCAAGGATTGGATACCACCCCCATGCAATGGCAGCGACTAGTCCGATTCCATTTCCGAGCCAAGCATACTCATATGTAGATTGGCTCGTATGTCCAGTTAATAATACGAGCGCTGCCCCGCTAAACGATAGTACCGAACCAATTTGAATTTTCATTGAAAAGCGTTCTTGTTTATGTAGTACTGCTAAAATCCCTGTAAAAATTGGCGACATTGCGATTAATAACGACGCATTTGTTGCTGAAGTATATTTGACAGATAACATAAATAACGTTTGATATAACGTTGTTCCAACAATTCCAACGACTACTAATCTAAGCCAGTCTTTTCTTTCAATTCGTAACGAGCGCTCCAACATAAATGTAATAACTAATAATACTGGAGAAGCTACTAAAAATCGTAAACTATTAAATTGAATGGATGACATATATGCCACTCCATATTTTCCAATTGTATAGTTCGCTCCCCATACTAAAGCAACTGATATGAGGAGCCATTCCATTTGCCATCGCTTCATCTTACTCTCCCCTTCCACTATTAGCATAGTAAAATTGAGTGGACACTACACCATCCAATTGGCTGTTTTTTTACCCAACCAATTTGTTATAATGACGATAATGAGAACTAAGGGGACGATATAAATGGAGTGGAAATTAGATACGAATAGCAAAGTTCCAATTTATCAACAAGTTGTTGATTTCATTGAAAGACGTATTATGTACGGAGAGCTTCCTCCTGGTAGCTTTCTACCTTCAGAACGAAAGCTTGCCATGCATCTCAATATTAACCGCAGTACTGTTACAACTGCTTATAATGAACTTCGGGCGATGGGAATTGTAGAGAGTAAAGCAGGGAGAGGCACACGTGTGAGTACGCATATGTGGGGCGTTTCTCCTACATTAACACCAAACTGGAGAGGATTCGTAGAAGGCGGTACGTTCTTACCAAATTTACCACTTCTTCGCCATATTCGGGAACAAGTACAACAAAATGAAAATATCATTGATTTTGCCAATGGAGAACTTGGTTGTGATCTATTTCCTCATGAACAACTGCAAATGATTTTACAAACGCAACCTTTCACTCAGTCTCTTAGCTATGATCATCCACAAGGCTATCTTCCGTTAAGACAGGCAGCAGTAAAATATATGAAAGAGTATCTACACATTGATGCGACAGAACAATCCATTATGATTACATCTGGTGCGCAGCAAGCACTTCACCTAATTGTACAATGTTTATTAAACCCGGGCGATGCAGTTGCATTTGAAAGCCCATCGCATTGTTATTCATTACCGCTCTTCCAGTCTGCTGGTATTCGAATTTTCCCATTACCTGTTGATGAGTATGGAATTCATCCAGAAGATGTTCAAGAATTATATCGTAAACACCGTATTAAAATGATTTTTTTAAACCCGAATTTTCAAAATCCAACAAGTACGATGCTGCACCCAAACCGGAGAAAGAAACTGTTATCACTATGCGCAGATTTACGTATTCCAATTGTAGAAGATGATCCATCCAGTTTGCTAACACTGGAAAAGAAAAAGCCTTGTCCGACATTAAAGTCCATTGATGAAAATGGAACAGTTATTTATGTTCATTCCTTATCCAAAATGATTGCACCAGGCCTTCGGATCGGCTGGCTCGTCGCTCCGCATTCTGTAGTGGAAAGATTGTCGGACGCGCGCCACCAAATGGAGTTAGGAATGAGTATACTCCCGCAGTGGCTCATGCAACAGTTTTTTGAGACCGTTCCGTTCCATACGCATATGGAACAACTGCGAAGACAACTAGCACAAAAAAGAGATCTTCTTGTTCATTCCTTAAACTATTATCTTCAAGACTACCTTTCTTTTTCCAATCCAAATGGTGGAATTTATATATGGGGAAAAGTAAAGAAACCGATTAATGAAAAACAACTTATTATGCAAAGTTTAAAACAAGGTATTGCCTTTATGCCCGGTAGTATTTTCGGTGCAAAGAATGGCTATATTCGATTGTCATATGGAAAAGTAAACATCAATCAAATAGATGAGGGAATCTCTCGTTTACATCGTGCAATGAAAACTTGTCTAAAATAGAAAAAAGCGTAAGGAATTCCTTGCGCTTTTTTCTATTTATAGCTTGTTTCCCCATATTTGTTTAAAAGATTTCACATATAGGAGAGCAAGAACAGATTGAATCATAATGAATAATGATGCGGTTATCGTTTTTACATTCTGATCGAATACGCCCAATATCCCGATTGTTAAACCGATGAACAGGAAAACGATACTAAAGGGCGGTGTAATTTTCATCAATATTCTAAACTTTTTATTCATACTACCTCCTCCTCTTTATCCTAGGAGTTTTTTAAAATATGTATTCATTATAATTCACATATTAAAAATTGTATATTATTATTTCAGAATATACCTCTCTTTTACATATATGAATCTATTTTTTTAATCCGCGATACTGAGCTGTCGTCAATTCTTGTATATAAGCATCAATTTCTGGCATATCAAATTCTTTTGCTATCTGTATCGCAAGTTCAATGTTATATGGGACGCGGACAAGTTGAATCGAAAAACTCGCTGGCTCTTTTTGATCATATATACCTTCAAAGATTAAATAAGAAGCTTGTGTAATCTCAAGAGGATTTCCTACACTCCCAGCATTACATAATGTTTTTCCTTTAAAGTTTTGGACAAATGCTTGGTGGACATCTCCATAGCAAACAACATCTGGCTTTCTGTCACCTTCGATGTTTTTTGTAACATTACTATTTTCAAACATGCTCATCCGCTCTTCTCTTGAAGCATGCGGCTGAATTCTTTCATATACACTTCTAGGCGAAGCATGAAACATCCGAATCAATTTTCCACTCATTATAAATTCAATTGAAAACGGCAGTCCTCTTAAATAATCCATCTGTTCTTCTGAAAGCTGATTTTGATGCCACTTTAACGTTTCAAATTCAGTCGGCTTTGTGATGAAATCATCCCAGTTCCCCATTACAACATACTCACATTCTGTACGAATCTTTTCAATTGCATCACTAGATTGCGGGCCTTTCCCTACTAAATCACCTAAACAAAAAATGCGTTCTATTCCTCTTAAGCGAATATCTGCAAGTACCGCCTCTAACGCTGGCATATTCCCGTGAATATCTGAAATAACAGCTATTTTATCCATACGTACGCCTCCCGTTATTCTATATTTATTATAGCTTTATTAAAGGTTTATACCAATTTGGAATATAAGATGTAAAACCATTATGCTCTTCTACAATTCTTCTTAACCTTATTTTCATTTTCTCTACTAAGTTAGGTGTGATTCGATGTGTCCACACAATATCTGCGGGGAAAATCATTGCTGCGTACAAGGCATATAACTTCCAAAAATGAAGCGGTGGTTCACCCTCGCAATATCCGTGAATTTGTCCAACTGCAAATGGTACACTCGTATCGACTGTAAACAAAGGTAATTTATAAAAATCATGAATTGGATCTCCAAAATCAAATCTTGCAAAGTCAATCACAGCACGAAACTCATTATGATAAAACATAAGATTCGCTGGGTGAAAATCGTCATGTAAAAATACAACCGGACGGTCTTGTAATAAATGTTTATGAGTTTCTACAAAAGTTAACACTCGTTTTATATCAATAAAATCAGTCTCATATTCTTCTAATGCTTGCAAGTATTTCTTATATTTATTCCACCGTAACGTTTCCCAAGATTCTTCTACATTCTTTTCCTTCACAGTATGAATTGCCTTTAATACTTCTCCCGCTCTTTTTCCAGCTATGTATTGCTCTTTCTCAGTCAATTTGGCAAGTATATCTTTTCCATCTTCTCCTTCCATCCATTCAAACACTTGTACACATCGATTGCATGAATCAAGATTTACAAAATGAAGTAGTTTTGGCATTGGCACCTCTAATAATTCCAAACGACTCATATATCCGTATTCTTCCTGTTTACGTTTACGAGCTACACGATCACATACCTTTATAAAATAACGCTCACGGTTTTCTAGTTCAATTTTATACTTTTGATCTAGCGAAAATCCTTTTGAAATAACGGTACACTTTACGATATGAGGCCAATTTAATCGTTTTTCTAATTCAGTTAAAACTTCTTGCACATCGACTCCCCCGATTAATAGATGTATACACTACCTAACACTTGTTTTTTACTCTTATGATGATGCGTTCCTTGTAATTCCACTGCAAAAGGATATTCCCCATTTTTTTCTAACTGCTTTTGAACGAATCCTTCACCAATAGGCTCACAAAATTGAATTCTGACATTTCCAAATGATACACTTTGGCAAATCGCATTCCATTCTTGATGAATATCCGAAGAGCTTGCTTGCACTTCCAGGAGCTCTTTCCATCGTTTCACTGTTTCACGAGCATTTTTCACTGCGTAAAAAATGGTTTTCATTTCTTTTACTTCATTATGATGGGGAGCGATGATTCCCGCCTTCTGTAAGTCAGCTCTTCTACTTTCATCATGATCTCCCCACTGTATAAAGAAAGGGAGTTTTGGACCATTTTCTTCTTGTTCCACAAATAACATTTTCCATTCTAATAGACGGCCATCGTTTCTCATTCTTTTTCCTTCCATTGGCCCCATTACGTTTATCCCTTTTTTCTCCAAACGATTCGCAAGTTCTTCCATACAATCTGTCCGAATGGAAATTTGCAGCAGCCCTTCCGCCTCTTGTAATTTCGCAACCGTTTCCTGAACAAGTGGATTATTTGCTACTTTCGCTTTCTCTTCATCTTGCATTGCTAAAAACTCAATATAAGATAAATCGAAATAACATAAACTATTCCACGTTCCCCAATCTGTATGTTCTCCGCCTTGCATCGTATGGAATCCGAGTTCCTTCATTTGTTTTTCCGCTTCTTTTGGTGTACATCGAACAGCATGAACGAGATGATCAAATGCTAACACGCTTTTCCCTCCTCTAATCTACATCTTTTTATTATATAACCATTCCGTTATTTCAATCAATTCAAAAAACTTTTCAAAACCTAGTTGATTTATGAGTTTAATATGCATTATAATAATAAAAAAATTTATATTATGCTGATTGGAAAAACCAAAGGCGCTTTTCTCACACGAGAAAAGCGCCTTTTTCATTTATTATTAGGGGGATTATATATGCAGAAATTAATTGTCTTTGCTATTATTGGTTTTTTTGCTCAATTGATTGACGGAGCACTTGGAATGGCGTATGGGGTCACATCTACCTCTTTATTATTAATGTTTGGAATCGCACCAGCCGTTGCTTCTGCTTCCGTTCATTTAGCTGAAGTGGTCACAACAGCCGCATCTGGATTTTCCCATTTACGCTTTGGAAATGTCGATAAATATACTGTTTCAAGGCTTACATTACCAGGAGCAATTGGCGCTTTTGTCGGTGCTTGTTTTTTAAGCAATTTACCTGGTGATGTAATTAAACCATACATTTCTTTATTTTTATTCACTTTAGGTGTCTACATTTTATTACGATTTATTATTCAAAAACAAATCGTTTCATCTAACAAACGTATGTCTAGCAAACAACTGATTCCTCTCGGTTTATTTGCGGGATTCGTTGACTCAACTGGCGGCGGAGGCTGGGGCCCTATCACTACACCCGTGCTTCTCGCGCGTGGGAATGAAGCAAGAAAAGTGATTGGTTCTGTAGATACGAGTGAATTTCCTGTCGCTTTAGCAGCGACAATTGGATTTTTCATTTCTTTAGGATGGGAACAAGTAAGCTGGCTTTGGGTATTTGCTTTAATGCTAGGTGGGATTATTGCCGCTCCGATTGCAGCATGGTTAGTTCGAATTGTACCGTCTCATTTACTTGGCGTATTTGTTGGTGGTCTTATTATCTTCACAAACATTCGAACACTTCTTACAGCATTCCAATTAGATCCAACGATTATTATACTTTCTTATGTTGCTGTAGGACTGATTGTTATCATCGCTCTATTTTTATCTATTCGCAATCACTCCCAGTTAACAAAACAAAGCGTTAACTATCCAACTGACCAAAAACAAATATTACCTTAATACAAAAAGCATGATACCGCTTAAAGGATCATGCTTTTTTATTTATTCTACGCTATCTTAATTGCCACTTTATCATTTTTTCCGTTTTGCCTATTTGTTTCATATTTAATTTTTCTAGCACACGAATGGACCCGATATTATTATGAAGTGTTTCAGCTCGTATTGTTTCAACTTTTGAAGTCTGAAATGCCCAGCGAACCAGTGCTCCTACTGCTTCCGTTGCATATCCCTTGTTCCAATATTCCTCAAGAAACCCATATCCAATTTCCACTTCTTTCTGTCTATTTGGTGCACCTTTAAATCCAATGTCACCAATCATCCTACCATCGCTTTTTCGAACAACAAGCCAACTTCCCCAATACAGCAAGGAAGCATCTTCTTTTAATTTCTGAACATAATTTTCAATATGTGGTCCGTTATCGTATCCTTGTTCAACCGTCATATAGAGCGTTTCTTCTGTACATGGTATAATCTTTAATCTTTTTGTTTCTAAACTCATTCTCATTCCCCTTTTTTATACAAATTGATCTACCTTAACAAAAGCAAATATACAAAACATCTCTCTTTCCCCTTTCATCAATATGCTTCCTAAGAAGTATATCAAAAAATAACGAATTTTCTTTTAAAATTAAATATTTTGTCATTTTTATCTTTTTCTGAATTTTCTTTTAATTTTTAAAGGATTTCCTCTTCTTTTTTGCGAAACATTTGTATAATAACTTTTTTATCATTCTATTTACATACAAAATAGGTTTGAGCGGAGTTTTGAAAATGTTTCCGATACAATAACCAACTTTTTTTGATTATTTCCTACAAAAATCCCTTGCAATATTTTCAGAAAGTCATTACAATTGCCATATATTAAAAATCATAGCAATAAACAAATCCTCATCAATCCGATGAGGTAGAGGTTGCGACTTTTAAGAGTAAGGCGGATGAGGCACAGAGAATGTCTATGACCCCGCTTGAAAGGAAAAGTTGCCGAAGTTTATATTTCTTCTCTGGGAATATAAGTTGGGGCTGTCTCCGAATAGGAACAGAACTGTCACGTTTACAAAATACCGTGTAAACGTGGGGAGCTATCTTAACGGAAGGGTATGATGGGGTGGTTATTTTGAAACGTTCCGCCAAAGTCCTTTGGCGGTTTTTTATATTCCCCCGCTCCTTCCTATCTTAAAAAAAGGAGTGTTACACATGAATAATATAGCAGATCAAGCTACCTCTAAAACGCAACAATCCACAAAAAATCAAGGTGAACTGAGACGAGGACTGAAATCGCGTCACCTTACAATGATCTCTCTCGGTGGTACAATTGGTACTGGTTTATTTCTTGCCAGCGGCGGTGTTATTCACTCAGCTGGTCCTGGCGGCGCACTTGTCGCATATGCCGCAATTGGAATTATGGTTTATTTTTTAATGACAAGCTTAGCTGAATTAGCAGCATATATGCCTGTCGCTGGGTCTTTTAGCACGTACGCAACAAAATTCGTTGATCCATCACTTGGATTTGCACTTGGCTGGAATTATTGGTATAACTGGGCAATCACAATTGCAGCAGAGCTTGCTGCTGTAACATTAATTATGAAATTTTGGTTTCCCGATACTCCTTCTCTTATTTGGAGTGCCATTTGTTTAGCTATTATGTTTCTTTTAAACTATTTATCCGTCAGAGGATTTGGCGAAGCAGAATATTGGTTTGCACTCATTAAAGTAGCAACTGTTATTCTCTTTTTAGTCGTTGGATTTATGATGATTTTCGGCATTATGGGCGGAGAACCAGTCGGTTTTAAAAATTTCACAGTTGCAGATGCACCATTTAACGGCGGCATTATGGCTATTATCGGTGTCTTTATGGCAGCTGGATTCTCATTCCAAGGAACTGAATTATTAGGTGTAGCCGCAGGTGAAACTTCTGATCCAGAGCGCAGCATTCCAAAAGCAATTCGTTCTATCTTTTGGCGCATTTTACTATTTTATATTTTCGCTATTCTTGTTATCGGATTATTGATTCCTTATACAACAGATAGCCTGGCTGCAAGCGATGTTACCGTGAGCCCATTTACACTTGTATTTGAAAAAGCTGGTGTCGCTTTCGCTGCTTCTGTTATGAACGCTGTTATTTTAACTGCTGTTTTATCTGCCGGAAACTCTGGAATGTATGCTTCTACTCGTATGCTTTGGGATTTAGCCCGTCAAGGGAAGGCACCGAAGTTTTTAGGAAGACTAAATAAACGCGGTGTACCAGTAAATGCTTTAATCGCTACCTCATTAGTTGGTAGCGCAGCATTCTTAGCTTCCTTATTCGGAGATGGTGTTGTATACGTTTGGTTATTAAACGCCTCCGGTATGTCCGGTTTTATTGCCTGGGTCGGAATCGCTATTAGTCACTACCGCTTCCGTAAAGCATATATTGCCCAAGGGAAAGACTTGAATGATTTACCATATAAAGCAAAATGGTTCCCATTTGGCCCAATCTTCGCCTTTGCACTTTGCTTAATCGTTATTTTAGGACAAAATTATGGCGCATTTATGGGCGAGTCTATCGATTGGAACGGCGTACTCGTTTCCTATATTGGACTTCCACTCTTCCTTATCATTTGGCTTAGTTATAAATTTGTAAAGAAAACAAAAATCATTCCACTTGATAAATGTGAACTATAATGAATGCATACCAGCAAGCATACTTATGTTTGCTGGTATTTTTTTATCTCTTCTCTCTTCCTTTTAATCATTTATATTTAATGGAGAAGATTTATGTGTAGCATGAATCTTTACAGTACCATCATTATACATCTATCCCCTTTCTCATTTCGTATGTTTTTGTCATAATACAAATAAGAACATATATAAAGGTTGGGATTTCATGAACATTCGTATCACTAACGAAGCAAAAGTAGCAATCCAAAGATTCAGTTCCGATACTAAAAAAATCATCCGAATTCGAGGAACAATGACAAACTCTTGCAGTATTTTTGTCGATATTGATTTCATTATTGATTCCTATTGTGCAGATGAAGTCGTATATGAAGATGAACATCTCGTTATTCAAATGGATTCATTTACAGAAGAATATGTAGGCGATACATTCAAGCTCGATTATAAAACGACTGGTTTTAGTATTACGACTCCTAGTGAAACACTTGTGTATGGATTAGCCATCAAAAAATAAAAAGGTTCTTTCTTACACGAAGTAAACCAACACCGCTTCTTAATAGAAGCAAATACTCATAAAAAAACAGCCGTGCTTCATATTGAAACACGGCTGTTTTCACTTCATTTATTACTTTTTCTTTTGAAAAAGGATTTCGTAAATTTTTATATTCTCTTTACAAAGTCACCAATCTTAAGTTGAAATACATAATCGAAATGATGTTCTTGCCCCGTTAATTCTTCGTTTACTAAAATAGTGGTTGCTCCTACTTCTTTCTTTGCAATTTGCGGAAACGATGCGACTGGTTGTACTTTTAAGGACGTTCCCATAACTAATAATACATCTGTTTCATATAAACGTTGAATTGCATTTTGATATTGTGGTAGTGTATCACCATATAAAACAACATCGGGATTTAAAATAAACTGACACGTTTCACAGCGCGGTACTTCATGATGAATCATATATTGTAAATCGTATTTCCTTTTACATTTCGGACAGTGTGCCGTTTGCAATGTTCCATGTAAATCAATGACATGTTTACTACCGCCTAATTGGTGTAAACCATCAATATTTTGCGTTAATACTGTCACATCTTTTCCTTCTTCTTCTAACTTTGCTAAAAATGTATGTCCGCGATTTGGCTTATATTGATGAAATGTACGAATTTGAAAAATCTCTTTATAATGTTTCCAAAATTCTTTTGGATTGCGATTATAATATCCTCTCGATAAATACATTTCTACTTTTGCATCCGCATATAATCCATTTGCTGAGCGAAAATCAGGTATTCCACTTTCTGTACTTGCACCTGCGCCAGTTAATACCGTTATTTTCTTTGCATTTTCTAGAATGGAGCGAACTTCTTTGTATTGCTGCATAACTCTCACCTCTATGTAGATTTCTTTCTACATTATACCAGTTGTCATTTCCTTAATGTGTAGTTCCCCCGCATTCTACAATATCTTTTTCCACTTGTAACGCAACTTCGATTAATAATTGGATACCCGCTATAATCGTCGAAAGCGACATGCTTGGCTGATTAACATGAAGACTAGCTTGCTCAGGGAGAAATGGAATATGTACAAAACCACCGCGCGTATTTTTATTCTTTGTTGCTAATTGATGCATCAGTCCATAGAAAAGGTGATTACAAACAAAAGTACCAGCAGTTTGTGATACAGAAGCTGGTATTCCCTCCTCACGAAGTTTCTTGACAATCGCCTTTATAGGAAGTGTCGACCAATATGCAACAGGCCCACCTTCTATAATTGGAACATCGATAGGTTGATAATCCTCATTATCTGGAATTCTTGCATCATCGACATTAATTGCAATACGCTCTACTGTAATATCAGCCCTTCCTCCAGCTTGTCCAATGCAAATGATTAGTTCTGGATTAAACTCATCTATATATGCTTCTAGCTGTTCGATTGACTTATGAAATACTGTTGGAATCTGTTTACTAATCACCTTATACCCATTGCCTTCTTTTTCATGTAATGCTTTGACTACTTCCCAAGCAGGATTCATTTTCTCTCCTCCAAAAGGGTCAAACCCTGTTAACAATACTGTTTTCATCTACAACACTCCCTATTAAAAGCGATATACAAGTCCGTACATAATGAACATATTGATTACAAAAATAGTAATAGCAATCGGCGCCTGCGCCTTAATGACTGCATTTTTATCTTTTAACTCTAACAACATTGCTGGGACAATATTAAAATTGGCTGCCATTGGCGTTAACAATGTTCCGCAATATCCTGCAAACATACCAAGTGCTGCCATAATAGCCGGATTACCGCCATGCATTTGAACGATTAAAGGTAGTCCTATTCCGCCTGTAATCACAGCAAAAGCAGCAAAGGCATTTCCCATTACAACTGTAAATAACATCATCCCTAAACAATACGCCATCACAGCAATAAATGGATATTCTGTCGGCAATACTTGACCAACTAAATCAGAAACAACTTGTCCAACACCTGACTTTGAAAAAATCCCACCAAGCGCCGCTAACATTTGTGGCAAAATCACAGCCCAACCGACAGCTTGTAATAATCTACTCCCTTCTTGTACAGGCGCTGTCCTTTTCGCCTTTGTAATTCCCATCGCCATAGCGAAAGCAAGCAATGCTCCTAATGCTAACGCAATTAATGTTACTTTTTCAGGGTCTACTAAAGACACATTTCCAAATTTCATTTTACCTAACGTCAATGTTCCAATAATTGTAAAGATCGGGATTAAAATTGCTGGTAGAAAGATTTTATTTTTAAGTTTTTTCGCCTGTTTTACACGTTCTTCCGTAGGAGCTTCTTTCTCATTTGATTTCGTTACTTTATTGACAGATGCTAAAATAACCATTACTAACACCATACAACCAATGTAAAAAGGAGGAATTATTTTTCCAAATAAAAATGTAATAGAAAATAATGCCCAAAATAAACTAGAGCCAATTCGATTTGGATGCTGTTTATCAAATGCCACGCGAATAGCTATAAAAGCTACAATAACTCCTAACAAATAGTAAATTGTATCTAGCGTAATAAGGCTCACTCTCCATTACCTCCTTGTCTAGTTGTTTTTCTTTTTTCATAACAACTGCAATTTGTTTATCAAACTGTCTAAATCGAACCCAACTGACAAAAAAGGCTGAAAGCGCTGTTGGAATTCCCCATAGTGCCATATCCCAAACACCTACATGCATTCCTACAGAGTCAAAAAAACCTTTCATTAATAAAATAGCACCTGTTGCAATGAAAATATCTTCGCCAAAAAACCATGCTGTATTTTCAGCTGCGGCAGCATTCGCTTTAATTTTCTCTTTCAATGTTTCAGGAAGCTTTCCATATCGTCCTTGTGCAGCACCTTCTGCCATCGGTGCAACTAAAGGTCTTACTGTTTGTGCATGTCCCCCAATATTCAGCCCTACTGCTGCTGAAGCTTCCCGAATGGTAAAATAGGACATAAGTACTCTCCCAGTTGTAGCTCCTTTCGATTTCGTAATTAATGCCTCTGCTCTTTCTTTTAATCCATATCGCTCTAATATACCGATTACTGGAAGAGTCAACAAAATAGGCATAGACATATATCTGTTTTCTATAAAAAATGTTCCAAACATACTTATGACCTTATAAAAGCTCATCCCCGATACTATACCCGTTACGACTCCTGCTACCATAACAACTAGCAGTGTATTTAAGCGAAATAAAAATCCTACAGCAACAAGCAATATCCCTATTAACTTCACCATCTCTATCATCCCCTTATATTATTTAGGTGCACAGACAAAAATATCTTTTAATCGAAATGTTCTGTGTATTTCTTTTGCAAATTGGACAGCTTTCTCACCATCACCATGTAAACAAATCGTTTGTGCATGCATTGTAATAACAGTTCCATCCGCAGCCTTTACTTTACCTTCTTGTACCATCTGTAATACTTGATGGATTGCCGTCTCTTCATTTTTAATCAGCGCATATTTCTCGGTGCGGCTCGTTAATGTTCCATCGGGTTGATAGGTACGATCAGCAAATGCTTCTTGTACAAGGCGTAATTCATACTTTTTTGCAGCTTGTATAAATGCACTATTGGCTAATCCATACAAATATAGCTCTGGATTGATATCACGAATGGCTCTTGCGATTGCCTCTGCAATTTCTAGATTAGTAGCAGCCATATTATAGAGTGCGCCATGCGGTTTTACATGATGCATTCTTCCCCCCGCCGCTCTTACAAATCCATCTAACGCTCCAATTTGGTATACAACATAGTCATATACTTCATTTGGTGATACTCCTATTATCCTTCTACCGAACCCAATTAAATCCGGCAAACCAGGGTGAGCACCTATCTCCACATCATGTTGCAATGCTTTTTCAACTGTTTGTCGCATAACAGATGGATCACCTGCATGAAAACCACATGCGATATTTACAGATGAAACAAACGGAAGAATGGCATCATCATTTCCGATTTGATACGCCCCAAACCCTTCTCCTAAATCACAATTTAAATCAATGGAAGTCATCCTTCTCTTCCTCTCCTATTCTTGTAAATTGATAAACTTTTGTAATAGACTTAAATTTCTTTCTTGCTCTATGTAAAGCGCTGCTGCTTCTTCCATGGAAATTTGGACAAATGTAACATAATCATTTGGCTTTAATTGTGCTAAAATAGGCAAGTCAACGGAAATAACATTTCCGATTCGCGGGTACCCACCCGTTGTTTGTCTATCAGCCATTAAAATAATAGGCTGTCCGCCTGGTGGCACTTGAATCGTCCCAAATGTTACAGCGCTCGATAAAACCTCATAATCTTCTATTCTCTTTAAATGCTCACCTTTCAAACGATATCCCATGCGATCAGCATAATGAGATACCTTATATTCCTTTGTAAAAAAGGCTACTTGGCTTTCTTTACTAAATTCATTCCATTCAAAATCAGTTATAATGCGAACTACTGGATAACGACTATATTTTGGTAGTACATGTCTACATGCTCCCCACTGCGTATATATTCTTTTTTCATTTAACAACTTCTTTATCATGCGAGTTGCAACAGAGGAAGGTATTCCAATTTGTAACTGATCCCCTTTCTTTAGTGCTCTTCCTTCGATTCCCCCTATAGAAGCACGCACATATGTACTTTTACTCCCCATACTGCACGCTACATCGATTCCACCTGCAAATGCAACATACGCTCTACACCCAAACTCTTCCTTCCCAAAGCAAAGCATGCTTCCTTCTTTTGCTACAATTGGTCGCCATAATGGAATAGGCTCTCCATTTAATACAGCTCCTACATCTGCTCCCCCAATTGCAAGTAAAGTCGTCTTTTTAATAAGAAGTTTTGGACCTATCATTGTAATTTCTAATCCTGCTTCGTTTTCTTTATTACCTACTAGCATATTTACAATTCGTAATGCTGTCCGATCCATGGCCCCGCCAACAGGAACGCCATATTGTTGATAATAATATCTCCCTACATCTTGAATCGTTGTCAACATCCCAGCATGTAAAACCTCTACATTCATGTCTTATCCCCCCTCTAAAGCTATATATTCTTCTTCAGTTATTGGGATAAATCGTAAATACATTCCACTTTGTACATATGTAGGCAGATTTTCATGTGGCTGAAATAAAGAAATAGGCGTGCGGCCAATAATATGCCAACCTCCTGGTGTTTCTAATGGATAGATTCCTGTTTGATTTCCGCCGATTCCGACCGAACCTGGTGCAATTTGTAAACATGGTGTTTCTTTTCTTGGTGTTTCTAGCTCGCTCGGTAACCCGCCCAAATATGGGAACCCTGGTGTAAAACCTAGCATATAAACAAAATAAGTTGCCTCGCTATGGATGCGGATTACATCCTCTACCTGCAAATTGTGATATGCGGCAACATCTTCTAAATCCGGACCATATTGTCCACCGTAACAAACAGGTATGAAAATAGAATCCTCTACTTTTCTTATCATCTTCTCACAACTTAAGAACAAATCGCGGATATAATTACATATGTAATCATATGGCATTGCATTGCTTGTATTATGTTTCCAAACTGTATACAAATCATAATAAACCGCTAAAGATGTAAAAGATGGTACACACTCAATCATTCCTATAAATGGATTTTTGTTTAATAATTGAAATAACTTTTGCACTTCCTCATATACTTCCATATGAATTCTTTCTCCAAATGTCACAACTACTGCTTGATCTCCCAATGCTGAAAATTTCATCATTCCCCTTCTTTCTCTTCCCTCCAGCCAAGTTCTTTTGAAATATTTTGTGCGGTTTCTTGTATTTCCGTAATAAACTTTGGAATCGTTGTTTCGTTGTACTCGATCGCTAATCCTGAAATACTAATTCCTGCTACTACTTCCCCATCACTTGCAAATATTGGTGCTGCAATAGCTGCAGTATGATTTTCAAGTTCAGAATGACTCATTGTATATCCTTCATTTTTTGCAGTACGTAGCATTTCTAATAATCGCTCTTTATGAACGATTGTTCCATCTGCAAATCGTTCTAAGTTCGTTTCCTCCATATATTTCTTTTGCTCTTCTTCTGAAAAATAAGACAATAAAACACGCGGACATGCTCCAGCATATAAAGGTGCTCGTTTCCCGATTTCTGTATAGACTCGAACAGGCTTATCACCATCTATCTTTTCAATATAAATCGCTTCATTACCATCTTGAATAATTAAATTAACAGCTTGTCCAAGACGATTCCTTAGCCGTTTCATATGTGGTTTGGCAATATTTCGTACAGATAATCGCTTTGACACAAGTTGTCCAAAACGTAAAAATAAAAAACCGAGTCGATAGCTTCCTCCTACTGTTTTCTGTAAAAATCCCATTTCTTCAAGCGATCCAATTAAACGATGCACCGTTGTCTTCGGCATTCCTGTAAGCTGAACCATCTCCGTTAATGTTAACTCTTCCTGTTCATAAAATAATGCTAAAATATCCATTGTTTTTACTGCTGTTTTGTTTATACTCATTTTAACTCCCCTAAGTTCCGAAAAATGGAACTATAATTCCGTTTTTTGAAATAAACATATAATTAAAAATTATAAAATATTCTTTCAATTTATACAATATTTCTTGAGATTTGATAAAGAGTACTCTCTAAATCTGTTTCAGTAAAACAAACAAAAAGCAGAAGTCAAAGACTCCTGCTTTTTTATAATGCTCTTATATGTGGCACCGGCCAAAAGACCGCTTCGCCTTTTCCGATAATTTCATCCTCCGAAATAAATCCAAACATACGGCCATCTTTTGAAACTTTACGGTTATCCCCTAATACAAAAACTTGTCCTTTTGGCACTTTCGTTTTTCCTGTAATTTGTTCTAATGTAAAGTCAGGTGTTAATACTCCATTTGCTTTCTTTTTATACTTTGCTAAATATGGTTCATCAACTGCTTTTCCATTTACATATAAAACATCATTTTTATATTCAATTGTATCACCAGGTAAGCCAATTACTCGTTTCACTAAATCATAGCCTTCTTTTCCATGGAAAATAACAATATCAAAACGCTCTAATCCTTTTATATTGTATCCAATTTTATTCACTAGAACACGTTCATTATTTTCTAAAGTTGGCATCATCGATTCACCTTGTACAAGCGAAGGAATAAATAAAACTTCTCGTATAATAAAAACAAGACCCAATGTAATCACTATTGTTTTGATCCATGAAATCAATTCTTTCTTTGTATCTTTCTTCTTATCTTTTTCCATTTTTCCACTTCTCTCCTATCACTATACTGCTACATTTAATAGACTTCGAATCGCACTTTGATCAATTTCAGCAAAACAAGACTTTCCTTCTCGAGCAGCAGTACCTACGTGCACTTGCTTAATTCCTGTATCATGTAGCAATTTCTTTATATTTTCTTGTGTCACACCACTACCAATAATTAGTTCGATTTCTCCCTCACTTGCTTTTTTCATTTCAGCAAGAACAGGAATATTTTCTACAATATGTCCAGTGCCACCAGAAGTTAAAATGTGCGTAACTTTATTAAACTTTCGCAATATTTTCACCGCATCTACTAAATCCTCTACTTCATCGATAGCGCGGTGAAACGTTACATTTACTCCATCCACCACAGACAATAAGTCGGCTAGTTTCTCTTCGTCAATCTTGTTCTCTTCCGTTAGTACACCGAGTACAACCCCTGCTACCCCAAGGCTTTGTGCAATTTCAATATCTTCTTTCATTAATTCAATTTCCTCTTGTGTATATATAAATGATTTCGCATGGGGACGAATCATAACGTGAATGGGTATATTCACTGCCTTCACTGCCGCTTTTATCAATGCATAACTAGGCGTTAATCCACCTTCCATATATGCTGCAATAAGTTCAATTCGATTCCCGCCAGCTTTTTCAATTCGTTTTACATCTTCTAAACAAGTTGCAATGACTTCTAGCATGAACATACTTCCTTTCGTACTTTTCATCACTATTATACAGGAGCACTATGCAGAAATATAGCTTTCTCTAATAAAACATCAAAAAGACATTGCAAAAGAAAGGTTTTTTAATCCTTATAACAAAAAAGAATGAATAATCTTAAAATATTAAACTAGCTTCTTCTCACTCTCTTTATGATCAAATATAGCATCTAAAAAGGGCAAATATATTCACCCTTTTTAGATGCCTATTTTTTCTCTTATCCTATTGAGTGAAAAGCAGAATGAGCCATCAATGAGATTGTAACATCATCCATTGGCGGATTGTGTAATCCTGCCCTCACATTTAAATAATAACGATGTAATGGATTTTTTTCTGATAAACTTTTCGCACCAACAATGCGCATCGCTTTATCAACAACGGAAATTGCTGCATTCGTTGCAATATATTTCGCAGCTGCTAGTTCTGCTTGTAATGACTGCTTATCATCGACTTCATCATACTTTTTTGCTATTTGATATAGAAACATACGAGCTTGCATCAATTCAAGTTCTAATTCTCCTACTAATCTTCTAATATTCGGCAGTGAGCTGATTGGATGATTTAAACTATTTGGTTGATATGATGCAGCAAACTGAAGCGCATAGTTCCGAGCAGCTTGTGCAATTCCTAAATAACATGCCGGTATATGAAGTAACCAACCCACTCCTTTTTGTTTTGATTGTGATCCTTTTATATCCGTAAAATATTTATCAGGAATTTCTACATTTTGTAATACGAGATCATGACTCGCTGTTCCCCGCATCGCAACACTATCCCATGTTTCTTCAATGGAAACACCTTTTTGTGATCTTGGAACGACAAACTCTCCAATCTCCTCCCGTCCTTCCATACTCGCAGAAATAATGAAATAATCAAGCATTGGCGCCATCGTTGTAAATGTCTTTCTTCCGTTTATAATCCACTTTTCACCCTTTTTTACCGCTAATGTTTCTGGTCGCCCGCCACGTGTTGGACTTCCTGTCTTTCGTTCTGTCGCAGCTCGATTAAAAAGAGCCCCTTTCTTCACTTCTTCACAAAACCATGCGAACATATCTGGTTTCCAAGATTGATTTTCCGTAAGTTCTTTCGCGATACCGAGATGCCATCCAATTGATAAAGCGGTCGCTCCATCTCCTTCTGCAATTTTCTCTTGATATAAAACAAAATCATATAGCGAAATCTCTTGTCCCCCGCATTCTTTCGGAAGTGTTAAAGTTGTATAACCGATATCTTTTAACTCGTTTATATTCTCAAACGGAAAAGATCCCAATTCCCAAAGCTTACACTCCCTTTCCTGAAACTTTGGAAGAAACTTCTGTATCTTTTCAATCCATAAAGATTGTTCTTCTGTTTCTACAAATGAAATTGTCATCCTACTATCCCCTTTATTTCGAGTTATTGAAACTAAAATTTCTATTCATTAGCGAAAGTATACCCTTTCTTCTTTTTCTTATATGTAAGTAACAAAAAAATCGTTTCTCTTTCTATCGTATACTATTCATAAAAGTTCCATACTGGCATTCTCTCAATTACTATATGAAATTCTAAACTTATTGTTACACTATTCCGATAAAAATACAATGTTTTAAAACAATAAGAAAACTTCCTATCAAAAGATAGGAAATTTTCTCATACTACTCTCCTTTTAATGCACGTATCGGTAAAGAAGTCATGTAACCAATATAGGAACATAATTCTTTAAAAAAGAAAGGAATCTCTGTATCTAGCGACTTATATGCTGACGTAGGTGTCGGGGATGCGTATGCATCCATCCCTATATGCTTGGCAATTCGCATCGCTCGCTTCATATGAAGAGGGTCACTTACAATCGTGTATGTTTGCAATCCATGCTCCATACCAACCTGTTTTGCATTTTTTAAATTATCTTCTGTAAAACGCGACTTTGTTTCAATTAAAATATCTTCGTCTTTTACATTACGTTTCAATGCGTACGCTTTCGCAGTACGAGCTTCCTCCAGTTCCGCTTCAAATTTTGTTCCACCTGTAAAAATAATTTTTTTAATATTACCGTTCTGATACAAAGAGATCGCATGGTTAATTCGTTCACGAAATACAGGTGATGGCTTTCCGTTCCAAGAAGCTGCTCCAAGTACAACAGCAGCATCTGTATCCACCTTATCTGTTTTAAATCGATAGCTCCAAATATCGTAAGCTGCATAACTTACAAAGAGAATGATAGAGCTAATCATAAGCAAGAATACTTGTAGCACTCTTCTTTTTTTACTTTTCTTCTTTTGTTCCATTTGTACTAGCCTCCGCGCATCATCCATACTTCTAAAAATATATGTAAATCATTTCATTTGAATTTATTTGAAAGAAGGCACTTTTTATCCTATGTGCAGTAAAGGGTTTTCATTCAAATAGAGGATTGTTTATTCATTCTTATTTATGGAGCATTTTGCATATCAAACACTTACAAATTGCATTTCATACTACTCCATTGTAACGAATTTTTCTATAGAAGGGAATGATGAAACAAAAGTATCTAAAAGAAGTTACTATTTTGTAAGAAAAAAGGTATACATTCCGCTTTTTTGGAGTATATACCTTTTTATATATTATTGATATGCATGGAATTTTTGATGAAGCTGTTCTTTTATAAGCGGCCATTCCCTCGCAATAATACTATATACAACTGCATCTCTTACATAGCCATTTGGCAGCTGTCTTTCATTTCGTAATATTCCCTCTTTAATAGCACCAAGTCTTTCAATAGCACGCTGCGCTTTTGTATTTCGTGAATCTGTCTTAATCTGTACGCGCAGCATTTTTAGTTCTTCAAAGGCGTATTGCAATAAGAGAAATTTACATTCTGTATTCACACTTGTTCTTTGAACACTTGGGTGGTACCATGTTTTACCAAGTTCAACTGTTTTATTTTCCTTTTCTATATTGTATAAACGTGTACTTCCAACAACTTTATTCTTCTCCTGATCAATAACAACAAACGGTAGCTCTGTCCCTTCTTTATAGCCTTCTATTGCTTTTTCTACATACCTTTCCATATCTTCATAATTTTCCATCTTAGCGATTAAATACGTCCATATTTCTTTATTTTCTTTTACAATGGCATATAATGTTTCAATATCATTTCTATCCATAAGTCGTAACTTTACTCTGTCCTTGTTGAGTTCCATAAGTTCTTCTCCTTTTCTCTATGTCTAGCTAAATGGTAATCAAAAACAAATATACTGTCAAAATTTTTATATTTCATTTTATTCTTTGAAAAATCCACTTGTCCTTTATAACAAATCTGAAAAATCATTCCCCTAAAGAGAAACTTTTCTTCACCCACACTGATAATTAATTAGCACCAGTTGGACTGCCCTACAATGGCGGAAATATGTAAAACTCCATTCAAACACTTTCAAAAGGCCCACTTTTTGTGAGCCTTTCGTTACAACAATACATAGGCAATTGGCGTAATAATTAGCAAAGTTAAAATTGTTCTTTCTACGTATAAAATGACAAGTTCAGAAACTTTTAACGGAATATCTGTAGATAAAATACAAGGAATTGAAGCTGAGAAAAAGAGAATAGAAGATACCGAGACAACTGCGATAACAAATTTCGTAACGAGCGGTGCACTTGTTACGAGCAAAGATGGCAAAAACATTTCAGCGATTCCAACTGAAGCTGCTTTCGCCGCCAAATCAGCTTCTGGAACTTGCATCAATAACGTAAATGGATAAAACATATAGCTAATCCAATCAAACACTGGTGTATATTTTGCCAATAAGATTCCGATTAATCCAACAGACATAATAGATGGCAAAATTCCCATTGTCATAATGAACCCATCTTTTAAATTGATTGCAATATTTTTCAGTATACTCGGTGCTGATTTCGAAACTTCCAGCGCATCTTCCCAAGCGCGTGTAAACATTCTTTCTTGGTAGACTGTCTCTGGAAACCCTTCTTTTGTAATATATGTATCTGGTTTTGTTCGAAGTGGTGGGATTCTGACCGTGATAGCGGTTACAATGAATGTTACGATAAGCGTGGTCCAAAAATATAAATTCCATATGTGCATAATATTTAATGTTTTTGCAATGATGATCATAAATGTGGCAGATACAGTTGAAAAACCAGTTGCGATAATCGCCGCTTCTTTTATCGTGTACTTTCCTTCTTTAAAAACACGATTTGTAATAAGAAGAGCAATTGAATAACTTCCAGCAAATGAAGCAACCGCATCAATCGCAGAGCGCCCTGGCGTCTTCCATAACGGCCTCATAATTGGTCGACAAAACGTACCGATGAATTCAAGTAAGCCATATCCTACTAATAGCGATAAAAATGCCGAACCGATTGGAACGAGTAAACTTACTGATATAACTAACTTTTCATACAAAAATGGTCCTACATCCGGCGCAAAAAACCAAGTTGGTCCTACTTTCAAACAATATAATGCCCCAAATATAACTCCAATCACTTTCAAAAAAGAAAAGCAAATATCCACAAATGATGCCTTCCATTTCTTCGTGTAAAAAGGATAAATCGCACCAATTACCATCACACCAAAAGCATAATACGGTACAGTTAATGAAGTGGCTGATCGAATCCACGATACAATATGGTCAATCATAATAGATGAAGTACCATTGATTGTAACAGGCACAAAAAACAGAAATATTCCCACAAAACTAGCGAAAATGAAACGAATGATAATTCCTTTCTCTGCTGTTGCTTTTAAGACTTTGTTTTCTAATTCAATTTGACTCATTTCTCTTACACCTCCAGTTTTCTAAATATTCTGCACAAATATTTTATATTCCTTTTTTACTGTAATATTTTGAATAACAACTGAAAGGATATAAGAGAACTGTAAGAAATAATCTTGAATGAAAAGTTATTTGTTCAATCTTTTCGATATTTATATCCGTGCTTTTGGTAAAAAACATTTAACTTCGGATTATGAGCGACACAATCCAGCTGTACGTACTCTTTCTCATTTTCTCATGAATCTACTCGATTCCTTTTGTACGGATTTCATATTTTATAAAAAACAGAAAGAAGTTTAAAGATACCTTCAAACTTCTTTCTTCCCCGTTCTTTTATTGATTTCTTTTCACTTCTTTAAATTCTTCTTTCACCTGCTCAAGCGTTCCTTCTTCTGTCATTAAACGATATGCTGTATAAGCGAGCGCTTTCGCAGCTGTAATGAGCGCCTTATCTCCCAGTTCAGAACGAGCGGCTTCTCTAAACTCATTCGTATGAGCGATTAAATCGTCTGGACCAATTTTGATATATGGATGGATTGTTGGAACAACTTGACTGACGTTCCCTGCATCTGTTGATCCAATACCAAATCTTTCTTTTCGATGCACGATTTCTCCAAGCAATTCTAATTCTTCAGCAACTACTTCATTCAATGTTTTTGTTATAAGCAACTCATCAATTTCATTTTGAAATGGATCTATTTTTACTGTTGTCCCAGTAGCTAATGCCGCTCCTTGTGCAATATTTTTCACCTTTTCCATCACTTCTGTACATCTTTTCCGCGTTGCTGCACGAATAAAGAAACGAGCCGCTGCATAATCTGGAATAATATTTGGAGCCTTTCCTCCTTCTGTAATCACACCGTGAATTTTCACATCCGCAGGTAGCTGTTGGCGAAGTGCATTAATACCATTGTACAGTTGAATAATGGCGTCTAATGCATTAATCCCTTCCTCCGGTGAAGCTGCTGCATGCGCTGATTTCCCGTAAAAGTGAAAATCAAGTGGATCTACCGCAAGAGACGGACTTGTTGTTGCTGTTTTTCCACTAGGATGAATCATAAGCGCCGCATCAACATGATGAAATAATCCTGCTTTCACATAGCTAGCTTTTGCACTTCCATTTTGTCCCCCTTCTTCCGCTGGCGTACCAAACACAACAATCTCACCGCCAATCTCTTCAAGCGTTTCTGATAAAGCAATCGCTGCCGCCACGCTAATTGTTCCAATTAAATTATGACCACAAGCATGACCTAGTCCAGGCAATGCATCATACTCTGCTAAAAAGGCGATTGTAGGCCCTGATTTCCCTGAACTTTTCCTTGCAATAAAACCCGTTTCATGTCCAGCGATATTGTGTTGCAATTGAAATCCTGCGCTGCCGAGTAGTAAACTTAACGTTCGAGATGCGAAAAATTCTTGATTACCGATTTCAGGATTCGCATGAATAGCATGGCTTGTTTGAATATACTTTTCTTTGTTTTTTTCAATACTCTCTTGAATGATGTTACGATGTGATGTTACTTGTGTTGTTCCCATTCCCTTTACTCCTCCTTTTATTTACACGTAAAAAAAGCCTCTTTCCTAAAAGATAGAAAGAGGCTTTCGCATATACATTCAAACTACGCTTCTTTCTTATCTTTCAAGTCTATTACTTGCTGGAATTGGCACAGTATTCATAAAGAATCCGCTGCCGAGGCTTCATAGGGCCAGTCCCTCCACCTCTCGTGATAAGAATTTTCATAAAATTATATTAAATTATTTTTATTCTATTGTTATTCCGAGTAAATGTCAAGGAATTCCTATCGGATTTTACCGAATATCTAAAAATCCTGTTAATACACCAATTGTTTCAGGTGCTTGCAATCTTGCACATATATACGGAAATTCCGGGCTCCCTTCAAACATCATTTGCGATGTTAACGGAGCTCCTGCCCAAAAAATTTCATCATCAATGACTACAAACGGGAATGATTTATTTTGTCTTTGTACTCTTGCGTTTTTTAACGGAATAGGGCCATCACTATAAATTATTACTTGTGCATTCGTGCGCATTAACGCTTGCCATACTCTCTTATCGATTTTTCTTGTACTTGGCAACGATAGAACAATTTTTCGTTTTGCCGCCAAAATATCTTTTAGCAACCCTTTCGGTTCCTCTAAATTCATTTCCATAAACCAACGTAAGCGCTTCGTAATTTTCCGCTCCCATACTTGACGTGACGTTGTGCGATCATACACATTTCCGTGGCGCTCTATATGAGCCGTTAATTGTGATAATGCTTGTTTTCTTGAAAGATTTTTACGCATATATTGACAATCTGACAGTTGAATGAACTTCCCTCTCGCCCTTGTTACGGCAACATTCACAAGGCGATGGTTTTTATGATCAAAAAATAGTACACCAGGGCGCTCTTGTGGGTAACTATCAACCGTATCAAATAGTATCATATCCCTTTCAGAACCTTGAAATTTATGAACTGTTGCTGCTAAAACTGGCACATTTTGATATTTCGTTTTTTGCAATATCTCTCTTATACATGTTGATAAAAAGCGGGACTGCGCTCGATATGGCGTCACAACACCAATGGATTGAACACCATCTAATACTCCGATTAAAATCATTTGCATCGCCACTAAGCCAGACATCATATTAAAACGCGATCCGGAAGCAGCATCTTTTAAAGAATAAGCCCCCATTAAGCTTGTATCAAATAAAACAGTTGCCTCGTTTGCGAACGGTTGTAATTTTGCTAGTTCTTTACGCTTTGAAACAGACGGATGATCATAGACTCTATTTTTATATATAAATGAATTTGTAAATTTTGCGATATCCGCATGCATCCGTCTTTGTTCCTGCAACATATATACATTGGGATGTGCTTCTGATTGATTAACAGATTCTACAATTCCCACATGATAAAATATATCTTCACCAAGCCACTTTCGAACAAGCTCATGGTTCGCCATTGCGATTGGCGGCAGCTGCAAGAAATCTCCGCAGATGACAATTCGTTTTCCAAGTGAAGCTGCGAAAGCAATTTGCGGAACATATGCCATACTGACTTCATCTACTATAACTAAATCAAATGTGCGTTCATAAATCAGCGCATCAATTGCGCATTTTGATAATGTCGCACCAATTACTTGTGCATTTTCAATATACTCTCTTTCTACTTCTTTCATTTTCGCCCTCTGTTTTCGAAGTTCACCTTCAATTTCTTGCATACGTTTCTTATCAGAAGCAGTCGCTTTATAAGATAGTATTTTTTCACGCAAATCTTGACGCATCTCTTCTAAATAAAGTCTTTCTTCCCCCCATGAACCATTTGTCGTTTCCACAAGTCTTGAAGCAAGTAATGTCTCGTGATTACGTATATGTTCATGTTGGCTAAAACCGTAACGAACAATTTCTCCTGGCGTCCATTTATTCTTCTTCTCCATTTGCTTCGTAACTTCGCTCATCAACACATCCACTGCCGCATTACTATGAGCTAATACAAGAACTGATTTTCCTTTTTGATAATGCGCAGAAATAATCCGTGATAAATTATACGACTTCCCTGTTCCAGGTGGCCCCCAAACGTATGTTGTCGCATTGTAAAATGCTCGATACGCTAATTCATTTTTCGGATTTTTCATTTTTTCAATATGTTTCGGTGCGCTCGTTCCATCTAATAAACGTCTTATACGTTGACGCTTCTGTTTTTCTTTTCTCGCTTCTTTTAATCGCTCCTGAAGTTGTTCTAACAGTTGCCACGGTTCACTGTATAAAACAGCTTCTCTTATTTCACCTTGAATATAATCATTTAATTTCAATTCTATTTCTAATCCATGTACTGATAATACTTCCCCTGTTGCTTCTTCACCATCGAACTCAATTCGAATGGGTGAACCTTCAGGTAAGCTTACTTCTGAAATAAGCTGAAATACGTAAACTGTATTTTCGTAATCTGTATATAAAAAACGACCATTTATGATAGAAATTTTACTTCCACCTATCGTTTTCCAATGTTTCATTTCATAAGCTAATGCTTGATGCCACTCTTTCATCGTTTCCGTTAATGAAGGAGTTTGCGAAGTTGTATTCATAAAATCGTCTCCTTCCTTCTCTCCAAACATACTTTCTCACTATATCATATATCACACTAACATTTGTAAGATTTATATCTTGCTTATTTTCTTAATTTTCAATATTATGATACATATAAAATTTTCAGAAAGAAGGATTCCGTATGCCAGTAAGAAGAATTGAACACGTAGGTCTTATGGTTGCAAACTTAGAAACTTCGATCTCCTTTTACAAAGAAGTAGTTGGATTACAACTGCTGAAACGTATGGGACATCCCGACCCCAATTTAAAACTTGCTTTTTTAGGTGTGGAAGAATCAAAAGAAACGATACTAGAACTTATTGAAGGATATAACGCTTCTCTTCCAACAGAAGGAAAAGTGCATCACATTTGCTTTAAAGTAGATTCCTTAGAAAATGAAATTCAAAGGCTAAAACATTTACAAGTAACTTTTTTATTAGGAGAAGAAATTGAAACATTACCAGACGGAACACGTTACATATTCTTCGCTGGTCCTGATGGGGAATGGATTGAATTTTTTGAGACGGAGCGATAGTAATCAAAAGAAACCAAAAAATCAAGTTTTAGTGACGTTTCGGTTTCACTATTATTATCGTATACTACCCTTGTTTTTTCATTCCACTTCATCTTGTCATTACATCTGAAAACACTTAAAATCATGTACATAAAAAAGGAAGCATGGAATTTTCCAATGCCTCCTTTTTATCTACTTATGCAAAAAGAGAAGTATTCGCATACAAAACTGGTGAATCACCTGAATGTACGAACAAAATGTTGTCTTCTTTTTTTAACTTCCCTTTTCGAATAAAGTCGATTAGTCCTGCTACTGCTTTATCTACATACAAGTTTGTTCAAAATGGTGTGAGATTTATTCACTCATTATTTGGAATGGTGATATAAAAATAAATTCTCATTAAAAATCTATCAGCCTCTTTCAAATAAATACATTCTTTGCGTTAGAACTAGCGTATTTTTATTATGTTTACTCTAAATACATTACAGAAAAATAAAAAGGACAAAGCACTCTTTGTAAACCTTTTCATTATAAATCGTTAAATGAATAAGTGTTTTTTAATTCGCGTTTGCTTTATTTTGTCCATGTATATAATTAAGAAGATGAACATAATCGTTTTCTTGTCCAATATCAAATCGCTTCCCATCGATAATTTTCCCATATACTTTTTTGATGGCAATTAAAGAATGAATTGCATCGGTTAGTTGATACTCACCTCCGACGCCAGGCTGCACATTTTGTAACAAAGAAAAAATATCAGGTGTAAAAACATATCTTCCAATAACCGCCATATTAGATGGGGGATTTATTTTTGGTTTTTCAACAATATTTGTAATGTCAATATAACCCTCTTTTATCATATCGCCTTTCACGACCCCATATTTATCTAAAAATTCATTTGGTACTGTGTGAATGCCGATTACACTACTTTTTACCTCTTCGTATATCTTAATTAATTGATTCAAAGCGGTACCTTTATCCGAAATTATAATATCATCTGGCAAAAGCACAGCAAAAGGTTCATTACCAATGAATGCTTCACCTAGTTTTATCGCTTCACCAAGACCTCTCGCATACGGCTGTCTTGTATATAGTATTTGAATATCAGGAATCACAAAATTCTTTAATAAATAAGATTTTTGTTCTCTTTCTAAGAAAGCTTCTAACTCTAATGAATGATCAAAGTAATCAACTATTAAATTTTTTCTTTTTGAAACCACAATTAATATTTGCTCAATCCCCGATTTTACAGCCTCTTCTACAATATAATGAATTGCAGGTTTATTCCCTATTGGAAACATTTCTTTCGGGACTACTTTGGTAATTGGAAGACTTCTTGTACCATAACCTGCAGCTGGAATGATTGCTTTTTTAATCACTATCCTCTCTCCTTCTGCATATTTATCATATTATATTCAGTATTCCTCTTACCTGCGCATCACAAAATTTAAAAAGGCTTTTACCCCCTTACTTTTTTCACTTGTACAAATAGGGCCTTCTTATATGTCACCAATTATACTTCTCCATCAATATAATGTACTAACTGGTACTCATTTTAGAAGGGTGGACATCATATGAATATATGCATTATAGGATCTGGTTATGTGGGGCTAACATCAGCAGCGGTATTAGCTGATTTAGGACACCATGTTATTTGTGTAGATAAGGATAAAAATAAAATTCATTCTCTTCAAAAAGGAGAATGTCCCATTTACGAGCCAGGTTTAAAAGAACTTATTCACAAAAATCGTAACCGTTTAAAATACTGTCATGAAATTAATCAAGCTATTCAATTCTCATCAGTTATTATCATCACCGTAGGAACCCCTTCAACATCAAACGGTAAAACAGATTTAACGTATTTCTACTCTGTTATTGATTCGTTAGTTCCAGCTATAACATCATATAAAACAATTATTACGAAAAGTACAGTTCCACCAGGCACAAATCAATATTTATATGAAACACTCATTAAAAAAGGCGTTTCACCATCCCTTTTTAATGTTGTTTCTAATCCTGAGTTCCTTCGTGAAGGATCTGCTGTACATGACATGTTCTTTCCAGATAGAACAATTATAGGGGTTCAAAAAAATGATAAAAAATCTTTTGAGATCATCAAAAATATATATAAAAATATTCATGCTCCATTCCTCTGGACTGGTTTAAATGAAGCAGAGATGATTAAATATACAGCAAATGCTTTTTTAGCGACAAAAATATCTTTTATAAATGAGATTGCTCGAATTTGTGACGTATACCACATTGATGTTGTTGAAGTAGCGAAAGGAATTGGCTATGATTTTCGAATTAATCCTCATTTTCTGCAAGCTGGACTAGGGTATGGTGGGTCATGCTTTCCAAAAGATTTACAATCACTTATCTATACAGCAACTGATAGACAAGTCACTGTTCCTATTTTACAAGCAGTCCAATCTGTTAATTCTACACAAGTAGATCTCTATATTGAAAAAATAAAAAACTGTATAGAACAACCTGCAAAAAAAATAACTATTTTAGGAATTTCCTTTAAGCCACACACTGATGATATTCGCAGTTCACTTGCCATAACACTTCTCGAAAAATTAATCCCTCTTGGCTACGATCTTCACACTTATGATCCAAAAGCTGTTCTTCCTAACCATTTAAATAAGTACGTTACCCAGCATGAGCGACTAGAGCCCTCTATTATGAACTCTGATTGTATTGTTATTGCCACGGAATGGGACGAATTTAAATTGCTGAACTGGAAACAAGTGAAACAAGCGATGAGAGGAGACCTAATTGTTGATGGACGAAACTGTCTTACTAAAGAGGAAATAGAGAAATCCAGATTACGCTATGTAGGAGTTGGTCGCTCATGAAAATACTTGTTACTGGGGCAGCTGGTTTCATTGGTTCTCATTTATGTGAAGAATTACTAAAAAACAAATCCTATTCCGTAATTGGAATAGATCATTTTATTGGCCCTACTCCGATTCAATTAAAGATAAGTAATATCCGTTCTCTCATAACAAATTCACGTTTTGAATTTATACAAGAAAATATTTTAAATGCAGATTTATCCGAAATTTTACAAGACGTAAGTGTCGTCTATCATTTAGCTGCTATTCCTGGAGTCAGAACAAGTTGGGGGAAAGATTTCCATCCCTACGTTACGAATAATATAATAGCTACGCAACATTTACTTGAAGCATGTAAAAACAAAGATTTAGATAAATTCATTTATATATCAACATCTTCTGTTTATGGTGAAAAATCTGGTGCAGTTTCTGAAGATTTATTACCAATCCCACTTTCTCCATATGGTGTAACCAAATTAAGCGGTGAACACTTGTGTCGTATTTATCATACAAATTTCAATATACCAACTATTATTTTACGATACTTCACAGTATACGGTCCGAGACAACGTACAGATATGGCGTTTCATAGACTTATAAAACAACTAATAGAAAATAAACCTCTGACTATATTTGGCGATGGAACACAAACACGCGATTTCACTTATATCGATGATTGTATAAAAGGTACAGTAGCTACTTTACAAACAAGAAAAAATATAATTGGTGAAGTAATAAATATTGGTGGAAAAGAGCAAGCTTCGATTTTAGATATTGTTTCTATGTTAGAAAAAATTATAGGTCAACGTGCAACAATGAATTTTTCAAAAGTCGTACCCGGCGAGCCGAAACAAACATGGGCAGACATTTCTAAAGCACAATCATTACTACAATATTCCCCATCGGTTTCATTATTTCATGGATTAAAAGCAGAATATGAGTATATGAAACAATTATATTAAGGAGGCTCGTTTATGAAAATCGCATATATATGTACAGAAAAATTACCGTCTCCGGCCGTAAAGGGCGGTGCTATTCAAATGATGATTGATGGTGTTTCCCCTTATATTAGTCAAGATCATGAACTTACTATCTTCTCTATTTCAGATTCGATTCTTCCAAAACAAGAAACAAAGGGGAATATCCATTACATCCGATTTCCTCAAGAGGAATATGAACAACAAATTATAAAAATACTCCCGACTAAAAATTTTGATATTATACATGTATTTAATCGCCCTAAAAATATCCCACTATATAAACAAGCTTCTCCCGATAGTCGATTTGTACTTGGACTCCATAACGATATGTTTGCAGAACACAAGATCACACTCTCTGAAGGAAATCTTATTATCGAAATGGTCACTGCTATTGTAACTGTTAGTAAATATATTAAACAAACAGTAATCAAAAGATTCCCTCAAGCCGAAGAAAAAATTTCAATTGTCTACTCAGGAGTAGATTTAATACATTCCCCTTCTATCTGGACACCAACTGGACAAGAAATTAGAAATAAATTTCGTGAAAAATATGCTATACAAAATAAGAAAGTCATCTTATTTGTAGGGAGGTTAACAAAAAATAAGGGGCCCCATATTCTCATTCAAGCTATGAAGGAGATTATTCAAACACACCAGGACGCTGTTCTAGTCATTGTGGGTGGAAAATGGTTTAGTGATAATGGTGTGAATAAATATATTAGAGATTTACACAAACTTGCCTACCCCATTAAAGAACATGTGATTTTCACCAAATTTATTCCTGCAGATCAAATTCATAACATTTTTTTAATGGGAGATATATTTATTTGTAGTTCACAATGGAATGAACCGTTAGCACGTGTTCATTACGAGGCGATGGCAGCTGGCATTCCCATCATTACAACAAATCGTGGCGGAAATGCAGAAGTTATAACAGATGAATATAATGGATTATTAGTACAACAGTATAATAATCCAGCAGAATTTACTAGGCTTACTAATGCTCTATTATCTCAACAAGAATTCGCGAACTGGATTGCTAAAAATGGCCGATGCGTTGTTGAAAAAAAATTCACATTTATGCATACAGCTCAAAGACTAGAACAAGTATATAAACAAGCAGCAACTTCTATTAATTTATCTACCACTAAATTCAAATACTCTTTTAAAATTCAAATTATCTAAAATATCATTTTCCTTTCACATCGTAGTATAAAATAAATCCCCCTTTGAGAAGGGGGATTTATTTTAAGCATCGTCTTCTTCATCTTCTTCATCTTCTTCGTCTTCTTCATCTTCTTCATCTTCTTCATCTTCTTCGTCTTCTTCGTCTTCTTCGTCTTCTTCGTCTTCTTCGTCTTCTTCAGTAAAACTTACTTCTGTTCCATCGATATATTCAATTTCAACTTCTATACCATTATGTGCTCCAGATTGAATGACTTCAGCTAAAGTTTTTAATACGTTCTGTATCTCTTCTTCTGAATTAACAGTAAATTCATTCTCAAAATCTATTTTTATTTTTGCTTTTTTTACATCTTCCATATCATTTTCTCCTTTTTATAGATTTATATATAATATGTTAAAAATACATAAAAAGATTGATTTATATGCGGACTTTTTACTATTCTTTTTCCGATTTATTTTTTACTATCTTCGCTATCCACGGACCATTTAACGGTTGCTTTGGTACAATAATTTCAATTTCTTCTTTTTTCTTTTTTAATTCAGTTACCACAGAATTTTGTTTTTCTTCTAGCTTTATAGTATTTTGAATATCTTCTTCGTTTATTGTATTAACGATTTCCTCAGTTATTGAGGAAGATTTCGGATTATTTATTTCTTCAATTACTTCACTAGTAATTTGAGTTGTTTTCATATTCTGTTCTTCTAAATCTAACAAGCCAACTGTTGGAAATTCTACTAACTCTATCTCTTTTATAGACATTATATTTTCTATTACAGATGCTTCATCTAATACAATATTATCTTGTTCCTCTAACGCCTTTTCATACTCTGAAAGCGCCCAACCCATTGGTCCTGGTGGAGAAAAAGCAAACTTATCTAAATTTAAAATAGGTATTACTATTTCTTCCTGCTTTGGCTTCATTTTATTTTCCCTCCATTTCTACTCTTGATTTCATGATAAATATCAGAAAACTGTTGTAGAAATTCCTCCTTCGAGTCTTCAAGCGCAATAATATTTTGTAACGCCCAAATATATTTTTCATCAGACCAAGAGCGTTTTTGTTTCAAATAATATTTATGTGCAATCGAACAAAATAAATGAGGAAAAGATAAATCAGTCCATAATACACGAAATTGCTTTTCTGATAAACTATTTTCTGAATCATATGCACTCAGCATATGAATCGCTAAATCTATATCCCAAGTTGCCATTTTTTTCATTACTTTATTTAAAATAATTCGTAGATCTCTCACTGGTAAATCATGTGTAATAGAATGTAATTCTTTCATAAAAATCGCATCATCTATTTCTGTGAATCTCGCTAAAGTGAAATCTTGTTGGCAAAAACCCTTAGTTGTAATGATTTCTTTTGTCCATTGACTATAAAATGGCTCATCTATTTCTTGTAAAGCTCGTTTACCACGTGCTAACATTTTATCAACGTACTCTAAAAACATAGTTGAAAACATATCATTAGGAAAAGATTGTGCAATTCTTTTGTTACCTTCTAGCTCTTGTAATTTCCATCTATATAATTTATGCCATTTTCCTAAACGACTCCGTGTTTTACTTTCCATTTGTGGAATATACCCTTCCGATGCTTTATGGAATTTCCCAGCGTATATAAGCACCTTCTCTAATTGCTCTTTATTATAGTAAATAACTTCTTTCCCTTGATATTTATCATATAATACATACGCATACTCCCCGGATCCAATACAAAATCCGCCCCTTTTTGTTTTATGAATTTTCGTAATCGGTAGTCCATTTTGAAGAAGGTGTAAATGTGCTCCAGCAATAAATAACATCCGTTCGGGTTTCATCTGTGCTTGTTTTAATATTTTCATCCCTTCTTCTGTCTCTACTTCCCAAATTGTTCTCCCACTTCTACTTGATTGTAGGGTAATATTATTAATTTCAAATGGATAAAAACCTAGTACCTTACTTAAATGCTCTCGCTCTAATGCAGCTGTTTCTTCCAACATTCTTCATCTCCTCTTAAAAACTATAAAACTCCCTCATAGACTTCTAATAAATTCATAGCAACTCGATTCCAACTAAATTCTTTTTCAACTTTTAAACGTCCATATTTCCCCATATATTCTCTTTTGCTTTCATTACTCAATAGATGAATAATTTTTTCTGCATATGCATCAGGATTCTCAAAATCATCAACAATATAGCCATTCTTTCCCTCTTCAATTACTTCAGGGTTTCCACCTCTATTACTTGTGATAATTGGTAAACCAGCAGCCATTGCCTCATAATGTACTCTAGCAAGTGGCTCTTGCCACTGGGAAGAACATACAAAAATATCCGACATAGCATAGAGAGTTGGAATATCTTTTGGCTTTACAAATTTAATAAATACTACATTTTTTTTAAACATCGCTCCTAATGTATATAAATGCTTCACGTAATTATTTACATTGTTATCTCCAAACCATTTTGAACCGATAAAAACCATTACAATCTCTGGATACTGCTCAATGATTTTCGGAAGAGCTTGCAACAAAATATGAGGACCTTTCACTTTACTCAAACGTCCAACAAACAGAACAATTTTTTTATTTTGCAACTGTAACTCTTTTTGTACATAATGTTTAAGTTCTTTTCCATTCATTGTCCAGGATGGATCATATTGATTCACATCTACACCTGAATATACTGTTTGTGTCTTAGATTTTGCTGTTGGAAAGCGAGAAGTAATCGTTTCTCCTATATAATCACTGACTGTAACAATCTTTGAAACAGTTGAAATGCATACTTCTCCTTCTTTATCACTTATTTTTTCGTGTGCAAACATTTCATTGTGCACACTTAATACGAATTTTGTCTGTGGTGTCACTTCATATAACAATGAAATCCAACTAGGACGATTACACAGGTGAACCACATCATATTTTTCTTTTTTTAAATGCTCAATTATACTCGGAAGGTATTCATTTTCTGGAAAACGTATATATCGTACATTTTGCTTTGTTTCCTCAGTTTGTAAATCTGGATCTGCTATTGAAATAACTGTTATATTTCTCCCTTTTGAGGCAATAATGGTGGCGACAGAATCTATATAAATTTGAATAGCTCCACCTCGCACAGCTGGAACTGGTAACTTTTCAGTAGATATTATCGCAATTTTCATCCAAACCCCTCCTTTTTTATAAAACTCCAATCCCCTTCAACATATGTTACGAACTTCACCTTACGAATGTGAATTATTTAGATAAATTTCGATTTTTATGACTAAAATTGGGAAAAACATTGCTTTTTTCTGCTTAAAGGCAAACGGCTAGCACAAAAGTGGTCATGCACCATAAATTAGTAAGAGAGTATAAAAAGGATGGTGACATATTTGGACAATTACAATCAGGAAGAAGGGTATATATTATCGCCTGAGGAAGAGCAAAAGTTAGTGGCGTTAGCTGAAACTATGATTAAACATTGGGATATTGATCCAACTACAATTGAGTTAATACAAGGCGGACAACTTGCACTAGTATGGAAAATTCACACTTCAAATGGAGCATTTTGCTTAAAAAGAATTCACCGCCCTGAAAAAAAAGCTTTGTTTTCGATTCATGCTCAAGATTACCTTGCCAAAAAGGGCATGCGTGTTCCAAGTATAATTCCAAGTAAAAAGAATCAGCTTTATACAAAACACGGTCCATTTCTATTTGTTGTTTACGATTGGATTGAAGGAAGACCATTTGAACTGACAATGAAAGAAGATCTTGAAATGATTATGAAGGGATTAGCAGATTTTCATTTAGCATCTATTGGCTACAAACCACCACCAGGGGTACCTATCTTTACAAAACTAGGACGTTGGCCAAATCATTATATTAAGAGATTTCAACAGATGGAAATTTGGAAAAATCTATCTGCAACATTAATTGATGATCCTTTTTCACAATTGTACTTAGCAGAAATTACCCCTTTTATTACAGAAGCAAAACATACGTATCAACGATTATTAGAATCTGAATATGGACAATGGACCGAACAATTACAATCATCCCCTAACTTATGTCATCAAGATTACGGAACCGGAAACTCTTTACTAGACCCGAACAATCAAATTTGGGTAATCGATCTAGACACAGTTTCTTATGATCTTCCGATTCGCGATTTGCGGAAAATGATTATTCCATTATTAGATACAACAGGTATTTGGAACGAAGATCAATTTAATATTATGATTAACGCGTATGAATCTGTCTCTCCGTTAACAGCCGAGCAAAAAAGAATCATGTTTATAGATATGCTATTTCCATATGAATTATATGATGTAATTCGTGAAAAATACGTTCGAAAAACACCATTACTTGCTGAAGAACTGGCTGGAGCCATGGAGTACGAACGGATCAAGTCAAAAGCTTTAAATATATTATTAAAAGACTTTTAATTTTTAAGAAATAATCCCCTTTAAACGAAATGGTATGAATAGAAATTTAACAGTAGTATAATTAGCCGCCTTTCAATACAAATAGAAATAACCGCAATAAAAATAGAGCAGCGAAGATACCTCTTAGCAAAATGAAACTGTACCTCGAATCATAGACATGAAAAAAACTATAATTCAGAGTACAGTTCCATATGGTGAGCACGTCTTCTCTACTCTATTCTAATGAATGTATAAAAATCCCGCTGCGAAGTTTCGGTTCAAACCATGTTGATTTTGGTGGCATTACTTCTCCAGCATCTGCGATTGCTAATAACTCTTCCATTGATGTTGGATATAATGAAAAGGCAACTTTATACGTACCACCATCTATAAGGTGCTCGAGTTCTTCTAGTCCACGAATACCACCAACAAAGTTAATGCGCGCGTCTGTACGTGGATCATGAATTTGCAATACTTTACTTAATACATGCTCCTGTAAAATCGCGACATCTAGACGTTTCACAACATCTTGAGTGTCAACTATTCCTTCTTTCGCAGTTAACTCATACCATACTCGATTCATATACATGCCAAATGTATGTCGCTTATTTGGTTTCAGTGGCGATATATGTGCTATTTCCACATAAAAAGATTGGGAAATTTGTTGTAAAAATTGCTCTTCGGTTAAGCCATTTAAATCTTTTACAACGCGGTTATAATCCCAGATTGATAATTCATCATGAGGGAATAAAACTGATAAAAAGAAATTAAATTCTTCATCTCCTGTATAATTGGGATGTTCCTCTCTACGCATGAGTCCTACTTTAACAGCGGATGCCGAGCGATGATGTCCATCCGCAATATATAAAGCAGGAATTTCTTCAAAAGATTGTATCAACGCAGCAATAACATCTACTTCTGCGATTTTCCATACTACATGCTCGACCCCATCATCTGCAGTAAATCGGTACATTGGTACGTGATTTTCTTGCCAATGTACCAGTAATGTTGTGACCGATTCTTTTGCACGATATGTTAAAAAAATCGGTCCCGTATTTGCATTACACGCATCTACATGACGAATGCGATCTTGTTCTTTATCATGACGAGTTCGTTCATGTTTTTTTATTGTATTATCCATATACTCATCAATGGATGTACAAACGACAAGTCCAGCTTGCCTTCTTCCTTGCATCGTCAACTGATAAATATAAAAGCACGGCTCTTCATCTTGCGTCAGTATCCCTTCCCTGATTAAACGCTGTAAATTTTCATTCGCCTTTTCATATACGCTATCATCGTATGGGGAAATCGATATTGATAAGTCAATCTCTGCCTTATCAATATGTAAAAACGAATATGGATTTCCCTTTACCACTTCTCTTGCTTCTGCACTATTTAATACATCATATGGTAAAGCTGCAACTTGTGCTGCCCTATTTTGCACCGGACGAATAGCCCGAAATGGTCGAATTGTCGCCATTTTCCTCTCCCCTTTATACAATCATTCGAACGGCTACAACACCTGTAATTCCCCTTATGTTCTTAACAATATTTTCCTTCATTCTATCATCCATTCCATTATCAATATCAATCATTGTATATGCCCAAGAGTTTTTACTACGGTTAATCATATCCGCAATGTTAATATGATGCTCCGCTAAGCACCCTGTAATTTGTCCAACCATGTTCGGAACGTTTTGATGCATAATCGTAATCCGTTTTTTGCCAACATACGGAAGTTCTACATTCGGATAGTTAACTGAATTTCGGATATTTCCTGTTTCCAAATAATCTTGCAATTGGCGCGCAGCCATAACAGCGCAATTTTCTTCCGATTCATATGTTGAAGCGCCAAGGTGTGGCGTTGCAACTACATTTTTCATCTTTATGACATTCTCATTTGGAAAGTCTGTCATATAATGATTGATCGTTCCTTCTTCTAAAGCCTTTTCTAAGGCCGTCTCATCAACAAGCTCTCCTCTTGAAAAATTGAATAAACGCACACCTTTTTTCATCATACGAACCGCATGCTCTCCAATGATTCCTCGTGTTTGCTCTGTAAGAGGAATATGTAATGTAATATAATCACACGTTGTAAAAATTTCATCTAAGCTAAACGCTCTTTGCACATGTGTAGATAAACGCCATGCCGTTTCCACTGAAATATAAGGATCATATCCAACAACATCCATTCCTAAAGATAGCGCATCATTCGCAACAAGTGCACCGATTGCCCCAAGACCAATAACTCCTAATCGTTTTCCGGCGATTTCCGATCCAACAAACTGTTTTTTTCCTGCTTCAACAAGCTGAGGAATTTCTTTTCCCTCTAACCCCTTTGTCCAGCTAACTCCATTTATAATATTTCGAGAAGACAGAATGAAACTTGCCAGTATCAATTCTTTCACTGCATTCGCATTTGCACCTGGTGTATTAAATACAACGATACCTTTTTCTGTGCATCGATCTATAGGAATATTATTTACACCCGCTCCCGCTCTTGCAATTGCCTTTAAGTTCTTTGAAAACTCTTCTTGATGTAAAGAATAACTGCGAAGTAAAATTCCATCAGGGTCCTCTATTCTTTGTCCGATGTTATATCGTTCTGCTTCAAAAACTTGTAAACCTTTTTCAGCAATTTGATTCAATATTTGAATATGAAACATATCCCCATCCCCCTATCTATTCTCTAACTCAAAAGCCTTCATATACGCTACTAATTTTTGCACTCCTTCCATCGGCATTGCATTGTAAATACTTGCTCGCATACCGCCGACAGAACGATGCCCCTTTAATGTTACAAGTCCCATTTCTTTTGCTTTTTGTAAAAATTGTTCATTCAATTTTTCCGATGGTGTTGTAAAAGGAATATTCATAAGGGAACGATATTTTGGATCAACTGGTGAAGTAAATAATTGTGATTCATCCAAAAATTGATACAGAAGTGCTGCTTTCTTTCTATTTTGTTGTTCCATTGCCGATACCCCGCCCTGTTCTTTTAACCATTCTAATACGAGCTTTGTCACATAAATACTAAAAGACGGAGGTGTATTATATAAAGAATGATTTTTACTATAAGTTTCGTAGTTTAACATAACTGGACAAGAAGCCTTTGCTTTCCCCACTAGCTCCTTTTTCACAATTGCAATTGTTAATCCGGCAGGGCCTAGATTTTTTTGTGCTCCTGCGTAAATTACCCCGAACTGATTCACATCATATTCTTCCGATAAAATATTAGAAGACATATCAGCAACAAGCGGAATGGTTGCAACTTGTGGTATTTCTACATACTTTGTTCCTTCGATTGTATTATTCGTTGTAATATGTATGTAGTCTAAGTTTGAAGGAATCATGGCAGCACTGATATAAGGAATTGTCGTAAATTTATCTTCCTCAGAAGAAGCGACAACAACAGCTTCTCCGACTTTTTTCGCCTCTTGCAATGCTTTTTTAGCCCATGTTCCTGTTAGTACATATCCGGCTTTTTTATGTTCATTCATTACATTCAGTGGAACTATTGAAAATTGTAAAGATGCTCCCCCTTGTAAAAATAAAACATCATATGAATCTGGAATATGCATTAATTCTCGAAGCAGACTACTTGTTTCTTCGAGAATCTCTTGAAAATATGAAGATCGGTGACTCATTTCCATTATAGACATACCTGTCCCATTATAATTTAAAAGCTCCGCTTGCACTTTTTCTAATACTGGCAAAGGGAGCACTGATGGCCCTGCTGAAAAATTATACCCCCGCTTCATCACCTAGATGACCTCCTACTTTCTTACATTCTATGTTATTAAAATTTCCTGAATTATAACTTATATAGAATATTCAGTCAATTCATTTCGCTTCATTACAACTTAAGACGCATTGGAATCGTTTGCAGATGCGGACGATTCATAAACATACAAAAAAGAGTGTTAGGCCATTCCTCCTACCTAACACTCTAGTTATATAAAAGTCGCTAACTATTCGTAAAGAACCGATCATAAATTTGATAAAGAGCGGAAAGACCAAATAACCAATAAATCGTATCAACAAGGGCTGGCATAGATCCAAACCAATTCTCAATTACATTATAATCCAATGCCACACCTAGCCAATTCAAACCGCCTAAAATCACCAAAACCGCTGTAAGGTAAGACAAAAATTTCATTATGATTGCCCCCTAGGTGATAAAATGGTGAAAGGCCTTTCACTAAAATATATGTAACAAATTACAAAACTTGCTTATTTTTTATTAAAATTATTTTGAGTAAAAACATGTAGGGATATTTACTCATAATCGCACTAAAAAGACCTTATAAACACGCTGTTAACCTAAAAAATAGTCCTCTTTACATCTTTCAAATTTAAACAAAGTACAATGAATCATGAAAAGGAACTGCATCTCTCTTTTGTAACATTTTATTTCAATTTTAGAATTTAGTGATATGTAAAAATACATAAAAAATATAGTTGATATTTCCCTTGGTTGTAACTATAATGATTACAGGTTGATAGAAATACATAACAGCCTTCAAATACAACACGAATAGAGAGGTTATAAAATGAATATTAAAAAAGTGATTTTAGCTAGTGCGTTAGGACTTACAACACTTGCAGGTGTAAATGTATCAAGTTTAGAAATTCCAAAAGCTAGTGCAGCTTCTGTTGAATTAGATACAATTCAAGGGCGTATTGTCGAAGTGGTAGATGGTGCAATTTATATTCAGTCTAAAGAATATAATGACCATATGGATCATATGATTCAAATTATACTGGACAACCCAACTCATACATTTAAAGTAGGTGATACAGTAAAAGCAACTGGTACACTATGGAGAAATATGGCTACATATATGAGAGCAAATGTAGTAGAAAAAGTGAACGAAGATGATTCATTCACGCCGGGAATTCATTACAATCAACAAGGTACACCAACATATGTAATTGGTACAATTACAAAACAATATAACCTCCCTTATGATACAAATGAATCACAAAATTTTGTAGTAGTTACATACCCAAATAAGGAAGGAAACCCTCTGACAGTACATGTTGCCTTAACATCGAATAATAAATTTAACATTGGCGATACAGTAAAAGTAAAAAACATCATGCAATGGTTCAGAAGTGATCAGTTTGAAACGGACGAAGTAAATATGGAAAAAATAACTGAAACGAAAACATCAAATGTACAGAGTGACCGCTGGATTTGGTCTTAATTCCAACTTTCTAAAACTATAAAAACAAATAAACCCCGCAACGATTCTTTTTGTTCTCAAAATTGTCAAAACATCTACAAGTCTATAATACTGACACATGATATGATATCGTTGCAAGGTCATATGTTCCCTTAACTGAAAAATCTTTGTAAAAACCCTGTTCCCTTTACAGGGTTTTTTCTTTCTCCTTACTTATGCTGATCGTTTTCGTCATTCCAAGTTGCTATACATTTAACTCTAACGATTTTGTTACGATGCTTTTATATACTTCGTGTATCCCCTCCCCTGCCTTCTCTATGTCATTTTAAAATGGTGACATGATTCTTACTACTTCATTCATACAACTTTCACAAGCCCAAATATTCGCATCAGCTTTACGAAATAATATTTGTTTTTTCTAATCCTTTCATTAAGATTTTAGTTTATAATATAGAAAGCGTTACATTTTGAAGGTGGTTATAAAATATGCAGAAAAAATTTTTACAAATACTATTAGTCTCTTTGAGCTTATCAATAGGCGGCTGTAGTATAAGTACAAAAAAAGAAGAGGTAGTAACGGAAAAGCACCAAGAAAAAAAGATCATTCCAAAGTATAATGTTTCTGACAATTACTTCAAAACTGTCATTCCTTTGAATGAACAGATTTTAGGCGGGGAAATCAATCAAGCTACGAATTCCAAATTAGATGTAACTGCCTTTGAAGAAGGCTTATTTCATATTGCATCGAAACAATTCGATAGAGAAACTCATTATCTACAAAGAGGGGAATTTATTTCTCAAAAAAAGATACATGAATTACTTAAAAAGCAAGAAGTTCCATACGTATCTAACATTATAGAGCATGATTATTTTACAAGAAAAGATGCAGGAGAATTAAGCTTAGCAGGCATCATAATCGGTTTAGCTATGACTGCTGACCATTCAAATGAGGAGGCTATGACAAAAGCAACCGAAATGTCAAATCATGTTTTACAGCTTATTCATAGTAATAAAAATTTCAAAAATGTTCCTATCACATTTGCTGTATTCAAACAAGAACCAACAACATCTATAAAACCAGGTGTGTTTATTTCTAGTACAACCGTACAACAAAATGAAAAAAATATAGCACAATGGACTAGTATGCACGAACAAAAGTTTATTTATCCTTCTGATGAGTTTCAAAAAGCACATGATACAGATAAGAAAAAATTAGATGAATTTAACGATGCCATCAGTGAATTCTATAAAAAAGATTATTATCCTGTTAAAGCTGTTGTAACTTATAATAATGAGAAATTAGATACACTCACTTTAGATACTGTAATTAAATTTAATGGTAAATCAGAGTTACTTGCTTATACACAAGTCGTGTCTGAAAGTATGTTAGAAAAGTTACCTAAAGATGCGAAAATTCAAGTTACAATAAAATCCGAACAACAAGATGAAGCTGTTATAGTGAAAGAAAAAAATAAAGAAAAACCTTTTGTTTATTTTTTTGAAGCTAAAAAATAAGCGGTCATTCTACTAAAAATAGAATCATCAAATGAAAAAGAAAAGGCGCCTGCGGGTGTCTTTTTTATAGGAAGAAAAACAAGCAAAACGCTCTTCTTCCACTTGTAAATCGCTTATCCTAGCTGACCTTCATAATGACCGATATATCCGATACCATTTCATCGACGATCAGTCTCATCTTCGTCAATCCCTTTAAGATCTAAACTGTATATTGGTTCCTGCTTGGTTTTTGGATAGTGGAAAAATACATGCGGTCGAGTATGCATTTTTTCTATCTTAGAATAATTATATATTTGGATGAAAACTAATTTCGTGCACTTTTCAAATTATCATATTTTTTGTGTTTTGATCCTAAAATATAGAAAGCACTTGTTGCCTTTAGTTGACAATCAAGTGCTTTCAGTTCATATGTTTTTAAGTATCGTTAATTTTGTAAGTTTTATAGTAACAATCTGACACCTTTTATATATCGTGACAAACAATACGTTAAAAATTACGAGTTTGTACGAGTTCGTTAGTTTTATGTCCATTCCATGTGTTTATATTCATCGCCCAGTAAAATGTCATCTCGCCTAAGCTCGTACTTCGTTTTCTATTCTTTCATTGCACACAGTACTCCATGATGGTACAACCATCATGGAGTATGCATTTTCAAACATCCTATTATTTCTTCTATCCACTTCACATGTACTTTGTTTTTCATTGATTTATATATGCATTAATGTGTTTCGTTATCATATCCGCCTGTAAAATATAAATTAAGTAGTAAATCTAAATCATTAGAACGAATCCTATATCTCTATTTACCTAGTAATAGGATATCTACTTATTCTATTATTGTACCGGTCCCATAAAACCAGTAATAATAAGAATATGTTCCTTCAATTTGACCTTTTTTAAGTTCTCTACTTTTTCTGCTCCACCTAAACCTAATAGAGGTGTATAACCAAAACACTCCTCGTAATCTAACTCATTATATTGTTTAAGCGCTTCGGGATAAGGTTGCCAAGATAAATCTTCATCTCTAAATTCTAAATCAGCAATATTTTGAAAGAAAAATTCAAATGTAAACATAATGGTCTTTACTATACCATACCTGTAATTAAGTAATCTAACATAACCATCTGACCAAATAACCAAGTCGCCCATACCCGTAGCAAACAATACTATTGAATCCTTATATCTTTGACTACTCTCCTCCAAAATCTCTTTAAATTCCTCTGGATTTACACTTTTAAAATACCCTTGCATAAATGTACCAAATCCATAATTACTCCATAAATTTATTATTTCATTAGGTACTACATGTTTATACTTTTCAATGATTTCACTCGGAACTTTATTATGCAACTTAAAATCTTTTAAATATTGTTCCATTTAAATTCCTCCTCTAATGTGTTAATTTTACATTCAAATAAGTATTTTTTAATTGTTCTGGTGTCATATTTTTGGCTAATTCCTTAATTTGTTCATCAACAATATCAATTCTATACCGCCATTGACTACCTATAGAAGAATTAATCCTTTTATCTCCCATGCCCCCTATTATTTCTGCCTTTCCACCTGCTATCTGGTCAGGGTTGTGAAGTGCAGCTTGAGTATCTAACCATTCTTTGGCTTTTTTCTTGGCATTTGATAACGTTAATCCTTCTCTTTGTAGTTCATTTACCTTTTGTACATAAGCTTCTTCTCTAGCAGCTTGTTGAGCAGCATTACCTTCAATAGCTCGCCCCTGTGCTATGTATCTTTCACGATTTTTTAAATACTCATCAACTGTAAGCTCATTCATACCTTTTTCTTGGTCTTTTAATTGTCTTGCAAACTCTTCTGAATCATGTTTTACATTTCTATTAAAGTTCACTTCAATTTCTTTTATTTTAGGTACATCATTTAAATGCTTACCATTACCCGTACCCTTAACTCCCGAACCACCATTCCCCTTCGCAAGTTGATAAGCATCATCTTTAGCGGCTCTTCGTACTCTTGCAAAGTTTTCTGCTATTTCTCCAACAGTTGAACGTTCTATATAAGGAATTTTTATTCCCATTCCAGTGTCTGCTGACCTGATTGCTACGGGGACTTTCGTTTTTTTCCATGTATGGAATGCATTCTGTAACGTCTCATTATCCTTTAACGATTGTACCACATTTTTTCCGATACTTGGATTGAGATCAGTGATTCCTTCTTTCAATTTTGTGAGTTTTGTAAGAAGACCGATGTCGATTGTTCCTTTGAATGCTTTTGTTGCTAAACCGAGTCCTGGCATAAGGTCGAGTGTTCCGAAAAAGCCATCTTCTACTTGTTCTTCTTTGCTTAGTTTTCGGTGCGTCCCCCAGTCCTCCCCTTCGATGGCACTTTTTACTTGCAAGCCACCGTATACAACGGACGCTGCGATTCCAAGTGGCGGACAGAAGATCGTCGTGACGATAAGTGTTCCGCTGATTGCTACATCACGCCATGTTTCTAATTTTTTCTGTTCGTCTTCTATAGAGGTATACTCAAATCCTCGCATAGATGGGACTAGTTGGCGATATTCTTTGTAGTTTAGTTTCGCATCTGGATTTTGCTTTTTGACTTCGTTATACTGCGCGCGAAGTACGTGATCAAAGGCCAGCGAATCTTTGAAAATGTCATCTACTGTTATTTTTTCTTTTTTTGTCGTAATTGTTTGCGGAACCCCATACGCATGGCTACTTGGTAATGTTGTTTTCGCTTTGGCACCAATTCGATTTTTTGTTTGAAAGTCTCGAATGGATATGTCTCTCATTTTTTGAGCAAATTCATCCATCTTTTTATAGAACGGTTCATCTATATGTTCATATACAATCTGTCCTGCTTTATCACAATATTTTTGCAGCGTTGTATAATCCTCAAGTAATGTATTTATTTTCTTTTCTTGTTTTCTATGATGAAAATCAATACATCTATCTGAATCTAAGTCTTGTATTCGCTCTTGTATATCCTCTAAAAGTTCATCTGCCTGCCGTAATTTCATGATTGCATCTTTTGTAATCTCATTTATCCCATCTTTCATTTGTTGCCAATGCTTTGACTTATAATGCACATCCATCTCTTTTCCATCCCCTACTTCCGTATCCAGATTATTCAAGAACTTCTAATATTTTTTGTAATTCCTCGTCTTTTTTTATCATTTCTTCAAGTGTATAGTTCACAACCATTGCAGCTTGTTTATAGTTATCCGCCAATTCCATTGTTTTTTCTAATATGTCTTTATAATGATCGGTAACTTTTGTTGCCTCACCTTTTTGATAGAAATGTGACTGTGCTAGTTTATTAATACTTTGCTGTACACCATTCGCATACATGTTATAAATTGTTTCAAGGCGCATCGCGATTGTAACCATTTCAGAAAAATTTACTAATACTTCTGAATGACCACCTGCTCCTCCTGTACCTCCATCGCCCATAGATACTTCCATTAACGCATTCCTCCTAACGAGAATTGTCTTGGATCCATTAACTTTTTATACGGCATTTTCAAGCCGTCGTATAACTTCTTGTTCACAGCATATAGACTCGCCCACTCGTACTGCTTACGTTCGATATCAATTTGAATGAAGTTTTCTCCCTCCGTAAAGTACAAGAAGCATTCCCATTTTCTCTTGTTGCCTAGTCGCCGATCCCGCGGGCGAGAAAATGTTTCAACGGCCAATACATCTTTTTTGGACAAATCCATTTCTTCAAAGAACCGCTGCTTTTCTTCTGTCATTTTATTCGTTAAAAAAGTATGCTCTATTTCTCTCGGTTCTCGCATTAAAAATGGGACACGTTGTAATAATGAGAAATAGACATCGCGCTTCGCTATGTAATCAATTTCGTATTCCTCATTTTGTTTTTGTTCCGTCAATACAGCTACCCTATCTTGATCTTGTGGCAGAAATCCGATTAAAAGGTTATTAAACCGCGTGTACTCGTTACTTTCTTGATACGCTTTTAATAATTCAATAAGTTGGAAGGCCGTTGGTGTGAGACCATTCTCCTCTGTAATGAATCCCTTCGCTTTCAACTTTTCTGTCGCTTTTGTTACACAGTCTGGATCTGCTAAAGTAAGTTTTTCGCGCTCTGGTAAACCAAATAAATATGTAATGCCAGCGGCACCAGCTAATACATAAAGTTCACCAGGGGTAAAACTTTCAATTGTATGTACCATTCCCTCATTCCCCCAGTTCTATTTTACAGTTTCTTTACCTCTTTAACTTCAGGATGATTTGTAAAGGATTGAATGTGTTCATCAAGCTCTTTCAGTGCTTTCGTATGTCCTTCAAGTGCTTCTGCCATTTTTGTATTAAATTGAATTAACAATTCTAAATAGCTTAAAAAAGCATTACGCGTTTTTCCATTCCAATGTGAACTTATGACGTATGCTTGTAATTCCTTTGCTTGCTGGAGTGAATCTTTTACCCCTTGTTCGATTTGCTCAGCATAAGAAAGAGCATTCAACGCTTCACTTCCATAAATTTCAATTTCTTTACTGTACATTTCTATCCCCCCATTGTACTCCATACTTCTTTATCTTCACTTATTTTCCAAATAAATTCTTCATCGCATTAGCCGTTGCTTCAGCTTCAGCTTTATTTTCTGCATCTGCTTTTGCTTTATATTCCTCCCACTTGTAATACGCTTTATTTTTAGCAGACGTAACGTCTCCTAGCATTTGGCGAAAATAGTTGACCATCTCGGTTAATTCCGAATCTTTCTTGTGCCGAGCCGCTTCAAATTCACGGGCAGGAATTTTATCTTGTGGCAATCCATGACTGCTTTCCTCGTAACTACGCTTTGCTGATTCCGCTTCCTCGATTAAAGTTCTCAGTTTACTTTCTTTCGCTTTTAAATATCCATGCAGTTTATCGTAATTATCCCGCTTTCTTTCACTATCTGTATAGGAAATATGAAGAAAGTTACCAATAGAATCTATCAAATGTTCCCCCATGTTTTTCCTCCTTTATAAAATAATTATTTTTTCGATATTTTACATATAGTCCACCTTGTAATTATTTTCAAAATTTTTCTTATATAAGTAATTTCATATGGATATTCTATCAAAAAATAATAGCTATTTCACCACCTATTAAAATAGAATATTTTTATCGTATTCCGTTCTACGAAATGGAATGCAAGAGTTGTTCTTATAAATTAGATGATAACGAAAAAAATCGAAGTGATCTCTCACTCCGAAAAAAGCTAGACTTTTAAAGCTCCATACACTTTCACAAGCCTTCTCCTTATTTCAACTTCCCTTCAAACACAATTCTTCTCCCGCATGGTTCTACAACTATTTTTCCATCTTTCTTTACTTCATGAAAGATCGGTTCTTCCATGCGGCGTGATGGCGCATATCCTTCTTGTTCCATACGTGCTAAACAGTCTGTAATGGTTTCATTTTCTTGTACTTCAAATTTCTTCTTTTTAGGTTGTTTTGTCATGTCCTAACCTACTTTCTATTTTTCTTGATGCAAATTGATTTTTCATATATGCGATATATAAAAGTGCAATGACTGCCATTATCATCATAACGGCTATAAAAAAGCTTGTATACTGTATTTTCTCAATAAATACGCCTCCTAATACAGGACCTAAAATACTTCCTATGCTAAAGGAAATTCCGGATAATATATTTCCAGCGGGCAGCAAATGTCTCGGTAATAAATCTGTCATAAATCCGAGTCCTAATGAGAAACAAGATCCAATTACCATCCCAATTAGAAGCATACACCCAAATACAATCCAATAATACTCATCAAACAAAGCCGCAACGAAGAAAATGATTGTACTCATGCTGAAAGTCCACGTTAAAATTCGATCTCTTCCATATTTATCACTTAATATACCAAGTGGTATTTGTGTAATAATCCCTCCGACTGCAAATGCAGGTAATAAGAACGACACATCGGATACAGACCATCCTTTTCGAAGTGCATATACTGGTAAGTTGCTATTTAGCATGGCTTCTAACACACCGTATGCTAATGGTCCTATTAATGCAATCCATGCGAAAAGAATGACTTGTTTATAACGTGAGAAGGATGTCCCACCATCCTTTCCATCTTCTTCTTGTATCGGAAATGCATTTTTTGTCGGAAGCAATAGTAACCACCCAATTAAACAAAGAATTGTTGATACAATAAATGGCGTTGCGAGTCCATATTGGACGGTGCTAGCTAAATACGGACCGACTGCAAATCCAATCCCGAAAAAGACTCCATATATAGACACTTGTTTTCCGATTTTATTTCGATCCGCAGTTGTCGTAATCCACGTTTGCGTTCCAACATGAAGCATATGATCTCCTACCCCAACGAAAAAACGAAGAATAAACCATGCCCAAAATGAAAATATTTGTGTAAAAAGGAATAATGAAATAATAACGAGAAATCCACCTATTACAATCACCGGCTTCATTCCAAATCGTTGCATCGGTTTTTCAAGCCATGGTGAAATAAATAAAATTCCGATATATAACGCGGTTGCATGAAGACCATTAAAACTAGAACGAATTCCCTCTTGTTCAAAAATCATTGCGATAGCTGGTAATAACATCCCTTGTGACAAACCAGAAATTGCAACAATCCCCACCATAATCCAAAATGTAAATCGCATTATATTCTCTTCCCTCCCCCTTTTCATACTCACCAAAGCTTATTATAAACTGTTTTCACAGCAACGTGTACAAATCGAACAAGAAAAAAGAAGCAAGAAGATGTCTCTTCTCACTTCTTACCCATCCCACACTTTTGCTTTTATAATATGATGAAAATGTTTATAAAAAGGACTTGTATATACTGCCGAACCATATATAACAGGATGCGCTGGAACAAATGAAGGAACGTAACTTGACGAATATGGAAAGAACGGCGGTTCAACCACTTGCATATATGTCGGATGAATCAGTACTTTTTTATACGAATGTCCATCATAAGGAGATTGAAATATAAGAGAAGGTTCATGCATTTTAAGCGGTATCATATTATTCCTCCTTTGATACAAATACTACAGTATATGTATCATTCGTACCTTCTGGAAGAATTTATTTACCATTTAACCAATTTGTTACGTGCTGAATATATTCATCTAAGCAATCAATGAATGGGGAATGCCCACAATCTTTTAATATCGTTAACTTTGCATGAGGAAGATGTTTCGCCAATTCTTCTCCCACTACTTGCGGGACAACATAATCCCGATCCCCTTGTAAGACAAGCGTTGGTACTTGTATATGATGAATATGACCATTTCCTGGTACTACGCCATTATGCTCATCTGAAATATTAAACGTAATTAAAGCATAGTTGACATCAATGAAATTACGCTGCGTTAACATATCATCTAAATATTTTTCATAGCGCTCTGGATCTGGTTGATTATGTGTATAAATTAACATATTCCACAACGTTCGGTAGTAAAGCTTGTTCATCTTTTTTATCGCTTCTAAAACAGGCACAATTTGAACAGAATCTTGCGCGATTTCTTCTTTTGTTTTTAATAATGTAGATACAATTGGTTGCCCATTCACATCTTTTTTAAAGATTGGATATCCTTTCATGCCAACAGATTCTACTAAAATAAGTTTCTTAACCAGCTCCTTATAGGAAGCTGCAAATTCCATTGCAACCCCGCCTCCCATCGACCAACCCATCAATGAAAACTCTTTTAATTGTAGTTCATCGATCCATAACTTCACATCATCTGCAAAGTCTTGTAAAGAATCGATTGGTCTATGATATGTGGATTGTCCGAATCCTCTTAAATCAATCGCATAAATATGATATTGATTCTGTAGTTGTTCTATAACTAAATCCCAATGCTGCGAGGATGTCATATTTCCGTGAATGAGTACAAGTATCTCTTTATTTTGCCTTCCAACATCTTGATATGCGATTGTTTCCCCATTGGATAACGAGACAAATTCCATTGTTGCAGGCTTAGGCATCACAAGTTCCCCCATTCATTTTTAATAGAAAGAAAATTCCAACTTATATTTAGAATAACATGTAGAATATATGTTCTCAATATAAAATCTATACAAAAATTTTACATAAAACAACATGTCCATCACTAGACAATTTTGATAAAAGAGTATATAGTTAGCTAGGTAACTAATTTGAAAGGATTAAATAAATGGACGAAAAACAACACTTTTTTCATGTTGTCAGTCAAACATCTCGTAAGTTTACGAAGAAATTTAATGAACATGTATCATCTACAGGTTTATTTAGTGCACAGTGGGCTGTCATTTTCCGCATTCATCAAACAGGCCCTTGCACACAAAGGGAACTATGTCAATACTTAAATGTTGAATCTCCAACAATGACTCGTACATTAACACGTATGGAATCTATGGGCTGGATTATTCGAACAGAAGGAAAAGATCGCCGAGAAAAGCTTATTTCCTTATCAGAAACCGCACTAGACATGATTCCAGTGTGGCAACAAGAAGTTGCTGCTTTCGAAGAGAAAGCTCTGCAGAATATTAGTAAAGAAGAGATGTACCGAACATTTCAAGTACTACAAACGATTATTCAAAATCTAGATAATTAAATTGGAGGGATGATAATGCAAAGTGAAAGACTTTGGACCAAGGACTTCCTTGGAACTTGTTTCAGTAGTCTATTTATCTTTTTAACATTTTACATGCTTATGACCACTTTGCCTGTCTATGTCATTGATGGTCTGAAAGGAAAACCAGAAGAAATCGGATTAGTCGCAACCGTTTTCCTTATCTCTTCTGTATTATGTCGTCCCTTTACGGGAAAATGGCTTGATGATTTAGGAAGAAAGAAAATATTATTTATATCTCTTTCTCTATTTTTAGCCGCTACGGTTATGTACTTTGGTACACAAAGTTTATTTTTATTGCTTGCCCTTCGCTTTCTACATGGAATTGGATTCGGGATGGCAACAACAGCTACAGGTACGATCGTAACAGATGTTGCACCACCACACCGCCGTGGTGAAGCACTTGCTTATTACGGTGTATTTATGAGCTTGCCGATGGTAATCGGTCCTTTTTTAGGTTTAACAATTATTGCACACTTTTCATTTACTGTTTTATTTATGGTTAGCTCTATATTTGCATTATTTGCATTTTTCCTTGGTTTACTCGTAAAGATTCCACATGAACAACCACTAAAGAAACAAGATCGCCAAAAAATGAAATGGAAAGATCTCATTGAACCATCAACGATTCCAATCGCTCTAACAGGTTTTATTCTAGCATTTTCGTATAGTGGTATTTTATCCTTTATTCCCATTTATGCAAAAGAGCTTGGTTTAGAAGAAGTGGCAAGTTATTTCTTTATTTTATATGCACTTGTTGTTGTGTTATCTCGTCCATTTACTGGAAAGATGTTTGACCGTTTTGGTGAGAATATGCTCGTGTATCCTTCTATTATTGTTTTCACAGTTGGAATGTTCATCTTAAGTCAAGCTCAAACATCATTTTGGTTCCTTGGTGCAGGTATGTTAGTCGGTTTAGGGTACGGAACACTGATTCCAAGTTTCCAAACAATTGCCGTTTCATCTGCTCCAAATCATCGCCGTGGTTCTGCAACAGCTACGTATTTTTCATTCTTTGATAGCGGTATTGGGATTGGTTCTTCCGTTTTAGGTATTATAGCTGCAAGATCAAGTTATCATAATATGTATTTCATCGCTGCGATTGTCGTGGCATTTACATTGCTTATTTATTACGTTTTACATGGTAGAAAACAGAAATTCAAAAAACAACGTACAGACGGACAAATGTCTGCTTAACACTCATAAGGAAAGTAAACTTCTCTGTTTACTTTCCTTATTTTGTATTTTAAAAATAACAGGCGTATACTTATAATAGAAATGATAAGGAGGTACATCCATGAATGTAAAAAAATCTCCCCTTTTATTGCTTATTCTCACACTGTTATTTATTATAACAGGACTTGGATTTACTTTTTTTAAACACAACAAAATAACGCCTTCTAAAGATACTGTAACAAAAGAAAATTGGTTACAAGACCCATACTTACGTTGGTCCTATACAAATATGAAAGAATTGGCTCTTATCCATGAAGTACATAATGATCCAAACAAAATTACGCACTTCCCTATCGCACTACAAAACTTAGATCGTTTCTCTATCAAACAAAAAATGGGACGAGATATTCCTTTAAAGGAATTATTAGATGAAAATAAAACCGATGCATTTGTTGTTGTGCATAATGGAAAGCTTGTTTACGAACGCTATTTTAATGGATACAATCCAAATACACCACACGGAATGGCATCTTTAGCGAAAGTATTTACCGGTGCACTCATTCAATCTTTTATAGAAGAAAAACGCATCGATGCAAATCAAACTGCCGAAACATATGTGAAAGAATTGCAAGGCACCCCATTTGGAAAAGCGACAATTCAGCAATTAATGGACATGCAAGTGTCTGTTGAATATCCTACGCATCGATTTAGACAGCCAGGGCTAGAAAACCAAGATGCACAATTGTATTTAGCTAGCAATATGCTACCGCGCCGCTTGAATTATGATGGTCCGATGAATATTTATGATATGTTACGTGAGGCAAAAGAAACTGCCCCGCCCGGAACTACTTTTTCTTATAATAATGGTTCTACTGAAACACTTGCATGGATTATACGAACAATCACTGGCAAGTCTTTAACTGAAAATGTAAGCGAACGTATTTGGTCAAAAATCGGTATGGAACAAAATGCTTATTATGTTACCGATGAAACTGGAATTGAACAAGCAAGCGCTGGTTTAAATGCAACGGCAAGAGATATGGCAAAGTTTGGGGAATTGTTGTTACATAACGGACAATATCATGGTATGCAAGTTCTTCCCTCCTCTATTTCAGAAAATATCAAAAGCGTACGCGAAGGTGAATTAGCAATTGAGCAAGGGGCATCTATTTCATATCATAATCAATGGTGGATTCCTCATAATGAACACAGTGCCTTCGAGGTGCTTGGAAGTTATGGTCAACGCCTGTATATCGACCCAAAAACAAACATGGTCATTGTCCATTTTTCATCTAACGCTGCCCCAAGCAGTGACGTACATACAACGTATTCCGATATGTATGTAGATATTGCTAAACATTTAGAAAAGCTTTCCCATAAGTGAGAGCTTTTTCTTTTTAAATATCTGAATTTTCAGTTTAATAAAGGTTATTTTACTCAATGCAGCGAATATTTACAAAAAATATGAAGGAGGTTGATGTACTTGTTTCGCTCTTTTACAAATGGTTGCGTCGCTCTTGTGCAACGCTTTTTACCAGAACCGTTTATTTTATCCTGTTTGCTAACCGTTTTTGTCATTTTCTTTGGCATGTTTGCCACAGAGCAATCCCCCATTCAAATGATTGCTCATTGGGGTGATGGCATTTGGGGGCTATTGTCCTTCGCGATGCAAATGTCTCTTGTACTCATTACCGGCTCCGCTTTAGCAAATGCTCCGCTGATTCGAAAAGGTTTGATGAAAGCGGCGCAGTTACCGAAAACAAGCGGACAAGGTATTATCGCTATCTCTATCGTTAGTTTGTTAGGAGCCTACATAAATTGGGGATTTGGCATTGTTGTCTCCGTTTTATATGCTAAAGAAGTTGCCAAGCATATAAAGAAATTGGACTATCGTCTTGCAATCGCTTCCTCTTACTCTGGATTTCTCATCTGGCATGCTGGACTTTCTGCCTCTATTCCGCTAACATTAGCGTCCGGAGGTGAGACATTAATAAAAACAACGGCTGGTAGTCTGAAAGAAGCAATTCCCATTACCGAAACATTATTTTCACCATATGCTCTTGTTCCTATCATTGTCTTCTTCATTACAATGCCACTTATCAATAGAGCGATGCATCCAGATGCGAATCATACTGTTACTGTTGATCCAAATGTATTTCATGAAGAAGCAGCCGCTCAAGAAACAGAAGTTTCTACTTTTGCTGAGAAAATGGAAAACAGCATTTGGATTACGATCTGTATCGGTCTTTTAGGAATCATTTATATGATCCATTACTTTAATACAAAAGGCTTTAACCTTACGCTCGATATCGTTATTTTTATATTATTAATTGCTGGCCTTATTTTTCATCGTACACCTATTCAATATATTCGTGCTTTTTCTGAATCAACAAAAAGCGCTTCCGGCATTTTATTACAGTTCCCGTTTTATGCCGGAATTATGGGAATGATGATGGGGGCAAATAGCGAAGGACTTTCACTTGGTGGAGCTATTTCAAATTTCTTTATTCAAATCTCTAACGAAACGACTTTTCCTTTATTTACATTTTTAAGTGCAGGAATTGTCAATATCTTCGTTCCATCCGGAGGGGGCCAGTGGGCCGTACAAGCTCCGATTATGCTTCCAGCTGGTGCAGAGCTCGGTGTCCCCGCTGCGAAAACGGCAATGGCCATCGCCTGGGGAGACGCTTGGACAAATTTAATTCAGCCATTTTGGGCATTACCAGCCTTAGCAATTGCAGGATTAGGTGCTCGCGATATTATGGGATTCTGTGTGATTAATCTACTCTACGCAGGAGCCATCATCGGTTTATGCTTACTTTTCATTTAAATGAACATACCAAAAAGCTAGTTTTCATACTAGCTTTTCTTCTTTCATCTCTGTTTTTCTTAATAAACGAGCCGGATAAAAAGTTAAAATTGCTAAGACAAATAATATCCAAAATACATTATATAGTGAAGTACGATAGATATTGATCACTCATATGATACTTCATTTTCTATACAAGCAATCACTCTTTTCCATTGCGCAATAGATAATTGTAACGGTTCATATTTCACCGCACTGGTTAAAGCACTTTCTATATATGCCGGATTTTCACTTAAAAAATCCCAACAGAGTACTTTGGGGAGATAATACGCTTGAAACGTTTCACTTTCTTTTATAAGCTGATCAACCTCGCGCTCACAAATTCCTCTTACTAAATACTCAGTCCTTAATTCTTGATATACATTTTGTGAATACTCGCTATACTGTTTCAGTTGAAGTAAACAAATAATATATGTACGAAATACATCATCTTGCCGCTCACAACATTCCATAATTCTTTCTACTTCACTCATCGTTACTCAACCTTCCCTTGCATTCCCAAAGTAAAGTTAAAATTTCCCTTTCTGTAACATATTCTCTACAATCTTTACATTTTTAGAATTCTTTAATAGTCTCTGTATAATTTTCATCAACTCTTCTTTCTCAAATGTTTGTAACTTCTCTCTCATCACCTCTTCTCCAATACTTTGAATTTCATATACAACTGCTGCCATATGCTTACAATAGTTTTCATAAGGGCACTCACAACTACTGCTTATAAAATCTTCAAGATGAATCACTACCTCATAATCTCCGTAGTTCCCTCTTACAAGTGCAAATACTTTATCATTATGTACTTCTACATCTTCTACATATCCCTCTTCATAATATTCACACCCTCTATCAATAATGTGCTTAGGAATCCATTTTTTCATCTCGTTTATTAAAAAAGCGTACATAGAACCGTCCTTCCTTAAATTCCCTTTTGACTTCGTTTTATATTGTATGATATTCTATTACATGTCAAGTAGCAAGCCTATAAGACAACACAACTGGCACCTAATCGGCAAAGGTGTCTCTTTTCATGTTTAGCCGAATGAATGGCCTCTTTCAGGGCATATTCAACTTTTAACACTACACACTCAACACCATTCCCTTGTATCAGGCTGCTTTCGCAGTCTTTTACTCTACATATTATCTTAATTTTCGAACAAATCATAATATAAAGTGCAGGCTCATAATCAGTGAGGATTTCTCCATCCCCCCACTGATTATGAGTCCTCACTCAAATAGCGGGATAAAAAAGAGAGACTAGCTTCCTTTTCGCGCCTTATAATAAACGCCTTTTTCACTATGATGACATTCGTCATCGGCTAAAGTAATTTTCCCATCCAGTTTCAACTCATCTAATAGCCTTGATAAATAAAATTGGTGTAACATTTTTTTTGTAAATTTTCCTTCATGATTTGATTCGATATGCTCTTGAATATCCACCAATGATATCGCTTTATCCTGTTCCATCATATATTCATATACTGCATTACGCAGCTTTACGTACTTCTCAAGTTTCACCGTACATTTACAGCCCCTTTCTTCTTATTCTTTTATGATTGAATGGTTTTTTATAATAAAAAAACCTCTTCGATAAGAAGAAGTTATGTCTAATCTCTTCATCTTATCTTTCAGAACAAATATGTTCTGCTGGAATTAGCACCTGCATCGCGGTTGCTGGGTTTCTTTGGGCCAGTCCCTCCACCTCTCTGGATAAGAAAATATTCACTTTACCTCCAATGATATCCACTTCCCTTATAAATGTCAAATCATATACGTACTATGTTTTTTGTAAACTGTCCATGCTACAAGTATACACAACAAAGAAGGACTTGATGATGGAGAAACATGCACGCGGATATGTTCAAGATTCTTTTCATTCCTTACAAGAAGCAAAGTATTGTTTAAAAAATGGCTTATAAATAGTAGAAAAAGATGAAAATTGCGAGCGAATTGAACAATCTCTTCAAGCAGTAAACGATGCTTTGCAAAGATGTAATTATACTAATAAGGTTAAACCGCAATCGGCGCTGGTTTTTACGTATACTCTTACCTTAATCTCTTGGTTCTCACGAATTGTCGAAGTAAAAGTGTTACTGCTCACCCATACCGAAACAAATCGAGCCCATCTTAAAAGATGGGCCCTTCTTTACATTGTATACGGTAACACTAGTAGTGCTACTATGAAAAAATAGACTGAATTTAAAATCTCTAAAACCCCTACTTTTAAAATAGAAATTTTCTTACCATATAATAAAATGGCTCGAACGAAACTCGGAAGGAATAGAAGAGAAAGAAGCGGACTCCAAATACATAGTAGAATTAGTAACATAATATGATATCCCCAAGATAGATTCCGATAGAGCAAATTATGTTTTTCACGTATCATCGTCTTCACATAAAACGTACTTCCTAAAAAATAAAGAAAGGATACAGCTGCTATCCATAATGCAACTGCGTCAACAGTTTTCATTGAAAAATAATAGCTAATCAGACCACCAATACAAAAAATGATTATAGCACAAATATCATTCGTTAATGCACGTTCCTTTTTTTGACGAGCAAAATATATATTCACTATAAAAAGGGGAATAAGAATACCAATAAACATAACGATTTTCCATTCGTATAATAACGATATCATCCCAAATATGCCCGCAATGATAAAATATAATAAAGCGGCATATAGAAACTCCTTTTTTCGTCTCTGTTTCATATACATAAGAAATGGATACGTTGCCAAATATATAAATAACCAAGCAATAAATAGGGGAATATGATAGATAGTAGGATTACCAAGTAATACGCTAAGTAAAAACGGAATAAGCAGCATTCCCCATGCACCATGCTGCTTTGGAATTACGAGCTTCATATGCTTTTGCATCTCCTCTTTGAAAACTTTTCTCATTCCCTATTATATAAAAATCTCATATCAAAATTAGAATATATTCAATCAATTTCTTGACACTTTTGTGGATAAAAAAATACTTCTTACGAATAGTAAGAAGTATGAAAGAGGCAAACGAATATGTAAGTCGCGACCCTACTCTATATGAGTATGCTGTAATGTTTTCATATATTCACTAACGATTCGTATTCAAAATGCCATATTTCTTTTTAAATCTCATTAAAATCTTAATCCATGAAGAGCTAAATAATATAAGAAAGATCACATTTGAAATGGCATGACTTATATCAAAATAAAAACTTGTCGCATAATATGAAAGAAACGATTTCCACGTCACATCTTGTATAAAACCAAGAAGTCCCCAGGCATTCATAATCCATCCAAAGAAAAAGCCTGCTAAAAAGCCAAAAATTACTCTTCCAAGCAACTTTTTCATCATCCATGTGTTACGAAGGCATCCAGCTATAAACCCTATCATTCCCCACGAAAACATTTGCCACGGTGTCCAAGGACCTTGTCCTAAAAAAATATTAGATACAATCGCTGCTGTTGCGCCAATCATAAACCCTGCTTCACTTCCAAACACAACCGCCGATACAATGATGACAAATGAAGTTGGTTGCACACTTGGTATAATAGAAAATGGCACACGACTAACAGCCGCGATAGCCGCTAAAACAGCTACCATCACAATTTCACGTGAAACAAAAGCTCGCTTTTCAAAACGGATATAAAATGGCAACATTGTCAAAAAGAGCAATAAAAAACTAGACAACATATAATGTTTACTCATGATAAGCGACGTAAAAAGAAGTGTACTAATAATGACTAGAAAAAAACAGACTATAAAAGTAAAATATCGTTTGGACACGCTTCGTACACATCCTCCCACGTTAATGCATAAGGCAACCTTTTCCGAATAAAACGATTAATCGCTGTTGTATAAAAGAAGTTACCGCTAAAAAATTCTTTTGGTTCATCATTTATCATTACCTTTCCATCAAATAACATCATACACTGGTCCACATATTTTGCAGCAAATTCAATGTCGTGTGTTGCCATGACAATCGTTGTTCCTTCTCTTTGCAGAGCTTGAAACAACCGACCTAATTTTTCTTTTTTTGCTGGGTCTACCCCTTTTGTCGGCTCATCTAATAATAATAAACTTGGCTTTGATAATAGCGCGATACATAATGCAAGAAGTTGTTGTTCTCCACCGCTACAATCATGTGGATAACGTTCACAAATAGAACGAAGCCAAAACCGATCGAGCATATTTTCTGTCACTACATTTGCTTCTGCTCCATACAATTCACGTGCTCGTTCAAATACTTCCTCCCTCACTGTATCACAGGAAAAATGATAGTATGGATGTTGCGATACATATCCAATTTGTTTAAACCTTTCCTTCGAATGGAGTTTATGAATCGCTTCCCCATTCCAGCGTACTTTTCCTCTTCTTGCTTTTTGTAAGCCTGCTAAAACAGTTAACAATGTCGATTTTCCCGTACCATTTTTTCCGACAAGTGCAATCCATTTTCCTCTTTCAATACACATCGTTAAATCTTGTAAAATAAACGGACTATGCTTTTCATATTGAAACGATATATGATTTGCTTCCAATATAGTATCTTTTTGTTTTGCTTGCTTTTTACTCTGCTTTTCTATCACCGCCCCAGAGCGAAGATGTGACTGAGCTTCACGCACTGTAAAAGGAATACTCCCTGCATTCCATTCTAAAAATAATCTTGGAATTTGCGGAATAAAGGGATGCATCTTTTCATGTTGCCACATATTTACTACAACAGCTGCTGGTTTCCCGTCATACTTAATCCGTCCATTTTCCATACATATCAGTCTTGATGCAAGAGGAATGACTTCATCTAAACGATGTTCACTCATCACAATCGTAATCCCAAGTTCTTCATTAATTCGCTTTAAAAGGCTTAAGAAATCTTTTGCGGCAATGGGATCTAACTGCGCTGTCGGCTCATCCAACAATAATAATTTAGGTTGTAAAACTAGAACAGCCGCTAAATTTACAAGTTGTTTTTGCCCTCCAGATAAAGTATGAACAGATTGATGTAGCAAGTCTTGAAAGCCTAAAAAGCTAATGAGCTCTGCAATTCTTTTTTGAATCATGTGAGATGGAAGTCCAATATTTTCTAAAGAAAAAGCCATTTCTTGTATAACTGTATCCATAACAAGTTGATTTTCAGGATTTTGGAATACCATACCAACCTCTTGTGCGGATATTATATCTGGTATTTCCTGCAAATGAACCCCCTCATAAAAAATATCGCCTCTTCGTTTTCCAATAGGGAGTAATTCTTTTTTGAAATGTTTTAAAAGCGTTGTCTTTCCGCATCCTGATTCGCCTGCTAATACAATAAATTCACCATGTGTAACAGATAAAGAAACGTTTGCTAAAGCTTCTACGTCTTCATCAGCATATATAAACGATACATTTTTCACTTCTGCATGCGCCACCATATCCATTCCCTCCCCTCCATCATAATAGGTAAACTAATGAACATAATAAATAAAATAAATTGTATACCATCATATTGCTGAAACAGAATCGTTTCTACTCTCGGATAAATAAGCAGTTTACCAGCCCCATACAAGCTAAATAAACAGCAAACAAGTAATACAATTATAAAATAGATGACTACAAACCAATCTTGCTTAGCCATTCGATATCGAATATATGTACTTCGCTTTGTAACACCAAACCCTCGCGCCTGCATAGAATCTGCTGTTTGCAGCGCCTCTTCTAGCGAGCAAACAAGCAATACTTGCAAAAGCTTCATTCCGTTTTTCAGTCGCTCCGTAAGTGAACCTGAATCCAATTGTGCACCTTTTGTTTTTTGAACGAGAGTAATTTGTCGCAGCCTTCTTATAAACAACGGAACAAAGCGGACTGTAATCATCGTTAAAAGTGCAACTTTCGGAGAAATTCTCGAAAATAAATATAAAAATTTATGACTTGAAATCGTATCATTGTAAGAAGTAAATGTAAACATAATGGCCATTAAAGATAATCCCATGACAACGCCATACATACACGCTTCAAATGTAATGCGACTATCTCCTAAACGAAATAATGTTGTTGCTCCTCTATGCGTGAATAAAGCATTTAGCGCAATAATGAGCAGAAAAAAAAGAAACGTACTTGGCAGCATTTTTCTTATTTTTTCACCATTGCCTTGCATGATGTTCAAAATGAGTAGCAAAATAATGCCGCTCATTAAAAAAAGAGGATGAAGACACACCATACAGAGTATCATCACCCCAATATAATAAATGAAATTTACAAAAGGATGTAAAGAAGAAAAAATAATTTTCATAACCCTTTACCCAATGCCCTTTCCTAATTTAACACATATACCCATTCAATTTTATCGCCTGGTTTCACTGTGACTGCACCAGCACTTCGGTTTGGAAAAGTTCCATTTACACGGTATTTCCATCCGCTCGTACTCGCTACATCTTTTTCGTATAAATCATTAATACCTTTTACATAAATACTATTTCCAAATCCACTTGCATCTACATCTAATCCTGTACGTTGCAATACTTTATAAACGGTGTCTCCTTCTTGCACATCCACTTTAGTTGCGCCTAGTAAATACCCTTCATGCCCTTTCACAGAAATTGTAACTTGTTTTTCTTGCGGTTTTGGAACTGGTGTTGGAGTTGGATCTGGCTTAGGGGCAGGCTTCGGAACGACTGGTTGCGGAGCTGATTGTTCCTGCTTTGGCGTTTCTTTTGTCTCATGAACAATTGCCGGCTCTTTTTTTGTTTCAGTCTGTTCTTGCTGTTTTGATTCGGTCTTTTCTTCATTTCCTTTTTGTTGTTCTTCAGAAGCAACTGTTTGTTCTGTTTGCTCTTCTTGTTTTACTTCAGGCTGTTCTTTTTGCTCTTGTTGTTTTTCACTCGATTGTTCTTCTGTTTGTTTTTGCTCTTCTAATTGCTCTTCATTTGATTGCTGTTGTTCAGGTTGCTTTTGCTCTTCTTGTTTCGGTTCATCCTGTTTTTCTTCTTGCTTTTCAACCTCTTTTTGTTCCGTCTGTTTAGAGGCAACTTGTTGCTTAGGCTTTGCTTCGTTTTGGCTGCACCCTACAAGCAACCCAAATGATAAAACAAACGTGAGAAACCATTTCATCATGTTCATGTTATTTTCACCTTCCCTAATAAAATTAGGAGCAAATCATTGCTCCTAATTTTTGTTAAGCTGCTTTTCGTCTCCATAAAGCGTATGCAGAAGCAATACATATTACACCCATTCCGACCGGCATAGCAGCTTCACCAGTTGCTGCTCCTGTTTTTGGTAATTGACGAGTTTGTGTCGTTTTCTCGTTATGATGGTCTGCTTCTTCTTGTACAACAATATTTGATGAATCATCTTTCGGTTGTTGTGTTTGTTCTTTCATCTCTTGTTCAACTACCGGTGCTTCTACCTCAGCCTCTACAATGGGTTGGTCTGGAATTTCAACTTCTATTCGATCGTTTGACCAATCATAAATAGAACCGTTCTGATTTAAAAATACTTTATACTGAATCAATGCTAAAAGTGCTTGTTCAGTAGCCATGGTGTTGCCCTCTGTATCGCTTGGCAACCATTTAAATTCACCATTCTCTAGTTGATAAGAAAGAAGATTTTGCACTGCATTTCCATTCTTTTTCGTAAACTTAGATTCAGTTGGATTACTTCCTATCGCAGATAAACCTAATACCGCTTGTGCAACACTGTTAGCATTCTCTTGGCCATCTGCCTTAAACCCACCGTTTTCTAATTGTTTACTTGATAAATATTGTTCTGCTTTCGCAACAGCTTCTTTTACTTCTTGTTGATTTTGATAAGGTGCTAACGCAGATAAAACCATCCCTGTTACATCCACACTACTAGCGTTTTCCTTACTACTTTCCACATTATATGTCCAACCACCATCTGTATGCTGTGCATGTAAGATTTCTTGCACTAAAGCAACGCGGCTCCATTTCGCTCCTACTGGCACTTCATATTTTTTTGTATCCAGCGCAATTAATGCAAATGTATAACCAGTAACAGAATTTAATGTATCCGATTGATAAAGGAGCGGTATTAAATTTTGCCCCGCTACGTTCGTTGGATCTGCATTCATCGCTGTCAATCCAATCACAGTTCTCGCGATATCTGTTGCTGAAAAACGATGTAAACGTTTCTCAACTTTTTTCGTAACCGACTGTACATAATTGATTTTTTCTTCCATTGGTACTTCCTGTCCCGAGCGAGACAGTCCAACGGCCATCCAGTCCGTACCAATCCCACCTTGTAACATTCTTTCTGATGTTTTAGAGATGGCCTCTTCTACTTGTTGCTTTACTGCATTGTTGTCTACATATTGATGCTCTTCTACTTTTGGATTTTGTTCTAGCTCTGGTTCTTTTGGTTTGTTGGCTTCATCGTTTACTTCTGTCTCTGTATTTTCTTGAATTGTTCCTTCTGTGCCTTTATTTTCTTTACTATCTTGTTTTTGTTCTTCTTGCTGATTTTGATCCGTTTTACAAGTCCCTATTTTGTCTACAGTTTGCTGCAACGTTTCTTGATTCATATTGTTCCAATCTACAACAAAACGGTATGCAACAACGTCTCCAGAAGTTAATTTATAACTATCTGCTCCTACCATTGCTGCTTTATCGTTCACATCATATGTCCAGCCACTTGTAGCACCGCCCATTAAACCATCGATACCTTTCACAAACATACCGTATTGTGAATTTTCAGCTACTACTTTATCCCCCAGGACTTTTTGTAATAAGCTGTAAGCTGTTTCCCCATCTTCAATTGACACTTCTTTCGGACAAAGAATAATGCCTCTTTGCGATTCCCCAATAATCGCAAGCGTTGCTGTTTTTCCTTCTGCAAACGTAATATGTACTGTATTTGCAAATGACACAAATACGAGCGCGACTGACATTATCGATGTCAGCAGCCATTTTTTAAATATTGCCATTCTTAATTATTCCTCCCTTTACTTACTATTAACATTAAAAGGCCCCTTCAAGAGCATACAATCTCACTTTAAAGTGAAAAATCAATTACATACTCTCTGTTTATATATAGCATTTCTATTTGAATAGAAAAAACTATGTAGCTCATGAAGACGTGTAATAACATTCATTTTTGATGGTAAGCATCATTCATTACTACAAATTCTTCTATTTTAAGGAATCAGTAAACGACATACCTATATATTCATAAAATAATAAATTTCTGTATTATTTTACTATTGACATAAGATTTTGTCTATGTTTTATTAGATTTATTTTCTAAGATTAATAGATTATTTTATATGCTAAAAACTTTTTATTCCATACCTTCATGAAGCTGCTTTTCCGAAACAACCACACCATCTTCATCCGCATATACATATTGATTTGGAATCCAATCGATTGCTCCAAAATGTAATGGAACTTCCGTTTTTCCTTTTCCTTCTTTTTTACTTCTTTTTGGCCTTGTACCTAACGCCAAAATACCAATATTTATATTTTTTAATTCTTTAGAATCACGAACATAGCCATATACAATAATCCCTGCTAATCGTCGTTTTTCCGCAATATCCGCCAAATTATCTCCAAGTAATGCACAATTTGTAGACGCACTACCATCCACAATGAGAACGGTCCCTGCCGGTACAGTTTTTAATGATTCTTTCACTAAAACATTATCATCCTTTACTTTCACCGTAGCAATTTTCCCATGGAACTGCGTTTTTTTTCCATATGATTGAAAAGCTAGCTGACATACTTGCACCTCATTGTCAAAAGCATCACAAAGATCTGCTGTTTTCCACATGTTTCTCCCTCTCTTCTTTTACATGATATGTTACATATTCTTATATTTTTTTATTTCCCCTGTCTTACATTGCAAAATTTTGTATACTATACATAGAACTATATATAAGGAAGTGTACTATATGAGTAGCAAAACAAATGCTTGTCGACTTCTTGATCAACATAAAATTCCGTACGATGTCCATGAATACGAATGGGATGAAGAAAATTTAAACGCCAAGCATGTCGCAGAACAAATTGATCTACAACTAGAACAAGTTTTTAAAACGTTAGTTCTTAGAGGAGATAAAACCGGAGTTCTTATGGCATGTGTTCCTGCCCATAAAGAACTGAGTTTAAAAGCACTTGCGTCGGCAAGTCGTAATAAAAAAGTGGAAATGGTCCACATGAAAGAAATATTAGGACTGACAGGTTATATTCGCGGAGGGGTTTCACCTTTAGGTGTGAAAAAGAATTATCCATTATATGTGGATGAAACCGCATTAAATTGGGATATTATCAGTATTAGCGCCGGTAAACGAGGATTACAAATTTTTCTATCTGGCAAAGATTTAATTCAAGTAAGAAATGCTGTGACTGCTTCCATTGCAATTTAAAAAATATTGGTTTTTCAAATATTTCTTGTTATACTTTTTTGAAAACCTTAAGGAGAGAGTAATATAAAAAAAGAATAGAAAAAAACTTCTCCTCTCATGTATTACAGATGGAACATTTAAAAATTATTTATAATCTATCATCCGAAATCAGCGAAGACTCTTCTTTGCTGATTTCTATTTTCATTCTATACATTGTTGACATAATATATTTATGGTAAATATTTTCGAATAAAAAAAGAAGAAACTCCCGTTGTTTCTCCTTTTTTATATATTCGGTACATTATGAAAGTTTCGTTAACAATTGACTCAAGTCCTTTTTCGTTTTCGTTGTTAATGATTTCATTTTTGCAATGTCTATTTTTTGCTTCTCCGCTCCTACAATTAACGGATATATACTTTGGCCGATTGTTTTATAATCAGTTGGATGTGAAGCCTCTAACTCTTTTTCAACTACATCCCATTTTTCATTTATTTGTTTCCCTAGTTTATTTACGGTATCTAATTTAGGATTTGCTGCTAAATGTTTATCCAAACTTTCAACAAGTTGAACAACTTCTTTTACATTTGTTTTGACAGTTACCCCTTGCTTCGTACCTTTTGTTGTTGTTTTCCCATTTGTCGTTTGATCTGCCGACTTTGTACTTGCCTCTTTTTCTGTCGGTTTTCCACTCGTTGTTTGATCACTCGTATTGGTTTCCTTAGTCTTTTGATCTTTCTCTGTCTTTTCATTAGAGGACGTGCTTGTTTCTGTCTCTTTCGTTGTAGTCGTTGCATCCGCACTTGCTGTTTTTGCATCTTCTTGGACATTTGTTTGTTCTTGTTTCACTTGATCTTTTTCTGTGGAAGTACCGCTACAAGCTGTCATAGAAAGCATTGTGCCAATCGCTACAGATGCAATTGTTATCTTTTTCATTTTCATAAAAAAGCCCCCTACATTACTAATTTATCCTCTCCCTTTACGATTCTCTTTCTTCATACAAATCCCTTTTTGTCCAAACTACTTTCTTCCCGACAGTTATCTTCATATTTTTATCCGATTGCACGGTGCATTCCTTGCTGATATTTGTAGATTCCCCGCTCATTTGAAGAAAAAGAAAAAAATATTGTCATATTATGAATCGTATGCTTATCAAAAAGTTTGCTATTTTGACAATCTCTTTATTTGATAAATAAACATCAGAAAAATCAATCTATTTATTCCACTGATTAAAGTTTCACTTTATCACATAATATCACCATTGTTTACATAATTATATTATTAACCATCATATATTATCATGAATACTTTCTCTTGTTATTCCTCGCCCTATGTCCTTACTAAGTAAGGACATAAAACGAACTCTATCTATTCGCTCTACATTCACGCTATTTTTTCCACCTATAATCCCTTCCTCTTTCATTAAGTAAAAAATAAATCCTCTGCATACATACAGAGGATTTATTTCTTATTTAATATTTGCTAAAATACGTTCCGCACCTAATTGTATACTTCGAGTAATAATTGCATTGATAATGGTAAATGCGATGAATAGAATGATAAACATTCCCCACATACCAACTTCAAAATAGAAAAATAATGCGCAAACTCCACCTACAATAACTAGATCCATCAAAATATTAGCAAGGAAGTTCCATAACGTTGTATATCTACTCTTAAATAGTTTTTGCTCTGAGTCCCAATGTATATCTGCAGTTTGTGCATCCCAACGTACACCAATTATATTTGTGAACCATAAACCATTGGCACTAAGCAATATCCATAATAATGTAAAGATTGGCGAAATACCGCCGAAAATTGTCAGAACAACTCCAAATACAGCTAATATTGTTATATTCACAAACCATGCTGTAAATACTTTTGCCAAAAAGAGATCTGATGCTTTTACTGGTAAATAACGATTCACATACCATGAACTTCCGTCTCTAGAAAAAGAGGTTGTGGCAATAACATTACTCCCCATTAAAAATAACCCGGCACAAAAACCAATACCTAGCGCTAAACTAGACCACTCTGGATTTTTTACATACGTCGAAATCCACGTTAAGTTTCCATCTTGCACGAAAATAATAAAGAAAAACATAATTGGCAGAACAAAGGTGTTCACGATACAATTGATAAAAAATTGTGGCGTTCTAAATAAAATTTTGAACTCTTTTTTTATATATGCTTTTATATGTGAACTTTGTACAGTCGATTTTTTTAAATTTTCTACTGAAATACGCTCTTTTTTTGCCATACTGGTTGAAAGCCCGATAACGCCTTTTAAATATGTACGTTGTGCAACATAGAAAAACAACACGAAAAAGGTAAATGAAATCACTGCAAAAAGGAATACATAAACAATTCCTTTCCAAGATGCATTTTCTATTAAACCCATCGCTCCGAAATATGTTGTTGGAAAATAGTTCGTGATTTGAACCAATAAGGAGGATTGATGCTCAGCAAAATAGGTAGCTACCATATCTTCTGACGCTACATTTTTATTTCTCCATTGCATAAATATATTAATGCCTACAATAAATAATAAAGTTACTAATCCAATGAATATATTACCTCTATCTTTATTTTTCGCAACGTTTGTATATCGCATAAGCAATGTCATTAAAAGTGAAGCAAGTACAAGCGGAATGATTGGGAAAAAGATATAAATGATTAGAACGTATACATAATATGTAATAAATGCACCACTTTGTATTCCATAAACAATGAAAATTGGTAATAAAATAAAGGATGCCATTACATACTGTGTAATTAATACGGTAATAAATTTCGCAGTAATAATTTGAGCTGGCTGTAAAGGTAATGGTAGTAACGTTTCAACGTCATTATTATAATAAAATACAGTTAAAATATTTGTAATACTAATAACAAATACCCATATGCTCGCAACAGCCAATCCCATACCAAGCAGCAACGTTTCTTGTCCAAATGCTTTCATTTGTACATACATTCCATATGTAAGTGGTCCAATAAATATAAATCCCGCAAATAATAGTGCTAAAAAGGAAAAAGCATACGCCCATCGTTTCTTTTTATCTGTTATAATGTCGGCATAATTTAATTTCAATAGTACCTTTGTTAGTGTCCAAATTTTATTCATTTCCTGTCATCTCCAAGAACATTTTTTCAAGGGACTCATTCGATTTAAAATGATCTCTCATTTCTGTTAAATTCCCTTGAAACTGTAAGCTCCCCTTATTAATAATCGCAACGCGGTCGCATAACTTCTCTGCTACTTCCAATACATGCGTAGAGAAAAATACTGTTTTTCCTTTATCGGCATGTTCTCTCATCATTTGTTTTAAAGTAAACGCTGATTTAGGATCCAATCCTGTCATCGGTTCATCCAGAATCCATACATCTGGATCATGAAGAAGAACACCAATGATAATAATTTTTTGCCTCATTCCATGTGAATAACTTTGAATTTGATCAGATAAAGCATTGTATAAATCAAATCTCTCTGCTAACGATTGAATCTTTTCTTGACGAACATCATGTGGCACCTCATACATATCCGCCATGAAATTTAAATATTCAATCCCTTTCAAGCGTAAAAACATATCGGGACTATCTGGAACATAACCGAAAGTTTTTTTCGCCTCCATCGGTTCTTGCGCCACATTTTTTCCATTAATTGTAATTGTCCCTTTATCAATTGTATGAATACCTGTAATCATCTTAATAGTTGTTGATTTTCCAGCACCATTCGGACCTAAAAAACCAAAAATTTCCCCATCTGGAACTGTTAAGTTTAAGTCTTTTACTGCATATGAATTCTCGTTATAACTTTTCGAAACATTCACAATTTCAATCATATTATCCAATCATCCCCTCTATTACCAATAAAATAGTATATTTATTATATCATAGTTATATCATGTGATTTTAATATTTTTTATTTTCACGCTTTATTAACCGTAAAAATAAATATATAAACCTAAACCAACTGTTAACACAGCCGCAAGCAGAAGATAAATTATTGTAAGTCGTCTAATATTCCCTTTCGTTGATTTACTATAATGTTCGTCCCCTTTTCTACCTATCATAACTGTCCCAATTACAGTTACTACCACAAATCCCAATATAAATATCACGAATTGTTTCATATTTTCTTCCCCTCCTTCACAACTATTTTACGCTATTCTTTTTATTTATCATGCTTACATTGTATCATTTTTCTAAACTTTCAATCCCCTTTCTTTATCATCTATGTAAAATAAATCCAATTGTTACTAATAATCAGCGAAAATGTGATATATTTATAACATAAATTTATATATGTATCATCTAAAAGGAGACTATACAATGAAAACGACATGGATCAAATATCTTGGATTCCTTGGCTTCTTCGGCTTTCTCGGATTCTTTTACTACAAAGGATTGTTTAGTATGTTTTGTTTCTTTTCCTTTTTTACAACTTATAGGAAGGTCAAACATGATGAACTCTTTGAACAAATTGTTAATAAAGCGTGTCGAAATGCGTTTATCGTTTCACTATTGGCCACGACTATCATTCTATTCATAGAAATTCTACTCCCAAATTCACCTTTACAAGAATTCGATATCGCTATCATTTTCAGCTTACTCATTCTCACATTTAGCTTCTCTATTTATGCTTACGATATACCAATTGATGAAATGGAAGATGTGCCATGGCGTTCATAACAAAAATAAAAGAATTTCGCACGAGGTTACATATGACGCAAGAGGATCTAGCAAAACGAGTTGGTGTGCGCCGAGAAACGATAAGCCATCTAGAAAAAGGAAAATATAATCCTTCTTTACAACTCGCGCATGATGTCGCCAAAGCATTACAGACTACAATTGATGAGATATTTATATTCGACGAATAACTTCTCCATATAGAAACGAAGAGGATGTTATACAACATCCTCTTCGCTTATTTTTCTTATCTTTAATTCTCTAATAACAAATCTTTCATTCTATCCAATTGTTCATTTGTGAAACCTAAGCCGTTCTTAGCATAGTTTCCTATATTTCCATATTTATTATATATTTCATCAATCGCTGCTTGTAAGTATTCAGCACGAGCTTCAAACATTGCAGCTAATATCGCTTTACTCTCTTCACTCTGTACATTTGCGCCTAATAGTGCCATCATTTTTTGATTTAATTGTTCGCGAAATCCATTACTTAATAAATAATCTTCCATTACCGTTTTTTCTGGAACACCGAGCAGAAGTAATAATAAAGCTGAACCAAAACCAGTGCGATCTTTACCCGCTGTACAATGATTAACAAGCGGCAAGTTTTCCGGATCTTGCGCCAGTTGTAAAAACTTCACAAACGCTTCATTTCCCGTTACAAAGTCTTTATTCATTTTCACCAAATATTCACCTGGTTTTCCTAACTTCGACACATCCCCTACTTGGAAAAATTCATTTATATTTAAATCTTTTGCCAAGTCTTGCATAACTGGCAAGCATACTTGTCTAACACCTTGAATGCGAGGGTTCGGCTTATGTTTCACTTCAAAATCTGTCCGGTAATCACAAATTAATCTCAAACCGGATTGTTGTAAATAATCTATATCAGCCTCTGTTAAACCGGCTAATTCTTCCGAACGAAATATTTTGCCCCACTTTACTCTACGTCCATCTGTCGTTTCATATCCCCCTAAATCTCGGAAATTAAATGCTCCTTGAAGCGGTAACTTGCGTTCTGCGACTGTAACAGCCTGCCCATTACTCCCTACTAATCGAAAGTAGGGGCGCACATTGTCGTTTGGGCTTTCAATTGTACATGATGATTGTCCCGATACTTTCAATAACAATTCACCATTTTCTTCAATTCCTTCCGAAACAGTATCCCAATATATATGAACTTCCTCCAGCCCCTCTTCCCATTGTATATGTAACATATTATCTTCATTTCGCTCAACACTAGCATGTAACCCATTTCTTTGCTGTTTCATTATTTCATCCACTCTTTCTGCGTATTGTTTATATATTATTGTATTACATAAATGCTATTTTTGTCCTCATTACCGTTCTTTCACAAACTAAGCATTTTTTTATTATACACATTTAGCTTGTACTTCTGCATGAACAAAGTTGTCCCTGAATATATAGAATACTAGAAAACATTGTACGATTAAAGTAAAGAGGAGGTTCACCTTTGAATATCCAAACGCTGCAGCAACAACTAGAACTCATTCAACAAAATGATTACACACAAATGCAACATTTCGATATAGATGAGTTGACCCTAGGCATGATGCAGCATATCGGGACAACTAATAGCTATATTCGCAATCAATTAATATATGAATCTTTTTCTCATTTTATCCAACATCACTTTCTGTCCCACGATCAATTAGAATTATTGTTGGCAACATGCCTTAGTGAAGAGTATTTATATTTCGAGATATCATCTCCATATACTGATGGGGTATTCACTCGTTCTTATACAGCATTATTAATTGCTTTAATTATTCAGTTTGATAATGTTCATACGTTTCTATTGCCAGAAACCATAATAGAAATAAAAGAAAAACTTATTACGTGTATGAATTTAGAAGCAGACTTCCGCGGACATATTGAACAAAAAGGATGGGCTCATAGTATCGCGCATATTGCCGACGCCTTTCATCAACTTGTTCAAAATCCTCACATATCCGGTCCGTGTTATGAAGAAATCATTCATTGCTTGTTAAATAAAATATTCATTCATTCGACTATATATTATAATAATGAAGATGAAAGAATTGCTACTCCTCTTTTAGCTATGCTATATTGTGATTTTCCAAAGGAAGCGTTTTTCACCATCTTATATAAAAAAATGAAGCGGCTACCTCAAATTAGAAAACGCCTATCCCTCGATGAATATTGTATGCTATGCGCCAATATAAAAACTTTTTTACGCACATTATTTTTTCGAACAAGAGAAGATCCTCATCTTACCTCACTTGCTAATCGAATCGATAAAATACTACGAGAATTGCCGCAGTACTATTGAAATCTTACATACATGAGGACATAATTCATACGAAAGGAAATATAAAACAAACCGATATCGAAACAATGCAAGCATTAGCAAATCAGCTTCCTTACTCTATGCAATTACATGAAAATACAATTGTTCCTATTCCAAACGGATCACTTTATGAATGTATAAAATCACTCATTACATTGAATGTATTACAGCTTATTTCAAGCAATCAACTCCAATATTTAAGACGATGCCAAAACGAAGCATGTATTTTACTTTTTCTTGATAAAACAGGACGACGAAAATGGTGTTCAATGAAAATATGTGGCAATCGAAACAAAGTTACGAAGCATATGCATAGCAAAAAAAAGTAAGGGAACGTGTCGCTTCCTTACTTTTTTACTTATCCCCTCTACATTCTCTTTACAATCCAACTATTCACCCCTAAAAATTTTAAATATGTGCTCTTTCCTACCATCGTATTTTTCTATATGAGTACTCGTATATTTATCTAATAAACATTCACTTTCTATTTTATCCAGAAGGAATCACATTTATTTTGTCTAAATATATATAGATTCACAAAAATAATCATTCATCTTTGGAGGATTTTTTCATCTGTATTCGGCAAGGATACCTCCTACTTCAATCGTGTGAAGGGTATAGCCCAACGATAAGTGGAGGAGAAATTGTCGTCAGATACGGTATGGTACGTTAAAAGCATAAGATTTTGTTCCATACCAAGTATCTGAAATATCCGCTTTACCCACTCTTCTCTTTGCTTGAATTATTGAATTTCGCTAAATACTTTCTTATGATAGTCAAGGTAAAACAACTTTCTACAACGGAAATGTTGTAAAACATAAGCGTGCCTCATTTAAAGCTGCTCGGAAGCAGTTACAAATTCGACAAACACCATCCGCCCGTAAGAGACTAAAACAAATAGGCTCAAGAGAAAACCGTTATGTAACCGATGTAAACCATCGAATTACAAAGGCACTCGTTGATCAATACCCCTCGAGGCACTATGTTTGTTTTAGAAGATTTAACAGGTATTCGTTCTACAACTGAAAAAGTACGGGTAAAAGACCGTTATATCTCTGTATCTTGGACTTTCTACTAGTTCTGTAAAATACTTGAATATAAAGCTGAATTAAATGGACAGAAAGTGATTGTCGTAGACCCAAAGTACACTTCTCAAACTTGTCCTAAATGTGGACACATTGAGAAAGCGAATCGCAATAAAAAACGACACACTTTTAAGTGTAAAAATTGCCAATACCAATCAAATGGTGACCGTATTGGTGCTATGAATCTACACCGCAAAGGAATTGAACATATTGGTGTAGTTACCTCAGAAGTATAGCTTTTGTGGTAGGGGCGAAGTCAACCGTCCTTATGTTCCACCACACTTAAAGTAGGAGAGTATTACTCGTTCGTACTACTGGGTAGGAACAAGTGTAATTGCTATCTGTGAGGGCAGAGGCACTGTCTACATCAGACAGACACAAGCTCCCACTTCAATCAGACCGTAAAGTCGGATAAGTGGTGAGTTAGTTGACGGTTAAATATATTTCCATTTTAGGTTCAACTGGTTCAATCGGTACATCAGCATTGGATGTAATTGCTAACCATCCTGAACTTTTTCAAATTATCGGCTTAACAGCCAATCATAATATTGAACTTCTTGAAAAGCAAATTGAAATATTTCATCCTCCAAGATCTTACATATTATTCAAATAAATTTCCTTAAAGGAGAGACACATATGATTTCTAAATTAAATCCAGCTTCTATTGAAATAGCAAAAGCTATTCTTGCTATTCAAATTCCGGCTTATAAAATTGAAGCAAAGTATATAAACAGTCATGCCATTCCGCGTTTATATGACCGCGTTACCGATATTCAAAATTGTGAAGAAACCTTTTATGGCTATTTCTTAGAACACACATTAGTAGGTTTTATTTCATTTACAAACGAGGAATCTTTCGTCGATATCCATCGACTCGTCGTATCACCAAACTATTTTCATAGAGGAATTGCTACTGACCTATTACTTCATCTATTCCAACTCTTCCCTCATATACATACATATATTGTACAGACAGGCAAAGCAAACACCCCTGCCCTTTCTCTATATAAAAAACATGGATTTGTTGAAACACAGAATATTTTGTTACCTGATGGAACACTCCTTGCTAAATTAGAAAAATCTAAATAAATTAAATAGTTTGACTTAATTTGTTTTTTATGTTATTTTTTTAATTATAAAACCTTTTGCTGAATCCACTATGTGGAGCGGGGGACCCATTTTTGTAGCATTTGCTACTTGGGGCGAATCTTTTTAAGTAGGGAAACTCTCACTTCCCGAGTCCGACAGCTAACCTCGTAAGCGTAATGGGAGAGGGAAGGTGCTTTTTACTGATGTTACACAGCATTCCTCCTTAACTATAAATGATCTGGAATCGATGTCACAAGAAACCTATATTTATAGTAAAGGAGACTCGTACAATGTTACGTTTATCAGATCATGAAATAAAAATGATGGAACAGCGTGTTCGATTGGAACAACAACGTACGTATCAAGCAAATAAAATGGTCAACAACTTGCATCACAAATACTTTTTCCAACACATTTTTCAGCCAAAAAGATAGAGTAACAATCTAACATATGTACAAGTAGAAAAAAGCTTTGCACCATATTGCAAAGCTTTTTTCTTTTCAAGATTAAAAATATTTCTTCTTTAAACCCTTTATCCAATTAGAACATAAATATTTTTTCGTACATCACACATCAAAAGTAGGAGTGCATGTTTTTTATATCTAAAACTATTGTTTCATCATTGGCCTCTAAACCTTTTACCATCATCAGGTCATGTCGTACTTTGAATATTTCAACAGTGGTCATTCCAATCGGATTGGGATGTTGCTTCGTTTTTTGCAAAATCTCCCTTTTCATCAAAATTCTCAAAACCTCTTGATCTCCTAACCTGTGTTTTATGCCTTTCTTTAAACTTCATCTGTAAACAATAGAATGATAGCATGTGAATATTCCTTAAGTTCAATTAAGCCTTCTCCATACTCCGGATATACATGAATACATCTTCTACCATTTTTTACACCCGTTTTTTATTTCTTCCAAACTCACTTCATTTATTTTTGATGGAAAAGCATTATGCTTTGCGCATACTGAAAGACGATACATTCGTTCTATATCATATTGCTTAAAAAAACATTCTCTCTTCTTCCCGAATGTTTTTTTATAAAAATCCCCTTTCTTTTTCTGAATAACAAATGAATTAAGCGGAATAAAAAGTCCTTTCCCCATCATCTTGATATAACTTTCTTTTATAGTCCATAAATCATAAAAATATAATTGACGTTCTTTTTCTTGTAATTGATTCAATTTCGCTTGTTCTTGTATAGAAAAAAAAGCCTCTACACCTCTTGTATCCTCTTGGTACATATACTCTACATCTATACCAACTTCCTGATTATCTATTACACAAACAACCCATGAACCCGAATGCGATAAATTGAAGTGGAATTTTTCATATGATATATATGGCTTTCCATAAGAATTTTTATTTAATCTCATATGAGTGAATGGAATCTTGTAACGATATCGACATAAGATTTTCAAAAGAGCATGCGCTACCAACGTTCTATCTTGATCCTCTTGTCTTATCATTTGTGAAATTTTCCTTTTTCGTTCCGAATCAATAATAGATAGCATATTTTTTCGTAAAAAAGGAGAAATTCCTTCTCTAACATTAACGGAAAAAATCTCCAAATTATCACCTACATTTCAAAATCAAATTCTCCTATCTCCTCTTTTTCGTTGGCAGACTGATCTATAAAATGAATAATTGACTTTTCTGGATTCCGAATCATTTCTCCACCTAACCATTGGAACAAGCGCTTCATATATAATACAGTTGTTGAATGTATAAATCCTTCTTGATATGAAAATTCTAAATGATAATACTTTCCTTTTTTTTGTACAATTAGACCATATTGATGTTGTACTATAGACTCTAAAAATGAAAATGTTTTAAATTCTACCATGTTATTTACCGAGGTCGTTTCTATTTCCATATTTAAAAAATTAAATGTTATATACAAAGGTAATCGATAAAATTTAGGATTCACTCCAATTTTATGTGCTATTTTTTCAAATGGTAATGATGAATTTGAAAGTAACTCTGTAACACCACATTGAACCTTTTTCATGATATCAATAAAACTATCTTCTTTTTTTATTTGTAATCGAAGTGGTAATATATGCACGAACAACCCAATTGTTTGGTCAAAATTTGGCATGCTCCTAGTTGAAATTGGAATTCCTACAATCAAATCTTCACACTCACTAACACAATATAACATGGAAAAAAACATAGCACAGAAACCCGAAAAATTTGAAATATTATTCTTCCGACATAAAATTAGTAATTGGTTGATTATTTCAGTCGAAAGCGTTATCGACTCATAGCTTCCTTTATCAACTCTCGAAACACCTTCCTTGTTATCAGCAATTGGAAGTAACGAGAGTTTCTTTGATAATTTCCCCCTCCAATAGTCCAATTCTTCTTCTATTCTATTTTCATCCAATTTTCTCCGACAAAACTCAGCATACTGAACTATTTCTGGTAATTCTTGTACATTACACTTTCCATATTGTTGATAATAATGAATTAATTCCTTGAAAATTGTATAAAATGATTGTTCATCCGATATAATATGATGTACACTCATAACGAATTGATGAATCTGTTTAGAAATTTTAATTATACAACAACGATATAGTGGCCCTTTTTCTAAATCAAAACTTATTTGAGACTCTTGCTTCACAATCTCATCCATAGTCATAGCAGTTTTTTGTAAATCTATGAAATGCAGATTCACTTCCTTATCATTTAAAAACAATACCAATTGTTTTCCTTTTTGTTGAACTACACTTTGTAATACCTTATGTCGCTTGAATACTTTCTCTAACGCCCATGATAGTCCTTTATAATTTAATTCTCCATATATCGGCATTGTTGCAGTTAAACAAAAACTTCCAGAATTAATCCCTTTATCCATAACCCATACACCTTTTTGAGCTAAAGATAGAGGCACAACATTGTCACTGAATCTAGTTAATACAACACTTTTCTCTTCTTTTTTTTCATTATCAATAAAACGAGCAATCGTACGAATTGATCCATCCTTGAAAAAATATTGTATTGGTACTCGGACTTGAAAAGTTTTATATAAAATTCCAATTATACGAATAGCCGATATAGAGCTACCACCTAATGCAAAGAAAGGATACTTATAATTAAGATGGTTTGTCTTCAATACCTCTTCATAGATTCTCGCAACCTGATTTTCTGTATCAGATAAAACACGTGTATCATCTAACTGATTCGGCAACATTTTTTGTAAAAGTTCATCTCGATTCACTTTCCCATTATTTGTTAAAGGAATTGTTGCTATTGGTATAAAATTTATGGGTATCATATAAGATGGCAGATATAGCTTTAAAAACTTCTTTAACCCCTCAATTGAGCACTTTTCATTCTCAATATAAAATACGATGATAATCTTTCTTTTATTTTCAAAAATTGCTATCGCTCTTTTTATTCCTTTATGTTGTTCTATCACTTTCTCAATCTCATTTAAATCTATTCTTTGTCCATGAATTTTCACTTGAAAATCTTCTCTACCCACTATTTCAATTAATCCATTACGAAAATATCGTCCTAAATCCCCAGTTCGATACATACGTTCCTTTGTTTCAGGATGAATAATAAACTTACTCTTTGTTAACTCTTGATTATTCATATATCCTTTTGCTAATCCTAATCCGCTACAATACATCGTACCAATAACACCAATAGGCACTTGCTCCAAATTTTCATTTAATATGTGATACTTCACATTGTTTATTGGAGATCCATATGGGATACTCTTCTGATACGGTTTTCTTGGGTCTATTTCATACCAAATATTCCACAATGTAGTTTCTGTTGGTCCACCTACACTAATAACTTGGGTGTCCCCCGCATGAATTTGTATGCGGGCGGGCATTTTTAGTGGAATCCAGTCTCCTCCTAAAAACACTCTCCTTATACTGGAAATCTTTTGTTCCTTAAAATAATCCATATAGTCTAACAACATCTCCATCATTGCGGGAACAGAATTCCAAATGGTAACATTATGTGCTCTCATTATGTCTAACCAATACTTCGGATCTTTTGATTTCTCTGGAATTACTAGCGTACCTCCCCATAACAAAAGGCCAAAAATATCATATACAGACATATCATGATGCAGTGCTGTTAAGGCTAATATTTTATCGCCCAATTTAATAGGAAAAGATTGTTGGGTTGCAAAAAGAACATTTAATAAACCTCTTTCTCCTATTTCCACCCCTTTTGGTTGCCCAGTAGAGCCTGATGTATATATGATATAAATTGAAGCATTATCATTCTTATATTCTGGAATATCATATTCAATGTTTAATTGATTTTCCTTATCCTTTGTTACACAATGAATAATCGGTACTTGTAACTCACTCATTTTCTCCAATAATTGAGGTTGTGTACATACTATTTTTGCTTTTGCTTGTTGCAAATATCTCTGCACACGTTGAAGAGGTAATTCAGCATCTATTGGTAAATACGTAGCTCTACAATATAAAATGGCAAGAACGCTTACTATCTGTTCCCATCCTTTATTCATTACTATACCTACAGTATCTCCTGGTTTCACACCATGAACTCTCAATTTATGTGCCTCTTTTTTCACCAAATTATGGAGTGTATGATAAGTAATATAATGTTCAGCCATTTCAATCGCATAAGCTTCTTTATTTTTCATGAAACTTTTCTCAAGCAAAAAGAGTAAATTACAATTTGGAATATTAACAACTGGACCATGTACTTGTTTTTCGATTATTTTTTTATGTTTGCAAGGTAATAATTCTACCCTACTCTTTCGCCAATTCTCTCTTGACATAGATAAATATTGAATAAAGTTCACATTCATATCTATCATATCTACAATCATTGTATGATTAAATAAACCATTTACTATATCCCAATTCAAATATAAACATCCAGCTTCTTCTGATACAAAAGCATCTAATCCTACTTGAGATGTCTGTGAAATCCAATATCCCTGTCGAAATACGCCATCAACTCTTTTTTTCAAATGTAGTAACCCAGTAAATACAATAGGTAAAATTGTTTCTTCAACATTTTCATTTCTTTTAGAAAGCTCTCTTATTAATTCTAATCCATGTACATGACTATGCTCTAATACTTCCCAACTTTCTTTTTGTACCCTCCTTACAATTGATAAAAATGATTCTTTTCTATAAAAGTCAAACTTCATCGGGACAAAAGAAGCAAATTGCCCAACTAAATTTTCTACATGCGGATGAATAAACTTACGCTGAAATTGCGGAATATTTAGCGTAAAGCTTTGGTCTTCACTCCATAACGCAATTGTCTTTGCAAATACCGAAAGCAATGCAATAAACGGTGTAATTTCTTCTTCACGACAAAATTCTTGAAATTTTCTCCAAACCTCTTTGTCAATCCTTCGTGTCATTCGAAATGTTTTTGGCTGATTCATCCGAAAAGGAGAACATATTACAGGTAAAGATGGGGCCGGTGGTAATTCTGTTAACTTTTTTTTCCAATAGTCCACATCTCGCTTGTATAACATCTCCTCCATGCTGTTTTGCTTAGCCATCATGTAATCCCTAAATGTAATGTGTAATGGAGCTATTTCAGCCTCGGTATTCATGTAAAGCATATTTAATTCTTCCAATAAAATCTCTTGACTCCACAAATCCAATATAAGCGCATCGTAATAAAAATGTATAATAGCTTTTGAATCATTTAGACGTGTTACTCCTATTTGAAACAATGTGTTCCCCTCGTCGATAGGGATATCAATATGTTGCATTTTCTTTCTAATTTTGCGTAATTGTTTCTTTTTATACTTGTTAGAAGCCCCTGTTAAATCAATTGTTTTCACATGTAAAGAAACCTCTTCTTCAATGCGCTGAACACCAGATTTAGGATCCACTATTGTTTTTAATACAGGGTGTCGCTCCATCAATTTTTTTAATGCATATAAAAAGCGCTGATGTTCATATGTATCACAATTCCACTCTACATATACATGTGTTCCACCCCCTCCAAGAGGCAATTCAGGGTACCTACCGATTAAATAAGCTTGTTGCATTTGATTTAACTGATATGGTTCATAACGGTTCTCATAATCCCCTTTTACTATTTCCTTCATGTTAGTATGTAGATATTCATCATTTAACATTTTATTTTTTTTAAGCCACTGAGCAATTCCTCTAATTGTGGGATTTTTAAAGAATTCTTGAAACGGTAAGATTACGTGTAAATCTGTACGTATTTTGTATAAAAGCTGTACCACTAATAACGAATGTCCTCCTAATTCAAAAAAATCGTCATCCGTACCAATTGAATGAGTTAAAAAGATATTTTTCCAAATCTCTAAAAGTCTTTTCTCTAAATCTGTATCTACCTTGTGATCCACATTCCTCCTTTCAAAAAATAACATTTCATTTAACTGCTTATAATCAACTTTTCCATTATAGGTCATCGGAAAAGTTTTGGTTACTCCCCAATAGACCGGTATCATATAATGTGGAAGCTCAATTGCTAAATAAGCTTTTATCTGTGAGATTTTCACATTCGAATCATTTGGAATATAACATGCACATATATCAATTGCTTCCGCATTCTTCCTTGTAAACACAAGAACATCTTTTATCCCAGGATATTTTAATAGCCTTTCTTCTATTTCTTTTAACTCAACACGCTGCCCACGAATTTTCACTTGCTGATCCATTCGTGAAATAAAATCAAGTCTTCCATCATCATGAACTTTAACCAAATCTCCTGTTTTATAGACTCTTTCTCCAATATGAGAAATGTATTCAAAACGATTATTAGTTAAAGTGTCTTCGTTTAAATAGCCTCTTGCCAGCCCTTCTCCCCCAATCCATAGTTCTCCAACTTGTCCTTTTTCAACTGGGATTCCTTTCTCATTCATAACATACAATCTTGTATTATAAATAGGATATCCAATATGAAAATGATCCCCCTCTATATGTGCACCTGTTGACCATACTGTTGTTTCTGTTGGTCCGTACATATGATAAATCTGTACATTTTCTTGAGCCCTTAGTTTCGTAACTATAGACTTATGGCATTCTTCCCCCCCTATTATTATGATTGTATTTGATTTAAATATTTTTTCAGTATTTCCTAACATTAGCCATTGCAAACGAGAAGGTGTCGTTTGTATAATATCAGGTTGATGAATCTGAATATATTCTCCCAAATATTTTGGATTTTTTAAAATTTCTTCGTTAACTAGTAGAATCGTCATCCCAGTTAACAACGGTAAAAGTGATTCTAAAACAAAAATATCAAATGAAACAGTGGTCGTACAAAGGACACTTTTTCTTTTAAAACAAGGTACTATATGTAACATCCCAAAGATAAAATTAATAACCGATTTATGCTCAATCATAACCCCTTTTGGTCTACCAGTTGACCCTGATGTATACAATATGTAAGCTAATTGATCATTTGATACATTTACCTGTACCGGTTCTCTCCATTCTTTTAGAAATATTTCACATCCATGTCTAAATTGATATTGTCCACTAACAATATTTCTACTTCTCTTTTTCTGTTCAATAGTCAACATTACGTCATAGCGATATTTAGTCAATTCATTTGCAATTGTACAATTTTTTTCCGTACATGAAACTTGTATATTTTCATGAAATTGATTTTTTAAGTCATAAAAGAATTCTTTTGATAAAAACAATTCTCTTGACCAATCTAACTTTGTTCTTGCACTATGATGTTTCTTTTTATAACTATGCAAATCATTATATAGGAGTGACTTTTTCTCTATGTCCATCACATCTCCAATAAACACAAAACCACCTTTTTTCACTTTGTTCACCATAATTCTTAGCACATTTCTTAAGTAATTATGGCTTGGAAAAGTTTGTGCAACACTATTCATAATAATAAGATCAAATTCTCCAGAAATCCCCTCTATTTCATGTGCTGCAAGACATTTGAACTCAACATTGTTATATAACGGTGCTATCGTTTTTTCACAGTGCTCAATCATCGGTTTAGAAAAGTCTACCCCAATATATTCCCCTACATGTGGTGCAATAGCTTGTAAAGTAATTCCCGAAGCACATCCAATTTCTAATACTCTTAACTGTTTATTTAAAATCGGCTTTAATTTCCTATAAATATTATCCGCGTATTCTTTCATTTCTTCTTCTGAAAAGAGCTCACCATCAAAACTACTAAACCACCCACCACCTGCAATTTCATCATTCGCTTGTATAGCTATATAATCCCAATGTTTATTGTCAATAGATATGTCTTCTTGTATCTTCTCCATATCTTCTATTGATGCATCAATAGCTAAAAATGCTTCAAATTGTTTATATTCCCATTGTAATTTCTCTATCTTTACTTGATGACGCTTTACCGTTAAAACCGTATTCATCTCTGTATCTTTAATCATCTGACCAATCCTTTCATATGGTAGGATTGGATCAAGAGGAACATATGCACCTCCAGCTTTCAATATCCCTAGCATCGCGATAATAAAATAGGCAGATCTTTCCATATAAATTCCTATAGGAGATTCAGCTCTAATCTTCCTCTCCTTAATCAAATAATGCGCTATTTGATTTGAATATTCTTGAATTTCATAATATGTCCATTCCTTAACACTTTCTCGAATCGCTACTTTCTGTGGCATAAGATTTGCTTGATAATCAAACAACTGATGGATACATTTATTTTCCCATTCTACATTCTTCATTCGTTCTCCCTCTAACAATGGTCGAATAACCATTATCGCACCTCCAGTCTTCAAGTTTATTTACCATCTCTGTGATTACCTGACGGTAATGCTCATTTAAATAAAAATGTCCTCCTGTAAATTGATTCACTTCTATATGATCATCAGAATATTCCTTCCATTTATCTAAATCTTTTAAACTAACAAAAGCATCATTGTCTCCACCATATATAGAGAGTGGTATAGAAAGTTTTATTTTTGAAGAGAAATTGCTATTTTCAATCAAGGAAAAGTCATGTCTTAAAATTGGTAAAACATAAGATTTTATATCTTGATATTCAAGCATTTCATCAGGAAGACCACCATATTTTATAATTTCTTGTAAAAATAAAAAATCTGAAAGTCCAGATATCTTTTTTTGTTTTTCAAAAATATGAGGTGGAACAGTTCCGGAAATAAATAGCATGGTTGCTGATATATTATACTTTCTTTGCAAGTAATGAGCCCATTCCACCCCTAACAATCCCCCCATGCTATGACCAAATATAGCAAATGGTATTTCAACATAAGAAAAAATGTCATCTGTTAACCTTTCAATGCAAGAATGGATTGATTCTAATGCTTCTTCACTCGAACGATTTTCTCTCATAGGAAGCTGTATTGGGCAAATATCAATCCAATCTGGGAAATAATCCATCCATCTATAAAAATAAGAAGCACTCCCCCCGGCATGGGGGAAGCAAAATATTCGCACAACTGGTTCTATTCTAATTGTCTTATATGGTATCCATTTGCTAGTTGTTCTGTCCATATTCTTGCTCCTTTTCTATCTTGCCATCCTTAATTGTAATAATGCGTTTTGCATACTTCATAACCGAAGGATCATGCGTTGTAAAAATAAATGTTGTACCATTACTTTCATTTATGCTTAACATCATATTCATAATCGCCTTTCCAGTTTCTGAATCCAAGCTAGCTGTGGGTTCATCCGCAATTACAAGTTTTGGTTCTCCAACAATTGCCCTTGCAATTGCAACTCGTTGTCTCTGCCCACCACTTAGCTCATCCGGCTTATGATGCATATAATGTTGTAATCCAACTTGTTCAATAATCCGAGTTATTTTTTCGTGCCTTTCAGTCTTTGAATGCTTCTGCAAAAGAAGAGGTAGTTCTATATTTTCATACACCGTTAATACTGGAATTAAATTAAATGATTGAAAGATAAAACCAATCATTTCTGACCGTAAATTGGTAGCCTCTGAATCAGAAATTCTCGATACATCCTTATCATTAATCCATAGTTGGCCTGAAGTAATAGAATCCATACAACCAATTATGTTTAAAATCGTGCTTTTTCCCGAACCTGAAGGTCCTATAATTCCTAAAAATTCACTTTTTTTAACAGCTAAGTCTATATTTTGTAAAGCAGGTACTTCCGTTTTCCCTAATCTATACACTTTTGAAACATGGTCTAGTCGAATAATTTCCATTTAGATTCACCTCATTTTCTCCCTATAAATCCTTATCGTTAAACATTCTTCAAAGCCTCAACTACTTTAATTTTAGTAACTCGAAAAACTGCCGATAAAGATCCTATAACTCCCGCAAAAGCTCCTATACCAATTCCTATTACATACTCACTCCACCCCCACTCTGTATAAAGTCGCTTAGAAACAGGAAGTGCTCGGTCTTCAACCGCCGGAATGGGAATCCCTACTTGACTAATCCAAAATGTAAGGAACGCACCCAATATACATCCTAATACCGCCCCAAGTAATCCTACCAATACACCTTCATATAAAAACATTTTACAAATAGACTTCCGTTGCATTCCCATCGCTCGTAATGTACCGATCTCTTTCTTTCTCTCAATTACACTCATTGACATCGCACTGATTAAACTAAAAATCGCTACTATAAGTAAAATTAAAATAAAGATTGTTAGAAAGCTTTCATCGCCTTTTATATCCTCCAAACTAGATTTAGCATACTCTGTCCATGGTGAAATCTGAACAGTATCTTTTATTGACAACGGAAGTTTTCTATCCAATAATTCAATCACTTGATTCACGTCTTTATAATTCTGTAGCCCTATCATAATTTCAGTAGACACATTGGGCATTTCTAATAATGTTCTAGCTGTCTCTACATTCATATACATGGCACGTTTATCCATGGAAGTAAATCCTGTTTCAAAAACCCCTCGAATTGTCACCTCTTTTTGCTTGATTTCGCCATCCTTTGATTTCAGCAATAATTGAATTTTCTTCCCTACATCTAAACCATAGAGTTTCGCCATTACTTTACCAATCATTACTCCATCATCATTTCCTTGTAAATATGTACCAGAAGTAATATGAGAAGCAATTACCCCAAACTTAGCTTCTTTTTCTGGTTCAATTCCTATTCCTTGAAAAGGAAGAGAATCTCCATCAATAGAAATAAAACCTGAAAATTCAACCCTTTGACCTACAAAATTTACTTCTTTCATCCCAGACAATATTTTCGTAATTTCTTGCTGCTCTTCTCTACTAATATTTGCATTAAGAGGAAACTGTTCACTAACTTTAGCTTTCTCGTAATCAATTTGATGTATTTGGATGTGTCCTGTTAAATGTTTAGGAATTAACTGATACGCATCTTCTATTCGAAATCGCATAAAAGCAATCGAAAAAATTAATATGGAAACAATAAACATAAAACCTAACATATTTAAAATTGTCCTTCTTTTATTACGACGTATATTACGCCATGCTAAATGAAATATAGGCATTTTACTCGCCTCCTTCCTTATTAAACATCATGCAATGCTTCAATTGGTCTTTTCTTTGAAACAACCAATGCTGGATAAATCACACTAATTACTGGTAAAAAAACTCCAATTACAATGGTTATTATTACTCCTTGCATAGTCAAATGAGGATATACAATATTCCCTAATCCAACTTTTTCAGTCGTTGCCCCTAAATAAATACCATGAATAGAAAATATTTCACTTACAAGTCCAGCACACAAACAGCCTAATACGGCTGCAATAAAGCCAATAAACACTGCTTCTGCTAACATCATATAAAAAACTTTCCATCTCCCCATTCCAATCGCTCGCAGAGTGCCAATATCTCTTATCCTTTCAAACGCTGAAATAAGCTGCACATTTGCAATTCCAGTTGCTACAACAAGAACAAGTAGAATTAAAAGTGCAATGATAACAAAGTCTAATGTGCTATTGATATCATGTAACCCTTGATATAATGTAGTCCAAGGTAAAATATCATACTGACCTCCCCCTAACGTTTCTTTTATCTTCGAGTTTACTTGCTCAACCTTATTTGGATCTTTAATTAAAAAAGAAATTTCAGAAGCTTTATCTTCCAAACCTAGCATTTGTTGTATAGAATGAATATTAGCAATCATTAAAGAGCGATCGTTGTTATCAGTTCCCGTTTCAAAAATCCCTACTACTTTAAATGTGTCTAACCGCTTATGCATTTTTTCATTCATAACCTCTAACTCTACCGTATCATTCAATTTTACCTTTAAAAATTCCACTAATTCATTCCCTAAAACTACCTCATTGCCCGATTTAGCAAATCTCCCCATTTTCATCTGAGCACGTATAGAATAAGCTGCTTTCTCGTTCCCTAATTCAATTCCCCTAACAACAATCGTTTCCTTTTGTCCTGACTTTATAATTACCCCCCTCATCTTTATTTCTTTCATTGCACCTTGAACATCTTTTACTTCATTTTTCACCCTTTGAATTACTTTTTCTGGTTTATCTAACATCATATTAAGCGGGAGCATTTCAGACTTTTTATAGTAACCTTCCTGATAGACCATAACATGACCTATGTCATTAAAAATTGCTGCACTGGACATATCTTTAAACCCTTGAATGAATGCTTGTGCAAAACCAAATAATAAAATACTAAAAAATACAGTACCAAAGACAAATAAATTTCGTTTCCAATACTTGACTACATTTCTATAGGCTATCTTGAGGAGCATATCCTTCATTCATCCTCCCTTTTATTTCATTCCAACTTTCACACTCATATTGCCACCTGGATGTGAATTTTCGTATAACATTTGATGACCTTTAGCAACCTCATCCCAATTCAAAACTCTAGTAATGTTAGGACGAATTACTTTTTCTCGAAAATGCTGTAAAACTCTTTCAATCTCCTCTTTTGTTCCTGCATGGCTTCCTTGTAATCTTTTTTGCTCTAACCATAAAAAACGTAAATCTAACGAGCCTTGATACCCCGTTGTTCCTCCGCATAATACAACCATTCCGCCCTTTTCACATACGAATAAAGAAGTTGGTAAAGTTTGTTCTCCAGGATGTTCAATAATAATATCTGGATTTTTCCTTTTTCCTAACACATTCCATATTTCACGCCGAAATCTCAATGCACCTTTTAGCCAGCGACGACGTCCTTTTTCATTTTTCATGAATTGGTCTACCGATCCCCAATGATTAAACTTTTTCCGGTTTATGTAACCTACAGCTCCAAATCTCATACATTCTTTTCCTCTTTCATCATTAGAAACAATAGCAATCGGAATTCCTCCATAATGTTTTGCTATTTGAATTGCCATATTCCCTACACCCCCGTAACCTCCCCATATCAAAACTACATTTCCGGGCTGAATAGCATTTTCTTCATAATTTGTTAACATACGTTCTGCTGTAATGGCTGTTGCAAAGCTAGAAGCTGCTTCACACCAATCTAAGAAAGGCGGCTTCCTAAAACATTGTTCCTGTTTCACCCTACTATATTGTGCAAAAGCTCCCCAATTCGATTCATAACCCCATATCCGAAAAGAGGGACTCAATATTGGATCTTTTCCTTTTTGAATGTAAGGACAATTACGCTCGTATTGATTTCCGATGACTATTACTTCATCTCCAACTTTAAACCTTGTAACATCCTTTCCGACTCCAAATACAATACCACTCGCTTCTGAACCGCAAATATGGAAAGGATGCGGTTCATCATATAATCCATGGTTTTTCAAAACATTTACAGGTTTACCTAGGCCAGCCCATACAGCATTGTAATTTATTCCTGCTGCCATATTGTAAATAATAATTTCCCCTTCTCTTGGTTGAGGTACATCTACAATTTCCACTTTCATCGACTCAAGAGGTGGACCAAATCTATTTTCCCTAACTGTCCATGCATACATTTTTTTAGGAACTACTCCATTAGGTGGTTTGTCACCAATCTCAAATAAATTGTCATGAACAGACTTTACACTATATGTCATATTTCATTATCCTTTCTCTATTTAAAAATCAAAATTTTCATCACTATCTGTAGCAAATTGGTATATAAGCTCTTCTTCCCGACTTGTAATCATAGGCAACATTAATAAAGTTTGATCTTGATTGATTAGCATAGATTCCGCAATATTAAAAAAATGTTGCACAAGCCTTTCCATTGAAGTAGTTTTATATAAATCTGTCGCATATTCTATCATTCCAATACATCCTTCATTTACCTCTCGTAATATAAAACTTATATCAAATTTAGCTCCTTTTGTTTTTGTATCAATATTTATAGAGGTAATACCTTCCAATTCTAGTGAAATAGATTCAAAATTTTGAAATGCAAAAGCATGCTGAACAAAAGGAATCAATCCAATTTTTCTTTCTGGTTGTACGATTTCTACTAAATGTTCAAAAGGAATCTCCTGTGCAGAAATGCCTTCTTTTATTACCTTTTTCATTTTTGTGAGCATATGATGAACAGTTGTATTCCCATCAACAATTGTTCGAATAACAATTATATTCACAAAATTACCGATAAGTGATTTCAATTCTACTAATGAACGATTCGCTACAGGTACCGCTATGCTAAAGTCTGTCTGTTCTGTATAGCGGTACATCGTGATAGCATATGCAGTATATAGAAATACAAATTCTGTTATCTTCTCTTCTCTACAAAAGCCTTTTATTCTCTTCCATAGATCATTATCCATTTTAAATTTGTAACAATCTCCGCTTGTGCTCATATGTACAGGTTTAGGAAAATCACCTGCAAATTCTAATGGCTGAGCACCTTCCAACTGTTTCAACCAATATTGTATTTTTCGATCTGCCTCTTTCGTTTGAAGCCATTCTTTCATCCAATACGAATAGTCTGCATATTGAAGATTTAACGCTTCTCTATTATCCTCTTTATTCCCACATACATAAGCATTATATTCAGCAGATAATTCTTTCATAAATACTCCAATAGACCAGCCATCTACCGCAATATGATGAAAATTCACCGTTAACCACTGTTCTTTTTTATTTACTTTCATTAATTGGGCACGAATCGGAATTTCTTGTTCGATGTTAAAAGGTTTCATGACATCATCTTCAAATAATCGAATTGCATACGCTTCTGCTTTCTTACTATTCAAATGAGAAAAATCATAATATGCTAGATTTACCAAGGCGCTACTAAGGATCTTTTGATAGAGATTCCCTTCATCAGATTGATATATCGTTCTTAGTATTTCGTGTTTCCTTACGATAGCTTGTAAAGCAAACTCTATTCCCTCTTTACTTACATTTCCTTGTAGTTTTATCTTCGCTGGTAAATTATAAAAAGGTGAATTCGAGTTTGTTAAGTAGAGATAATACATCATTTTTTGAAAAGGTGATAAAGGAATTTTTTCGCTATTCCTTTCTCTTTGAAATAACATAGTCATTTCTTTTTTTATCTCCTTTTCTTTATAATATTGAGACTGAACCCACTCATTTAGTGTTCGAATAGTTGGTGTCTCATAAAGTTGTTCAAATTCCATCTTAATGTTTAAACGTTCCTTCATTTTTACAATCAAATTCATTCCCATTAAAGAGTTTCCACCTATTTCAAAAAAATCCACATTTTCTCCATGGACTGGCTGACCTAAAACTTCTTCCCATATCTCTTGAATTTGATAAGTTAAGTCATTGATCTTATTTATGTTTACAGCATTGTTCGGTGAACCTTGAAACCTTTTCCCTTCAGTACTCTTCTTTGTTTCATTAAACCAACAATGTAATTTCTCAAATGGATATGTCGGAAGAACAATTTTCTTTATCTTTTTTCCATCATAAAATCGCTCCCAATCAATTTGGACTCCTACTTCATATAGATTTGCTAATACGTTTAGCCATTCTTTTCTCACTGGGACATGATAATAGGATTGATATGCTAGTTTAGAAAAGTTTGTTTTTATACTTTTCAACAACTCACTATCCATACCAAGTTCTATAAATACTCGTTCATTTTTTTGTACAAGTTCCTTTATATAATTTTGAAATTTTGATTGGTTAAATGAATTCGATAAGCGTGTTGTTTGGGACTGATTAAATGCTTCCTGTAAAGAAATGTTTCCAGTAATAACTTCCACTGTAATGGACCCTACACCCGCTCCTAAAATTTCACTTGGAGTAAGACCATAACTTTCCCACACTTTATATATTCCATACTGGAACGCTATAGTTCTCATCCCTATATCAGCTGTCCCATTACATTTAATTAACTCCTCCCACACATTATTAAACTCTTGATAACCTTCACAAAGAATTTGAACATGTTCATTTAAAACATTTATATTTCCGGAACAAAGATAGATAAGTAATGTATCTCCCGATTTATTCTTCCTTTTTTGATTTAAATCATTTCTTATTTCTTCCATCTGATTGATAAGCTCTTTTTTGCTATGAACAACCAAAGCGATTCGATTCAAATAATCATCTCTTCCTTTGTTTAAACCAAAAGATATTTCCTCAATAGAAACCTTCGTAGATTTTAAAAATACTAGCATTCTTGACAAATATTCTCTTAATGCACTATCATTTTTTGCGCTAAGGGTAATTAGGAACTCATTTTCTCGCGTTTCATCGTTTATTTCCTCTACTCTCTCAGATAATTTCTCAAGTACTACATGAGTATTCGTTCCACTTAATCCGAAAGAACTAACACCAGCTTTCCTTCTCTCCTCATCCCATTCTTGAACATTTTCAATTGGATAAACGGCTGAATCAGAAAATTGAATAAGGGGGTTTGGCTTTTTGTAGTGCACTAAAGGATATTTCTTTCCATGGTATACGGACAAAACCGCTTTAATAAATCCCACAACTCCTGCCGCATTTCCAATATGCCCCACATTTGTTTTTATTGTACTTATCCCACAAAAACCACGATCATTTGTATAAGATTTAAATGCATCTGATATTGCCTTAATCTCTATCGGATCCCCTAGTTTTGTTCCTGTTCCATGCGCTTCTATATACCCAATGGTACGCGGATGAATCTTTGCTCTCTTCCAAGCTTCAATAATAACTTCCGTTTGAGCTTTTGGATTTGGTGCTGCGATACTATTAGATCGATTCCCATCATGATTTATAGCACTCCCTTTAATAACAGCATAAATATTATCTTTATCTGCCAAAGCATCATCTAAGCGTTTTAGGAGAACCATCCCTGCTCCTTCACCACTTCCCGTGCCATTTGCTTTTTTATCAAATGTATAGCTTCTTCCAGTAGGAGAAGCTATTCCTAATACATCAATTGAATGATTATCATCAAACTTTGGAAAGAAAGTTTGTATATTAATTCCTCCAACCAATGCTGTATCTACTTCTCGAAAAAAAAGTTCTTTACACGCTTCATGTACAGCTACCAATGATGATGAACAACTCGTATCAAGCATAAGTACTGGGCCACGCAAGTCTAAATGATATGCAATTTTCCCAGCTAACATCGCCGTAAGATTTCCCATTAATGTTATACCTGAAGGGGGTAATAACAGTTCGTATTGATTATTTGATGCACTCATAATGACAGACGTTTTTGTACCTTTAAAATCAGAAACTCGATATCCTGCATGCTCAATGACTTCGCATGCAAGTTGTAATGCGATTCTTTGCTGCGGTTCCATATGTTCCGCCTCTTGTTTAGATATTTGAAAAAATTTATAATCGAAACATTCTATATCATCTATATATCCAGCTGGTATAAATTCATTTTCTCCAAAAGAATTCACTAATGCTTGCCGCTTAGAAGGCACATTCCCTATAACATCCCCCTTCACCATTAGCAGTTCATGTAATTCTGAAATTGTTTTTACTTTTGGCAATAATACCCCCATTCCAATGACAGCTACATCCCATGGTTCACTCAATTTCCTCTCCTCCTTTTTACTCAAAAAACTTTTCCTATAATTGGATTAGGCTTCTCCTTTTCTTGCCTCCATAATCGAATACGATTAGCGAGTTCTTCAATTGTATTGAATTGGAATAATTCCGATATTTGAAAACAAACAGAAAATTCATGATTTATTCGCGCAACCAATTGCAATAGTTTAATGGAGCTTCCACCCACTTCGAAAAACTTTTGTTTCACATGAAAATCCTTATGTTGTAAAATATCGCTCCAGATTTGTATTAATTTTATTTCTATAGAATTCTCACTTTTCATTCCGCCGTTCCGCTCATCAATATTTTTTTCTTCTATAGGCTGAACAACGATATCCTTATTCTGATTCCATTCATATTTATCCTTTGAAATCATTTTGTTATGATATGTTGCATACTTTAATTCCCATTTTGAATGTGAGAAAAATTTACCCGTTCGAAACTTTCGAGAAATTCCTATATTTGCACCATCTACTCCAAATATTATACTTTTATAGTTCGAATGCTTTATAGCGTGTTCAAAACATTTGAGACCTGATACATGATCTAAAGGAATATATCCCCTTTCTCTCCCCATTGCTATCATTTCATCCGTATTAGCACCTGCACTCATTCCAATTTCTTTCCATAACCCCCAATAAATCACTTGTGTAGGAACCATATCCTGTGCATAAGCTTCGGCAGCTGCATAACCATTAACCATAGAATATACACTAAAAGCACTTGCACCAAATAGCGCATTAATACTAGAAAAAATCCAAATTGGGACGTTATTTCGTTGTTTTGCCAACTGAAATAATGATCTCGTTCCATGCACTTTAGCGACGAACATCCTTTTAATATCCTCTTCATAAACATTTGGAATCAGATGTCGCTCTATATATCTCTCATGTTCTCTCAAATTTCCAATTCCAGCCAAATGAAAAACACCATTTATAATTTCCCCGGCTCTATTTTCAATGTCCTTCACTTGTTCCATTAGTTTTTTCTCTTCTGAAATATCTACACTTCTGTAATACACATCTCCTTCTTGTTGTAATTTCTCTAAAACCCTTAATTTTTCATCAACCTCTTTATTATTTACTTTTGAAAGATCAGTTCTCCCTAATATAAGTAATGTAACACCATATTCTTTAAGTAAAAAATGGCAAATATGCTTACCAATTCCTCCTAATCCACCCGTCACAATGTATAATCCACCCTGTCTAATAGCTGGCTTATTTAGCTCATTTTCGAAAGAGACTTTCTCTAAGAAAGTGGTATAACGATGCCCATTCCTATATGCAACTAACTCTTCGTTTCCGATAGCTAAAAACTCAATATGAATATTTTTAATATCCAAATAGGACATGTTGTCCTCTTCTTCTAAATCAACATGATGAATTTTCCACTCTGGTATTTCACATACCATTGAACGAAGAAAAGATACCAATGCACTGTATTCCGGTATAATATTATCGACTTCTTTTATTTTTACAGAACTTTTAGATGCTAGTAAGAAACATATTTCTTCTCGTAATAAGGTCGGTCTTATTTTTTTTATCGCCTTGATTAAGTAAATTAAACTAAAAAATCCAAGCTCCCACTTTTCATCATTGTTCCACTCTTTCCTATTTGCATTATCAGCAGTCCATAAATGTAAAATCCCTTCAAATTGGATGGATTCAAGCTGTAACTGCTGTAGTAGCCATTCATAATCTTCTTTTTTCTCTTTTCTAATAAAATACGTATTTTCTTTTTTTTCTCTACTTGATGCATCATATATATAAATGAAAGATCGATATCCTTTAGGGGAAAATTCTTTTTCTATCTCTTGTTCACTAAATGATTTACTATTAAATACTAATATTATTGATGTATCCATTTCACTATTTATCATAGGACTTTCAGATCTAATCCAAGTTGGTCGATAACCGATTATTTGTTTTTTCTCTTGGTTATATGATAGATATTTTTTTACAAGTTTTTCCCTTTGAACTTTTCCTATCGATGAACGAGGAAAATCCGACTCTTTTAATGGAATAAGCTTATCAACGACTAAACCAAACGTTCGGAATAATATCTCACGTATATTACACGTTATTACTTCATCACTATTAGTTTCTATTTTACAATAAAATACAACTATCTTTTCACTATCATCCTCACCTGTACGCCATCCAGAGACAACTGTGTAATTTGGAAGAATTCCATCAATACTTTCTAAAGATTGTTCAATTTCTTCACATAAATATTTCTCTCCATTTATAACAATGGTATCTTTTTCTCTACCCACAATGTATAACTGACCATTATCTATCACTCCTAAATCACCTGTACGAAACCATCCGTCCCTATCACATGCATTACAATATCCTTCTCCCATTAGAAAGTATTTTGTAGCCACCATCTCTCCCCGAACTTCTAAATGCCCCACTTCTCTCTCTTGCAACACTTTCCTTTGATTATCCACAATTCTCATTTCTATTCCAGCTACCGGTCTTCCAACAGATACTTCTTTCAGCCCTGTAACAAATTCCTTGCAATAAGTAACTCCTGATGATGTTTCTGTCATTCCCCAGGAAGGAACCATTGCTGTTACTGAGAGTTTTTTCTGCTCTAATAATTGAAGAAACTGATTACATGTATTTAAATTAATAGCTTCTCCACCATTCAAAACAAACCGTAGGTTAGAAAAGTTATAATTTTTTTGCATTACTCTCTCTCTTTTCTCATTAATCAAGCCGTATGCAAAATTCGGTGCCCAAGTTAATGTTACTTTGTACTTATCAAGTAAATCTAACCATCGTAATGGGTCCTGCAGAATGTAAGAAGTATCTACATGTATTTGTTTGGCTCCAACAAATACATCTCGAATATGTGACATAACTAATGCACCTACATGATCCATTGGCATCCAATTCATACTAATATCATTGGGATGAAAGTTATTTTCTTTTTGATCTGCTTGACATCTTTTTAAAATATTACGGTGTGTCAAAGCAACCCCCTTAGGATTGCCTGTGCTTCCTGATGTCAATAATAAAAGAGCAGTTTGTTTTTGATCGATATTTACTTCTTCTAATCGAGAATCATCCTGCAAACATGCATCTTTTATCGTAACAATATGAGAGTTTACATTTATGTTATGATTGCGTAAAACTTTCTCTTCTTCATTTCCAACAAAAATAAATGGTCGCTCTAGCGCATTCCATATATTTAAGAGTCTATCTGTTGTTCTATCACCTTTGTTTATTCCTCCAAATTTAGCAGTTCCAACCGGGACAGGAATTCCTCCTAGTTGAATAGCGGCCCAAAATGCTAAAAGAAATTCTTTCATATTGCTACTGTATATAATTATATAATCTCCAGAGCCTATCCCTAATTTCCTTAGGCACAGCCCGATTTGAATTGCCTGAGAACGTAAGGAATCATATGTTAACGTTTCTTCAACCCCATTTTTCTCTAATACACGAATAATATGATTTGGATATAAATCTGCAGTTGTATCTAATGCCTCTTTCAAAGAGGAAATCGACAATTCCGATAATTCTTTCCCTTTCACATGGGCTTTCTTTCTAGATTCAGTCCATAACTTATTATTGTATAGTCTCTCTTTTTGGGACGAAGAAATAAAATATATATCATGATTTTCATCTGCATTTTTGTTAATTATATTTACTGATAAAACATCAGGAATTTCTAACAAACGTTGTTTTGCATTGTGCACACTAACAATAGATTTCCCTACCACTCCATCGATTAAATTCCAATCTGTATAACCTGATTTAGTTAACGGTATATAATTTAAACGATGTCCATATATCGGTATAGAATTCACTATTTCATCTGGAAAGAACGCTCGTAATGTATCAATATTTATGTTCTTTTCACTAACATAATAAATAATAATTATATCGGCATAGCCACGTATTTTACACTGAATCCCTTTTATATGTTTACATATTTCTTTTTGTATTTCATAAAAGAATCCTTCTTGTTTATGATCAATTTGTATCATTCCATCTATAGACCAATAGCCGGTTATCCCAGTTTTCCTCCAACTATCCCCATCAAATATATATATTTCTCCACTCCATCCTGGTGGTATCTCTCTTCCAAACGAATCTAAAATCGTTAACTTTTCTTCTCCCTGCTTTGCATATATTGAAATATCCTTTTTCAATTTCACACTTTGATATAGAGAGTTTCTGTAATTTCCCCATGATTGTTCTTGTTCTGTAATTAATACTTGTAACTTCTTTCCCTCTTCCTCATTTAATAATGTTAAATCTTTTATCTGGCACTTAGGGTTTTTAAGTATTTGCCTTAATATATTTTGAAAAACAGACGATAATGCTTCAATTTTCCCATTATGAAACAAGTGTTGATGGTAGGTAAAAATAACTTCAATATGATTAGACGATTGTATAGCTGTACATAACAAGTCAAAAGGAATATTTTGTATAAAACGCTTCGAAAGAGTTTGTACTGAAATCTTTCCTTCTTTTATAGGTACTTGAAAATTCTCTTCAACATTCAGTAATTCTGCATTTTGATATGCGAACATTATTTGAGTATACGGTGAATAATTCGATGTCTCAGTTTTTATATCTGCTATAATTTGTTCAAATGGCACATGGCTATTCGCTAAACCACGAATCACTAAATCCGTTACAACTTTCAAGAATGTCATCACATTTTGTTCTTCGTTCATTTGAATTGAGAGCGGAATGGTATTCACAAACAAACCTATCATCTCTTGAAATTCATCTTTGTCTCGATTCAAAACAGGTGTACTCACAGCGAACTTTTTTGTCCCACTCAAACGGTATATAGAAAGATAAAAAATAGATAATAAAATACTGAAAACAGTTGTTTTTTTCTGACTAGCCAACAATCTAATTTTTTTCATATCCTTTGTATCAATGCAAAAAGAATAATTTTTCCCATCTAGCATATGCAGTTCTCTTTTATCATCTGTTAAATCACATATTTCCTCTGGAATCCCTTTTAATTGATATTTCCAATAAGATAAATGTTTCTCCCACACTCCCTTTCTTTCTTCTTTCCTTTGCCACATTACGTAGTCCATATATTGAAGTTCTGGAAGATTCGGCTCTTCTGTTGTAAGCCCACTATACACTTCGAGTAAATTTGCTAATTCCTTTATCATCACCCCTATTGACCTTCCATCATGAACGATATGATGTACCATAATTCCCAAGCGATACTCTGTAGGTCGATATTTGATAAGGAAACCTCTAATCGGTATCTCTTCACTTAAGGAAAAACGTCGTCTTTTTTCGTTATAATAATATTCTTCTAATTTCTTTTCCCTTTCCTCAATTGGAAGCCACGCAAAATCCTCTTTTTTCAGTGGTACTGATACTGAATGCTGAATTTCTTGAAAGGGAACTCCATATACTTCAAAGAATTTTGTTTTTAATATCTCATGTCTGTTAATTAATTTTTCAAATGCAGATTCAATCGCTTTTTCTGTAAAACTCCCTTTTATCGTAATTTCATATCCAGATTGATAACATACCGCTCCCTCTCCTACTTTATATAGAAACCACATTCGTGATTGTTCTTTTGAAAGCGGAAATACACCGTACTCCTGTCCCTTCTTTTCTAAATGTAGCAGTAGTTTTTTTTGCTGTTCTTTTGTTAAACCTTTCAACTGCTCTAATATCCCCATTTATGCTCGCACCTTTCATAACTCACTTATTAAACCTCGAATATTTTTGTTCCCTCGTGATACTTTTTCTACATAATTCACTATAACTTGAGACTCTTCTCCTTTGTTCCTTATGTATGTAGCTAATGATTCTAAATCACAGTACTTAATTAACATATCCATATTCAATATAAAATCTAGTTGTTTTTGTACTCTTGCACAGATCATTAATCCAGATAAGGAATCCATTCCTAATTCAAAAAATGATACTTTTGGATCGTGCACATAAACTCCCAGAACATCTCTTATAATTTCATGTAGAATCATTTCAATACGATCATTTAATAATGAAGGGACTGAATTCATATGTGGTACAGAAGTTTCTAATTGCTTCATTGAACAGAGATAATTCTCTTGCTTATTTTCTACATATAAAACCGGAATACGAGGAACCAAAGAGAGAATTGTAGATACTAACTCGTCTTCTTTCTTTAACACTGTATTTTCATCATCTATATTCCATATAACAATTGAATACCGAATATTTTCCTCTTTATTCTTTCTTGCTATCCAATTCTTAAAACACTCAATATAAAACCTGTCATATTCATTGTTAGAAGTTTTAAAGATTAGAACTACTACATCTGCATGCATAATTTCAAAATCTTCTTCCCATCTGCACATTTTTGTCGTGATATCTTTTATTTTTAGTTCTAACATTTCCTCTTTTTCTACTGTAAAATCATATAACTGCTCTAAAGAAACAATTAGCGTCTTATTTTCATCATTTCTTTCCATTATTTTATGATTTGATTGTTCTCGCTCCATGTTAGTATTTATTTTTTGTTCATCAAATCCATTTTTTCTTTTCTCTGCTATAAATAAAGTTACATCAGAATGTAGATTTTCTTCAGAAGTAGGAAGTATTTGTATTAGTTCAAATCCTTGTTTGCCTAATAAGTCTCTCCACTGTTCTGGCGATAAAAGCGGAGTGTGTTCCCGTAATACGTCTTTCTTAAAATTCCACCACCCTGGTGATAATCCAAAAATCAAGTAATGAAACGTGTATACCAATACCGTTTGCATTATACATAATTTACCATTTTCTTTTAATAAGTCTGCGAGATATCCCATTGTATTTTGTAAACAAGATGATATTTGAATAACATTAATTCCAACAATTGCATCAAAATACTCTTTCTCAAAACCTTGTACTTCACCAGACTTTGTGATATCAAAGCGCATAAATTTTATATTGGTCATTCCTAATTTTTCTGCTTTCCTTTTTGCACGATGGAGCAAGACTGGACTAATATCTGTAAAATAATATTCGACGTGTTGAACCCCCTGCAGCTTCTCTAATAAACTCCATGACAAACTTCCTATTCCGGCTCCAATTTCTAAAATACGAAATGTTTTTTTTCTCTTTTCATTAAACAATGATAGAATGTATTCAATTAATACGTGTATATACGCAGACTTCCATGAAAATTCAGGCAACTTGCTATAATAGCTTATTAACTTATGGAAGTCACCATTCGGGAATAATACAGCATTGGCAGGAAACTTTCCAGAAAAAACATCATGATAGTATGATGTACAATCTACTATTAATTCCATTAATGTAGAATATAAAGGAAATTGATGACTTATTTTTTTATACAAATCTTTTGGTTCCGGATAACTCATGTACTCCTCTGAAAAGAATATCTCTCCTTTCTCTATACTCAATAATCGGTTTTCTTGAAGTAATTTTGAGAAAAAATCCATATAAAATGAATACAATTCATTTTTTTCTTGATTTTTTCCCCATTCTTCTAAAGAAACATGTTCCAACCCACTAAATTTTTCACGGACAAACAAAACTATACAACTTAAACATAGTTTCTCTAATGCATCCAATAATCCTGGGACCTGATTCAGAGGCTGTACACTATATAAAGCTCTTGTTTTCTTTTCCACTTCTTTTAAATAATCTAAATTGAAAGCATTTCTTTTCCGTATTTCCTTATCATAACTTTTCTCTCCTTTTCGAGCACTTTGATTCTGATAAGACGGATAACAAACATATGAGTTAGTATAACTTTTTTCCCCTAGTACACTTTTGTTTCCTGAAGGAAACTTTTGGACAACACTTACCCACCTTTCACCATGTCTGTATAAGACATATCTTTCATCCCAATTATCATTAATTTCACTCATTATATTATTTATTGAATTCGCCTCATGAATTATTTTATGCGAGATTTCCATTTTAAGATCGTCTATTGTTAAGTTTTTCAATCGTGTAGATAATCCACTTATAGACTCTATCTCATTAGAAAATGTATATATTTTCAACTTATCAATTAATTGTTTGGCTGATGTTACGCTACAAATATGCCTACACGTATTTCGGCAATTCCAAAGATCTATAATTCTTATTTTATAAAAATTATCTGCATTACAATCTTGAAGTATATTTTCAAAATCTGACTTCTTACCCTTCTTCATATAAAAAAGATTATTTCCCACATTCTTATATGAAGGTTTTTGATAAATTTTACATACTTTTATATTAGAAAATTTTTTCTTTATTTCTTTTTCTATATCATCATCCTGCTTTTTATTCCCTAATATAATCCATAACTCTTCTTTCCCTATCTCCGGCTCATCTATTAAATACGATTGCTTCCAATAATAAGTATATAATGAGAACCGCTCTTTATTCGAAGGAATCATTTTTTTTAAGAAATCCTGCTTTACTGAAAAGAATTGTTTTTGAAATGGATATCCTGGAACCGATACTCGATGAGGTTTCTTTTTGTATAAAGCATCCCAAGAAATTTCTATCCCTCTAACCCATAGTTCACCTATCGTTCTAAGAATAGATCTCCAATCATCATTTGTTTTTTTATAGAACGTAGGATATACAGCTTGCTTTTGACTGTTAACTAACATTTTTTTTATCAAATAAGTGAGTTGCTGTCCCTCCCCAATCTCAAGAAACACCACTTCCTCTTCCGCCAAGGCAACTTGAATCGCTTCCGAAAAACGTACCGTTTCCCGCATTTGACGTAACCAATATTCAGGTTTCTCAATTTCTCTCTGCTTAAGCCAATCTCCTGTCAAAGTAGAAATAATCGGGATATCACTAGTAGAAAAGGAAACTTCATTTAGATATTCTTTAAATTTCATAATAAATGGTTCTACTAAAGGACTATGTCCCGCTTTATTTACTGGTAATTCTACATAAGCTATTCCTTCCTTTTGTAACCATGGTATAAAACGTTCTATTTCGTTTACATGTCCTGCTAAAACATAACGATTAACTCCATTTATAGCAGCGACTGATATACCTTTTGGAAGATTTCTAAGAAGTAACTCTCCTTCAATTAATACACTTATCATCCTTCCTTCTTCCATGCTTTCAAATAGATTACCTCTCATTTTTGTTAAAAACATTGCGTCTTTTAAACTAATGACTCCCGCTAAACATGCTGCTGCATACTCCCCAAAACTATGTCCAATCATTGCAAATGGTTTAATGCCCATAGACATCCACATCTTTCCTAGCGCATAGGAGACTGCAAACTGTAAAGGCATATACAATGCTGGTTTTTCATATATACATGTATCTCTATTTAAATATATCTCTCTAATATTTCTTCGTGATGTTACATCTATTTCATCTAAACACTCATTTAGTGCTTCACAAAAAACAGAATTACATCCATACAATCCCATAATATTTTTAATATCTTTTTCACCAGCACCCGGAAAAACAAAAATAATATGTGGGTTTTGCGACACTATATCACTAATATTATCCATATCATTATTCTTTTTTTCTAAAGCTTTCACTGCTTCTGGATAACTATCTGCTACAATAAATTCCCTATATTGAAAATATTCTCTTCCTTTTTGAAGTGTATAAGCAATATCCTCTAGATGGTGTTTTCTTTCTTCTGCAAAAAACTCTATAAGTTGCTCCCTCTTTGCTTGCAATGAATGCAGTGTTTTAGCATTATATAAAATAAGGTTGTCTCTCTTTTCTTCTTTCTTTACTACAGTCGGCGGCTCCCCTAATACAATGTGAGCATTTGTACCACCAATACCAAATGAACTTACTCCAGCCAAAAGAGGAGTATTACACTCTTTCAAATCAACACACTCCGTGACAACTTGAAAAGGAGATTTTTCTATTTTTAATTGTGGGTTTTCTCTATTAAAATGAATAGACGCTGGTATTTTTTTATGGTATAAAGACAAAGCTACTTTAATAAGACCAGCAATCCCTGCTGCTTGATTTAAATGACCAATATTAGGCTTTACAGATCCGATTTTAACCCTACCATCTTGTGCCCCTTGAAATACACGATATAATGCTCGTAATTCAACAGCATCTCCTAATGGGGTCGCTGTACCATGTGTTTCAATATAACTAATATTACTAGGTTTCACATTAGCCACTTCAAGTGCTTTTTGAATAACAGTTGCTTGTCCCACTGTGCTAGGAGCTGTATAACCAACTTTTTGATTTCCATCATTGTTGATAGCTGATCCTTTAATTACAGCATAGATATGATCTCCAGCGCTTACTGCATCTTTTAAACGTTTTATCACAATTAATCCTGCTCCATTACCTGGAACAAAACCGTCTCCATTTTGGTCAAAAGTTTTTGTATATCCACTTCTTGACATTGCCCCTTCTAATGGAGCATATCCCGTTTGATTTGGAAAAATTGAAACCGCTCCCGCAAGAGCCATATTACATTCACCTGTAAGTAAGCTTTGACAAGCCAAATGAACCGCTACTAATGAAGTTGAACATGCTGTCCGTACTACTAATGAAGGACCTTTGAGATTTAATTTATAGGACACTTTTCCACTAAGTGAACTTTCCATGTACACCTTTTTTTCTGCATACTTTTCAAAATCTATGTTTCCCTGTTGAAATAAATTCTCCCATACATAATATGGTTCATCAGTGCCAAAAAACGCTCCAATTTCATTTTCTTCTTCAGCCACATAACCAGCATCTTCAAGGGCATGATACGCACATTGTAATAACACTCTATGTTGCGGATCCATTTGACTAGCTTCTTTTTCGCTAATCGAAAAAAAATCTGCATCAAATTGCTCTATATTTTCTAAAGCACCATATGCATGTACAAATGTACCAGAAGGATTTAATGGTTCTTTCCGTGTAATACAATCTTTCCCTTGTAATAAATTCTCCCAAAATGTAGGAATATCATTAGCTCCAGGGAAAACTCCACTCATACCAATAATTGCAATACCATGATCATTTAAGCTATGTGATTGCTTCATCGTTCTCTCTATTTTTCCACTTTCCAAAATGAATCCCCCTTATTATTTGTTTCTACAAATTCACTTTAGATTGTTCTTTTTATCTACATAAATCTTTTTTGCTAGAGAAGAAATTGTCGGATATTCAAAAAAATCAAGTATAGTAAATTCATCGTCCAATAATTTTTTTTGTTTCATTTTCTGTAGCACCTCAATTAATTCAATTGAACTGGCTCCCTTATCAAACGGATGATCGTCTACGTTCATTTTTCGAATGTTCAAAACCTCTTTCCAAATGTATAATAATTGTTTTTCTACATCTATATATGTTTTCATTTCAACAATGTTAGATACTATCATTTCCTCATCAATCATTTCTAGTTTATCCCTCGCAATTTTCCCATGACTATTTACAGGAAATTCTTTATAAATAACAAAATGAGAAGGGACCATATACCCTGGTAAAAATGCAGATAAATGAGCAGCTAGTTCTTTTGTATCAATCGTATGTTGAGATTCAATAAAAGCTACCAATTTAGATTTAACTTTTTTCTTATCCTTTATCAGCTTTATTACATTTCTTTTAATCCCAGGGTAGGTTTGAATAAGGTTCTCAATTTCCTTTGGTTCAATTCGATAACCGTTTAATTTAATTTGATCATCTTTTCTTCCCAAAAAAAGTAACTCGCCACTTTCACTATATTTCACTAAATCTCCTGTCTTATACATAAGACTCCCTGGTTGAAATACATTCTCAATGAATTTTTTCTCACTTACTACGTTATCCTCTAAATATCCCTTTGCTACTCCTACACCTGATAAAAATAACTCGCCATGTTCTCCAAAAGGACAAAGGAATCCCTCTTCATTTAAAACATAAGCATACATATTATCGATAGGTCTCCCAATGGGAATCGACTCATTTTGCAACATCTCTTCTCTTGTAACCCAGTGTACTGTGGAAATAATTGTACATTCTGTCGGACCATATACATTAGCAATTCGGCATTTAGATTCAGTTTCATTTAGCCAATGTAGGATTAATTGCGATTGAAATATATCCCCTCCAATAACCATATACTTTACACTACGCATTCCCTTATATTTCATTTCTCTTTGTTCTTCTAAAATCATATCCATTAATACCGGAACACTGTTTAAATGTGTCACTTTAAATCTAGCTATTTTCTGTACAATCTCACGAATATTATACAAATACTCTGGACCTAGAATAATAGTTCCGCCAGCCATCAATGGAGTAATTATATTTTTTACTGAGGCATCAAATGTAAGTGGATTTAATAAAAGGACTTTTGATTCTTGATTGATTTCGAAAGTACGTTTATACCATTGACATACATTTGTAACAGCATTTAACTTGATTGGAACACCTTTAGGCTTTCCAGTAGTTCCCGAAGTATACATAATATAACAAATTAACTCCTCTTCTTTCACTAGCTGTACAGGATTTTCATTTTTTGGAGAAAAGCTTTTAAACTGTACTCCTTTTTCTTTTTCAATAGAAAGTAAATATTTTGCTTTACTATTTTCTAAAATCCAATCATTTCGTTCTTTAGGATGAGTGGAGTCGATTGGAATATAAGTTAACTGAAACCGAATTGCTGCAAGAATAAGAACAATCGTTTCTATATTCCTATGAACTTCAATAGCAATCCGTTCCCCTTTTTTCAATCTCTTCTTGACAAACTGTTCTTTTATTCCCTCTATTTTTTCTTGTAATTCTCCATAACTAATTGACTTCTCTCCCTCTATAATTGCTATTTGTTGAGGAGATTTATATACAAAATCATCAAAAAATTGTAATGGGTCCTCTTTTATGTTCACAGGTAATCCCTTTGATAGATTCAATAATTTCTCTCTTTCTTTAATAGGGAACCCTTGTAAGTTTTGAATAGGATTATTTATATTTTCAACCATTTGTTCGAGAATATATACCAATTGCTCAGCCTTTTTTTGTATAACATCCTCTGTATATTTTAAAGAATTATACTTCCATAAAAGCTTCATCGTATTCCATTCGTTTTCAATTACTAATGTTTCCTTCGATAACGAGCCTATATTATGCAATTCTTTATGACATATATACATTGAGTTTGCACACCAGTTTTCTAAAGATTTCTGCACTTGTAATGGAAGATTACTTAACTTTACATTTCGGAATTTCAAATTCCTAGATAAAATATTTTTAGTTATAGAAATAAATTTTTTTACGGTAAGATTTTTTGACACTGTAACAAAAAATGGCAGCGCTTCTACTCTGTCATTTTTGACCTCAGATTTAAAAATTGGAACAGTTAAAGGCAACTCTTTAACACCTTCAACAAGATACCCTTGTATTGCTACTGCCGTTACCAGAATCGTATAAATTAACAAAGGTGAGTCTTTCGTTAAAGATTGTATTTCTTTCAGTACATGTAATGGAACTTGTATATCATAAGATTTTAATACTGCTTTCTCTAAAACATTGTCATGTGACACAGGTTTCTGACTTACCCATCCTTTCTCAAAAGGAAAATTAACCCAATAACGTTCATTTCTGATTAAATTTGATTCCAAGCAATTTCTTCCTTTCTATTTCCTTCCGGGTAAAATCGGGGTTTCAAGGAACCCAATTCCCCTAAAATAGGTAACTGTTTTTAAGAATTCTTCAAATCCTACATTTCTTAATGAACCATCTCTCTGTTTTAAAATATTCCTTGTGTATTCATATTGAAAATTCGGTTGTTCGAATACTGTCTCTTCTCCTTCTGGAAGAACACTTAACAGCCCTGATAATTCATTACATTTAGTATTTTTATCAAAATCTAACAGTCTCTGTAACCATTCTTTATATGGAATTACTGTAATGTCATAGTCAAGTTGTTTCATCCAATTTATAGCAGTTTCTAAAGATATTGGATCCTTTACAATGTGATAATTGTTATTATTCTGTTTTTTATCACTATACAATGCTAAACTGCGAATAGCTTTCGCTACTTCATCTACAGATACTAAATGAAATCCTATTGAAATATCCGGTGCTACTTTTAAAGTTGTAATAGCTTTTATTAATAACCAGAAGAAATCACGTTCTTGACATTGTCCATTTATAGAATTACCCACTACAGTTCCTAACCGATAGATGGTACAAGGATGTCCTAATTCTCGTGCTTGTTGTACAATTCTTTCTCCAACCCATTTACTTTGGTTATAACCATTTACAAATGTTTTTTTTGTATCAATGGAACTGTGCTCAAATAGGTTTATTCCCTTAAAAGTATAATAATGAAAAACTGATAAAGTAGAGACATAATGAACAGGTTTCATTTTTTTTCTTGCTGCAAATAATAAAATTTCTAATGTCCCATTTACATTTGGCCCCTTCAGCACTTCATATGGAACTGAAAAATTCACATTTGCACCACAATGATATATGCTATCTATTTCAGTAAGCATAAACTGGTATTCCTGCTGATTCATTCCTAAATTCCGATCTGCAAGATCACCTACTACTACAGAAATCCGTTTCTTATCTAGCGTAATTTTAAATTTATCACATTGACCTTTTAAACGCTGATAAGCCTCTTCTTTTGACTTTCCTTTGATTAAACAATAAATATGTTCTTTTGTATTTCTTAATAATTCCTGTAACAGAAATACACCAACAAAACCCGTTACACCAGTTAAAAAAATAGTATTCTTTTTTCTATTTTTTATTGAGTTCTTTTTATCTAATAATACTTTTTTTAAGTTGGACGGTAGCTCTGTTTCTTTATACATTTGATGAATTTTCAATAGCGATGAGTCTTTTTCTTCTCTTTTTATTAATTTTGCTAATCCCTTTACTGTTGAAGCCTCAATAATACTTTGAATTGGCAACTCTATATTTAACTGTTTTTGTATTTCATATATAACCTTTGGAACTAGTATGGAACTTCCTCCGTTTTCAAAAAAATTATCTGTTGTTTTTAATGTTTTTCTTCCTAATACTTGGCACCAAATTAGGAGAAGTTTCCGTTCTAACTGATCTGTGACCACTTCTTTCTCTTTGTGCATAATTACAGTATCCGTATCATTCTTTGTAATAAGCCGGATTACATCAAATCGCTGATGAATATGGTATTTCGTAAGCGCTTCTCTCAATTTCTTTTCATAGTTCTTATCAGAGTTTTCTTCTACGTGAATATCTAGACATCGTTGTATAGACTCCTTTTCTCCAATATATATGTCTTCTAAACTTTCATTCAACCCTACATATATATTATTCCATTTATTCATTAGTATATACAATAATGACGCTATTCCTTCTTTTACAGAAATTGAATCAAAATCCTTCTTTCTTCCACTTGTTTTATATGCTTGTGGAAGTCCTGAAGATAACCCTAAGTCCTTCCAACTACTCCATGCAATATAGTATATTTTCTCTCCCTTTAATTGTTTAAAACGACTATATGTCTCCATAAAACTATGTGCTCCTGCATATGCTCCTAGGGAAACGCCTCCAAAATGCCCAGTTACTGAACCAAATAAAACACATGGTACATTTTTCCCAATCTCTTTCCGTAATTGAGTAAGAGCCAATGTTCCAAATACTTTACTTTCCATTACCTCTTCGAAGGAATCGATTGATTCATTGTTCACAAAATGTTGATAGATATTTTCCCAATGTTTATCCCTTCCAGATATTGAAAGATTCCCAGCAATATGATAAATAGCAGCTAACTCTGTATTCCAAATACATTCTATATTTTGAATTTCATTCTCTAAAAAATCCCCATCTGTAATATCACCAAACACATAATGCACATATGGTGTTAATTTTCTTAGCGACAACAGTCTATTTCGTTTGCTATTATCTATCTGATTTCGTCCTATAATTAATATTTTCGCGTTCATTTGCTGAATTAACCATCGTGAAATCTCATATCCAACTTCTCCTATTCCACCTGTTACAACATACAATTTATTTTTTCCTATTAATTCATTTCCGTATGATTCCGCAGTATATTCTGTTTGCTGAAAAAACTTCATTACATATCGCTTTCCATTTCGATACGCTACCTCCTTGTCCCGAACTGACACAGAGCATTCTTGTAGTACAATGTCAGCTATATCACTTAATGATTTTTTATCAATATCTATTATGCGCCCCTGAACAAATGGGTTTTCAAGAAAAAAGCTACGTAATATTCCGTGAATATATCCATTTACTAATGTAAATTTATCTTTTTCATCGAGTACATAGCTATTACCTATAATGAGATAAAAACTTTTCAGTTTTACCTTTTCTAAAAAAGAACAAACCGGCAACATGTAACATGATAAATGCTTATTTAATTGCGCTTTAATCAGTTTGTCTGTTTCAAGTTCTACTGATTTCAAAAAACAGATAACATTACCGATTTTTTCAATTGCATTCCTTTTTTCTTGATAACATAATTCATCTATACTAAAAAAAGTAATATGAAAGTTTTTGCGCAACTTTTCTACAGTCGAAGTAGTAATCATTTTTCTATTTCCTATTACAGCTAAATCCTGCTTATCAACAATGGATACGCTATTGCTTAAAGGAGTTTCTACCCATTTCTTACAGTAGAACCAATTGGGTAGTTCTACTCTTATATCACTATTATCTTTGAATAAGGCATAATCAGACATTTCCCCTTCAATAAATTTATGTTTTAGTATCTTTCGCTTAATTTTCCCAATGGATGTTTTAGGAAATTGAGACATAGGCAAAGGTATAATCCAATTTGGCTGAGCTCCACAAACTTCTAATATTTTCTGATTAATTTGTTGATGCAAATCATCTATCTTATGTTTACTTTGATTTATCCATTCTAAAAAACCTGTTTGTGGACTTTCTTCTGGATGATAGAAAACAGCAAACCTTTCCCGATCTTTCAATCGATCAACCATTGTTATTGTACATGATGAAGCATCAATTCCAGAAAGACTCCCTATAGCTGATTCGATTTGTTGACAAATATATTTACTTGCACCTACAATAATTACATCTTTTTCACGTCCAACAATATACAAATTCCTATTTTTAACAAATCCTAAATCCCCTGTAGTAAACCATTCATCCTTCGTAAATTTTGTTAATAGGGCATTAGAATCCCCATAATATCCTTTAGTAATTGTATATCCACATACTTGTAAATGGCCAATATTCCCTTCAGTTACTACTTGATTGCTATCATCCACAATTCTACAAGATACACCTGATATAGGGTGTCCAACCGAAACATACATTTCATTTATACGATTTCCTATTGTTTCGATTTGAAGTCCATTAGAATATGTAATTCCAGATGTTGTTTCACACATTCCATAAACTGGTCTGAAAGCAGAATTAGATAACCCAAACTCAGTTAATATTTCTATCACGAGCTTAGCTGTCTCAGGATGTATCATTTCTCCTCCATTTAATAAAGAATGACACGCCGATAGATCCCATAATTTTGTTTTTAACTTATCTCCATTGGTAATAAGCATATGAAAAGCAAAATTAGGTGCCCATGTAATCGTAACTTTATATCGATCCATACAAGCAAGCCACAACACTGGTTCTTTGATAAATAGTTCCGTTTTCACTTGAATTTGTGTACACGTTAAATATATATCTCGAATATGAAAATAAATTAGCCCCCCAACATGCGTAAGTGGCATCCAATTTAATGTGACTTCATCTTTTGAAAATTCATTATACATTTCTGATCCTTGAGAGCGAGCAATAATATTTTCATGTGATAATTTAACACCTTTAGGTAAACCTGTACTTCCTGATGTAAACATCATTACTGCTGTATCTTCACTAACAATTCCCATCATTTTATCAATAGGCACATTACTTTCTAGTTCTTTCACAGTAGTAATAAGGTTTGGGGGTAAAAAAAATATACTGTTCCTGTTGAGTAGTTCATCTTTTCGATTAGAATCTGTTACAATTATCGGTTCTTTTAGCCCTTTCCATATTTCTAGGAAATCACTATTTATATTTTCAGTAGAATGTATATCCAACGGACAAGGAATAGCTCCTCTCCAAATGCACCCCCAAAATAATTTTATACAGTCTATATAAGATGAGATTTGAAATAAAACGTAATCATTTTTTTGAATCCCTTTTTCCTTTAGACCACCAGCAATCCTTTGAGCACTATTCAAAAGTTCTTCATATGTCAATTCTATTTCTTTACCAACCTCATCTATATAAATCACTTTATTCTTCGTCTTAGCTGCCCGATCTAATATATCAGCTAAAGACTTCACATCCTTATTTAATGTCATTTCTCCTCCATGAAGAATGGATAACTCTTTGGAATCTAGAATTTGAGAATTATACTTCATTTCTGGTTCTTTTAAAATCGGATAGGGCAAGTTTGAAGATTTCCGTCGATACGTAGCTTCTAATTTTACGTTTGGCATACTTTTTTCTATTTCCGCTAAACTTTGTGAATCTATCAAAGACCTTTTCTCTAAATCTTCCCAATTCACTTCTCCGAATCTATTTTGAGGAATGTAATTCGTCCTACTATATCGAAAAGGGAAATAGCATATCGGTAACTTATCTTTAAGAAATTTATAGAACCCTTTTTCTGATTCATTTTGATTTATAATCCAATATACCCATAGTTCATTTTGATATCTCTTCACTGCTACCTCTTTAATAGAAAGGGATTCCAATAAAATTCTTTCAAATTCTTTGATTGATCCATATTGTCCATTACGAAAAAAAATTTGTGACTTCTCTAATATAAGTTCAAATCGTCCATTGGTTAATTGTCTTGCAAAATAGTTTGTTTTCTTTATTCGCCTCTCTTGTTTAAATTGATTTTCAAACATATATAACTGTCCTACTTGACCAATTGGTTTTATTGTACCCGCTCTATTCATAACGGTTGCTTGAATGCCACTAATCGGTTTCCCTTCATGGTAAATTACTCCATCTGTTCTTTTCTTTAATGAAGAAACGAACATTAGTCTAGGAAACGAAAAAAAATTAAACCATTGTATTCCACAGTTTCTCCATCTCTCCCTCTCTTCCACAACATCAATTAAATCTTCTCCAAAACTCAAAATTTTCTTTGGAAGCAGGTTTTTTTCTTTCCTCTTCCATACATCTGCGAATTGTGGAATACTTCGTAAAGGACACAATACTTCAAAATCATGAAAATATATATTTTCACTTTGCTTTGCTTCTGTATTACATAATATTAATTCACCTCCATAAACTAATACTGCTAGCCATATAAATGAATTCAAATCACTACTATACTGAAAATAAAAAATACTTTTAGAAAAAGTGAAATTTAATTTTTCTTTCATAAATTTATAGCAATCTAGAAATACATCCAGTTTGATACCTTCCCATTCTCTATAACCAGCATCAGAAGGAAATAATACATTTATATATAAAGAATTTAAAGAAAGATTAGTCGTTTGTGCGCTACTATAGCTATTAGGCCTATTCTTCTCATCTATATAAATAATTGTACTATTTATCTCCACATTTAACGATTTGTCGACTATAACATAATCCATATTACCATCATTAACTATCTGCATCATATTGAAACAAGATATTTCATTTTCAATGCAGTAAATTGAACAGCCTATAGATAACAAACTTAAGCTAGAAACAAGCCATTCTATTGGATCTATTATATACAATCCAACCTTGTCCCCTTTTTTACACCCTTGTAAAGATAAATATTTAGCATACACCTTTACTTTCCCCATTAACTCTCCATAAGTATATCTCTTATTTTCAAATGTAATAGCATTTCGTTTAGAACATAATGGTATTTCCAAACAATCACCCCTAAAAGTTGACATAACGAAATAAATATTCCTATTATAAATATTTTTTACTTAATTTAATTTTCTTTCCTCAGTGCAATTTTAAATCCAAAAAATCCCTTTGTCAATGAAGGTGTATTTTCTTTATCATGGTAAAAGAGTCTTAAGTTAATTTTAAAATGTATATCTGGATTCCCTTTTTCGTTTCGCTCGATATTTTTTCACTTTCGCAATCGTTCCGCATGCTCTCCCTTCTTTTCCCCCCGCATACATCCCGCACCAGCGCTTACTTCCATTACGAGAATGATCATAAAAGACCCAGCGACAATCTGGGCATGCTTTTAATCGACTCCACTTTCCTTCCTCAATCGCTACTAAAATAATGTGTAATAAGATTGTGTAAAAATTCCGTTCCCCTACTGGTTCATATGTAATCGCATCCATATTTTCTGTTATACGCACACGAAATGGATATTTTTCAAACCATTGTTGCAGTGATCCTTTTTCCTCCACTATAAAACGAAGTTCATCTCGAAACTGTTTTAGTTCTTCCACTGTCTCAAAAGAAATCTCTTCATCCCAATGCCTTTTCGTAAAACGAAGTACATCTTCTATCGTATGAAGCTCGTCCACTTCCTCCCTTGTATCGTTTGAAATTCTCCACGTATTTAAAAATCCCCTTACAATTTCTAATTGTCCTGGAGCTTCTTGACTTTGATTCAAATACACTCACCATCTTTCTAAAATTTACTTTTTTCTGACTTTATGTATAATTATAGTATAAAATAGTTAACCATCAAAAGATTTTAATGGTTACACTTTCGGAGGAGATTTTATGAAAAACTTTTCAATCCCCATACGCATTATACTGATTTCTTCATTCTTTATGTCATTTGGATACTTTGCAGTATACGCTTTTCTTGCCATTTATTTATCGAATTTCTTACATTTTTCTGCTTTGCAAGTCGGAACCATTTTAACGATTATTATTATTACTTCACGAATGATCCCTTTCCTTTCTGGCATGATTGCTGATAAATTTGGTTACATGATTATGATGATCGCTGGCTTACTATTAAGGGGGATTGGTTTTATTTTCCTAGGAATATTTTCAGAGTTTCATACGATTGCGCTTTCTTCTTCGCTTATCGGATTTGGAACTGCTCTTTATGAACCAGCAGCTCGCGCTGTAATTGGCTCACAACCAGCTCACCTGCGCAAAAATTTATTTACATACTTAAATCTCGCTTTTAACAGCGGCGCGATGCTTGGTCCAATTGCTGGTACTTTATTACTTGCATGGAACCCTTTATATCCATTTATACTTACTGGGTTTATGATGCTATTATTGGCTATTGTGTTTATTTTTCTTAAACCTTACTTCCAAGTTTCTACTGAAAATATAAATCTTTTATCTGGTTTAAAAAACGTTTTTGAAAACAAACATTTTCTCTCCTTTTCATTCATTATGATTTTCTTTTACATTATGTTTACGCAGCTTACCGTTGCTCTTCCGCTTTATATGACCCATATCAGTCATAGTACAAAGCTAGGTGGACTTGTTATTACGGTAAATGCCATTACAGGTGTTTTATTTATGCTTCTATTTCGAAAGGCATTTCATCGTTACAACACCCTTTCAATTGTAAAATGCGGTGTACTATTAATGGGACTTTCTTTTTTACTTATCCCTTTATTGTCTCATCCGTATTGGCTATTTAGCTGCGTGATTTTATTTACAATTGGCGAAACACTTGTATTACCTAACGCCGATATTGCAATTGCAAATTATAGCAATGAATCTTATACAGCAACATATTTTGGTGTCTATCAACTTTCTCTTGCGATTGGCTTTATCGTTGGAAGCTATACCGGCACATTGTCTACATCCCAAAATGAAGGGACTTATGCCCTTTGGATCATCTTTGGCACACTAGGTATAACAGGGTTTATGTTGCTTTCTCTTTTACAAAAGTTTGGACAAAAACAAGAAAAAGATATCATTCAAGATATGTAAAACCACTCATTTTACCTATAGAAAAAGTCATCATTTTGAAGCAGTGCAAGCAAAATGATGACTTTCTCTTTTTTATCAAGTGAAACTTTCATTATTCATAACTTATCTTCGTTTCACTTGATTCCTTACTATGCAAAACTAGCAAGATAATTACCTTTTCGCTCTGATAGGTACACAAATTTCACAAAGATGGTTATCAACCATCTTTGTCATGTATCGCTCAAACACCGGTCTTGTATCTATTTCATAGTCGCTATTTAGCAAGTTAGGAAAGATTTCAACCCATGCTTTTTGAATCGCTTCTGCCGTATGCTCTACTTCATAAATCACATATTTTCCGCCGGGTAATTCACTTTCAGCAACAAAATCGTCAATTGGTTCATTTTTTGCAATAACGATGCAAGCATCATAACGACAACTTTCAGGCGGCGTTATTTCTGGGTTGTCATGCGAAATTCCTAATACAATCGCCGTTTCATCTAAAAGTTTTTTCTTCGCAGCCCAACTTTTTAATTTCTCCATCGTTTGCACGTTACCTAACCCGTATGGACCAACTTGTCGCATATATGCAATTCGATATTTTGGTAAGTTTTCAATCTTACTATTCATATAATATTTCTCCCTTTTAAAGATATTTACTACAAATCAAAGATTATCACGATTTAAAAATTCAATCATCTTAATTTTTAAAATTTTTCTATTTTTATATAACTGATATAGTGAAATTCCCTATCACATATCATGACAAAAGCATCGTTTTATCTATAAAACAATGTTTTTTATTAAGATATAAAAAAACACCTTTTAGTTAGGCTAAAAGGTGTTTTTCAGTGTTATTAATGAATATCATGTTTTTTGAAGTTACCGCCTTTTACTTCTGCTACATCGTATACTGTAACAAAAGCATTTTTATCAATTTCATGAATAAGTTCCTTCATTTTACTTTCCTCTAAACGGTTAATCACACATGTGATTTCTTTAAATTGTTCCTTTGAATAACCGCCATACACTTCATTATAGGTTGCACTTCGTCCTAAGCGTTCTCGAATTGTTTCTACCATTAAATCTGGTTCTTTCGTAATAATTTTAAATGTTTTCGATCCGCTTAAACCAACTTCAACAATGTGGATTACTTTAGATGCAATAAAATACGCAATCGCTGACAGAATCGCTCCTTGAAGACCAAACACCGCTGAAACAAAGATAAAAACAAACATATTTAAAAGCAAAATTAAATCACTTGTCCCAAACGGTAATTTACGAGACAGTAATACAGCTAACATATCAATTCCATCCAATGCGCCGCCATTACGAAGAGCAAGCCCCATCCCAAAGCCTATAATAATACCACCAACAACGGTAACAAGCAATGTGTCTCCTTCAATAATCGTTGGAATTTCGTGCATCAGGCTCGTACCAATTGCAAGTGAAGCAATACCGATAATAGAAAAAACAGCAAAGCTTTTACCGATTTGCTTATATCCTAACCAAACAAACGGGATATTAATGACTCCAATTAGCACCCCTAATGGTAAACCAAATAGTTGTGAACTAACGATACTTAAACCCGTTACTCCCCCATCGGATACGTTGTTTGGAATTAATACCGCTTCTAATCCATATGCTGTGATGAATGCCCCAATAATAATCATCAATACTTTCAAACATATTTTTAGCTTCTTGGGCTTGTGTGTGTTGATTTGACTCATGTTGTTTCCTCGCTTCAAACTTATTTCTCTTTTGTTTATGCTGATTGAATCTGCTAGAGTCTATTTTACCATATTATTAACAAACTACCTACCACCTATATTCCCTTTATAAAGGGAATATTTCTAGTCATCGAATCGTATTTACTTAGCTAGTAACTACAAACAACATTTAGAGTGGAACAGACGTTTAAAATAAAGTGAAACTTTACTTGACCAAAAAATAAGCTGCCTATAAGCCAGTTTACCAACTTATAAGCAGCTACCCTTTTATATTTTTATAATCCCTAGCTTAAATTGAATATGTTTCATTTAACTTGCTTATATACGTTTATTTCAAATACAAAACCTTCGTTTAACTATACACAGGTTCTTTCTTGCTTAAACCAAGTGTCTTAGATGTCGATGTATGAATTTCTTGGAAAAGTTTTGGATTTTCTACTAATGAAACACCATAGGAAGGAATCATATGTTTTATTTTGTCTTCCCATTTTTCCATATATTGCGGGAAACATTTTTCTAATACTTCAAGCATGACGGTAACAGCTGTAGAAGCACCTGGGGAAGCCCCAAGTAATGCAGCGATTGATCCATCAGCAGCACTAACAACTTCCGTACCAAATTGAAGCGTTCCTTTTCCACCAGTTTCAGTATCTTTAATAACTTGCACACGTTGGCCTGCTACTACTACGTCCCAATCTTCACCTTTCGCGTTCGGAATAAATTCACGCAACTCTTCAACACGCTTTTCGTTCGATAACATCACTTGCTGAATCAAATATTTCGTCAATGCCATCTCTTTGACACCTGCAGCGAGCATAGTAAGTACGTTATTTGGTTTTACAGAACCTAATAAATCAAGATTTGAACCAGTTTTTAAAAATTTTGGTGAGAATCCAGCAAACGGTCCAAACAACAATGTCTTTTTATTGTCAATATATCTTGTATCAAGATGCGGAACAGACATTGGCGGCGCACCAACTTTCGCTTTTCCGTATACTTTCGCATGATGTTGCTCAATCACTTTTGGATTGTTACACACCATAAATAGTCCACTTACTGGAAATCCGCCGATATGTTTTGATTCAGGAATCCCTGTTTTTTGTAGTAAAGGTAAACTTCCACCACCAGCACCAATAAAGACGAATTTTGCAGTATGATATTCAATTTTACCATTGTTCATATCATGAACTTTTACTTCCCATAATCCATTTTTCATACGTTTAATATTTTCAACACTATGTTTATAATTTAATTCAACATTCTTGTTTTGTAAGTGTTCAAATAACATGCGTGTCAACGCACCAAAATTCACATCTGTTCCGGATTCCATTTTCGTTGCTGCTATCGGTTCATTTGATGTACGCCCCTCCATAATAAGTGGCACCCATTCCTTTAATTTTTCAGGGTCATCTGAAAATTCCATTCCTTGAAATAGCGGAATATTTGATAGCGCTTTAAAACGTTTTTTCAAAAATGTTACATTTTTTTCCCCTTGTACCAAACTCATATGAGGTATCGGCATAATAAATTTCTGCGGATTACGAATCAGATTGCTATTAACAAGATAGGACCAAAACTGTCTAGAAAGCTGAAATTGCTCATTAATTTTGAGGGCTTTTTTAATATCTATAGATCCGTCAGGTTTTTCGGATGTATAGTTAAGCTCGCAAAGTGCAGAATGGCCTGTACCCGCATTATTCCATTCATTAGAGCTTTCTTCCCCTGCACCATCAAGTTTTTCAAACATTTTAATTTCCCATTCAGGTGCTAACTCTTTCAGTAATGATCCTAAAGTTGCGCTCATGATTCCAGCGCCAATTAAGATAACGTCTGTTTTTTTCTGCATGTTGCTCATGATAATCTCTCCATCCCCTATATTGGCAAAAAAGAATCGGCATCTATGCTCAAATATAAAAAGCAATATGCCCCCTAGGCCCCACCTAGGAATATATCTTTTTTGTCTCAATTATAACCATCTCATACTCTATTATAATAATTAATAGACTAAAATATCTAGTATTATCTGATAATTATTTATAGACTAAAATATCTGGTATTATTTTATGATGATGATTCCTCAAACGCGAATACATTCTTAAGAAACTTAAAGTGAACAAAAAGAGGAGAAGCTGAAAAGCCTCTCCTCTTTTTAAGATGCGTGATCTTTCTTTTTCATTAATGTTCTTTTTTTCATTGCTTTCGTTAAATATCCACCTTTGAAAGAACGAATTTCATAAGAAGACATGAACGCTTTCGGCGCAATTCTGTTCACAATTTCCAACAGCTCTTGCTCTCTTGAACGCTTCGCCACAATGTCTAATCGATAACGAACAGAATTAATTCCTTCCCCTTCAAACAATGTAACACCAAATCCCGCATGTCTCAATTCATCCACTAGTTCATTACAACGATCTAACAAACTAACATGATACGTAATATAACCGATAGCTAATTTATTTTCTATATAACCACCTAATAAAAGACCGGCACTAAACCCAATTATATAGGCTAAAATATTCATCCAATTTGATAAATCTTGAAATACAATCCCTAAACTTATAATATAGATTGCACCTTCGAGTAAACCAACACCAGCAGCGGATCTTGTTTGATTTTTTACAAGCAAAATCGTCCGGATTGTTAAAACAGGAACATAAATAATTTGAAGTACAAAAATCAGTAACGCTTGTAACATATATATCCACCTCTTTTCAAAAAGTCTTTTGTCATCATAACATACAAAACCTTGAGAAAGCGATGGTTTTTCCTGAATTTTTTTAAGAATTTTCTTATACGTCACATAGCGCTCCACATGTAGTATATTTTCTATTTTTTCTTGTTTTCTTCTTTCACTAATTGCATATTTGCATAAGCTAAGTTTGCAATCATCAAAAAGTGACCTCCTAAAATTCCCGTTCCAAATGCCCACATTTCCATTTCATGTTCGATTTCATACATAATAATGGCTCCTAATATCGCAGCCGCAAAACGGTTTAAGATGCCGATCCCAGGAACTCGTTTCTTCAATATAATATTTCGTCCTATTTTCTCAACTCGTCTAGCTAATAACCAAAGACAATATGCACTTACTGCTAATCCAATCCCAAATCCAGTTACTTGTTTGGAAAACGGAGTAATCGTTCCTATAAGTAGCAAACCACTAAAAATCATATACAATTGCAGTCGATAAACGCGCAACGCCATTTGAATCAACAATATCCGCTCCTAGTTATCAATTTTATTTTTATTTTGATTCAGAAAGAAAGCAGCAACTTAAACAGTTGCTGCTTGTTCTTGTTGTTGATCAATTTTCCGAATTTCAATACGCTTAATTTGATAAGAATCTTTTTCAAGCACTTTAAATTCATAATTCTCTGCTTCCACACATTGTCCTTCTTCAATCTCATGATTTTGCATCATAATCCATCCGCCAATTGTATCTACATCTTCTTCCTCAATGTGTAGACCAAATAAATCTTTCACTTCTGAAATCAACACTTTTCCGTCCACAATCTTATGATGTTCATTTACGTGTTGGATTGGCGGATCTTCATCTTCATCATATTCGTCACGAATTTCTCCAACAATTTCCTCTAATATATCTTCAAGCGTTACAATTCCAGCTGTCCCTCCGTACTCATCATATAATACAGCCATCGGAATTCGCTTCTTCTGCATTTGTAGAAGTAAATCATGAATTGGAGTTGTTTCCATCACTTCAATAATCGGACGCATATACGCACGAATGGATGATAAATCTTTTGTATCATTGTTCATATATCGAATAAAGAAATCTTTTACGTTCACCATACCGATAATATCATCTTTATCCTCTCCAAAGATTGGATAACGTGTATATCGCTCATTTTGGATAATTTTCATGTGTTCTTCTACTGAATCTTCAAGATAAAAGCCAACAATCTCTGTTCGTGGCACCATTATCTCTTTAGCAATGCGGTTATCGAATTCAAAAATGTTATTTACATATTTATATTCTGCTTGGTTAATTTCTCCACTTTCATAGCTCTCCGAAAGAATAAGACGTAATTCCTCTTCCGTATGTGCTACGTCATGTTCAGAAGCTGGTTTTAAGCCAAATAAGCCTGTTACAACACGAGCTGAGCTATTTAGTATCCAAATAAACGGATACATCACTTTGTAAAATATCATTAAAGGTCCAGCAAATAATAAAGTGATTCTTTCAGCCTTTTGAATTGCCATTGTTTTCGGAGCTAGTTCTCCAACTACAACATGCAAATATGTCATAATCATAAACGCAAGACCAAAAGTTAACACATGTGAAATGGACGGATTTAAATTCCACTTTTCAAACAATGGACGCAATAATTTTTCTATCGTCGGTTCACCTAGCCAACCAAGTCCCATCGCTGTAACTGTAATGCCTAATTGACAAGCAGATAAATATTCATCTAAATTCGTTGTTACTTTTTTTGCTGCTAGCGCACCGCGTTTTCCTTCCGCAACAAGCTGATCAATGCGACTTGAACGTACTTTTACAATCGCAAACTCCGCTGCTACGAAAAATCCAGTAAATGCGATTAAAATCGCAACCATGACTAAATTAAATATCTCCAATGAATCCCCTTAGTAAAAAACTAAGGTGTTCACCTCCTGTATACTATAATGTTTTCTCATTTACGTTTCTTTTCTTTAGAAAACATAGCGCTATACAGAAATTAAAGGGGATAGATGCAATTTACACTATAAAAACATCATTAGTGTTTGCATCAAAGCTGTCGTTTGACCAGATAAAGATTTTGATATTTTTTCTCGTTGTGAATCAGTCAATCCATCTAACAGAGGTTTTAACTGTGTTAACTCTGTTTCTAATCGCTGGATATGTTCTGTCACTTCGTTCACCTGTTTCGAAACGTGTTCATTGATACCGAGCAGCTTTTTCTTCTCCTCGATCCTCTCTTTAATCTCACAAAGCGGCATATGCATTTCTTTGCATTTCTCAATAAATTGTAGTGTTTCAAATGCTGTTTCGTCGTAATAGCGATAATTGGATTGAGATCGCTCCGCTTTTAAGATACCTAGATTCGTATAATAATCAATCGTTCGTTTCGAAACATGAGCCAAGTGAGCCAACTGTCCGATTCGATACACCTTCCCAACGATCTTCCCCCCTCATTTATATTAAGAACATCATACAATACATAAACTGTACAGTCAAACGTGATGGTTTTTTATTCACAATATGCGCTAACATTTCATTTCAAATGTCACCTATATTCTATGTTTTCCTTCTATTTGTAAAGGTAGTATCTTTCTATTTATGTTACCATTCATTCATAAATATTCACACAATAGGAGGAGCTCTATGGCATTGGACATGAAAGCAAACTGTCAAACATGCAACACTTCACTACAATTAGATTCGGAAGCTTATATTTGTACGTATGAATGTACATTTTGCGCTCCATGTACTGAAAACACGCATCATATTTGTCCAAATTGCGGAGGTGAATTAGTACGTAGACCAAAGCAAAAGAAATAACGTCATGTTTTAAATAAAAAAGAGTCAATCGACTCCTTTTTATTTGAAACATTTATTAAAAAATCCCTTTTAATGTATCACCAATTATAGTAGCTAAATATTCATAACCCTGCTCACTAAAATGCAATCCATCCCGTTCTTCATTCTCTAAAAATCTTTTATAATTGGATTCTTGTATCATAAGAGAATGTAAATCTAGAAAATGACTTTTTGTTTCTTTCGCTACTTCTTCCATCACCTTTGCATACTGCTTTAATACTTCATTTGTTCTCGCATGTTGCCTTTCTTCATCGACTGGCGCAGGACTAATAAGAAGCACCTTTTCTGGAGAAATGCTTCGCACAATTTTTGTGACATTTTCTTTATATTCTTCCTTTGGCACTTGTTTATGAAATGCCGCATCATTTGTCCCAAAAAAGACCGTTACAAAGTCTGGTTTCAAAGATAAAACATCCTCTTCTATTCTTCTTAAAGCATCGAATGTATCGTCACCAGGCACTCCGGCATTTACAACTTTCCACTCTGGAAATTGTTCTTGTAAGCGCGGGGTTAACCGACGTGCACCATTCCAAAATGTTTCATCGGCTGTAATGCTATCTCCAAAACATACGAATGTGTTCATTTTCTCTCTCCTTATTATGTATAAATATCTTACTTATTGTACCACCAGCTCATACTTTGTACTCTTTTGAATCCCCATGAATAGCACCGTTTCCAAGTACTTGCTCAATGATTTTTGAAACATTCATTTTTCCTATTGCTACCTTACCAATATATAGAATTACCATAATGAAACCACCTTACTATGATTAGACAATTACGGGGAAAAACCTTTAGAAATCTTTATATTATATAAAGAAATACGATTTATTTTTTTATAAATCTTATTCCACTTCCAATCAAGGATTACCTAAACAGGGAATTCATCACCAATATTTAAACGAGGGTGATTGTAAAGCTTCAATAGATGAAGTATACAATAACTTTTCAAAATGGAATTTGGAGAACCCTGAGATACACCCAGGTTGTTTTTTTGAAACACTTCCGCATGAATTGCCTGAAAAAATATCTTTTGCTTATTTAGATAGTGATTTCTATGATCCTATTTTACTAAGCTTAGAGGCTATTTACCCAAAACTATCCAAAGGGGCGATTGTAATAATAGATGATTATTGTGAGAAAGAAAGAGCTCCTAAATGTTAGGAAGGCTTACCTAGTGTAAAAAAAGCATGTGACCAGTTCTTTGAAAATTTACCAGCATCACCGACAGTTTTAATAGGAGAAAGTGACCTTTCAATGTGTTATTTTATAAAAGAATGAATAAGTTTATTATAATTCCATTGAGATATGAATTAAGTAATTTCTAATATGTTTTATCCCTATATGCTGATCTACAGCTAATGTTAATTCTTTTTCAACATCTACCCAAAAATAATTAAACTCTAAGCCTTGATCTTCATCTGAAGATTTAACAGAATGGGTCCAATAATTTGTTTCTATATCAGTGTACACTAAAAAAAAGTGTCTTTCTTGAAATTCTTGTTTTACTGGATGAAAATATAATTCATAAATAATTTTATTTACTATAGTTAAGTCTTCGAGGCCCGATTCTTCTTTAATTTCTCTTAGAAGAGCATCTGTGATTTGTGTATCTGAAGATTCAACAGTTCCACCAGGAATTTGGTATCCTGCTTCAGGTGCACCTGTTTGATTGAACAATAAAAGCTCCCATTTTTGATTTATATTTCTTACAATGTACCCTAATACTTTTTCTTTAGTGTTTTTTTGCATACGAGAATCCTCCTATAGTAAATTAGAAAGGTGCTATTAAATTGAATAGAAAAGAAATGTTAACCAAAGATAAATATTGTATCCTCTCAGAAATTGAAGTATTTAATCCTGGAATTAATAAAGAACTCCCATTTGTAAAGTTCGACTTTTCTGAAAAGTGCTCAGAAATTCATCTAAGTCAGGAAAATGATACGGGGTCGAGAAGAAAGGTATTGATACAAAATCAATTATATTTCACAAAAAATAACTATACCTAATGATTTAACTATTTTAGACATAGGTTGTGGCCCTGGCTTGTATTTGGAAGGCTTAATAAATCAACTCATATGTTGTCATTTTGCTAAGCTTCTCCCCTCTTCACTTTTATATTTTTAAAATACGGGAATACTAAAAAAACTTGAACATATAGGAGGCATTATATGAAACCTGATTTCTTGCAAGCAATTCAAAACGCTGTTGGTCATATTGAACACATTCATATTGAAGAAAGTGGAGTGGACAGCTTGCTCATTCACCATGATGATCCGAATAAGTTAACACAAGTTGCGAAAACATTAGAAAGTCAAAAATTCCATTCTGCAATAAGACATAATGGATCAACATCATTTATTGAAGTTATCAACAAATGAAAAAAGTTCGGTCATATCCCGAACTTTTTTATCCTTACACTGAAATTTCAAACTCTCTTACAGCATGATAGCATCAAACGATAAAGAGAGGTTTTATGAGTGTTTAATGGAACGGAAGGAAGTGAGCTTGTCCTGTCCAAAAAAGAGAGAAACTCCCTCTAGCAGACACCAATACTCTTCAGATACACATTGAGGTACCATTTTGGAAACTCTCCCCTATTCATTATATTGCTTCCTGCTCGTCTACATCCCTTGTTATTGTATGATTTCTAGATACGCATTATTTTTTAAGCCTCTCAACGAATAAAACTCAATATCCTGTCAATACTGTTGATAACCTTTTCTAACTTACCCAAGAGTTGAGCAGTTAGCTTTTGCTAGCTGCTCTTTTTTGAGTTCAAGAGATAAGCCATGCCTTATCTTGCATCTCTTTGTTCGTAAGATTCTCGACACGATCAAGTATTTTTTCTAGCCTCTGTAAATCTTGTCATGATGTACTTAAAACATATTTATCTGTTGCTGTAAATTGTACCCATTGCTCATCCTTCTACATCCATTCCTCTTTTTACAAAATGACATTCTTATTATTTATTTCTCAACACCTAACATATAGAACCTAATTACCATTATTGGTAATATATAGTTAATCCATTAATTTTCTCTTATACACTTTTTTACAAAGGACCTGCACCCCATGGCAGGTCCTTTGTATTTGTTGCTAAAGTAGTATTTTTGTTTCATTTTAAAATAGGTGAACTCTCACATTTTCATCACATAATATAAAATGCCTAAATATGGAACAAGGAGGTTTATAGCATATGCACCCATATCAGAATTCACATCCACATTATCCAATTAGAAATAACCATCCAAGTTCAAATATACAATACTTAATGCAACGAATGACTAGGTTTGAAAATCGTTTAGATCATCTCATTAAGCTAATTGAAGATAGCAATCAATTGTTACGATCCATTGAGCAACAAAAACAAAATATTTCCAATGGTGGTGGATCGGTTATTGTACGAATGTAAATAAATGATTGTGATTTTAAATATTAGTTAAACTCACAATCATTTATAAAATACAACATTATATAAACTGAGAAGTATGATAATTATAACATTTAGCCATAATTATAACTAAAGTTTTTTTGAATATAACATTATAAGGAGACATTTTATGGAAAATAACAGAAACGGAATACTCGCTTTAGTTGTTTTTGCTTTAGGTTTAGCTTTTTTTGTTGTTGGGATGATTTATTCATTGTGGGGAGCATTTTGAAGCTGTAATACGAGCAAAGACACTTAAAAGCTCAAACTGCCTCAAAAGCCCTAGCTTGTTGAATCATGCACCGATACTTTTGCTACTGTCTACACAGTAGCTTTTTTTAATCAAATATTATGTATTTTTCTTAAACATTATACTCTTCGGAAACTCATACAACCACTTCTTGAAGGTTTGCACAAATGCTATTACAAATTTTCTATTCAAGCGCCTAATTTACATATAGCCCTACTATCATTAAAAATTAATCACCGATATTGCCTTCTATAGCTACTGCTCTAACTTTCGTAATTTATTTTCCCTTTATAATTAGTATTTATCTATTTCATTACAATACATTGTCTAAATACGCATTCATATACCACTAAGTTCATCTAATCAATATAAATACAAATATTGATTTTAAAAATAAAAATGATGCGCTCTCATCAATCAAATCATCCTAAATAGTTGGATAAAGGTATTTTAAATAACTTTAAAAGGGGATACCACACTGTTTGTAGTATCTCCCTTCCTAAAAGAATGTATGAGTGTTATTAAATACTTACATAGCTTATTCAATCACTATACACTTCATATGATTAACACTTATACTAGAAATACACTATAACAAACCTTTCCCAACTTCCAGCTACATAGCTATTAGCTACTAATTCTTTCCCACCATTAGCCGATACATATCTTCCATTACTAAGAGCTTGCAATACATATATTCTATTATCCCCGCCATTATATAACATAAATTTTTCCCAAGAACCGATAGATGTACGATCTGCTACTATTCTACCATTTGGTTCAAAAGACACATATCTTCCATTACTTTTTGCTTTTAAAGCATACGTATATAGTTCACCGGTAGGAATTAGTTCAAACTTTTCCCAATCATTCACTACATTACGATTCGCTATTACATTCCCATTCGGTTCTGCAGAAACATACTGTAAATGAGCTGCCTGTAGAGCTATCGTCCAACTTCCATGAATAAAATGAACTCCTTTTAGCGAACCCATATTTGTTTGACTAGCTGCCAACGCTTCATTCGATGGGCGTGCTACTATCATAATGAATACAACGAGGGACAACAGAATTGCAGATAACTTTTTAAAATTCCGACTACTGTTTATATGTACAATCGAGCTCTTCATTCCCATTCCTCCTTTTATATAATCAAACTACAACTATACAATAGCAAGAAATGTAAATATATGTAATACAAAGGTGATTTTATCAATACATACTGTATTATTCTGTTTATTTTTTCGCAAATAAGTTGTAATCAGCAAATATCGTTTGATAATTTTATTTCAATCAATTTAGTAATGCATGCTTTGAAAACAAATTTGATAAAAAATTACTCCCCCTGCCTCATATGATAATTGTAAATTACTCCTAATTTTTATTATTTTGTTTTTGAAGAATAATCTGTAATAGATTTCTACATGTTCAATAACCATCGATGGTTGTTAAATATACAAGTAAAATATTTCATATTTAGTATCCCCCACTTCGCTATAGGAAAGTCCAGCTATAGCAAAACAATAGCTGGACTTCTTCTCATTTATACACTACTATTTTTTATGCGAAAACATCACTTCTCAACTCTCTTTTTAAAACTTTACCTAATGAGTTTTTGGGTAAATGCACCACAAACTTTACTTCTGGTATTTTATAACTTGCTAATTTTTTCTTACAATGATAAATGATATCTTCCTCTGTTAATGATGTTTTTGTACCCTTCACAATATACGCTTTTGGAACCTCTCCCCAAAAATCATCTGGAATTCCTACTACAGCCACTTCTAAAACACCACTTATTTCTCGAATAACTTCTTCTACTTGATCAGGGTATACATTATCACCACCATATACAATAACATCTTTATATCTCCCCATTATGTATAAAAAACCATCTTCATCTAACATACCGGCGTCCCCCATATGATACCAGCCATCCTTCATTACTTTCTTTGTTGCTGATTCATTGTTCCAATATCCTTTAAACATATATGGGCTTCTAATCAAAATTTCTCCCACTTCATTCGAACCTAATTTCGCACCTGTTTTTGGGTGAATAATTTTCACTTCTACATTTGGAATTGGTTTCCCTACAGATGATATAGTTTCTATTCCCATCTCTGGGTTCCATGAACTAACAATCCATCCTTCTGTACTCCCATATCCTTGTACGATTTTGATTCCTTTTTCTGCATAGCGTCGTATGAGGATTTCTGATACTTTTGTTCCACCACTTTGCGCAACTTTTAAAGAAGAAATATTCCTTTTCGTATTTTCAATTTCATTCAACATATAACTGTATACAGCAGGAAATGCTAACATTGTTGTAATTTTCTCCTTCTCAATTGTATCCAATATTAAACTAGGATCTGCCTCAGTTAGAAAAATCATCGTAATACCGTGGTAAATACAATTTAATATTGATAACACACCACTCATATGAAAAAGAGGGTGAACAGAAAGGAAACGCTGTCCTGGTGCAATCGTTTTTCGTCCCACAACCTCCTGGAAATAGTTTGATAAACTTTTATGACCAATAACACAAGCTTTTGCATTTCCTGTTGTACCAGAAGTGAATAGAAAAATAGCATCATCGTCTTCATGAATCGTTACATCTGGCTCCGTTTTTTTCTGTCTTTGTAACCTTACTTCAAATGAACTTGCTACTCCCATTTTCTCACCAGTCTCTATTACCGTTTGAATGTTTGCTACTGCTTTACTATTTATGAATCGTTCTTTACATTCCGCACTATAAAACAGTACCTTTACCTTTGCTTCTTGTAAAATAACCTCTAATTCATATGAAGTAAGCTGATGATTAAACGGTATACATACTGCCCCAATTTTTAAACTTGCCATCATAATTGTTGGAAACTGATGATTATTTTTACACAAAATTCCTATCCGATCCCCTTTTTGAACACCTATTTCTAACAAATAGTGAGCAAGTTGATTCACTCGTTCATTATATTCTTTAAATGAATATCTTTTTTCACCTCCTACTAATGCCTCTAAATCAGCAGATTGTTTTGCTCTGTTTTGTAAAAGTTGTTGCATTGTACTCAAAAAAAACGCCCCTTTTTCATTTTTAGATTTTTATTTTACTATATTAACTATTAATTTACTAAAGGTTAAACTTAACAAAGTTAAATTCACTAAAAAACTATTCCGATACCGGTAAAAGTATCGGAATAGTTTTTTTATGTATATAATCATTTACTTAACTTTCAATCTCTTCATCTTGTAGTTGATGCTCTGCTTGATATAATGCAAATGCTCATATACATTTCATACTCGTCTTCTTCTATCCATGTTCCTTCAAAATACCTTTCAAAAAGAAACATGGATAAATTAATAAATATAAATTCGGAATCCACCAAGAAATATCGAAATCTTGACGGATTGTCCAAAATGCTAAAGCTTGTAATCCTGAACAAGAAGTTAAAATTAGTGATAGAAATGCAAACTGACTCCAAGTTTGCTTCTGCCTAGCATATAAATACAAACTTATATAACCTGTTAATGAAATGAATATATCAAGCACTTTATATTCTTTCTTCATCTCTAGTATTCTCATTCATTTTTCACTTTACATAAGCTAACTTTACCGTCTTCAGTTACCTCAACCCGCTTTTCACGATCTATTTCAATCATGAGCGGATGTACTTCTGCATTTAGATGAGAGAAAAGCCAGCGGCGCCCTGTTTTTCCAAGCAATATATACACTCCAGATTCTCCCATAAAGTTAAATTCTTCATTTAACTTTCCTTTCTTATTTACTAGAATCCCAAAATCTATCAATTGCTCCCCTACTGCTAGAACTTGATTCGTAGTCAAACTCATCTCGCTCATATTTAGAATAGAATGAACTGAAAAAGGCTCATTGCTTTCAGGAGAAATGCTATGCCTAGAAATGAATTCAACAATATTCCCTGACGGGTCCATAAAGTAAAAAGAATGTGCATGAGACCTCGGAAAATATATTTCATCTACCCCATCCTCTATATTTAATACTACCTTATTTCTTGCCCATTTCTTTGCTTCAGAAAATCGATTTGATGGTATATTGAAGGCGAAATGATAAAAAGGCTTCTTCGTCGTTAAATCATTTTTCCGAAATTCTAATTCACTCTCCCCTACTTGGATGCTAAAGCGTATTTCATTACTATGTAATAATCGAAAACCTAATATACGTACATAAAACTCCTTCATTTCTTCTAAAGCATTACTGTATAAAATCACTCTATTTATCAACATTACAACCTCTTCCCCCTTCCATACGAATTCCATATGAACATCATATGTTTAATAACTGAATTTTACAAATGATTGAATTAGAATGAGAATTATAATAAAATTTACATTAAGTTTCACAACCTAGTGATAAGGGTAGGTGTCATTATGTATTCAAAAGCGCGAATTACAGCTGTTGGGACTTATGTGCCAGAGAAAGTATTGTCAAATGAAGACATATCAAACCTTGTAGAAACGACAGATGAATGGATTGTTCAGCGAACTGGTATGCATGAACGAAGAATCGCTTCCTCTAATGAATTTTCTACAACTTTATGCATTCGAGCTGTCCAAAACTTAATCGATCGATTCCATGTTTCGATTGATGATGTCGATTTAATTATTGTCGCGACGGCTACACCAGATTACATGTTCCCCAATACTGCAAGTCAAGTTCAAGCTCATTTTGAAATCCCTCATACAGGAGCAATTGATTTAAGTGCAGCATGCGCAGGTTTTGTTTATGGATTAATTGTTGCCAATGGCCTTATTACTTCAAGGACTAACAAAAAGATACTCGTAATTGGCGCTGAAACACTGTCAAAAATTACAGATTATAGCGATCGTACTACTTGCATCCTTTTTGGTGACGGCGCTGGTGCAGCTCTTGTAGAGTATGACGAACATAATCCTAGTTTTTTAGGAACTTATATGGGATCTAATGGTTCTGGGGGAATTCATTTATATCAAACAGCTTTATCTAAAACGATGAATGGAGCACCATTACAAGACACACCTTATCTCGTTCAAAACGGAAGAGCCGTATACAAATGGGCTGTAAATACGGTTCCTCAAGGTGTCCAAAAATTACTACAGAAAAACGATTTACATGTAGCCGATATTGACTGGTTCGTTCCACATAGCGTGAATTTAAGAATGATTGAATCCATTTGTGAACGAACAGGTATTTCTCTTGATAACACGCTTATGAGTCTACAATATTATGGAAATACTTCTGCTGCTTCTATTCCACTAGCACTTGATATTGGGCTGAAAGATGGAAAAATCACTAATGGTAATACATTACTTTTATATGGATTTGGCGGTGGCCTTGTACATGCGGGGCTTATTTTGAAATGGAGTATATAGCGCATCAGCCTTACAAACAGTGTATATTGATTACATTATAAACTATTTTTCGCAACAATTTTTAAATGCTTTGGTGCAATAATTTCTTGTATATGTTCCTGCAAGTCTTCCTGAAGCATCTCTTCTATGTGTTCTAATGATACTTCAAGCGATGTACATTCTAATGTTTTAATGTTTAATAATGAATAATGCTCCTTTTTCTTTATAACTAAATACTGATTCTCTTCTGTTATTAGTAGAGAACCTAGTCGAATTCCAAGTAAACGTTGATCATCAAATTTCACCTGATATCCCTCTCTTTACCTATCCAAAAATATTTTTACAAAATTAACCAATATATCCTTACTATCAATCTATCATAAATCATTTCACAAAAATATATCTAATCCGTTCCTATTCCTATAGAGCATTCTTCATTTTCTTTATGTTTCACTACAAAAAACTTTCTCAACATTTCAAGCTTCCTTTTCTATTTTCGTATCTCTTACAATAATTTATAATGAATGTAATAAAAGATTGGCCTCTCCTAATTCATGTACATACATTTGATCGGTACGATTTGTTACCGATCCTTTTTTTGTCCTCCTATGATTGACAATATAAACTCTGCGTCTCGTGCTACACCGCATAGAAGCGCTGAGCCCCTTTGATGTTGCCAAGGTAAACCAATATAGTACAATCCTGATACTACACTAACTCCTCTTGTATGAATTGGCATACCTGCTTGATTCACCGCACCTTCTATTTTAATCCACTGATAATTCGGTATAAATCCTGTAGACCAAATTATATTTTGCACTTGATATGTACTATCATCTGAAAAAATTACTTTGTTTTGCAATGCACTTACTACCTTTGATTTTACTGTTATTTTCCCATTACGAATCAATCTCTTACATTCAAACCCAAATATAGGATCTTTCTGTTTCTGAAACCATCTTCCCCATCTTGTATCGGTTCCAGCATATAATAGTCCTATTTTCTCAAGCCAAGCAAAAATACTCTTTCCCATTATTTTTAATGGTAAAAAAGAAAGCGGATGGCTAATAGCAATCGTAACATCGCGATACTGCGCAAGCTCTACTGCAATTTGTGTCCCAGAGTTTCCGCCGCCAACTACAAGAACTGGTCCCTCAGGAATTTGTTTTGATGATTGATATTGTGAAGAATGAATTTGAAAAATATCATTGGAAAGATTTTTGGAAATGGAGGGAATGAACGGTCTTTGAAAGGCACCTGATGCAATAATCACTTGTTTAGCTTGTAGAACCTCTTCTGGAGTATAAACTTCAAATGTATCCCCTTTTTTTCTTATCTTTGAAACATTCATCTGTAACCTTACTGGTATAGAAAAATGTTTTGCATATGCTTCTAAATAATTGGCAATTTCATCTTTCGTTGGAAATCCATCTTGCTTTCCAGCTAAACTCATACCTGGCAATGCACTATACCCTCTCGGTGTAAACAACTGCAAAGAGTCGTATCGCTTTCTCCATGAATCACCAATTCGCTCTTCTCCATCTAATAAGACAAAGTGACCGTTTTCTCTTTGCAAATAATACCCCATAGCTAAGCCTGCCTGACCTGCTCCTACTATAATGACATCTAACATGTACATCCTCCTTTTCACCCCAAAACATATGAATATATGTTCATGTGTTCATGTGTTTTCTTCAATCATATAAATTTTCTTTTTACAAATCAAGGAAATTTCTCTTTTCAATCGATAAAAAACCTTTTATAAATCATGCTCACAATTGACTTTTTCGTTATAAAATAAGTTTTCACATAACGTTCAATTGTTTTGTATAGATAGATATCCTATAATTACAATGATTATAATTTTCCGTTGCTATGCCGTGACTCCTAGAAATTTTGGGGTTTTTATCAGTTTCATCACTAAGACCCCGATATTTGTTACTAGAACAGAGAATAAATCTAGAACTAAATGCATGACATGATGTTAAGTTGCTGTATCTATTCGCTTCTCCTTGAAAAATCAAAAAATGAGATTATAAGGATACTACCGAATGTCTATGTCATTGCAGTCTCTTTGTTAAACGAGAGGAAGTGTTTTAACAAAACATAGAAATATGTAACGATCAGTACTTTCAAACACAACATGACTACTTCAGGGGGGGAACATTATCATGAAAAAATTATATTATGCATCGTTCGTATATTTGATTATTGGATTATTAGCTGGTGTATTTGCGAGAGAATATGCAAAAGCAAAAGGCATTCTTGGCTCTACTCTATTAAATCTTTTACATACTCACACGCTCGTACTAGGATTTTTATTCTTTTTAATTGCTCTAGCATTAGCAAAATCATTTTCATTCCATAAAATAAAAGGTTTTGATATGTGGTTTATCGTTCATAATATAGGGTTAATATTAACCCTTGCTTCCATGGCAACGCGGGGATTCCTTCAACTAAATGGCGCAGATTTTAAAGGCTTAACGTATATCGTAGCAGTCTCTCATTCTATTATTGGTCTAAGTCTTATTTGGTTTATGATTTTATTAAAAAAATCATTCAAAATATAATGTAAAAAGAGGCTCTCCTATAGGTAGGAAGCCTCTTTTTCAGGTCAAATTATTCTCCTGTTTCAGCAAATTTTTTAATTCGCTCTCCAATCTCATTCCGTACTCTTTGGAATACATCCCATTCTTTCCCTGCCGGATCATCGAATCCCCAATGAACCCGTTTTACATGTAAAGGTGGGGTCGGACATACATCATTTGCATGACCACAAAGTGTTACAACAAGGTCTGCATTGTGTAAAATATTATGATCGATCCTATCAGACGTTTGATTTGTAATATCAATATTTATTTCTTTCATGACCTTAATAGCATTTGGGTTCACGCCATGCGCTTCAATCCCTGCAGAATATACATTCCACTTGTCTCCTAAATATTTTTTCCCGAATCCTTCGGCGATTTGACTACGACAAGAATTACCTGTGCATAAGAAGTAAATCGTTTTTTTGTTTTCCATATGAAGTCCACCTTTTATAAGAAATGTTTATTTTGATTCTATTTGAAAATATTTACGCTGAAACCATAGCGCTACATTTACAAGTGCAATCATAACAGGTACCTCAACTAAAGGGCCTATCACCGCTGCAAATGCTGCTCCAGATTGAATTCCAAATACACCGACAGCGACTGCAATTGCTAATTCAAAGTTATTACTTCCTGCTGTAAATGCTAATGTTGTCGTGACTGGGTAACCTGCCCCAATCTTTTTCCCCATAAAGAATGACACAAAGAACATTACGATAAAATAAATAAGTAATGGAATCGCAATACGTACAACATCCAGTGGTACGCTCACAATCATATTTCCTTTTAAAGAAAACATGACAATGATTGTAAATAATAATGCAATTAATGTAATCGGGCTTATTTTCGGAATAAAGACTTTTTCATACCATAGGGGCCCTTTTATTTTTACAAAGATGAAACGTGTAAACATCCCAGCAAAAAAAGGAATTCCTAAATAAATCAAGACTGACTGAGCAACCTCTACCATTGTAATAGAAATAACAGCACCTTCTATTCCTAACCATTCTGGAATAACCGTTACAAATATATAAGCATACACTGAGAAAAATAACATTTGAAATACAGAGTTAAATGCTACTAATCCTGCTGCATATTCTGTATCACCTTTCGCTAAATCATTCCAAACGATGACCATTGCAATGCAGCGAGCTAATCCAATCATAATGAGTCCTATCATATACTCTGGCTTGTCTGGTAAAAAGATAATTGCCAAAATAAACATAAGAACTGGTCCAATAATCCAGTTTTGAACGAGTGATAATATAAGTACCTTTCCATCCTTAAAAACGCGCCCCATCTCTTCATAGCGAACCTTTGCAAGCGGCGGATACATCATAAGAACTAAGCCAATCGCAAGCGGAATAGAGGTTGTTCCTACCTGTAAGCGATTCATTCCATCAACAAAATTAGGGGATAGATACCCTATTGCAATTCCTACTACCATCGCCAGAAAAATCCAAAGGGTTAAATATCGATCTAAAAATGATAATCGTTTCATCGTTTCTCCTTTTTGTTTCACAACATGAAGTTATACTGCTCTCTTTTTCATTAGAATTGTTTAGAACTTCATAGTTAGTCTCGTGTTGAAAAACTCCCATTCATTCTTATCTTCCTAGGCATTACTCCAAATTCGTTGCATGAATTCCGACATGTACCTATTGCATACCCATTCCTCCCTAACTTCATTCATCAAGTTTTTTTGATTTATAAAGTACCAAAACTTAGCAGCAACTACCTCTTCCCGTTTTTCGAAATACACAACAAAGTTCTTCCGACAATAAATGATTGACTTCTTCATCATTTAAATCGTAATAACTCCATGTCCCTTTTGTTTCCTTTTCAATTAAATTTGCATCAAGTAATATTTTTAAATGGTATGAAAGCTTAGATTGAGAAATACCAAATACTTCTGTTAAATCACATACACATGTCTGTCCACGTTGACATAATTCATACATAATCTCTAATCTTTTTGTATCCGCAAGTGCTTTAAATTTCTTTTCAAATTGCTCAAAGTTTTCTTTCATGCATCCCACCCTTTCATCAACTTTTTTTGATATTTATATTATAGACAAAATTCCCATCACAATACAACCTTTAAATCAAATATATTTGATTTAAAGGTTGTATTATACCTATGAACGAAAAAAGAAGGGTTTCCTTCCCTTCCTTTTATTTATAATACACTTGGCCGCCATGTAAACTCATGCTTGTTCCCGCTTCACTTTCATTAACAAATTTGATTTTCACATTTCCAATTTGTTCTGTCAATGATGCAACAGGGATGTTTAATACCCCGACAAAATTACCAATTTTTACACTTCCGATTTCTTGTTCTTCATGCAATAATTGAATCTTCATTCTAGAAAACTTACTTTTCATATCTACCACTATATTTTGAGGTTTATTGTAATCTCTACCCTGTCCAATCCAAATATGTCCATGAAATTCTGTTTCCTCATAATTATAAACAGATAAATCAGCAGCTTTCACCTTTACTAAACCAGTCCGATGACGTTTCAAAACTTTTTTATTCCCTGCGCTTATCATATGACCATTTGCATCAAGAGAGTAAGAAAAAAATTCTTCATCTTCAGGTACTTTATAAATATCTGGAGCAATAATATCCTGCTTTAATTCATCCATTTCTTCTTCAGAATAAGACTTTACTACCTTCCCTTCTCCATTATATACTTCCATATACGGCTTCCCATCATGTATGTTTTTGATAGAGTCAGATGCAGAAGATACAACTTTCCCTTGTGCTACACCGCTAGTAGGTAATAATAAAAATAGAAACCAACCAAATAGAACAAGTTTTAACCTATGCCCTCTTTTCATTCTACCCCTCCTACTATTGATATGTTTTAGTTTAACATACGTAAAACTTTTTTACATTTATATCCAAAAAGGAATCTCATAGATATAATGAGATTCCTTTTTTATTAGGCTGATTCTACCATTTTAGCATTGTAAACAAATATGCGGGTTAATATTGTCATTACCATAACAAGAACGAGAAAATATAGTGGCATTATAAACAAGGATCCTGTATGAAGTTGACTCATTCCCCATATCGTAACGGTAACGATTATATAGTACCCTAAGCTGAATAACGCACCTGCCGTTCCAATCACATCTTGGAAGTCTACTAACGCTAAACTTAAACAATTAGGTAACGCAATCCCGATTCCTAATAACAATATAAATATTGCTATAAGAAACATAGTCATATAGAAAACCGTTGCAACTGCTTCAGTTAAAGTAACTATTGATAAAATCGTTACTCCCCCTATCATTATCATACAACCGATATAAATAATTTTTTCTGGTGTATAACTGAAAAGTAGTCGCTTTGAAATTTGCGCTCCAATAATAGAAGCAATAGCTACCACTATACCTAAAAAACCAAACATACCAGGTGATAGTTTAAAATACTCAATAAAAATGAACGGTGATTCAGCGTAATAACTAAATAATATACCGTTCGTTCCCCCGATTAAAATGCCATATGTCATTACTTTTGGATTGCAAATCATTCGTTTTATAATAGAAAAAATGTTTATTTTCCTTGTCGTTACATACGTTCGTGTTTCTGGCAATTTCATAAAAGTACAAATAAATAGCCAAATACTCATCAGAACTAAAGTAAAGAAAACACTTCTAAAACCAAATATTTGATCAATCCATCCACCAATTAACGGACCAACAGCTGGTGTGAATGCAATAACCGCTGAAATCTGTGCAAACATAACATGTCGTTTCTTTCCTTCTACACTTTCACGTAAGATTGTTTGTGTAACAACAGATCCTGTACTTGCCCCAAATGCTTGTACGAAACGACTGATAAGTAATAATTCAATGGAACTCGTCAAATAGCACAGTAAACTCCCAACACCATATGTTACAATCCCCCAAAGCATAGCAGGTTTACGGCCGATAAAATCGGATAAAAATCCCCAACAAAATACTCCTACAGCAAATCCAGCAAAGTAAATACTAAGGGTTAACTGCATAGTATTATTACTTACCTGCAACACTTTAGAAATGTCAGGTAAAGATGGCGTGTAAATTGTTTCACTAATTTGTGGAAATGCTACAAGAATAATCATTAACCATAGCGATGGCACTGAGACTTTTTTCATTTCTAATCCCCTCCTATAACTTAGCAAATCTCAGATTATTAAAACTTTCTTTCGCTACGGAACGGGAGGGACCATGATAGAAATGCGGTTATACACTAACAAAATAAACACCTCATCTTCTTCATATAAATATCTATAGGAGGGTATAAGTGAACCTATCATTTTTACTATTTCTCTTCACAAATATTAACATAACATATATTGTAAATTTTTGTACATAAAGAACCTACTAACAAAAATAGTAGGTTCTTATTTTTCAGGGGTAAACCATACAATTTGTTGCATGTGAACAAATATAGGTATTTCTTTCTCTTCTAATGTAATATGATCTGGTTTGACACTTCTTAACGTTCCACTCACACTTCCTCGAATCGTTTCAACTGTAATTTTTCTTCCTACAATAGATTGCAATGTTTGTACAACGTATGGATCAACTAATGAAACGACTTCTCCGCTTAACTCGTAACCATCTCGAAAATAGCCGTACACATCCTCATATGAATAGTACATACTTTAGTCCCCTCTTTTCAAGATTTTCTGTAGTGTATGTTCTATTCATGTGAACTCCCCTCCACTTAAAACCTAACGATTTTTGAAGTGGGGGCTTCTCGACTTATCGTTGCTTTTAGTAGCCAACGAAAACTGACCGAGCTATCCCTCTCGTTCCAAGAGTTCTTTTTGCTATACGAACGCTAATAAGCGTAACCCTTCACGTTTGATGTTGATAGAAGCGTTCCAATCTCTGTCTGCCACAAAACCACAATCACAGTGGAATTTACGTTCAGAAAGAGATAGAGACTCTTTTACTTGACCACAACATGAGCAAGTTTTGGATGATGGAAACCATTTATCTATTTTGATAAGCTTTTTCCCTTGCTCTTCTAACTTGTATTGGAGAAATGTCGTAAACTTGCCCCAGGCGTTATCAGCAACACTTTTCCCGAAATGGAGTGCTTGTGACATTCCTTTCATGTTGAGGTCTTCGATCACCACGCAGTCATACAGTTTCACTAATTTTTGCGATTCCTTATGTAGAAAGTCCTTTCGTTGGTTCGCAATTTTTTCATGTAGCTTCGCTATTTTTAGACGTTGTTTGTGCCAGCGACTAGAACCTTTCTTTCTACGTGATAAAATACGCTGTTCCTTCGCTAATTTTTCCAAGGCTTGGCGATAGAAACGAGGGTAATTGGCTCTCTCACCTTCTTCACTATCGACAAATAAGCCATTCATGGAAAAATCTAAGCCGACAACAGCTTGCACTTCTTTTTGTACAGGATGATGTTCGTATTCAGTGAGAATAGAAACATAGTACTTTCCTGTTTTTGTTCGAGAAACTGTACAAGACTTGATAATGTGAAACGACGGAATTTCCCGATGTTGTTTCATTTTTACAAGTTTCAGTTTCGGCAATTTGATATAGCCATCCAAAAGCATAATGTTTCCATTTACCACATTGGTTGTGTAGGATTGTCTGGCCTTACGGTTTTTGAAATTCGGAAATTCAGCACGACCAGAGAAGAAGTTTTCATATGCCTTCTGCAAATTCAGTTGGGCGTTCGCCAATGCAAGACTATCTACTTCTTTGAGCCATGCAAACTCCTCTTTGTACTTAGCGGGAGTAGGAAACTTTTGTTTCTTTAGCGCTTCTTTGTCACCCTTGAATTGTTCATATGTTTCCTTTCGTTCAGCTAACATTTTGTTGTAGACAAACCGAACACAACCGAAGGTTTTTTGCAAGGAGTTGCTCTTGTTCTTGCGTTGGATACAGACGGAACTTATATGCTTTGTTTGCCATATCGAATCACCTCACTTTACACCTTGATTTTCTATATACATTTTTATCACTTCAATGGGAGCACCACCTGTTGTAAGCAAACAAAAACTCCTTGACCAAAAATTCTCTTTCCACAGTTCCTTTTTCACCTGTGAAAAATGCTTTTTGATCAGTCGTGAACTTGCGCTTTTATAGGCGTTGATGAACTTTGACATTTCAGTATTCGGATGCGCTTTGAACAAAATATGCACATGGTCAATATCGTGATTCCATTCGACTAAGGAAATATTGTAACTTTCGCCCAATCGAACAAACATATCTTTTGCATAGTCAGATATGGGATCATCAATCACTTTTCTGCGATATTTTATGACCAGAACAAGATGATAATACAACAGGAACACTGAATGATTCATCCGAGACACCACCTAGAATGAGTACAATCATTATACATGAAAAAGGTGAAAACTTCTTTGATTTCATCGAAGAAGTTTTCACCTTTTTTTATGAGGACTTTTTCAGTGGCCTCACCATTATGCGGTATCTCTTTCATACGTAAGGAATATGAGAAGAAACGATCTTCTTGTCTATTCCCATTTATAAATCCAAAATTCTTCAATCTGCAACCATTTTAATGTTGCAGCATCTTTATTTTGAATTTTCATTTCTGTTTCTTCTAGCATTGCTTCTGTTTGCGAACGATGCGCACGCAAAGCTGCTAGTTTTTGATCAAAAGCTTCACTAATATTATTTACGACATCTGGCTCTCCTAATACTTCTTCACGATTTTTCGTAATCGCAACAGCATGTATCACTGGACGCGTTTCTTTTGGCATACGAGATACAGCGCGAACTGTAGCACGCCCGAATGCGTCATGGTCTGGATGAACACCATGTTCTGGATAGAATGTAATAATTCTTGATGGTTGCACATCACGAATAACAGCTTCAATTTTATCAGCTACAAAATCTACATCTTCAAATTCTAATGTTTTATCATGAAATCCGAGCAATCTTAAATCAGTAATGCCCATTGCTTCACATGCATCTTTTAATTCTTTTTCACGAATACTTGAGATTGTCTCACGGTTTGCAAATACATCTTTCCCCATATTCCTTCCCATTTGACCAAGCGTTCCGCACGCATATGTTACAGGTACCCCTTGTCTTGTTAATAAACTAATTGTTCCTCCTGCTGCATAGGATTCATCATCGGGATGTGGAAATACAACTAATACATGTTTCTCCATATTTTCCCCTCCTTCTTATTTAAATGGTGTTAAGCTTAATTCAAGGGCTACAGCTAGACGCCCTTTATTATCATGACCTGAAAGTAACAAACGACCTTGCTCGTCCACTTCCCAATGTGTAATACCTTCAGCATATACCCAGCCGTGATCCATTTTCAGACCAACTCGATACGGATTCGTTCCAACAATTTTACCACGTTCAAACCGAATGATAGCATTACGAATGAATGCCCCAACTGTCATCATCTTTTCATTAAAATGGGAAGCGTATGCTCCATTTGTTGTTTCTAAATGAATATATACATCTTTATTTACAAAACGTTCAATTTCATGTTGAACAACTGTTTTATCTTTTACTATTTCCATCGGATTTCACCTCTTTAAAACATTTTACGCAAAAATAATGTAAATTGCTATCTCTATATTAGAGGAGAATGCTCACTTTGCCTAATAATTTGCACTTTATTTTATAAATTTGTAGTATGTGAAATTTTGTTTCCGCTTACAATTACAAAACGTTTTCTTTCCTTTTTTGAATTTGCTACAATATATTTTATGCGGAGGGATAAATTCGACAATTGAATACATATTTTAAAGAAGGTGACATATTGGAACATTCAGCACATGAAGTAACAAACCTGCAATATTATTTTGCAATTGCCGTATTTTTAATTACATACGGATTTATTATTTCTGAAAAATTGAACCGTGCTGTTATTGCACTGTTCGGTGCTGCTATTATGATTATTTTTAGTATTGTAGACTTACATACTGCTTTTACATCTCATATTCAATGGGAAACAATTACCCTTCTCATCGGCATGATGATTCTTGTCCATATTACAAGTCAATCAGGCGTATTTGAGTATGTAGCGATTAAAGCAGCAAAAGCAGCAGGCGGAAAGCCCATTCGCATTTTATTATTTTTATCCCTATTAACTGCCGTCGGTTCCGCATTTTTAGATAACGTTACAACCGTTTTATTAATCGTCCCTGTTACGTTATCCATTACACGCATGTTAAAAGTACAACCTGTTCCTTACTTCATTTCTGAAGTATTATTTTCAAATATTGGTGGTACAGCGACATTAATTGGCGATCCACCAAATATTATGATTGGATCAGCAAATAAGCATCTAGATTTTAATGCTTTCTTACTTAATTTAGCACCTATTGTTCTTATTATTTCTGCCGTTACGTTAAGTATTATTTACTTTATGTATAGGAAAAAACTGAAAACAACACCTGAACAAATTGCAAAACTTATGGCTTTAAATGAAAAAGACTATATTCGTGACCAAAGCTTACTCGTCAAATCTCTTTCTATATTAGGTTTAACGATTCTCGGCTTTATTCTTCACTCTATTATTCATGTGGATGCAGCGGTTATCGCAATGACTGGCGCGACACTCCTTATGCTAATTGGCGTGAAGCAGCACGAATTAGAAGATGTATTCGCCCACGTTGAATGGGTAACCATTTTCTTCTTCGCCGGACTATTTGTTCTTGTTGGTGGATTAATCGACATTGGGCTCATTTCATCTCTTGCTAAAGACGTAATTGATGTAACAAATGGTGATATTGGTTTTGCAGCTATGCTTATTTTATGGGTATCAGGAGCTGCATCCGCAACCATCGATAACATCCCATTTGTCGCAACAATGATCCCGCTTATTCAAGACTTAGCAGCAGGACTTGGCTTATCTGTTGATTCACCGCAAATCGAAGTACTTTGGTGGGCACTATCACTCGGCGCTTGCCTAGGCGGAAACGGAACTTTAATCGGAGCATCCGCAAACGTGGTCGTAGCAGGTATTGCGAACCGTGAAGGACATGGTTTCTCATACCTTGATTTCTTAAAAATCGGCTTACCTTTAACAATCATTGCATTATTATTATCACATGTTTATATATATGTACGTTATTTAATGTAAAAAGATTGCAGCGTGAAGCTGCAATCTTTTTTAACGAAAGAATATCCCAATAATCGCAAGTGCTCCTAAAACAATTCCTCCAATTTGTCCAACAATTACTGGCGATAATTGAACCCCTTTTTTCACTTCAACCACTGGTCTTTCATGTCTAAGCTGTTGAACTTCACTTTGCAGTTGATGCACACTACCATGCAATTCTTTCATCAATTCTTTTAACTCTGCAACCTCTTCATTTACCGGCTTCGTTTTTTCTAAATTCATTTGTAACGACTCCTTATTCTATTCATATTATTGTAAAATTCCGCTAACCCCCATCTTTTTCCTGCAAATCATATGTACATTTTTGTCAATTTTACCCAAATAGACAATGATCTCTACTTTTACTTCGTTTATACAACGAATGGTTTGACAAGGAAAAGAATTTATTACACCATATATGCTATAGCATGTATTTTCAGTATTTAAAGATTTACTGGATTTAGAGAAGGCACTGAAAAAGTGATTACTTTGAAAAAATAACGTGCATTTTATCGATATATAGAAAACGCAAAGGAGACCATCACCTGTATATAGTAGGTGGTGGTCTCCTTTTTCTTATTAGGTGGACTTTTTCAGTGGCCTCGATTTAGATGATGTATATTTATCATAGAGGTGATATATGGTCTTACATAATTTAATTGGATATCTTATTCATCGTACAGATGTCAAAATGACAAATTATTTTACGAAAAGGTTAAAACCTTATGGAGTTACACCCAAACAATGGAGTATTATGAGTGTTCTTTCTAGCCAAAAAGGAACAACTCAAAAAGATCTGGCAGAAGCCATTGATAAGAATCAAACGACTGTCGTAAGAATGATACATTCAATGGAGAAAAAAGGAATGGTCAAAAAAACTTTTCATAATCAAGACAGACGTTCTCATTACCTATTTTTAATAGAAAAAGGTGAAGCGATTAAAAAGTCTGTCCTACCTGTTGTAAAAGAAGCTCATCAGTTCGTTACGAGTAATTTAAGTACAGAAGAGACGCAACAGCTAAAATTATTATTAAATAAGTTATATGATACACATTATTCCTAATTGATCCGTATAAAGGACAACTTATTTATACGGATCAAATTATTATTTTATATATGCTGTAGCATATATTTTTATCCCGCTATTTTAAGGCAGTAAGACTCCCACCTCAAGATTCAGAGAAAAGCAAGGAAGATACGTAATAGCCTGATTGATGATGACTCATAATCAGCGGAGGATGAAGCCCCCACTGATTAAAGTTTCACTTTATTTATATTTCATAAGTTAATCATATCCATTACTTTCATTTCAAAAGATATACTAAGGAGGAAATTGTTTATGCTAAATGGGAAAGTAGCAATTATAACAGGAGCAAGCCGAGGAATTGGAGCTGCAACAGCAAAATTATTTGCTCAATATGGGGCAAAAGTAGTTGTAAACTATATGAATCATACAGAGGCAGCAAAAGAGGTCATCGAATCGATCCATGAAAAAGGCGGAGAAGCAATCGCTATTCAAGCTGATGTTAGAAATCAAGAACAAATGAATTCTCTCGTAGATCAAACGATTTCACATTTTAAAAAAGTTGATATTTTAGTAAGTAATGCAGCAATTGGATTTACTATAAAACCCTTCTCTGATATGGAATGGGATGAATTTCGCCCTAAAATTGAAGAAGAAGTAAAAGCTGCTTTCATTTCCACAAAATCAGTATTGCCTATTATGAAAAAACAAAAATATGGAAAGTTGGTCTATATTTCAAGTGGTTTAAGTAACCAACCTATGCCTGGCTTTATTGCACACGGAACAGCAAAAGGAGCGCTTAATTCCTTTGTAAAGTACCTATCTCAAGAGCTAGGCCCATATCATATTACAGCAAATACAATATCACCTGGTATGGTTGAAACAGCTGCTACGAAATATACTCCTGTAGAAGAAAAGGAAAAAGTAGCGATGTTTACTCCATTAGGAAGAATTGCAAATCCCGAGGATATTGCTCGTACTGCCTTATTCCTTGCAAGTGATCAAAGCGCCTTTATTACAGGAACTTATCTTCCTGTATCTGGTGGTATGGAAATGAATTCGTAAAGAAATATTCGTTCTAACTTAGGATAAGGAAACATTCGGAGGTTTCCAATCTGCCAATAAGTAGAAATCCCTTGGGAGCAACGTTGGATAGAACAATATCCTTATGACATGTTAATCATTGATTGTGATATGCGAAAGCATTGTTAGAAAAGGCTTTTGATTTCGTTACAAAATTACATGTAAGAGGGGTCCCTACTGTTATTATGCTGAATGAAGAAAATAGAGGTGTAAAGCTTGTTGGCGTTCTTTCTTTAAAACATTATGTGAACGGACTCAAACAAGTCCTAAATGTAACGGCGCTTCGCCCAAAATAACAACCCGCTCTTTCTCATTTACTCGAAAAAAGAAATACTAGGAGAAGCATGTTTTATAAAAAGAGAATTGTAAAACAGCAACTATAGGAATGTTTCATACATTATACAATTACAAAGGAGAATTACAATGGCATATATATTACAAGTTGATTTCAAAATGCAAGGACCATTCGGAAATGAAATGGCAGAGGCTTTTTCTGATTTAGCAAAAAGTATCAATGAAGAAAAAGGATTCATATGGAAAATTTGGACAGAAAATCCAGAAACAAATGAAGCGGGTGGAATTTATATGTTCGAAACAAAAGAAACAGCTAAACAATATTTAGATATGCATACGAAAAGGTTAGCTGACTTTGGAATCGCCGATGTAAATGGAAAAATTTTCGAGATTAATGAACCACTCACTCAAATAAATCATGGGCCTCTCGTATAAGAAATTTATAAATATAAACGACTAGCACTGATTTACAAAATATTTAGGTGGCATTCCTTAACAAAGGATGCCACCTTTTTTTACTACCGAGAATATAATGTTTCCTTACATATTCTCTTCTGAATCCCATACAATCATTTTATGAAACCTTTCCATTCATCGGAAACAACAACCCATATTATAGCCTCTCAACCTTTATTCTTTCTCATCTCTTTTTGAATGTTACGCAAAGCTTTTTTTGATCCACGCTCTATATCATGCTGCATTTTTCGTTCTTTATAATCTACAAACAACGTATCTAAATCGTAACCTTCTGGATATAACTCCTTCGCTTCTACCTCTAAAGCGATCCGTTTACTATTTACTTCTATAAACCGGTCTTTGGAAAATACGACAACATTGGAGAATTTATCTTTCTCTCGGTATATAATTCCAAAGTCATCATCATCTAATAATCTCACGCGATCCCCTTTTTTATATGCATATGCCTCTTCTACCGCTTGCTTTACAATTTTAGGTTTTCTTACTTTTCCTTCATGTAGCTTTTCTAAACGGTATTCTTTATTTTCCATATAATCTTTTGCTCTTTGCAATACATGTTCTCGTACATTCATTTTTCGAGAAATCCAAAGCGCATTACTTTCTCCCGACTTTCCAATTAATAATTGATACATCGGTTCCAATGTTTCACTATGAAATTGCATCGCTGCATTCATAAAGTCACTATGCATTTCTGAGAATCGCTTAATCTCGCCATAATGCGTCGTCGCAACAGTGATGCAGCCCATATGATAAAACTCTTCTAAAATAGAAATCGCAAGAGCTGCCCCTTCATTTGGCTCTGTTCCACTTCCTATTTCATCGAATAATAACAGTGTATGATTCGTTGCTCTCCGCATGATTTCAGAAAGATTTTTCATATGAGATGAAAAGGTACTAAGCGCATTTTCGATACTTTGATTATCACCGATATCTACAAAGATATGTTCAAAAACAGCAATCTCCGTTTCTCGCCCTCCTGCAATATGAAACCCCGACATTGCCGCTAATGTTAACAATCCGATCGTTTTCAGAACAATCGTTTTCCCACCAGCATTTGGTCCTGTAATAATTAAGCTTCGATACTTTTGACCAATTTCAAAATTTAGCGGTGTCACTTCTCCTGATAAAAGCGGATGCTTACAATGAACGAACTTTATATAGCCGTAATCATTTAACTTTGGTTCTATTCCGCCAATTTGCTTACTAAATTTTGCTTTGGCAAATACTAAATCATATTGACTCATTAGCTCTATATTTATTTTGATTTGATATATGTTTTCTAATATCATTCCTGAGAGAGTTGCTAATATTTGATATTCTTCCATCGCTTCTTCTGCTTGTAAGCTTGCCAGTTCCACGTTTAATTTTGTAACAGTATTTGGTTCTATAAAAACAGTAGACCCTTTAGAAGAAACTGCAACAATTGTTCCTGCAACTTGATTTTTATAAGACGCTTTCACTGGAATCGTATATCGGTCGTCCTTTTTACTAATAAAGAATTCTTGTATATACTTCTTATTTGCACTACTGTTTAAAAATTTATTTAATCGTTCTTTTATTTTTTCTTCTACCGAATTTATTTGATTTCGAATCCGTTTTAATTCTTTACTTGCAGCAGAATCAACACGGTTTCCTTTTATACAAAATTGTATTTCTTCCTCTATGCTTTTAAATTCGGACATAGAATTTGCATACGCTGCGAGCATTGGCGCAAAAAATTCCTTATCTAACATAAACTTTTTAATCTTGCGACAGCCCCGTAAAAAATCTGCAACAATCACGAACTCGCTTGGCTCTAGAATCATTCCTTTTTCTAGTTTTTGCATGATGTTATCAATATTAGAAATACCTAAAAAAGGTACATGCCCTTCCGCATCTAATATCGCTCGCGCTTCCGTCGTTTCATTCAATCGATTTCGTACTACTTTTATATTCGTACTTGGCTCTAATTGATCCAATAATCGCTTTCCTAACCCACTCACACAATAAGATTTAACAATGTCCTTCAACTCGTTATACTGTAACTTTTCAAAAGTCATTTGATTCACTTTCATTTCTCCTCACTATGATTGATTCACATCATAAATGAAGATACCTACTCATTACATTTTAATGAGCTGGTCATATATTTTGGTTTATTCAAATAGACGCAAAAAAGCTGCGGAGATACCGCAGCTTTCGTTACATTTACAAGGCATGTGTAAAATATAATGAAAGAAACCATAAAAAACATGGCAATCCCATCATCATTACACGCTTATAAAGTATAGTAGGTATCTTCATAGGGTTTCGAAATAAATCCACGGCAAACTAAGGGGTATACTTAATAGAAAATTCCCCTTGTTATTACCAGCTTTATTTCATTCAATTGTTCCTATTTAGAACCTACCACACTCACAAAAAGCACCTCTCATTCATTTATTTCCACTCATTAAAATCTAATTTATTGCAATTATCATACTATATGTTCCAATCCATGTAAAGGTGTCATTTTGTCATGCTTTCATCGTAAGTATACTTCACCCCATGCATGACAGATGCTTTCTTTCCTTACTTTCAGTACAATAAGTATATAACAAAAATAAGGAGTGATTCCCATGACAGATCTCCAAAAACAATTCTTCTCTAGATTGCATATAAAGGAAAAAGAATCGATTTCATTTGAAGATTTAAATGAAATCCTTTACGCGATGGCGCAAACAGTTCCATTTGAGAATTTGGATATTATTCAAGGTAAAGTGAAAGAAATATCAAAAGAACATCTCCAAGAAAAAATTTTAGTAAATAACCGAGGTGGACTCTGCTATGAACTGGGTCCAATGATGTATTATTTCCTTAAAGATTGCGGATTTGATGTTCATCTCGTATCTGGGACCGTTTATAATGCTGCTTCGTCTACTTGGGCTGTCGATTCTGGACATATAGCAACTGTTCTAAAGCACAACAATCAATCTTATTTAATTGAAGTCGGTTTTGGCTCATACCTTCCGCTTGCACCTGTTCCTTTCTCTGGTGAAATCGTCCATTCTGTTACAGGCGACTATCGTATCCGAAAAGAAACGACTGCAAAAGGAAACTATGTTTTAGAAATGAGAATAAATAATGAATTGCTAGATGCTGCTTCCTCTCAGGAGTGGTCTTTAGGGTATGCGTTTTATATAGAAAAAGTAGATGAGAACATTGTAAATGAAGCACAAAAAACAATTGTCGAACATAAAGACTCTCCTTTTAATAAAGTACCTCTTATCGCAAAACTAACTTCTGACGGGCATGTTTCTTTAACAAAAGATAACTTAACTGTAACGAAACAAGGCGAAAAGAGAAAAGAAAAGATAACAAAGCAGCAATATTCAAACCTACTGTATTCAATATTTGGCATCCGATTATAGTTTATCTTTAAAAGGTTTTGTCGCTTCTGACAAGACTTTTTATATATAGCAGGTATTTTTTGCAATTTGTTGTATTTCATAGTTATATAGAGAGTAGATAAACTATATCATTAGAAAGGACATGATTATGACAACATTCAAAAGTAGATTAGACGTACCCGATCAAGAAAAATGGGATTTAACGGATATTTATCAAACAATTCAAGACTGGCAAAATGACTATCAAAAGGTGGAAACATTCGTAGACGACTTACAGACATTCAATGGGAATATTCATGATAGCCATCGTCTCCTTGCCTACTTAACGAAACGCGAAGAAATATCTCGTTTATTCAGTCTCATTTATGCATATGCACGCCTTCAGTCAGACCTTGACACACGTGATACAAAGGCACAGTCTCTTCTAGACAAAGCATCGCAATTGCATGTAAAAATCAGTGCAGCAAGCTCCTTTTTCTCTCCATTTTTACTTAGTATAGAAGAGAAAACGTTACATTCTTATATAGAAGAAAACGAGGGCCTACAATATTATAAAGAAGATTTATTAGAATTATATCGTTATAAAAAACATGTGTTAAATAAAGATAAAGAAGAAATCTTGTCCCAAATGGGTGAAGCTCTTTCTTCCCCTCAGCATACATACGGTATGCTTAACAATGCAGATATTGTATTTGGAACTGTTACAGCAAATGATGGAAAAAAAGTACCTTTAACACGCGGCATGTATGCGAAATTAATAAAAGATGAAAATCGGGATAAAAGAAAAGAAGCATATAAAGCGTACTATCAACCTTATATACAACTGAAAAACTCTATTGCTTCCACTTTATCAGCGGCAATAAAGAATAATGTTACCATTTCAAAAATTAGAAATTATCCTTCTGCCTTAGAAAAGTCTTTATTCGGCGACAATGTTCCAAAGGAAGTATATGATACTTTAATTGAGACAACGAAACAAAATATTGCATCGCTTCATACATATAACAATTTACGAAAAGAAAAATTACAACTAGATGAATTACGACAATACGATTTAAATGTAGATTTAGTGAAAGGTGTGAAACAAGATATCTCTTATGAAGAAGCATTTGAAATCATGCTTACAGCGCTATCCCCACTCGGCGAAGAATACCTTCAAACACTTCGAAGTTTTAAAGATAAACGCTATATTGATGTGAGAGAACTACCTGGTAAACGTTCTGGTGCTTATAATTTCGGTTTATACGATGTTCACCCTTTTATTCTCTTAAATCATAACGATGATTTAAATAGTCTCTTTACATTGACGCATGAATGTGGACATGGCATGCACACTTATTATTCCCATGGTTTCCAACCGAGAATTTCTGCCCATTACTCCATTTTTGTTGCAGAAGTTGCCTCAACCGTAAATGAAGTATTACTGATTCATCATTTATTAAAAGAAGCGAAAGATATAGATGTGCGTAACCATTTAATCAATCACTTTATCGAAAAGTTTAAAGGCACTTTCTTTACACAAGTTATGTTTGCAGAATTCGAGAAAATTACACATGAAATGGCACAAGAAGGCAAACCGCTTAATGCCCAAAGTTTTAACGAAGTATACGAAACATTATTTAGAGAATATAACGGAGAAGCCGTTGTATTTGATGAAGAAGTAAAATATGGTTGGGCGAGAATCCCACATTTTTATCGTCCATTTTATGTTTATAAATATGCAACAGGATTTGCTTCTGCCATCCAAATTGCCGAGCAATTATTAAGCGGCGACCCTCTTGCCCAGCAAAACTATATTGCATTTTTAAAAAGTGGAAGTTCCGATTATCCGCTTCAGCTTTTACAAAAAACGGGTGTCGATTTAACAACACCAAAGCCAATTGAAAGTGCGTTAGAACGTTTTAAGAAACTTGTTGAAGAGTTTTCAACGTTATAATCCAAATAACGGGTGCCTGTCATACAGCGGTACCCGTTATATTTCTATCTTTCTATACGATTCATAATTTTTCGTGTAACATTCCTACTAAAAACATACATGTTAATAGAATATTACATAAAACAAATTAAATGATATATCTTTCCTATTAAAATGGAACATGTAGTATATCGCAAAAAAATATTCTATTTATGTTCTTTTTTCAAGTGAAGAAACAGACTGATTCCTGATGCTAATATACATAAAGCGATTCCAATCCAGGCCGCTGTATAGCCACCTTTATCTACTACAAAACCAAATATAGGCGGCGCCAATAGAATTGCGACTTGATTTAATGTTAAAGCAAAACTAACCGTGAAAGAAACCTCATTTTCCTTAGCCTTTTCTGTAACTTCAACGATAAAAAGACTAAACCAACCAAGGCTAAAAAAGCCTAACAACCCGCTTACAATCCATATATATCCGATTGACATTATCTTGATATTTAATATAGCAATAACACAGAAACATGCAACAAATACAGAAATCATTAACGGCTTAGTTCGATTTCCTCCATAAAGACGATCACTTATAGCCGCTAGAGCAACGCGGCCAATCATCCCGCAAAATAACATAACGGAAAATATCTCTCCTGCCAAAATTGGTGATATAAAAGTTGTAGCAATTAAAAATTTCATAAAGTGTCCCACTACAATCAGTTGTAACGAAATCATACAAATTCCAGTAAACAAAACAGGATATAATTTTTTATTACTTGCGACCATCTTTAACTGTTGCAAAAACGAAATGCTTTTCTTATTACATATACGCTCACTAGAAGAATGAAAAGGTTCTTTGTAAAACAGGAAAAACAAAATCCCCCCAATTACGCATATACTTGAAAGCACATATATAGCAAGCAATAAACTAAATTTTACAGAGAGAAACGGAATGATAAACCCTGCAACAGCTCCTCCTATCGGTATACCCGCCTGCCTAATGCCCATAGCGAACCCTCTATTTTCTTTTGAAAACCATTTTAAAATGACCTTACTCCCACCAGGTTGCGCTGTACTATAGAACACTCCTACAAAACAAAGAACAATGAATAGTCCTATAAATCCATCCGCCAAATGAACAAGTAGTAAAGATCCACCAAGTAAGATAGATCCCATTCCCATTAATAATTTCTCATTATATTGATCAAGCAATCTTCCTACAAAAAGCATACAAAAAAGCGGTCCAATATTAACAGCAGTTAACAACAATCCCATCTGCATATCACTTAAATCATACAGTTTTCCCCAAAAGAAAGATAATGATCCTACACCATATGTAACAAGCGTTGCACTAGCTTGCACTCCTGTCGCTAAAAGCAATACAATCCATTTATAAAAATGAGCACTCTCCGTCATTTTTTCTTGTTTTAACAAGTTCATCCCTCCTGTACACTCTTTATTGTATGAATGTTCAGATATCATGTAAAATAAGTATTAATGATAAAAATCATCAAAAAAATTGATATCTTTTAGGAGGTCTTCCATGGATATAAAAGATCTTACTGTTTTTTACGAAGTTGCGAAAGAAAAAAATATATCTCACGCTGCTCAAAACTTAAATTATGTGCAGTCAAATGTAACGATGCGCATGAAACAATTAGAAAACAAACTTGGGGTACCGCTATTTTACCGTAACGGAAAAGGTGTTTCCTTAACTTCAAATGGGGAAATTTTATTGTCTTATGCACAGCAAATCCTTTCCTTAATGGATCAATCTATACAAGCTGTCCAAAATAATGTATTGCATCCAACAGGGACATTAAAAATTGGAGCTACGGAATCAACAATGGCAGTGCGTCTTCCATCTATATTATCATCCTATTATGACATGTATTCCAAAGTTGATCTTATTTTAGAAACTCACTCAACAGAGCAATTAATTCAGCTCGTTCTTGAAAGAAAACTAGACGGAGCATGTATTGCTGGTCAAGTTCATCATGCTGACCTTGATTCCTTTTTCTTTCAAGAAGAAGAGCTCGTTATCATTAGTAAATCGCCTTTATCCTCTCTAAAAGAACTTGAGCAAATGAATCTACTCGCTTTTAGTCAAGGATGTTATTATCGAAATTTATTTGAGAAATGGGCTTATGAAAAGGGAATTATTCCAAAACGAGTATTAGAATTTGGAACGATTGAAGCAATTCTCGCTTGCGTCAAATCAGGTATGGGAGTTGCAATCATGATCAAATCCCTCATTCAAAATAATGAACATCCTTTTGAACTTACACTTTTACCAAAAAGTGTTTCGAAGGTCCCTACTATGTTTATCGTTCGCAAAGATACCTTTTATTCAAATGCATTACGTAAATTTATTGATAAAATAAATGAAAATGTGTCATTCCATTAGGAGAATTTCCTGACAGTAAATGTATCTTTCTCTTTCGTTACAAAATCATTATTTGATTACTAATATTTCTATTTGCTTACCAGCGCTTTAAGCTCTAATAACATGTTGGAAAATTTGCTTTCATTCCCTCTAAAATAGATGTTGTAAATACAATTTGGGAGTGAAAACATGATAGATAAAAAACATGAATTGTGGCTTGATTCAGCAAAAGGGTTTGCGCTCATCCTTGTTGTTGCTGGGCATGCTTATAATCATAATAACTTTATAACTTATATCTATTGGTTTCATATGCCCGCCTTTTTTCTGTTTAGTGGTTATGTGTCTAAACCGGTAAAACAATGGTCACAAGTCGGACCTTATTTAAAGAAAAGAGCACATAGTCTACTCATCCCTTATATAACATATTTAGGCCTTTTTACAATGATTCGTTATGCAGAGGAGCTAATGCATGGAAATATTTCTTTCAGTTGGTATATAGAGGATATCGGAAAAGTACTATTCGGTGGAAGATTTATTTCCAGCTATTACGGTGTCTTTTGGTTTATAACTTGTCTGTTCTTTACACAAGTATTATTCCTCATCATATTTCTTATTTTTAAAAGAACACAAACCCGCTTATTATTTATTACTTCCTTATATATAGTATCGCATATTGAAGGGAGATATATTAGCACCTTGGGCGGTTTAGAGCCTTCTCTACACGTTTGGATTCCTTGGAATATAGATGTATCTATGCTTGCCCTTGTATATTATTGTATAGGATATTATGTAAAACCATATTTAAAACAAATTCCCCCTGTACTTACAGGACTTTGCACTCTATTGATTATGGGACTGATTACGATTCAAGAGCTAAATTGGCTGGATTATCATTTAAGTATGAAATATGTATCATATAATCATTATGGTTTAGATATAGTAATTCCGCTAATCATGACGATAGCATATTGCGGAATATTTCAACTTATAAAATCAAAAAAAATGCTATCACTTTGTTCTTTCATGAATAACAAAAGTATGGCAATTATGTATATGCACATAGGGGTTAATAAAATTCTTCTTGAATTTATAGATTATGGAAATATAATTTATACGATTGTAGGCGTAACAGTCCCCCTCTTCATCGCTATATTTATTCTCGAAAAGAAAGATACAGTTAGACATTTTTTCTTAGGTATTCAAAGGCGTAGTGAATTAAGGTGTTCTAAAGAAATGAAAATAGAATAAAAGGTATACCTAGATGAAGTGCACCCCAATTGTTAGACCGTGTCTAACAATTGGAGGTGCATGTTTTATGGCTAAATTTTCTTCAAAAGAAAAAATCCAAGCGGTGAAACGATATTTAGATGGTTCAGAAAGTGGAAAAACTATTGCTAAATCTATAGGAGTTACTCCTAGCTTACTTCGTGGGTCGATTAGAAGATATGAATCTTCAGGTGAAAATGCTTTTGAAAAACGCTATACATCCTACTCTACCCAGTATAAACTAGATGTACTTAATTATATGAATGAACAAGGGACATCTATCGGAGAAACAGCGGGACTTTTCAATATTCCGTCTTATGAAACACTTCGGAAATGGAAAATAGCTTATGAAACAGGAGGATTGGATGCCCTAAAATCAAAGAAAAAGGGGCATCCAGCCATGAATGAAAAAATATCGTCATTCTCTTAAGAAATGTGGCATAACACAAAGTATGTCTCGCAAAGGAAACTGTTATGACAATGCCGTTATTGAAAATTTTTTCGGTATCATGAAATCAGAATTTCTGTATCGAAAAGAATTTGAAAGTATAACACATTTCAAACAAGAATTAGCAAAGTACATAGACTACTATAATCATAAAAGAATTAAGACAAAATTAAAGGGTATGAGCCCTGTACACTACCGGGCTCGCACCCTAGAGACTGCCTAATGAAACGACCTGACTAACTTTCGGGGGTCACTTCAAGATAAATGGTATACCGTTTATTCTATTTCTCTTTATTTTTCTTTTAAAACACTATGTAATCGGTCCGGGTAATTCGTAAACATACCTGTTGCTCCCCATCCGATTAACAGTCTCATATCTTCTTTCTCATTAATTGTATAAGGATGAATGAGTAGTCCATTCTCTCTAGCCATTTTCATATATAGTTTATTAATGATTAACTCTCCATTATCATTGCGTAAGTTCGGTCCAATACCAACAGCATATTTTTTAATTTCTTGGAATTCTTTATTTGTTACATGTTGTGGCGCAGATGTAATTTTTGACTCTTCAACAATTTCATTCTTTTCATTTGGATAGTACCAAAGCAATTGAACTAACGGAATGTTTTGATTCATACTATGAATCTTTTTTAAACTTTCTTGGCTAAATGATTGAATCATAACACGACTTGAGGACATATTTTGTCCAACTAAATTATATTTTTCTAACAATCCTAATAATTTCTCTTCCATTCCTGGGTATACATCAGGAGATTTTGTTTCAATGTAATATTTCATACTTCTGCCGTATTTTTGAAAGATCTCTTCAAGTGTAGGCACTTTTTGTCCCACATATTCTTGTTTTGCTTTTTCTGGATAAGCTTTATTAAACCAAGAACCCGCATCTAAACTTTTTATTTCACTTAATGTTTTATCTCGCACTTCACCTGTTCCATTTGTCGTACGATCAACAGCAGTATCATGCATCGCAATCAATTGACCATCTTTTGTTAATTGAATATCTAACTCTAAATAATCCGCTTTCATTTTTTTGACTAAATCATATGAAGCAAAAGTATGTTCAGGAGCATGTCCACTTGCGCCTCGATGAGCAATATTTAAAAATTTATTTGAATGCACCTTATTTTTCATATTTGTTTTCGCATCAACGGTTCCCCCGTAAACAAAACTCCCAATTAACAAGAAAATAACTAGAAAACTTATTATCTTTTTCATTTTTTTCTTTCCTTCCATATTGCAAATTTCAACAAGTTAATGAGATTTGCACGAAATAGAAGAAATACCCCATATATGTTTTTATAAACCTATCCTAACATTGCACCCTTGCTAAAGCATTTCAATCTACTACTCTATGTAACTAAAAACCTTCTTATCGTCACTCCTTTCTTTATCGTAATCGTATTCCCTATTGTGCTTATTTTCCTAAACAAAAAGCCATAAAACGCTTTAGAGCGCACTACTAGCACCCAAAAAACTGTTTTATGGCTTGTCTCAAAATCTCCGGCCTCTATTAACTTGTCGTACTTAATCATACCAAATCTATGAAAATTTGTGAATATTTTTTAACAACTCATGATATTTTTTGTTGTATATAAATAAAGAGCTTTTCTATATTTACTTATTCTTTAGAGAAACTTTATACATTACTTCCGCAAGCCTGAGGTTTTTTTATTTGAATTTATTTTGAATTTTAGTTTCTACCAAAATACTCTCTTTCCAAAATAGAAAAATAATATTGATCAACCCATTTATTTTGCCAAAAAAGCTCTTCCTTAAAAATAGCTTCTCTTCTCATACCAACACGCTTCATTAAAATTGCCGAGCTTATATTATGCTCATTGCACATTCCTACCACTTTATGTGCGTCTAACTTTTCAAAAGCAAACTGTAATAAAAGTTGAATTGCCTCAGTTCCATACCCTTTTCTCTGGTAGCTTGGAAGTATTGCAAAGCCTATTTCCCAACTCTTTCTGTATTCACTATTATTCCATATTTGAGCTAAACCAATTGGAATTTTATTCTTATCCACAACTATACTTACAATAAAATCATAACTTGTTGGTTGTTCCGGATCCTTAATTTTCCTTATATACTCTTCATATATTACATTTTCATCTGATTCTACGTATTCTTCAAAATACCATAAATTCGAATCACACTCTATCCTACAAATAAAATCTAAATCGTGAATTGCTACTTTAGATAGCAATACTTTTTGTCTAAAAAGTTCCATAATAACCTCCTCTCTTAACACGTGCATTCTTTCTTGTAGTACTATAATTATATTTCATTTATCCTGCTATTTATGAGCAGTAAGGCTCTATCTCATTATTCAGAGAGAATAAAGGAGATAGATGACAAACAAAAAAGGGTCAGTTTTGAAAACAGTGATTCAAAACTTATCCTTAAGCTAATTCATTTTATTCGTATCTTTTATAATACAAAATAACGATTCTTCTACATTTCTCTTCTAATCTCTATTAAAAAAGAAGCTAAGATTCCATTTCTGTAATGAATTGCGTGCGTTCTTTATCTCTATAAAATTTAATTTCATGTTTAAATATATAATTCCCATCTTGCATTCTTACCCATTCCTTACTTGTCCAATATACAACTTTCACTTGTGTGTCTAAAATGGTAGAACATACTGTAAGCAACTCGTCCGCATAAAATGGTGCTTCTTTCGCTAATTCAGCAGCTAAAATCTCTGGATCATTGGTGTTGATTTGAAGTTCTCTTGAAGTTTGACCTAAATACTGCCATGGCGAAGAAATGGCATATAAACCGCTGCGATCTACAGATTTTACTTCTGATGTTGAATGTATTGTAGCTGCCGATGCTGGATTACAATGAATCCCAATCATTCCTCCAAATAATAAAGTCCCCATAACAATTTTTTTAAACATATTCTCATCTCCTCTAATGATTTTGTACACCTTCAATTGTTAGGCTGTTTCTATCTATCTGTAAATGAATAAAATTAGACGACAATCTACATTTTTTTCAAAAAGTGTATATTCATTAACTTCTAGATTTTTCTACAAAGAAAAAATCTTTCCTTAAGGAAAGATTTTTAGTGAAATATACATTGCTTTTTATAATAATTAATTCTCTAAACATTCGGTTATTAATTGATAAAAATTTACCTATTTAACATTTCACAACTTTTCATATTTATCATCATAACTTTATTTCATATCAATAAGAAAAAATTATCATTAGACAGAAAAAGAAGCCAAAAAGCTGAACAAAACAGCATTTCTGGCTTCCTTGAATGAAAAGTATATTGAATTACATTTCTCCACTTAATTTAACTAAAATTTTAGCTTGTGATTTATCATTTGTTAATGCTTCAAAACCTTTTTCTACGATATCATCTAACTCAATTTGTGAAGTTACAATACCTTGAGGTTTTAATTGTCCTGTTCCCATTAAATCAACTGTTTGTTGGAATGAAGTTGGTGTATACGCAATTGTTGAAGTTACTTTAACACCTGTATTCGTTAATTGCATTGGGTTCCAGTCGATTGAATGAGCAAAGATTGAAACGATAACAACTGTACCACGAGGTCTTGTAACATCGATAGCAGATTTAAATGTTGGTGCAACACCTGCTACTTCAAATGTAACATCTACACCATTTTGAGTATGTTGTTTTACTGCTTCAACAGGATCAATTTTTCCAGAGTTAAATACTTCAGTTGCTCCAAGTTCTTTCGCTTTTTCAAGACGTGTTTCAGATAAATCAAATACAAGGATTTTGCTTGCACCTGCTGCTTTTGCTGCGATAACTGTTAATAAACCAATTGGACCAGCACCAAAAATAGCTACAGTATCACCAAATTGCATGCCGCCTTCTTTAACAGCTTGAACTGCTACAGCAGTTGGCTCTACTAATGCACCATCTTGTAAAGTTAAAGTATCAGGTAATTTATAAATATTATGTTCAGGAGCATTTGCAAAAGTTGTAAAACCGCCATCACCATGTAAACCAATAAAGCTGAAACCGTCATAACAATCAACGTCTTCTGGTTTGTTACCATGTGTAATAGTAGGGTTCACAACTACGCGGTCCCCAACTTTATATTTTGTTACTGCTGGACCAACTTTTTCTACTACACCTGCAAATTCATGTCCCATAATGATTGGAGCAACTTCTCCTGTTAACTCATCTGGAGCATCTACAGGTACAAAAACTGGTCCCTCTTGATACTCATGTAAGTCAGAACCACAAATTCCTGCCCATGCTACACGAACAGTTACTTCATTGTCTTTTAAAGGTTTTAATTCTTTCTCCTCAATACGAATATCTTTTTGTCCATACCATACTGCTGCTTTCATCATTACTACCTCCATTTTTGCAGGATAAATACAATATGAAATATATAGAAAAATAAATATATTTTTCTATCATCCCACTTTAAGCAACCTTCTATAAAACATTATATTTTTATATAAAGAAAAATAGTTTTAATTGCTTACTTTTGCCTTATCCTGTTATTATTTTTCGGTTTATAAATATGTAATATGCAAAACCTAAAACTTACAATTAATAAGTTTATGACTTTATTATATCGACAAACTAAAGCAAATTCAAATATACAGCTCATATTTTTGAATTTTATTTTATATTTATAAACATGAGATAAATAATTTGTGTTAACGCTTCTTTACGCTTCTTTACGCTTCTTTACGCTTCTTTACGTTTCTGCACACTTATTCATCACCCGTACATAAGCTGTACTTATAGAAACAGAAAGTGTCTTTTTCATTTCACGTAAATAGGACACGGATCACTTCTATACATAATTCCTCATACGCTTACTCTCATTTTATGTTCTTATATAAAGTGAAACTTTGGCTATTACGTACAGTAGGTCTTACTGCTCTAAAATAGCAGGATAAACAAAAAAACCTACAGAAAATGATTGATATTTCCCGTAGGTTTTTGATTGCAAGAAGATTTGGAGAATACGCTACCACCTTTTATAGCGTATTCAGCAAATCTTGATACCACTCAGCTGCTTTTTCTACTTCACTTACAGTCAACTGATGTCCTCTATTTTCCCAATGTACTGTTACATTCGCATTCGCTTTTTCTAACAATGTTTGTAGTTCTTCTGATTCCTCTGGTGAACAAATCGGATCATTTGTTCCAGCTGCAATAAATACAGATTTACCTAATAAATTAGGAAGCCCAATTCCTCTTCTTGGTACCATAGGATGATGAAGAATCGCTCCTTTTAACGCATCTTGATAATGGAATAACAAACTTGCTGCTATATTGGCCCCATTCGAATAACCAATTGCGATTACGTTGTCTCGATCAAAACCATATGTTACAGCCGCTTCATCAAGAAATTCATTTAACTCTTTTGTGCGCAAAACAAGATCCTCTTCATCAAAAATCCCTTCTGCTAATCTACGGAAGAAACGTGGCATTCCATTTTCTAATACATTCCCGCGTACACTTAATACAGAAGCTTCCTCATCAATTCTGCCCGCAAGCGGTAACAAATCTAATTCATTTCCTCCTGTACCATGCAATAATAATAATGTTGGTTTTGTTAAATCTTTTCCTTTATGAAAAATATGTTTCATCATTGATCCCCTTCCAAAGTTCGAACCTCAATAGGAGGTAAGAGTTCTTTTAATTCGTCTCGTTTTTCCTCTAACCAAGATGGTAGCATAAGCTTTTCACCCAACGCATCTATCGATTCATCGACTGTAAAACCTGGTGGATCCGTCGCGATTTCAAATAAAATGCCACCTTCTTCATGAAAATAAAGAGCCTTAAAATAATTTCGATCAAGAATTTCAGTTGGATAATATCCTTTTTCTTTCAGCATAGACCACCATTGTTGGTGCTCTTCTTCATCTCTTGCTCGCCATGCAATATGATGCACGGTTCCCGCTCCCATAAGCCCTCGAATAGAAGCGGTTAATTTAATATCAATCATATTTCCAATGTCCGCTTCTGCTTGAAATCGTAAAAAGCCATCGTCTTCTCCAATACATTCTAGTCCAAATATGTGTTCAAGTAGTTCTGATGTTTTATTCGGCTTTGCAGAATATAAAGTAGCGCCGCTAAACCCTCGAATCGCATTTTCTACTCCGATTCCTCCAAAACTCCAAGCATTTTGTGAGTTACCACCATCACGTTCTACAAGTTCAATTTGCAAACCATCTGGATCTTGAAACTGTAAATATGTTTCTTCAAACCGAGTTGATTTTTGAAACTCTACATGAAATTTTTGTAGACGCTCTTCCCAAAATGACATCGATCCAGTTGGTATCATATAACCAGTTACACCAACTTGCCCCATTCCAATACGTCCTTTTAATTGTTTAGGCCACGGAAAGAAAGTAATAACCGTTCCTGGTTCGCCAGGTTGATTCCCAAAATACAGATGATACACTTCTGGGCGATCAAAATTAATTGTTCTTTTTATAAGTCGTAACCCTAAAACTCCTGCATAAAAATCAATTGTCCGTTGTGCGTCATTTACCATTGAAGAAATGTGATGAATACCTGCTATCTTATTGGACATTGCTTTCTCTCCATTTCGTTATGAATCTTTCTTCCCATTTACTGAGGTCTTTCAATCGAGAAGATATCACCTATTTTAGCATAATTATGACCTGCCAATCGGCTCACTGCTGCCAATCCTTTTGGATCGATTCTTCCATTTGCATAGATTTCATTATCAATATGAAATTGAACCACTTTCCCTATAATGAAATCACACCCTGGCGAATCTATGCCTCCTAATTGTACAGAATGCTCTAATACACACTCCATACGAATTTTACTCTCTTTCACTCCTGGCACAGAAATTTTTGTACTTTCTACCGGTGTAAAACGGGCTAATTCAATCTCACTTTGGTTTGGTGGCAGATTAGCAGCTGTCTGATTGACCATTTCTACATTTTGTTCATCAACAATATGGACTACAAATTCCTTGCTATCGAAAATATTTTTTGCTGTATCCTTCTGTCTTCCATCCGGCCGCTGAATGGCTAATGAAATCATTGGCGGATTAGAAGAAACGATATTAAAGTAACTAAAAGGTGCACCATTCAAAACATGGTCTTTTGAACGTGTTGTAACGAAAGCAATCGGTCTTGGAATAATACTCCCTATGAGAAATTTGTAATTTTCTCTTTCTGTATTTTGAGATGGATCTATCGATAGCAAAGAAATCATTCCCTTCATGAAATTAGTCTAGTTCTCTTACTTCAAATGGTAATAACATTTGTTCCAGTTGTTTTCTATGTGGCTCATATTGCTCCGGCAACATTAATTTTTCTCCCATTGTTTCTTGTGATTCATCATGTGCGAATCCTGGAGGATCTGTTGCAATTTCAAATAAGATTTCTCCATGCTCTCTAAAGTAAATCGCGTTAAAATAGTTTCTATCTCGTACAGGTGTTACACCGTATCCATAGCGCGAAACATGTTCGCTCCAATCCAATTGATCTTGATCATCGCTAGCGCGCCATGCAATATGATGCACGGTACCTACTCCCATTTGTCCGCGTCCAATCGATGTTAATTTTAGATCAATAATATTTCCAATATCAGCTGAAGAACGGAATCGAACGAAATCTCCTTCTTCTCCAACTTTTTCTAGTCCCATAACATGTTCTAATAACTCAGCTGTTTTATTTGGTTGAGAGGAAAGAAGAGTTGCTCCGCCAAATCCTTTAATAGCAACTTCTGGTGTCACTTCACCAAAATTCCAAGTATTCACTTCTCCTTCTTCTCTTTCCACAATCTCTAAATGTAGTCCATGTGGATCATCAAATTCTAAGTACTCTTCTCCAAAACGAGTTATTTTTGTATAAGGAATATCGAATTTTTCCAATCTCTTTTCCCAGAATGCCATTGCACCTTTTGGAACTACGTAAGAAGTTACTCCTACTTGACCATCTCCAATGATTCCTTGACGAGCACCTGCCCATGGGAAGAAAGTAATAATCGTTCCTGGTTTTCCACCTTCATCACCAAAGTAAAGATGATACGTTCCTGGGTCATCAAAGTTAACCGTTTGTTTCACTAAACGTAATCCTAAAACTCCTGCATAAAAATCAACATTTTCTTGAGGGTGACCTACAATTGCTGTAATATGATGAATTCCCATCGTTTTCTTATTCATTGTATACTCTCCTTTTTTATTTCATTATTTAAAACGTAACGATTGTCTTATTCTTTTTACATTCATATTTAATCTTATCTATAAGGGATCGTTGCATTCATACTTATGTATTTTATCTCGAATTTTTTTATCTTCAATTCGAGATATTAGTTGTAAAAATACAAATGACCTCTTCCCTACACGCTCATAACAATTTGGGCATGCTATAAAAAGAACACTCGTTTTTATAGCTTCAACCAAATCTATTTTATCTCGAAATCGAGATAAAACCTAAAAAAATTATAGACTTTGTGCATGATATCCTAATTTCTTTAACTGTTCAATCATCATTTTTTGTTCTTCATGACTTAAACCATCAAATATTTGTTGAATTGCCTTTTTATGCTTAGGGAATATCATTTTCATAAATTCAATTCCTTCTAACGTAATCGCAGCATAAGTCACACGGCGATCGTTAGAACATGGCCTTCTTACTAAAAGCTGCTTTTTTTCCAACTTATCAATAACGTACGTAATACTACTACTTGCAAGTAATATTTTGTCACCAATTTTTTGTATAGGTTGATCCCCTTTATTAAATAGCAACTCAAGAACTGCAAATTCAGTAGGATGAATTCCATATCCCTTTATATCTTCTTCAATACGCTTCGTTATTGACTGCCCTGCACGAGAAAAAATAACGAATAACTTTAAAGACAAATCTTCATTATTCATCCTATCCATAGCATCAATTCCTTTTCAATTATCTTGAATTCGAGATAATTGTATAATAAGAAATGTTAGTTGTCAATATTTTTTATCTTTTCTTGATAGTATTCTTTGCCTTTGATATAAAAACTCATAAAATGATGTTTAAATGTTTGAAAAATACGCGAAGAAGAACGTAAATCATAGTAGATTTCTAACAAAAATGTTTGATAAGATAATTATATACAAAAACAAACATAAGTTGTAAAAGGGGAATTTTCTTTCAAAAAGAAAAAACCGATTCATCCCCACCTTCACTTCGTTTAGAGGAAAGGGTTTCTCGGTTAAGATGATAAAAAATCATTCAAAATCCCATGCATATTCACCATCATAGTCTTCAAAGTAACCAGCATTATCAAGGCCACTCCCAAACCCACCTTTATATCCCCTTCTATCATTATATCCATAAGAATAAGGAGTATGGTATGAGGGATAGAGATAATAAGGATTGTAAGATGGATCATAATACAAATGATAATCAGATCGTTGGGGTATTGGGTAAGAATATAACTGCGGTGTATAGTCGGTACCATTATGTTCATTTTGTACCAAAAATTGTCCAGAATCTTGAAAGTTAAAATGTCTATTCTGCAAAATGATAGCCTCCTCCAAAAGTTTTTCATGCTTTATTCTATTCAAGTTCTTATAATATGGAGTAAGTACAATTACTGTTTTTCGCAAACAAAGACCCATATGGCACAAAACAAACGAAGGCTTTCTTTTTAAATTTAAAAATTTTCTTACTACCCCAGTATAAATAATTACATAATGTTCGACTAAAGAGATTAATTTTTCTGAATTCAACTTATATATCAATTCATTTTGCAGTTCTATACAGTGAAACTTTAATTAGTGGGGTTTTCTTCATTCCCCACCGATTCTCAGCCCTCACCAATCAGGCTTTTACAAGCAGTCCTACTCCCATCTAACTTCTTTGCTTTCGCTGAATTTTGAGGTGGGAGCCTTACTGCCCTCAAATAGCGGGATAAATTTCTACACTCTATCTTGCATCTCGCTCATTATCTAAAAGAATTACTTCGTAGTCGTTGTGTACCTTGCAACAGTGAAAGGAGGCGAATAGTTTATTCCGAACCCACCGCTCATACTCCCCCATTCTCATTAACCAATCTGCCGAACAATATAATCCGCCGTTCTTATTGCTAAAGCAACAGTGGAAAGAGTAGGGTTAGCAGCCGCAAGTGATGGAAGAACACTGTTATCAGCTATATAAAGACCTTGAACTCCATGAATTTGACCAACACTATTAGTAGCTGACGTTCCAGGATCATTCCCCATCCGACATGTACAAGATTCATGAACATCAGATCCTGGTGGATAGAAAGTAGGTTCTCCATCTAATCTTACTTCCATAGCCTGGGCTGACTGTATAATTCCTTGACGCATTTGATTTATTACTGCTTTATCTCTATCATTATAAGAAAAGTTAACTTGATTCAGTAGAACACCGTATTGATCTCGCGCAGAAGAGTCTATAAACACTCTGTTTTCAGCACGGGATTCTACTCTACCAAAAGTCGCAAAAATGATAGGTAGCTCATCAGGAAGTTCTTTTTCTTCAAATTGTTGATATGAAAAATATTTACCAGGTCCTAATATTTGAATTTGATAAGGAGCTCTCCTTGTTTCTCTCTTCAAAATAGCTAAGTTACCGACATTATCAGTGAACTGTCTCCGGCTTATTTTTCCGGTTCCAAGAAGGAATGAATGGTTCGTTAAATAACGTCCAATTGCTTGATTACTAATACCTGAATTGAGTAAAATACGTGGTGTTTCCAATGTATTAGCCGAAACTACCACATTTTTTGCTCGTACATTGTATGTTTTTTTGTCAGGCGTAATTACACTAACACCTACTGCTTTTCCATTCTCAATAAAAACACCCGTCGTATATGCATTTAATGCTAAATCATACGGCCGATCATTTAATGCGTAAGCTAGAAAATAAACAGAACTAAACCAAGCATTGGAATGAATTTCTCCAAAACGAGGCCCTCTCATATCACAAGCAAGTGGAAAATCTGTTGCTTCAGGAATTCCTCTTGATAATAATCGCCTCATAAAAACATTTTGCATAGACGATCCTTTAGCATAAGATGTTGTAACATTCATAGCTTTCTCTGCTATTCGATAATACACATCCATTTCACCAGGATTAATAGGCCATTTTTGTATTTCAAAAAGCGGTGGACGTGGGCAGCCTGCATTCCAAAAAAGAGTTCTCCCGCCAAGCGCATACGTATGTCTAGCACCAGAAAACTCAGGTAAACGTTCCCCGACAGGAGTTGAATTATCAGGCCATAATTGATCACGCATTCGATCATTATTTATGGTTGGAATATTTAACGCATGTGAATGGAATAATTTATTTCCTTTTTCTAGTATACCGATACGCTTCGCACCTTGCTTCTTCCACATTTCGCATAATCGATAAAGCGTTGCTCCTCCACCAGCACCACTTCCAACAATCAGGACATCATAAGTTGTATTTGCCATTTGTTCCACAGACTTAGTTGGAATCCAATTATTTGGGTAAACCCACATAGTGATTGCCCCCTTCACTCTTCATGATACGCCTAACACTTATACATATGGCTCTCAGCATAGATATATGCTCTCTTATGTTTTAGATAAGGGGCTTTGGTTAAGATTAAAACGAAAAATTTTCTTCATGAAATTCCTAAATTGAAAATACAACCATTATGAAAGTAAATCTTCTATCACTTTTCTTATCGTGACAGATTAAAAAATCCTCTTAACAGTTCCTACAAAAATAAACGAAAAACGAAAGGTTCAACTCATATCCCTTCTTATTTTCCTGTTTATTACCAATTCTATATCTCATATAAAAAAAGGGTTTAAATTTCTTATGATTTCTTATACTATGATAGGCATAGAAAGAGGTGCAAACATGGAAGAAAAAAAAGTTACATGGCTAGAACTATTTTATGACTTACTATTTGTTGCAGCCGTTGCAACCGCTACTGAAGTATTACATCATGTTGAAAAAGGGGAGATTCATTCAGAGTACATATTAAAATTTGTTCTTATTTTCATCCCTATATGGTGGGCTTGGACTGGGCAAACAATGTTTATTAATCGGTTTGGACAAGACTTTTTTCATCAACGCATTTTTATGATCTTTCAAATGGTATTTGTCCTTATTATGATATCGAGTTTATCGGTTGATTTTGATGCATACTATCTTTCTTTTCTTATTGGCTATATTGGGCTTAGGGCACTAACAGCAATCCAATATCTTGTTGTTCAAAATATAGAAACAAGTTATAAAAAAAAGGTAGCCTCATTTTTAGGGACACGCTTTTGGATTGGAATTATAATCTCGTGTTGTTCTATGTTTTTTGATTCATGGATTCGATATGTTCTACTCTATGCAGGAATTATTTTTGACATGATGATACCATTTTTAGGACGGAAGTATTTAGTAAAGGCTCCAACTAATACAGCTCATTTATTGGAACGTTTTGCCTTATTGACGCTGATTTTATTTGGAGAATCAGTAATTAGTACACTTTCTGTATTACAACCACAACAGGATGACTGGGAATCCATTTTATTTTCTATCATTTCATTTATTCTCATTATCTCCATGTGGTGGCAATATTTCGATAACATCGAAAAAAAAGTGAATAAGTCAATCCAAACCGCTGGCCAAACGATTATATACGGTCATCTTTTTATTTTAATGGCACTAAGTATGATTGCCGCATCCATTAAGTTATTATTTTTACAAGAGGTGCAATATTCATTTCTCTTATATTTTACATTTGGTTCCGTATTGCTCTATTTTATTGCGACTACTATCGTTTTTCATCAATATAGATATGAACAACAACGTTTGAAAGTTTACCATCTAGGGTTATTTTTGGGCATTTTAGCCTTCTTTTTCATTTTTAATGTATTAATAATCGTTCCAAACATAATAATAATAGGAGAATTAGCTGTATTTTTTATTATCTATGCTAAATTAACTACCGCTTAAAAATGCATTCACTCGGTTAGAAGTAGCTTATTATAGTAAAGGGATCCAAATAAGTTCTCACATGACTACTATATAACCTACTTCTATTGCCTAAAATAAGAGCAATCCGCTTTTTTGCTAGTTGCTCTTATTTTAGATATGGACAAAATTGCAAATAAGTGTATGTATACTTCTAATCATAATAGAAAAACTTCATTTTATGTTTTCGTCACATTATCCTCATAGAAAAGTTCTACCTACTCGTTCTATGATTGGGGCTCTTTTTCCAGCTAATAATTGATACAACGTAGTTTATTCTTCAATCATCAATTTACAATTTTTTCGAACTCGTCCATCGTTTTACTTATTTTCTCTTGATTATCAATCACTTCTTCTTGTAATTTTTTATTCACATCGTTAACAGTAGCTACTCCCTTTACGATACTTTCTACATTTGAATTTATTTTTTTTATTGCATCTTCCACATTGTTAGCTAATCTTCTCACTTCCTCCGCTACTACTGCAAATCCCCGTCCATGTTCTCCTACTCTTGCTGCTTCAATCGCTGCATTTAAAGATAAAATATTTGTTTGAGCAGAAATATCTTTAATGATTTGAGCAATATCACTTACTAAAGTAACCTTTCCCCTCAACGAATAAAGCGCTTCCATATTTTCCTTAGAATTAACATTTACTCTATTTCCTAAGTCTATTGATAAATCTTTCAGCTGAGAAACAACTTCTCTTGTTTGATTTTCACGTTGTGTAATGTCTGTCGCAATTTTTAGTACTGCCTCTACTACTCCCTGCTCATTCAAGATTGGAATGTATGTAGCTTCAAACCAAACTAACTCCCCTTTTTTAGTAACTCTTTGAATTTTTTCTTGAAACTTAATCCCTTGTTTTAAATTATCCCATAGCTGATTATATTCTCTACTATTTACAAAATTAGGAACGCAAAATTGTTGATGAACTTTATTTTTCATTTCATTAACTGTATACCCTAAAGCTTGTGCAAAATGTTCATTTACCCAGATTACCTCTTTATCTAGGTTAAATTCAATCATCGCTAAATTCGCTTCTAATCCAGCCAAAACAAGCGATTGATCCAATACTTGAGTGCTACTATTTATGTTAGAAGAAATCCCCATAAGCAAAAAACCCCTTTTATTCATATTTTTTACTATTATATTATATTTAAATATTAAAATACAAGTAACTCTAAGTATACAAAATAAAGTATGCGATTATGAATACAGTGAAATTCTTCATCCCTCACTGATTATGAGCCCTAAAATAGCGGGATAAAAAATGATAAGCTATTCTCAAGTGTACAACGATACAGATGTCTATCTTTCTACATAAGTATGATACCTTTTTAGGAGGACACGATTCGAATACGTTTGATTAATTCGGTCGTATCCTTTTATACGGAACAGATTCAGCATACTAAACTACCTTCCCTATACATATTGTGCTATGAATGAATATAAAAAAAACCTCACTTTATCGTGAGGTTTTTTATATTCATTCATATGCATTTTTACTATAAGAACAACAGATTTACATAGATGCTGTTTTTTCTGGTTTTGTTTTAGTAAATTGATATAAAGCAATTGCACCTAAAATAACGAGTATACCTTCAGGGGCATCTAATAGAACTGTTTTCCAAATCTCTGGAATAACCAATTCATTCCCTGTAGTAGATCTATAATACCCCTCTATGTAACCTAGAAAAAATTGAATTCCATATAGAAAAACCAATAACTTTAAGCCAAATCGAATCCATTTTTTATTATTAAGCATTATATATCCCTCCTACAATAATAAATTTATATATAATGTTATTATACTATAAAAACTTACCTTTTCAATCTTAATAATGCCATATAGAAGGTATTCTATTATTATTTTTTTATAATATAAAGTTTATTTAATGTGTTAGAAATCAAAAATTAAATAAATGCTGCTTTGAAAGCTTGTTGAACAGCTTGTACTTCTGCTGAATTTTCACCATATAAGTTTGTTGCTACACGAATACAGGCTGCCTTTAATTCTTTGAAGTCAGAAGTCATGTTTAACTCATCTGTATTTGCATAATAGAAAATATTAAACATTTTATCTTCGCCAATCCCTTGCACGACTACACCATTATGAGTACCGCCACTAGCAATGAGATACGCTACCTTATTAATAATACTAGAATTCGTATGGACGCCTCCATGGTCATGGGCAGCATCGATAGGCAAATGGTTGTAATGTCTATAATCTTCAGGATATCTAGAAGATATGGATGATGGATTTTTCATATCGCGAACAATACGTCCTGATTGTTCTCCCATTGTCCAATTGAATTTCCCGTTATTTGCATACTTTTCAACTGCTACACCTAAAATATCTGACAAGGCTTCATTAATTGCACCAGATTCTCCGGAATAAACAAGGCCAGATTCATTTCTTGTAACAGCATGTGTAAACTCATGCCCTGCCACATCATAGGCCTTAACAAGCGGATCTCCATATACAAGCATAGTCCCGTTACTAAATGCATTAAACCATTTTGTAGGATCTCCCGCACGAGAACCATTTGATCTCCAACCGTGCACGACAGAAATTACTTTTTGCCCATTGTTATCAAAACTATCTCGTCCGTATTTTTCTTTATAGAAATCATATACTTTCGTTGCTAAATAATGTGCACTAACCGCTTTAGAATCTGTGAAATTTTGAGAATCACTCGTAACGAAATCATCAAGGTATGCCCAGGCATTTCTCATATAATTGTTATAATCTTTATAATTTGCAGTATACGTTTCAATTCCTTTTCCACGAGAATAATCCGCAAGTATATATGTTCCGTCACTTCGCTTTGTAATTCCGAACGTGCGATTAATGCCTAAATCATCCTTTCCTGTACCTGTTAGTCCCGAAGAATTTTGTAATTTATTCACTTTCATCGTTTGAACAATCTTTGGATCTACTTGTATATCTGACTTTTGAACTATCTCTTTTAATAGATTACCAGTCTGAGCATCTATTAATACTGTACCAGATATATATTCAGGTACAGTTGCACTAAAATTAATTTGATACGCATTGACTGCTTTACCTGTATTTTCATCAACATATACCACTTGTTTTGTTTCTGGTTCTTCAATAAAAACGAGATCGTTCCCATATATATGGAAAATTTGTTTTTTTGCATCATCTTTTGATAAATTGATAGGTTGTTTCAAGCTCTCTTGTTGCTGTAGATTTTGAGCACTATCACCTGAAACACTAGTAAGCACACCATCAGTATCAATATGAGCCGTAAGCTGGTAACCGTACACATCACGATCCTCATATGTTTGCTGAAGACGTACTAAAGTTGTACCGTCATATGATTTCCGACTTTGTGTAACATTATAATTCACCTTAGATTCAGTATTCATTTGCTTCGGTGACAATGCCTGTTCTGTTTTTCCTTGCAATGCATCTTTTACTACATTTTCGGCTGACTTTTGAGAAGGAGACGTCAATTGACCTGTTCGAAATGTATCCTCTTTCATGTCAACTTTTAAATCTTCCGTTGCAGCATGCACTTCTCCGTACGGTAAAAGTGCTGATAACATAAATCCAGTTGTTAATCCCATTTTCACTAACTTTTTCTTTTTTTGCATTCCGTTACCTCTTCTATTATCTTTCTATTAAATTCATAAAATAGTTTATCAGCGATTTGATTATAAATACATAAAGTGATATAAATATGCATAATTACATAAATAACTCATGTTGTAACTTCCTCTTCATTTCAGGGCATCCCCATTCTCACCCTAGTTCAATTAAGTAACAGTAAATTTAAAATTTCAATATCACTTTTACAATCTTTTAACATTGTCATCGAACCAGAAATCAAAAACTGATAGAAATACTACAAGTTTTTGACGATTGTTTATATAGATTTTTAATCATTCACTTTTTCGATTTCACCAAGTACTACAAAGCCACCAAGAGAGATTCCCCAAAATGCATGTCCTGTATGCACTCTTACTTTATCACCAACATGAAATGTTTGTCCCTCACGTAACTGCACTTCCATTTCTAATGTTTCACCATTTAAACTAGTGTATTCAAAAAGAACAGAAGTTACTCCTGATGTAATATCTGTGTAAACTTCTACAACATGCCCTATCTCATATTCATATGCTTCAATACTAGGATGATACTCCCCCTCATGTAACAATTGATTTCCTTGCATAGTAGCCGTATTTGTTTCTAAAGAAGCTGCACTAACCTTTGCTGTTTCTATCCCCGCTACATTTGCACCTGCTAGTACTGCAAACCCTAACGTACTCGCTAAAATAACTTTTTTCATTTCATAACATCTCCATTCTTGTTGTATGTGAGTAGCTCGTTTCTATAGCTAATCACTGTAACTATTATAGTTACGGTTATTGTTAATTATCAAGAATAGTTTTTATGCAATTTTACATTTCCTTAAAACAATTACAGGCTAATAGAGATACTTTCTACATGTTATAAAATTTTCGCACTAACACTAAAACAACATTGTCATTTTTCTGATTGAAATGCTAGAATTCTCTCTTTCATTTTTAAAATAACTTCATTAGAGGTAAGCTTCTCTCCGGATGGGACTCCTAAAATAAAGGAAGCGCCTTCACTAGCATATACTTCCTCTCCTTTTTCATGAGTAACAAGAAATAACCCTTGTCCTTCAAATTCAAAATAAGCAATTTCTTTCATTTGTTCTACATTTGATTGGATGATAGACTGATAGATTTTATATAAATCTTTACTACGGTTCTCTCCCCCCATACGGATAGGTTCTTGATCATTTGTAAAAATCAAACCTTCCGGGTTATTTCTATTCAGAATAAACCATAATTTTTCATCTGTAGGTATTAAAAGTTCTGACACTGTTTTAGAAGCACTGTTTATAATATCTTGTGGTCGTTTTGATTCATACACACGAAAGAAAAATGTAGATGTTTCTACAGATGAATTAGAAGTGAACTGACTGATTTGGTAAAGTTGCTTTCCATCTTTCGATGAAATATGTTTACTATGTTGATAATCTTTTAATGCCATCTTTTCAGGAGCTTCCTTTGGACGATCTGTTGCATAGGCTTTATTCATGCATATGATTGCAACACTTAACAACGCACATGGAATGACAAATTTTAGTATTTTTTTCATAAAACCATTCTCCCCCTTATTGTGATTTAATACCCTCTACTAATATTTTGGATTGTTTCATTCCACCAAAATCTATTATTATTTTTGAATGATTCAAAGTTATGATTATAGTGATCGCCATACCAAGGATCCATATAAGTAATATAGTCCATCCCGTTTCCCCCTTTAAAATAGCCATCTAGCACAAGAAAATGTCCAACATTCCCTCCATTTTTCCAGTTAATTAGCGTAATCATAGGTTTATGACTATTAATTTGGCTTTTAAACCAATCATAAGAAAGAGCCCCACTACTAATTGTGGAAGTAAGACCAAAATAAGCAAGACCATGTTGTATTTCTCTAGAAGTAGCTGGATCATTATATAAACCTCCCTTTACATACCCAACAAATTGTTGTTGGGTAGTAGGTTGACCAAAATAATTTAAAACAGACACAGCAGTACCTGCCCAACACCAATTTGATTGTTGTTGTTGAATATTAGGAACATATAATTTATAGTTTGCTGCGGAATCAGGTGGATTTCCATTCACAAAGGCTGAAGCAATATACGCTTTCTTTCCATTTTTATAAAAATAAAACCAACGATTATCCAAATTGCCTGTCCAATAATCCTTTATAGCTTCTCCATATTCCCAACCATTAAAATAAACAGTCTGGTTTCCTAGAAGACGATCTATTATATTTCCAGCCAAATTTTTATCATCGCGTACATTTACTCCAATAGGAGCTGTCACACCTGAAAATTGCACTTCGTCCGCAAATACGTTATTCATACTAGAAAAATTCCAAATAGATAAAACAAATACAGCTAGAATTAAAATTTTCTGCACAATCTTCATCTTCCCACATCCTTATACATTATGTTTACAGCATTTCTAGAACAAGAATTTTAGCTAAAATTTTATCCCTCATACTATTTATCCTTTCTTACACATAAAACCTTTTTGAATTCCAATATGTAACAAATATGACACAATTAATCTATCTGTTTTGGCACTAGCCTATACTTAAGCTTATATCTTTTCCGCAATAAAGTAGAACACCACGGCAAATTATATGAAGCTGTTCACAGTTATCAAGATAATGGAGATTCAGGATGGATATTTTCTTTATCATTATGGAAACCACTTAAGATAAAATCATATACTATTAAAGAATCCAATGGGTTTTGATGCAAAAAATTAAAAAGAAAAATCTTTCTAAAAAACGCAATTAGAAAAAGGAATCCGTGATGGATTCCTTTTTCTAATTTTTAATATTGAATTTTATAAAATATCTTAGTTGAATAGAATAATAGATTAATTTACTCCAACTTGATTCCAAGCATTTTCTACTGCCTTATATGTTGCGCTATCATATCCATCATAATCAGCTGCAGATTGTAATAAAGCTGCACGAGCTTGTTTAAAGTTACTTGTTGGTGTTAAATAAGTTGTTAAAGCACGATAATAGATTTTTTCCGCTTTTTCTTTACCAATAGCGTTAATTGTTAAATAAGCCGCCTTATTTGGAATACCGCTATTGATATGTACGCCCCCATTATCTCCTGCTTCGGTAGGAGGTAAAAATTGATAATCTTTCATATGAGCAGGTTGTCCATATTTTTCTGGGTCTGATAAACTACGAAGTGCATCTCCAGAAACTCTAGGTGTATATACAGCTTCCCCTAAATCCCAGTTGTTTGGATCGACAAAATATCCAAATACATCAGAGAAAGATTCATTTAATGCACCTGATTGATTCACATATTGCAAATCAGCTGAATATTGAGTCACCGCATGCGTTAATTCATGAGCAACGACATCAAGTGCACCTGAAAGTGGCATAAATTCATAACCGTCTCCATCTCCATAAATCATTTGCTGTCCATTCCAAAATGCATTATTGACATTAATTCCATAATTAACAGCTGAACGAATTGTTTTACCATTTCCATCAATACTGTTTCGATTATGAACATTTTTATAATAATCATAGACTTTTCCCGCATGATAATGAGCATCAACCGCAGGTCTTTGATTTTTATTAATCCATGCATTATCATCATCTAATAAATAGTAGTTAACTGGATAATCTGCATCACTATGGTTGACTGTAAATGTTTCAATGACTCCTCCATTCATAGGCTTTGTCATATCACGTAAATAGTATTTTCCCTTTGTACTATTATAAGTTGTGTTTAGTTCTTTTCGGTCACCTAACACACCATAACCATAGCCTTTTTTAGCAATATCTGCATCTGTAACTGCATTATATGAATCTACAATTGTTCCATCTTCTGCGTTAACATAAATTTGCCAATTGGCTCCATAAGGTTTAACAAATTGTAATTGTACTTTAAATGTTAAATAATATTTTCCTTCTTTTTCATATACGACTAAATCAGCTTTTTCACTTGTAGATTCTAAGTTTTCTTTTACTTTATCTAATACATTTCCATTGCCTTCGACTAACGTGTCATTTTTTGTAAGATTAATATGTTTCCACGCATTTGAAAGAGCTGCTTCTTTCGAAATTTTAGCAGTTGTATTCTTTCTTACATTCTCTGCAGCATCTGGGTGTATATTTCCATTTACTGTTGTTACTTTACCCTCTTTATTTGTATGAATCATAAATCTTGCACCATCAACTGGTACCTTATTAATAGATTGAGTATAAACATAGTGTTTCATTCCCAAATCATCTGACTTCACTTCTTTAAGCGTCAAGTCTGTTTTTGGGTCAAGTTTAAATAAAGCTTTATTATCTTCCAAAAATTTCTCGACTTCTGTTTGAGTCTGTACATTTTTAGTTGATAATTCTCCCGCTAGGAAAGAAGGGTTCCCTTTTTCTTCATTCCAATCTTTTTGTACGACTTCCATTTGATCCATAATTTTTTGTTGTGACGCTTGTTCTTCTGCAAAAGCAGTTGAAAATGGTGCCCCTAAAACTGCACCAGCAGTCAGCAATGTAACAACTGTTTTCTTCATCTTTGTTTCTCCTTTCAATATTAGTAATATATCAAAATAAAATTGCATAACTAAATATACAATGATTTTTTAGACAAAGCATACAAATATGAATAATTGCATATATTTTTCTTCTATGCAGATAATTAGTTATCTATATAATTAATTATTATAATCCCATCATTATAATTAGAAGGAATCATAATCTTATGTATGATCAGATACTATCAAGTATAAAGATGCTCCTTTATCAATTATGTAAATTTTTATACAAGTTATGAATGAGTATCAGTTCACAAAAGTGACAAGAGGATACAAGTATAAAGAAATTTTTAATAAAATAATTGAATACGCACTAAAGTCACACGGATTACAAGAAATGAAAAGTAAAAAAGGATTTATGTTTTAGTGTCCTGCCTAAAAGTGTTACTATAAATATCAGAACAATATGAAGTGAAGGATGTTATAGACAGCTCCACTCCCATCTCACTTCTTTTTTTCACTATTTTTAATACGGAAGTCGTACTGTGCATAGGTAGCGTAATAAACAAAAAACGTTTTTTCACCTCATTGTTTTACATATACTGCACATAACTATAAGGAACTGGAAAAACAATTCAAATTCAAAATGAGAAAAGGGGATACAATGGAAAAGAAAACAAAACGTCAAGAAACTGGATGGAATTTTGATAATAGTTATGCTCGTCTACCGGAATCATTTTTTTCAAAACTTCTTCCAACACCTGTACGCGCACCACAGTTAGTGATTCTTAACGATTCTTTAGCAACATCTTTAGGATTAGACCCGAAGGCGCTGAAAAGTGAAGAAGGCGTAGCTGTACTTGCTGGTAATAAAGTCCCTAAAGGTGCTTCTCCTCTTGCACAGGCATATGCAGGTCACCAGTTCGGACATTTTAACATGCTTGGAGATGGACGTGCACTACTAATTAGTGAACAAATTACACCTTCTGGCCAACGATTTGATATTCAGTTAAAAGGTTCTGGACGAACACCATATTCACGGCGTGGAGATGGACGCGCTGCACTCGGGCCAATGCTCCGCGAATATATTATTAGCGAAGCATTGTATGCACTTGGGATTCCGACCACTCGCAGTCTCGCCGTAACAACAACGGGCGAATCCATATTTCGCGAAACAGAATTACCAGGCGCCATTTTGACACGGGTAGCTAGTAGCCATATACGTGTCGGTACATTCCAATACGCAGCGGCTACCCGCTCAATTGAAGACTTAAAAAGTTTGGCTGACTATACAATAGAACGTCATTTCCCACATATTGAATCACATGAAATACCGTATTTAGCACTGCTACAAGAAGTAATAAAGCGACAGGCTAGCTTAATTGCAAAGTGGCAACTTGTTGGTTTTATTCACGGTGTGATGAATACTGATAATATGACCATTAGTGGAGAAACGATTGATTATGGCCCTTGTGCCTTTATGGATACATATAATCCAGCAACCGTATTTAGCTCCATTGACATGCAAGGCCGATACGCGTATGGAAACCAGCCATATATCGGGGTATGGAATTTAGCACGATTGGCAGAATCTCTATTGCCACTTCTCCATACAGATATAGAACAAGCTGCTCAAATTGCTCAAAACACCATTTCAAAATTTGGCCCGTTATACGAGAAGCATTGGCTTGCTGGGATGCGAGCAAAACTAGGCATATTCAATGAAGAAGCTGCAGATAAAGAACTAATGGAAGAACTGTTAAATACGATGGAAAAATATCGTGCAGACTATACAAATACTTTCCTTGCTTTAACTTTCGATACAAATAAAGATACTGATTTCTTTAAAAGTGAAGCATTTACATCTTGGAATAAAAAATGGCAAGAACGATTAAGCAGACAAGAAGAATCAAAATCGTCTTCACAACAGCTAATGCGAGATAATAACCCTGCGATTATTCCGCGAAACCATCGTGTCGAAGAGGCATTAGAAGCTGCAGTAAAACAAGAGGATTATCGTGTAATGGAACGGCTGCTGGCTGCCCTTTCCGCTCCTTATGCCCATTCACCTGAACAATATGAATACGCTACAGTGCCCGCGCCTTCCGCTCAACCTTATCGTACTTTTTGTGGCACGTGAGACAGTTGTCTTTAAACATGGTAAATAGAACCTCTGGAGAACATATACGGTTCTCGGAGGTTCTTATTCTTCTTCTATCCTTTACATTTTTCTCAAAAAACAGGGGCCATGAAAAGTAAGTATTGCGAGACAAACAGCTAAATATTTTTCGATTCCATTCCCTCCAAAAATCTCATCAAATCATCCCCTACTACTTCATTTTGAATATTTTATTTGGATTTAAAATATTTTGTGGATCAAGGACCTGTTTCATTTTTTGCATAATAAGAAGTGCTGGTCCATGCTCTTTCTCTTGATATTTTTGCTTCCCAATCCCTACGCCATGCTCACCCGTACATGTTCCTCCGTGTTCTAACGCGTACATAACAATCTTTTCATTTATTTCCTCTGCACTTTTCACTTCTTCTTGATCATTTGGGTTTACCATTAAAAGGACATGAAAATTCCCATCTCCTACATGCCCGAGAATGCCACCAATTACTCCGGTTGTATGTAATGTTTCTCTTGCGTACTGTATTGCATCCGTTAATTCTGAAACTGGAAGACAAACATCTGTACTCATCAGTTTTTTACCAGGATAACTATGAATGTATGCATATGCTAAATTATGTCTTGCATCCCACAATTTATTACGCGCTGCCGTTTCTACTTCAAACGCAAATTCCTTACATTTATGATCGCCAGCAATCTCTTTCGTAAATTCAACATCCTGATGTAATCCTGCTTTATTGCCATGAAACTCTAAAAATAATGTCGGTTCTTCTCTATAGTTCATTTCACTATATCGATTCACCTGTTTCATTGAAAGTTCATCGACAAGTTCAATTCTCGCAATAGGAATACTAGCTTGTAAAATATGAATAACGGTTTCTACTGCATCATTTACCGTTGGAAATGATGCTCTTGCTGCTACCGTATGCTCCGGTATGCCGTATACTGTTAACGTTAATTCTGTAAAACATCCCAGTGTCCCTTCCGATCCTACAAAAATACCATTTAAATGATAACCTGATGATGACTTTGCAGCTAAATTACCAGTATGTATCACAGTCCCATCTGCAAGAACGACTTCTAAATCGCGCACTTGATCTCGCATAACTCCGTACTTTACCGCTGTCGTTCCACTCGCATTCGTTGCAGCCATCCCGCCTAACGTAGCATCTGCACCTGGATCGACGCTAAAAAACAAACCATATTTTTTTAAAGCTTTATTAAGCTGTGAGCGCGTTACACCCGGTTGTACTTTTACAAGAAAATCCTTTTCTCTTACTTCAAGTATTTTATTCATAAGAGAGAAATCGATTGTAATCCCTTTTTCATACGGAATCACGTGCCCTTCAAGACTAGATCCCACGCCAAACGGTACAACAGGCTTTCCGTATCGACTTGCCAATTTCATAATTTGACTCACTTCTTCTGTCGTTTTCGGAAACACAACAACATCAGGTAAACTACTCGCATGATACGATTCGTCTTTACTATGCAGTTCTCTTACTGTCATATTAACTACGACTCGCTCCTCAGAAAGTATTTCTTTTAAATTCACCACTAAGCGCTCTATTGTAACTTCCATCTCCCTCTCTCCTTTATTAATTATTTAATTTTAAATTAAGTTAACTATTTTATATATAATAATCTGAAAAAATGGATAATTCAAGTTTTTACCTCCCGTTCTTCCCCTCTATTTTCCATGTCATATAACAAATCTCATATCAGGTTCAGCTTGATTATTCTTGAAACAGAACTCTATATTTAACTTGCCTCAATGTGATAAATACTTATCTATAAAAATAGAATACCTTCGTATAGACGCAATCTGTCAATGGATAATAATCATGCTCATTACCTAGAAGATATGTAAAATTATAATTTCTATGTATCTCTTTCTTTGACATGAAATCATACAAAAATCACGTATAATAACAAAAGGATAGTGACATACATGTTGTGCACCATCCTTTTTATTTTGGGTAATGACTTCCCCCTTCATCTACAGACTTAAGACTTTAATTTTATAAATGAAATATTAGGAAGTTCTTGTAATTCTTGAATAAGCTTATTTTTATCATCAGATGAGATAGTCTTCGTTTGTATATTTACTTTATATTCCCTTTCTTTCTCTTTATTGATTACATTTACCTCATAAGTTAACATTTGTATTCCTTTGACTTTCAATACCTCAAGAATCTTTTGTATCGCCTCCTGTGTATTTACACATATTTCTACTGAAATGTGTTGTGGAAACAGAAACTGAACTCGAAAAATACGACTAACAATTTCTAAACCAATTAATACAAGAATCGTCGCTCCTATTCCAACTGTATACATCCCCGCTCCAATTGCCAGACCAATTCCTGCTGTTGCCCATAAGCCAGCAGCAGTTGTTAAGCCCTTGACTGCTTGTTTTTGAATAATAATTGTACCTGCACCTAAAAAGCCAACCCCACTAACAACTTGAGCTGCCACACGGCTTGGATCAAGTGATATATGTTCCTCCAACATAATATCAGAAAAGGCGTATTTGGAAACAACCATAATTAGTGCGCTGCCTACCGCTACAAGAAAATGCGTTTTTAATCCTGCTTCTTTCGAACGAATTTCTCGTTCTATCCCAACCATAGCACCTAATAACCCCGCAACACCTATTCTTAAAACAAAATCAAAATCTAATATCATTTTGCATTTCTCCTTTCTTTTTTATTTATAGACAACTAACACCTCCTTTTTTTAAAAATTATGTTAATGTTATATATATTACATCTAAAAAAAGCTTATTTACAATAATGTTGATTTTGTCATCCCTACAGTTGATTTACAAGAAGAATATTTACAATTTTATCAAGAGTGGAAAAATAGTGGCGAAACAATGATTCCTCGGGTCATTGAAAAGGATCCTTCCGATTTTCCTACAATGGTTCAAGAGCTACTCGATGCAGCAGAAGGGAAAAATCTTCCTCCAGGTTGGGCCCCTGACACAACGTATTGGCTCGTGACAACTGATCAAAAAATAGTTGGCGCGGTAAATATTCGTCACGGCTTAACCGAGCATCTCTTTCATGCTAGTGGACATATCGGATATGGGATTCGCCCCTCCGCAAGACAAAAAGGATATGCTAAAAAGTTATTAACTCTCTCTTTAGAAAAACTGAAAGAATTAGGTGTAACGAAAGCTCTTATCGTTTGTGATGAATGGAATATTGCTTCAGAGAAAACAATTTTACATAACGGTGGCCGTCGTGATGAGGATTTCATTGAAGAAAATGGAAATGTTGTTCGAAGATATTGGATTGAATTATAGCAAAAAAGGCCCTTTCCATACGCAAGGGCCTTCTTCTAAACTGATTTCATTTATCATTTTTATTCCGCCTCTTTTTCTTTGCATCTCTTAATGTTTTACTTACACTTAAGATTAAAATGATAAATATAATTCCAGCAAACGCCATAGTTTCTAAAATAAAGTTCATCATGCTTCCTCCTAAAATGTATGGCTAGAAACTTCTTTACTAGAAGTTTCTAGGCCGATTCATATAACGGAAAAGCGGGTCACTATCGTCATATCTTTCCTACCAGTGTATCAAAAATCAGCATAAAAAACAGCAAGACCCTTAACCAGTTCTAGTTGGTCATCGTGCACCATTTTCCTTATATAAAAAGCCATTCTTTTTAGTATGATACTAAAAAGAATGGCCAAGTTTATAGTCAAATTTTTACTTCATTGCACGTACTTCAGCAACAAGCTTTCCACCTTCGACACCCATATATAGTTTTACAGGTACATCTTTTGTATTTTCAAATACTAAGTCTAAATATGGATAGGCTATTGTCGCATCTCTTCCCTTTGGTACATATCCAACTGCTTTAGAATGCGTTGTTCTCTCTACCATTTTTAAACCAGCTTGATCTGCCGCGTTATATAAAGTGGATGAAGTTTGACACACTCCGCCTCCATATCCATCTACTAATTTCCCATCGACAATTTCTTTTCCTAATTGATACCCTTTATCAGGTGTTGTATCTCCAATTAACGCATTAAAAGAAAAGCGATCTCCTTTTCCTAATACAACTCCGCTAATATGATTAGCAGATATACGAATATTTTCGATTCTTCCACCAGTCGAGCCACCTAAATTTGTTTCATATCGACCGATAACCGTACCAGATCCGCTTGCATCAGCTGGTGTTGCTACTGGTTTTTTCTCAACAATCGGTAACTGATATGAAGAATCCCACATACCGACATTCATTAACTTTTCTACTAATTCTTTTTCCATTAACTCATAAGAAGGCTTACCTTCTTGCCATGTGCCATCACTTGTCATACGTGAAGGAACCATTTTTTTATCAACGCTTTTCCCAACTTCACTTGCAATTTTTGTTACTGCTTTTTTAAATTTATTTTCATCTTCAAAGTATCCTAAGCTGGATAAATCTAGTTTTTTCACTTCTGTTCCTGTGCGTCCATCTACTAAACTAATACTATCATTGACGTCTGTTTTCGCTTCTACTGTATGGCCCCCAATATCGCTGACTAACGCTACATCACTAACTTTTGTACCACAGCCACTTACTACACCAATACATAGTGCCCCTATTACAATACTTTTTGCTTTACGTAACAATATACTCTCTCCTTTTCCCCAACAACTTTTCTTGCTCTTTTTTTCCTATCTTATGTATGTATGATTGCCTTACTTTACAATATGATTATAAAATATTACATTTTGATTTCTACTCTATTAAAATTACTCTTTTCTTCATAAAATGTCTACACATATTTGCATAAAAAACATAAGTTTGTTAAGATTGTAACCTTTATCGTTTGTAACCAGTATATACCATGTAATATGTGAAAAACAAATGTAATATATCTGTATTTATATTTTAGACTTTCATACGAAAAATCCTCTTTTATAATCATTCTGCATATCAAATTTCCCTTTATGGGTATTTGCCGTGTCACCCATCCGCTTTTGCACATACATTATGGTGAATTTAACCTAATTTGAAAGAACGGAGGATGTTATATGTATCCCTACAATTCATATGCTTCATATAATCCTTATGCTTATCCACAGCAATACGACCCACAGCTACAATATCAGCCATATGTAGAGCAAACAGAAGAAATTGATCCATATGATCCAAATAGACAATTCCAAATTCCAATTTCATTTCCTGGTAGTGGTGGTCGACAATTAGAAAGACGAGTAAATGAACTTGAGCAACGCGTTAATCAATTAAATAGGCAGGTCAATCAACTTCAAAACACATTAGAACGCCATACGCGTAGACTTAACCGCTTAAATCAACGTTTGCGCACTGTTGAAAACAGATTGAACATACCATTCTCAGCAGTTGAAGATGGCTTCTAATCTACAAACCAAAGAAAAAGGAAGGGAACTCCCCTTCCTTTTTCTACGAACTAACGTTTCTTTTTGTGAAATTGACGAATGTTTTCTCCATCTCTATACTGATAAGAGTTAACGAAATGAAATAAGGTGATAAATATGGATTTCGAAATAAATTTTCTTTCTTTTTATGTTATACAAGTAGAAGGAAAAGGAGAACAAGCAGATAAGCGATATAAGCACTTCCAAACATTAGATGCGGAAGAATATGAAAATAGCTCTCTAAAAGAATTTCTTGATGGAGAATTATTAAAAATATCAAAACGAAAAGTGGAACGCCATGCAAAAACAGAACAAGCTCCAACAAAAATCGGTCGATTTATTGTCGAGGTTGGACATGAATTAGATTCAAATCCTCATTACAATTTATTTAACCGGATTCGATTTGCAGAAACGAAAGAGGACTTCAAAGATATGAGCGAACCACTCGTTTATACTTATATTGATACAAGCGCCGTTCGAGGCGGTGTCTTTTTAATTGCACAGGCAAAATTGCGAAAATACTTTGATGACCCATTTGTCTTCGTTTTGAAATGTGACTTTGAACCAAAAGTCGCATCAATTTCTGATGAAACTACTTTAATTCGTAACGTCGAAATGGCTATTACGACAAAAAATATGAAGTCCATTCAATATCCATACATGCCTGAAGAAGGTATGGTGGAAATAGGCGAATTAAAAATTCACCAAGCATCACACGCACGCTACTTTGAAGACTTCTTAAAATTTGTCGAATACGAACGCTCCATGCCTGAAATTATGAAAACACAAGTAATGGACATGGTATATGATCAAATTGAAGATGTATTTGAAGAAGGTACGGAAGAACGTGAACAATTCGACCAAGCAATGGAAGTATGGGCCGCTAGTCCAAAACGTGAAATTATGGAACAATTTTCAACAGAAGAAGTAATGGAAGCTACTGCTCAAATTGTCGAGCATGCTCCTGAAGTGGAATTAAAGGTAAAAGCGGATCATATCTCTGTAAAGGCTCTGCTTGCTGATTTCGGGGATCAAATACATATCGCGAAGGTAAATGATCGATACGTACTTATGATTGAAGCTGATACGCTTACGTTTGAGAAGGGGTTTTCTCCGATTGAGTTTCTGAAGCCAGATGAGTTGCAAGATGTGATTGAGCGGATTGAGAATAAGCAGCAGTATTCTTACGATCCGAGCGGGATTGAATAAAACTCTTTTATAAAAAATGACTTCTAAAGTGTTTAAAATAACAATTATGTTTCCATACGTGTGACTACGTTTGTGACCATACAATACTCAAATTTTTGGTTCTAACATTGAATAAATGCTTCCATATAACTATATTTTACTGAGCGCTATTAACAAGCGCTCTTTTATTTTGGTCACATTTACGTGTCTATTTTGTGGTCACAAAAAGAATATGGATATTCAAACCACCTATTTTTGACATTTTTGTATTACTGACCGATCGAAAGTCTGACCACTTTCTTCTATGATTTCTTTTTTAGTTCTTTCGTTTTGACTAATTGTCGAGATAACATCAATTGATACAGATTATTTAATTATTTCATGACTGTTTCATGTACAAAAATGCCCTCACGCTACATCCGCCTCATCCCTCTTTAATTATCTGACCTTTACATAACCTTTAGTATTTATTGTACTCCTTGAACTTTCACTCTAACAACAATAGCTAGAACTATTAGTAAGAATTTTACAAAAACAAATAATTAATCATAAATCGCAGGACCCAACTATATAGTTGAAAAGGAATGTGTTTTTAAAAAGAGAAATCAACAAGGAGGAGACAGCTATTGAAAAGGAAAATTAAATTTTTACTGCTTACTGTATCTCTAGTTTTTGGTTGCTTCTTTTTTAATCCTTCTTCATCCAATGCAGCACCTTCATCCAAAGAATACGCACCAAACCAGATTATTGTAAAATTTAAAGACCATACTTCTCTTTCTAAATCTCAAGAATTTCATAAGTCAGTCGGAGCGGAAGTGGTGTCAAAAGATGATGTATTAGGCTTTGAAGTTGTCAAATTCACTAAAGGTACTGTCAAAGATAAAATAAAAATGTATCAAAATAATCCTAATGTAGAATACGCTGAACCAAACTATTATTTCTATGCGTTTTGGACTCCTAATGACCCCTACTTTAATAATCAATATGGATTATTAAAAATTCAAGCACCACAAGCATGGGATGCACAAAGAAGTGACCCTGGTGTGAAAATAGCAATTATTGATACTGGAGTACAAGGGAACCATCCTGATTTATCATCCAAAGTTATATACGGTTACGATTACGTTGATAATGATAATCAGTCGGATGATGGAAATGGGCATGGCACACATTGCGCTGGTATTGCAGGTGCGATTACAAATAATAATATTGGTATCGCAGGTGTTGCTCCTCAGTCCTCTCTATATGCCGTACGCGTACTAGATAATCAAGGAAGTGGTACTCTTGATGCTGTGGCAAAAGGCATTAGAGAATCTGCTGATGCGGGTGCAAAAGTGATTAGCTTAAGTCTAGGGGCTTCTAATGGAGGAACTGCCTTACAACAGGCTGTGCAGTATGCTTGGAACAAAGGTGCTGTCATTGTTGCTGCAGCAGGAAATGATGGAAACACAAGACCAAATTATCCTGCTTATTACTCTGAAGTAATTGCAGTAGCATCTACAGATCAAAATGATCAAAAATCTTATTTTTCAAATTATGGAAGTTGGGTAGATGTAGCGGCACCTGGATCAAGTATTTATTCTACCTATAAAGGCAGTACGTACCGCTCATTAAGCGGTACATCTATGGCAACACCTCATGTAGCAGGTGTTGCAGGATTACTAGCAAATCAAGGATATACGAATGGGCAAATTCGCCAAATCATGGAAACTACAGCCGATAAAGTCCCAGGAACAGGAACCTATTGGAAAAATGGAAGAGTGAACGCAAATAAGGCTGTACAATATGGAAACTTATTAAATGAAAACAAAGCTTCCTAAAAAAGTTTTCTCACTATACAAACCTAGAGTTTCTTCATAATAATTGTTAAAATATAGATAATGAGATAGACATATTTTTCGACAGACCTGTTTCCGTATACAGGTCTTTTTTTATATTGTACATATTATTATAACTAAGAAACATTACATACATTTTGCATGTTCTAAAAAACGGATTTCTCCACTTGTAGCTCACAATTAAAGTATCGTGCTTTTCTCTATTATAGATGAGAGTACAAGCTAACGAATGCCAAAAAAAAGAGAAGGGAAATCCCTTCTCTTTTTAGTTCAATTACTTCTTAACTACGTTAGTAGCTTGTGGTCCGCGGTTACCTTGTTCAACTTCGAAAGTAACTTCTTGACCTTCTTCTAATGTTTTGAATCCTTCGCCTTGGATTGCTGAGAAATGAACGAATACGTCTTCTCCGCCTTCAACTTCGATGAATCCGAAACCTTTTTCTGCGTTAAACCATTTTACTTTACCGTTTTGCATGAAAAAATCCTCCTACAATGTACCTATATGTACATATTGATTTTCAACCACTTTACAAAAATAACGAAGACAGTAAAAAACTGTAACCACAAAGGAGATTTAACATTGCTTTCCTCCTTTGAAGTTACAGCTCATTTAAATCTCTATATTATTAAAAGTAAAATGGTTTAAACTCATACTATCATACCAATCGTATAAAAGTAAAGATTTTTTTATTTTATATTGTCAAACTTCACGTTAAACCATGTATGGAGCGATTTCATAACGTTTAACGGTAATAATTCTTTTAAAGGAAAATGATTATACTTTATATAGAATAAGGCCTCCTCGCTTTAGGAGACCTCACTTCTTATTTATCCATATATTTTTTATTACACGGAAAACAACTAAATGGAATGTTCTTAAAACAATGTCTGTTTGTTTCACAAATTTGTGCTATTGTAGGTTCAAATAAAATATCTACTACATTACTTTCTATTATTTCTGTTACTGGTGGAAGAATGTCACCGACTTGATATTCATAACGAATATTCGCTTGGTTGATATAATGATTGGAACCTTGTGGCGGCCCTTCTATTACAACTTGGAATGCAATGATTCTCTGTTCACCAGGATTCAAGTTCCCAACAATAAATCCTGATACTGGAGTTACATTAGGCAAGACTTCCCCATCTACTGTTACACTTCCTGGAATAAATCGAACACTATTACTAACGAGATCTTGAAAACGAATATTTTGTATCGCTATATCTCCAGTATTCGTAATGACTGTCGTATATGTGACGACATCTCCTATTGTTGCTGTTTGCAGATCTGCCATTTTCACAATAGTTGCGGAAACATTTGGCGTAATAAAGGGGATAACTACTGTATTGCTATCTTCTTCAACGGCTACAGGCGGTTGACCTGGACTTATAGTTGCGAGTCCATTTACAGTAGCAGTATTTGTAATGATTGGATTTGTCTGTCCTCCTATGACAACGACTTGAAAATTAATAATTGCCGCATCATTTGGCTGTAAGTTTCCTAACGGAATACCGGTATTTGGATTTGCAAATGGTAACGGCTCATCATTTACTGTTACAGTTCCATTTATAAATAAAGTATTTGAATCGATACGATCTATTAAAATTACATTTTCGATAAGTGCTGTTCCATCGTTTATAACAGCAATTGCATACGTAATTACATCGCCTACCGTTGCTACTTCAAAGTTTGCACCTTTTGCAATAAATAATATTGCTGTATTTACTGTTATAACTACTGTATTACTTGTATCTTCTACTATAATAGGTGGCTCTTCTGGAACTAAAACATACTCTGCCGATACATCAGCAACATTTTCGATTGTTCCCCCATCAGGAAAACTAGTAATTTCAGCCTGATATGTTACAAGTGCCGTTTCGCCTACTGGGACATTCGGTATGACAAACCCTGTTATCGGGTTCAATTCTGGTTGTAATACACCGTTTATTGTTACACTATTTGGAACAAAAGTTGCACCTTGAGATAATCGATCGATAAATTGAACAATCGTTGCATCCGCCGTTCCTGTATTCAATATTCGAACACGGTATGTGACAACATCCCCTACCCCAACGTTTACATAATCTACTTCCTTAAATAAATCTAAACTGCCCCGATTTACCGGTGTTATTGTTGTATTACTCGTATTTGTTATCGCTATTGGAGGTTCTCCTGGGACAAGTTCGAAATTACCTGTTATACGCGCAATATTCGTTATACTATTAGAAGATGGTATTGTATTTACAGTAACATCAAATGTTATGAAAGCACTTTCTCCTACATCGAGATTCGGTAATACAAAACCTTCAAATGGATTCAATCCTGGTGCCAAATTATCATTAATCTGAACGCTATTTAATATAAATACCAATCCAGCTGATGGTACATCAATAAACTGGACGTCGGTAGCAGGAACCGTTCCTATATTTATTACTTGCACTGTATATGTTAACGTATCTCCTAATCGCGTTGCTTCTTTATTCACTGTTTTTATTAGATTAAATCGGCCAAGATTTATTTCTGTAATTGTCGTATTACTTGGTTGTTCGACCACTACTGGCGGCTCTTCTGGAACTAAAGTGAAGCTTCCTGTTACATTTGCTTCATTTGTAATGCTCTCTGTTTCTGGAGCAGCTGTAACGACTACTTGAAACGTAATTTCCACTGTTTCTCCATCTGGAATATCTCCGACAGAAAAACCATTAATAGGATTCAAATCTGTCTGCGGCACTCCATTTATTGTTACACTACCCAGAATGAATGAAGCCTCAGCAGAAATGGTATCGATAAACTGAACATCGGTAGCAAGAACTGTCCCTGTATTTATAATTTGCACTGTATACGTTAATACATCACCTACAAGAGCTGCTGCTTCATTCACTTGTTTTATAACTTGGAAACTCCCTCTATTTCCTATTATAAGAACCGTATTACTTGGCTGATTCACTATGATTGGCGGTTCCCCTGGTACTAAAATAAACTCTCCTGTTACATTTGCAGTATTTGCAATTGTTCCACTTTCTGGAACATCTACAACCATTACTTGAAATGTAACTTCTACTTTCTCACCTGGGTCTATATTTGGAAGCGTAAATCCATTATTTGGGTCTAATCCTAATTGACCCACACCATTTATCTGCACACTACCTGAGATAAAACGTAAAGAAGAAGGTAATATATCAAGATATTGAATATTCATTGCTGGAACTGTGCCGACATTTTGCACGACCGTTGTATATGTGATAGTGTTCCCTTCAACAATGATCGATTGACTCACATCTTTTATAACATTTAAACCGGCTTCATTTATTTCTGTTATGGTTGTATTACTAGAGATGGTTTCTATAATAGGTGGTTCCGTTGCACTTACGTCAAATGAAGCAGTAACATCTACAACGTTAACAATTGTACTTCCTTCCGGTATACTTGTAACTCTCTCTTGATATGTGACAAGCACCACATCAGCTACTGGAATGTCTGGAAGTGGGAAGCCTGTAAATGGATTTAACCCTGGTTCTGAAATATCATTGATAACTACACTTCCCGTAACAAATTCTACCCCACTCGAGCTAGCGTCTAGAAATTGAACATTCGTTGCCGGTACTGTTCCAATATTAAAAATGAGCACATCATACGTTACTATATCTCCAACCGTTGCTACCTCTTTATCTACTACCTTTAATACAAAAATATCAGCTATATTCATAAATGTTGCAACTAAATTCGTTGATATCGTTTGCGTAATTGGCGGTTCCATTGGATTTGGTTGGGAAGTAAATGTTACATCAGCTTCATTTAATATAACCTCCTCGCTTGGGACTGATGTAATCGTAACTTGGACTGTAACAGAAATACTTTCACTAGATCCTAACGCTGAAATCACTAGAAATCCTTGTTCAGGATTTAGATTCGGTTGCGCACTTTCACCGATTATCACACTATCCGAAATAAATGTCGTCCCCTCTGGAATGGTATCTTGAAATAACACATCGGTAACAGGCGTCATTCCTACATTTGTAATGAGTATTGTATACGTTAATATATCACCAACTGTCCCAGCAGTCATATTCACTGTTTTAGTAGCTGTTACTTCTCCAGGAGGAGGTAAATGTATATCCACTACAGTTGTATTGCTAGAACTTGTTGTAGAAACAGGAGGTTGTGAAGGGTTTAATATGAACGTTGCTGTAGCAGTCGCTGTATTTAAAACAACCCCACGTGTAGATGGTGCAGCAACTGTAACTTGGAATGTTATCGTTAATGATGTTTCTGCTGCAATATCAGGAAGTGGAAAACCAATACTCGGATCGAATCCAGGTTGCAAATCCCCATTTATCGTTACACTATTTGCAACAAACGTCGTCTCCGGAGCCATGGTATCGGCGAAAGAAATATTTGTCGCTGGAACGGTACCATTATTTCGTATCACAACAGTATATGTGTACGTTTCTCCAAGTGCTGCTTGTTGAACTGATGCAAATTTTTGTATATCTAGCTGCGCTAAATTGATTTGTGTCACAACAAAGTTACTATCCATAGTCGTCGTAATAGGAGGCTGATCTGGATTGATAAGAAAACTCGCCGTTACATTTGCTTGATTCACGATATTTCTACCATTTGGAATACTCATTACAGTAACTTGAAACGTAACAGTTGCTGTTTCCCTTATTGGAATATCCGGCAGCGCAAAACCTACAGTTGGATCTAATTCCGGCTGCAACGCTCCATTGATTGTGACACTATTTGCAACAAACAGCGCTCCATCTGGAATCAAATCTTGAAACATAATGTTTGTTGCCGGAACATTTCCTGTATTTTGGATAAGAATCGTATATGTTAACGTATCACCTATCCCAGCTTCACTTGTATTTACATTCTTTATCACTTGAATTGCACCTATATTTACCCGTGTCACAACGATATTACTAATCGTCACAATTGTAATTGGCGGTTGCAAAGGGCTTACTTGAAAGCTCGCTGTAATATTTGCGTTATTTGGTAACACTCTATTAACAGGTACACTTGTAACAATCACTTGGAATGTTACAGTTACCATTGATCCAACAGGAATACTTTCAAGTGAAAAACCAATGGTTGGGTCTAACCCTGGCTGCGGCACCCCATTGATTACGACACTATTTGGCACAAATGTTGTTTCAGCTGGTATCGGATCAAGAAAGGAAACATTCGTCGCTAATACGGTACCATTATTTTGGATACGAACCGTATATGTTAATATGTCCCCTACTCCAGCCTCATTTGTATTAACGCTTTTTCTAACATTCAATCCTGCTGAATTTACAGCTGTCACAACTGTATTACTCGATGTAATTACTGTAATAGGTGGCTCTGTTGGGTTTAGAAGAAAGTCTCCTGTAATATTCGCTTCATTTATAACATTATTTCCTAATGGCATTTCGACAATTAACACTTCAAATGTAATGACCACACTCTCTCCAGCTAGGAAGTCACTTAATGAAATCCCTGTTTCTGGATCGGCACCTTCTTGTAATACATTATTAACAAATACACTATTTTCAATAAATAGTGTCCCTTGTGGGATCGAATCTTGAAACAATACGTTCATCGCCGGCACACTGCCAGTATTTATCACGTCAATCGTATACGTTAAAATATCTCCTACTGTTGCTACCTCTGTATTCACAGACTTTATCACTTCAAAGTTTCCTGTTTGCACTGTCGTATTCACGATATTACTCGTAACTGAAACTGTAACAGGCGGTTCATTGGGATCAATTTGAAAACGAGCCGTTACATTTGCTTGATTTAAAATCTCTTCATTTTCGGGATTTTGTTCAATAAATACTTGAAATGTAATCACAACCGATTGACCTGCTGGAATTTCAGGAAGAGGAAATCCGCCAATTGGATTAAGGCCGCTTTGCGCGACTCCCTTTATCGTGACAGAGTTTTCAACAAACGAAACCGCTGTAGACACCGTATCTTGAAAGAACACATTTGTTAATGGAATATTACCTGTATTTTGAACTGCAATCGTATATGTTAATGTATCCCCTACTGCCGCTTGATTTGTGCTTACTTCTTTCACTACATTTAATTCTCCAGCATTAATTTGTGTTATTACTGTATTCGTTTGTCTATTAATCGTAATTGGTGGTCGATTCGGGTCAATGATAAAACGAGCCGTTACATTCCCCGTATTTATGACCGTATCACCGGATGGGGGTGATACAATTTGAACTTGAAAGGTAATTCTCCTATTCCCCCCAGCAGAAATATTAGCAATCGTAAAGCCAGTCTCTGGATTTACTCCTGGTTGTGAAATTCCATCGATTGTTACACTATTTTGGATAAAAGTTGTTCCAGATGGGATTGTGTCGTGAAACATGATATTGGTTGCTGTCGTATTCCCTATATTTTCAACTGTAACTGTATACGTAAGAATATCGTTAATTGTTGCAAAACTTTTATCTACCGTTTTTCTCGCTCTTATATCACCTATCATAATTGTAGTGAACACTGTGTTACTTGTGGCCTGACCTGAAATAGGCTCCTGACCGGGTGTTTCGATAAAATTAAAAATTACACTCGCTCGATTGGGAATTGGATTTGGAAAAGGTGTGGATGTTACTCTCACTTGAAAGCGAACAACAATCGTTTGGGAGGGATTAATACTTCCAAGATTGATACTATTAGCAGGATTAGCACCTGGCTGCGCTATGCCATTGATCGTTACACTATTTGCAACAAATATCGCTCCGCTCGGTATACTGTCAACAAAGATTACATTGTTTGCAGTTGTATTTCCATTATTCTCAATATTCACTGTATATGTTAATACATCATTGATTGTTGCTATTGGTATATCGACAAACTTTTGTAACTGTAAATCAACAAAATTCCCTTGCGTCGTCTCTACTATATTGGAAGAAGCTGTACTTGTAATAAACGGACTTCCTACGAAAGGTTGAAATTGATAAGATACCATCGCTCGATTCAAAATCGTATTCGAATCTGGAAAATTAGTAATTCTTACTTGAAACGTCACAATTCGTGTCGTGCCATCGACTGGTATTTCTCCTAGCTGAATACCAGTCGATGGATTGGCATTTGGCAGTGTTACTCCTTCTACCGTTACACTGCCAGGAACAAATGTTGTTCCAATCGGTATATCGTCTTGCAATATAACATTTTCTGCATCTCCCGTACCGGTATTTAAAACTGTAATCATATATGTGAGAAGTTCTCCTACTATAGCACTTGTTTTATCAACAGATTTGACTGGGTTAATAATAGGACCCGTCGCATCTATTTGAACACCAAAACCAGCAGTAGCATATCCATCTCCATTCGTAACAAAACGAACCACTGCCGATGTTTGATTATTCACTAAAGCTGCTGATGCATCTACATTTGTAATGTCCCATCCTTGTCTTCTCATCTCTACCGCTCTTCCTAACGGCTGATTTAAATCCCCAAAAGTACCAGTTCGATCTAATTCTCCTCTATCATTACAAATTTGGGATTGAAAAAAATTATTAGCTGGATTTCTTCGCCACGACAATGCAACTGTACTATTAGCATCTGGCCCAAAGCGCAGCTGGTCTCCAATAATATTAGAATCCCCTTCTTGTGCAGTAACAAGCACCCTTCCTGTAACAGTTCCTGTTGCAGGGGTTGCAAATCCTGAAATAGTAGTATCAACTGGTGGAGATACAGCTTCAATAATTTCTTGTCCGGTATAAACAGAGAGATTACGAAGTGGTAAAGTACTATTTTGATAGACCACTTGAAGTGTCCATCCCGCTGAACGACTAACCGTCGCATCAACGGATACTCTTGCTGCCGGAACACGTCCCGTCGTATATGTTCCACCATCAGTAACAAAAGCGGTTACATCAGCTGAGCGAACATAATAAAATTGATTTCCTACTGAACCTTGCTGAGCCGTTGCTGGATCAGGAGTAATCAACACTTCCTCAAAAGGTGTCACAAAGGTAATAGCATCATCTAAAAATGCGGAAACATCCTCAGTATCAGTCCTATATGTTCCTGCCCAAATGAGTTCTGCATATAAAATATGACTGCCCGTTGGAATATTTAAAATTGCACTCGAAGAATTTTTTCTCCAATCATCTGTTGTTCCTGCCGGAAAACCTGGAATCTGCAAAGTTGTATCGACTGTTGTAAATACATCTATTGTACCAAAATTATTGTTAGGCGCTGGCGAGAGTGGGCTTAAACCAAGTGTGTTCCCTGTAAATGTAGCTGCACCAGGAACTGTTGTTGTAAAGCGATTGATAAAAGGCACTATATCCTCTCCTTTCCTCTAAGATAAAAAATGCTCTATACTATAAAATGAAGACAAACTATAAAACGTACATTGTCCTAAAAATTCTATACATAAGAGAGGAGTTCCATACAAAATGCGCTACGTGATTATAACAGGTACTTCACAAGGTTTAGGTGAAGCCATTGCTACACAATTATTAAAGGAACATACAAAGCTCATTTGTATTTCTAGAAGACCAAATGAACATCTTGTTGAAATAGCAAATCAAACAGGAGGTTCTTTATCCTTTCATCCGATGGATCTTCAAAATGTTCATCAATTAGAATCAGATTTTGAAACAATCTTGTCCTCTATCGAATTAGAAGATGTTTCATCTATTCATTTGATTAATAACGCTGGTATACTTGCACCTGTGAAGCCAATTGAAAAATCGGAAAGTGAACAATTAATCGCCAATGTGCAAATTAATTTAATTGCGCCTATGATTCTTACTTCTACTTTTATGAAACATACAAAGAATTGGAAAGTTGATAAACGTGTGATTAACATTTCTTCAGGCGCTGGGAAAAATCCTTATTTTGGTTGGGGAGCTTATTGTACAACAAAAGCTGGTATCAATATGTTTACACAATGCGTTGCTACAGAAGAAGCTGAAAAAGAATTTCCCGTCAAAATTATCGCCTTTGCGCCTGGTGTTGTCGATACAAATATGCAAAAACAAATTCGTCAAACAAACAAAGAAGATTTTACAAATTTAGATCGCTTTATTACCTTAAAAGAAGAAGGGAAATTACTTTCACCTGAATATGTTGCTAAAGCGGTTGTCAATCTATTAGAAACCGCAAACTTCAAACAAGGCGGCGTTATTCGTATTGATGAATAACACGTTCATAACAAAAAAGCTCGCTTATAAACGAGCTTTTTTATTTACGATTTGAATTCCTCCACTTACTTCGTTATAAGAACGCCAATATAACCATCATTTCTTAGCAGGCTATCTTCGTAGTTTTTACTATTTTCACTTAATCGGTTCTAAAAATAGTCATACTGATTCCATTATTCGTTCCTATCCAATGTCTTAATCTATTGCTAAGTCTGTATATAAAAATATTATTTTACAATCCGATAATGTCTGTAACAAGTTGCATTGTTTCTTTCTCTACTTTAAAAATGCGCTGTTTTTCTCTTTCAAAACTCTTTTCTGCTTGCTCAAATGCTGTTCTTCTTTTTAAAATCATACGCTTCATCTCTTGATGACTTGGTCCTCCATATACAATTCGTTTCTTTACAAATACTTCTGGCGATATACTATTTTCCCACTCTTCCTTTGAAAGCTTTATGTTAAATTGCTTTTGTAAGTATACGTTTACTTCTCCTAGCTCTAATTCATGCAATTCTTTGCTTTGTTTCAAAGACATTTTTGCAACTTCACTTGCAGCATGATGAGCAAGACGAAAAGGAATATGATAATTCTTTGTTAATGTGTCTGCCAAATCTGTAATAGTAATAGCGTGCTGAAATGTTCGATCTTTTAAAACTTTCTCCTCTACCTTCATTGTTCGAACGACTGCATTCATCGTACAAAATACACGAATTGCTTTTTCCATTCCCTCATATAAATACGGTTGTAAAGCATCCTCTGTATCTACAATATCGCCAAACGGCGTATTATGGATCATTTGAAAGACTGTAAAGGCTTCTCCTATCGCGCTACTAGTAAGAGCACGAGCGTGTTCAATCGATACCGGATTACGTTTTTGCAGCATAATGCTACTAATTTGCACATATGGATTCGCAACCGTGATACCGTTATATTCTTTCGTTGCAAGCAGTAAGAAATCATGTATCCATCTACCCATATTCGTCATTGTCACCATGAGTAAAGAGCTCACTTCTAACAAATAATCAGCACCCGCAACTGCATCATAAGAGTTTTCAATCACGCTTGAAAAACCAAGTAACTCAGCTACTCTTTTCCTATTAATCGGAAAACTCGTTGTAGAAAGAGCCGCTGCTCCCATTGGTGAACTATTCAAGAAATGATATGTTTTCCAAATTCTCTCCAAATCTCGTTCCATCACATCATAAACAGCTACCATATAATGACCAAATGTTGTTGGTTGAGCTGGTTGTGTATGCGTATAAGCAGGCATAATTGTATCGATATGATTATACGCAACTTGCAATATACTTTCCTGTAATAACATAAAATGCTCCATAAAACGTAATAAATAACGACGTAAACTCAGCCGGTACATTGTCACTCCCATATCATTCCTGCTTCTGCCAATATGCATATTACTAATCGTATTGTCATCTGCTTCTTTTATGATGAAATGTTCGATTAAAAAGAAAAGATCTTCATATTTCGAATTGTAATGTAGCTCGTCTTTCGGAATTTGTGCGACTTTCTCGACTGCTGTTAAAATCTCTTTTCCCTCTTGTAAACTTATTATTTTTTCCTCTATTAACATAATGATATGAGCTCTGTGAACCATAAACATATCATATAACAAATGGTCCTTTTGAAACTCAAACACATGTTTCAACACGCAATTCATATAGGTCTTTCCAGGGAACTCAATGCCTTCTTCCTCTATAAATTCCTCTTTCATTTGCTTCATTCTCTCCCCCTTCGTTAAGAGCTATTACTCCCCATCATACCCAGTAAATATAAAAAGGTGCTTGTACAAAAATAAACCAGGTGCATATTGCACCCGGTTTATTTAATAACAGTCGCATTATATTTCTCATTTTGTAAAATTTGAAAATGTAAATTTCGTAAATGCTTGCGCAATTCCGCACTATCATCTTCATTTAAATGATTTGCTAAAAACACAATTTCCGTACAATTCCCAAACTTATCTGTAGCATAAACAGCTTTTGCTAATGTCCATGGTGTATAACCATTTTTTTGTCCAGCATGCCTGAATATTTTACGGTACTTTTTCGTACTCATATCTGTCTCTACAAGATTCGCCCATTCTTTTGCCTCAGCCTTTTCAAAACCTGTCTTATGATTTGCCTTTTGTAACAAAATCATATAGTCATTTGCCGAAGCAGCTGGCAAACGATCGGACCATATCTTATCATATCGCTCTTCTAAATATAGCGGAATTTCTTTTTGTAACATCGGACCCTTGTTTTTCAAACGCTCATGAATCACCATTGCATAGTGACGATATTGCTCTTGAGACATTTCTTTTAACTTTTTCTCTATTTGATATTTAGGAACGTGTAACTCTTTATGCAAATATCCTGGAATATACAAAGACGAAACAATTGGAAATAACGGTTCATGTGAAGGAAGTGCTAAGTTTTTTAAATTTTGGTTCACATTGTCTAATCCAAGCTTTTCCATCAAGTATTCCGCATTCGCATTGGAACTAAATTTCATCATCCCTCTTGCTACTTCTTCTAAAGAAACTGCATTTTCATCTATTTTTCCTTTTCTTTGCAAATATTTTTGCCATCGTTCCTGAGCACCACCATCTGTATTTGGTACATAATAACGGTTCACATCATGAATGGAAACATAGCTATTTGGATCAATTTTCCCTTCTGTCACTTGTTTTGTAAATTCAAGAGCAACAATTAATTTCATTGTACTTGCCACCGGTAAGACAACATCTGGATTTACAGAGTACACAACTTTATCATTTCGCTTTATGAGTAAAGCGCTGTTTTTTTCATCTTTATGTTCTTCAACAAATGAAGCAATATACTGTGCATCATCATTATTGGAGCTCCAAACTTTTTTCGCTAAAAAGTTACCTGATACTAACAACATCAAAACGGCCACAATTCCTGCACAAACTATAACTTTCTTCAAGTGAAATTCCTCTCCTACTTGTATATCTTTTCTCTATTTTATATATTCATAGTCAAAATAATAGAGACGACTAATCAATAAGTCGTCTCTATTATTTTAACTTGTATGCCGCTATTATGTCTATGTCATAATTCTAACGAAATCCTTAAGAAATTTTTTATAGTGCAACGACCAACCAATTCTCACCCAATTTTTTAGCGCCTTCGCATCGGGCTGTGGCCGAAAGTCCGCAATACTTTCCCCTTTTGCAATTCCAACTGTATCCACCGTAACGCGGCGATATACATAGTCTAAAAGAGAAGGATTAGCTGCCGCCATCATGGTTACAACATCATGAACCGGACTTCCCGTTATTTTCGGATTCAACTTTTTATATGCTTTATAATAATACGTAAAAATCGGTTCAATTAATGTATGAAAACCAGTTTTTGAATGCTTCGCAAGATATTTTACTGTCTCTGGCGTTATAATCGCTTCCGAGGTAACATTAAGCGGTATTAATGTTACGTTTTTTGCATTTTGCATAACAAGCTGCGAAGCAATTGCGTCTCCATGAAAATTTGCCTCAGCAACCGGCGTAACATTCCCTGGCATTAAGAAGGCTCCGCCCATTATATAGTACTCTTTCACATATTGCATAAGCGTTTTTTCTAAAATAAAAGCTGTTGCTAACGTTGTTGATCTCCCAGCATCAACAATAATAATTTCTCCTTTGTACTTTTCCAAAATAGAAAAAAATTCACAAAAAGGTTTCACATTTGGTGAAATGCTTTTTGGAGGACGAATAGGCCCCATTCCTTCTGCACCATGAATTTCTGGATAGTACGTTGTAAATTCTCCTGACAGTGGAATCATTGCTCCTTTAATAACCGGAATATCTTCCCGCCCAGCTAAGTGTAATAAGTAGGCCGCATTACTCGTCGCTTGTTCTTGCGATACATTTCCATATCCTGTCACAACACCGACAATATCAATATCAGGATGCAACAACCCATACATAATCGCTAACGAATCATCAATTCCTGGATCTCCTAAAAACAGTACTTTCTTCATAAACTTCAACTCCATCCTATCAGTTGTTATTAATTTATGAATAGAAAAAAATTACAGAATGAAAAAGTTTATTTTCTCATAAAAAAACGCAGTGTTTTTTGTAAACACCGCGTTTTTCTTATTATTCTTTTTTCATTGTCATAATGCTGCCAAGTATGTAAGCTATTAGCGCAAAACAAATTGGAAATACTACCGTATGAATTTGGAATGGATTGGGGAACCAAAGGTGAATGATCATATAAGATCCTACTCCAACGATTATAGATGTAAAAGCACCAACCGCATTTCCTTTTCTCCAATATAATCCTAAAACAATCGGCCAAATAAACGCTGCTTCTAAACCACCAAAAGAAAATAAATTTAACCAAATTAAGAAGTCTGGTGGCTTAATCGCTGCTGTATAAACAAATAAGCCAACGATTCCTGTAATCCATAGACTCCCTGTTTTAATCGCTTTATCTGTAGCTTTTTCATTTATGTAATTTACGTATATATCCTTAATGATAGACGAACTCACAAGTAATAAGAGCGAATTCACCGTAGACATAATCGCCGCCATTGGTGCTGCTAAAAAGATTCCTGCAAGCCAAGGTGGCAATACTTCCATTGCTAAAAGTGGCATCACCTTATCAGGCACATCTATGCCTGGAAGTACAACGCGAGCAAATACACCCGTTAAATGCATGCCAATCATAATCGTTCCTACAACAACAGTACCAATGATTAATGCTTGATGCATCGCTTTTGAATTTTTATAAGACATGGCACGTACGCTAATTTGCGGTAACCCAACTACTCCAACCCCAATTAAAATCCAAAATGATGTCACATATGTTTTCGTTAAACTGCCGTCTGCTCCAAATGGTGTAATTAACTTCGGATTTATTTGCACAAGTTCATGCATAATATTTTCAATTCCGCCCCCAGCGATTACTGTTGCAATTAAAATAATTGTTGTGCCCACTAACATAATGATTCCTAGTAATGTATCGGATAATGCAACTGCTCGAAATCCACCGATTAAAACATACACAAGAACAGAAAATGTAAACAAAAATAACGATGTTGTATAGGAAAGTCCCGTTAACGATTCTATTAACCGTCCGCCGCCAACCCACTGGGCTACAGTTGCAGAAAATAAAAAAATAATAATACATAATGCCGATAAAATGACAACACCTTTATGATTATATCGCCCTTTTAAATAATCGATTAGTGTAATGGCTTCCATTTTGCGCGCAATAATAGCAAATTTTTTACCAAGAACCGTTAATACAATATAGCCGGTGACTATTTGAATCGCAGATAGTAGTACCCATCCAAGTCCCATATTGTAAGCAATACCAGGCCCCCCAATAAAACTGCTTGCACTACCATATGTCGCAATCATTGTCATTGCTAATAATAATCCGCCAAGTTCACGTCCACCAAGAAAGTATTCTTGCAAAAATTTATGATGCGCTGTCGCTTGTACACGCCGTGACGCATATACACCGATTAAAAATACAATGATAAAAGAAATTATCATTGGAATTATTACATACCAATTCATCTATCATTCCTCACTTTTTTCTTCCTCATCGAGTGGAATATCTTGAAATACAAAGCGTACAACTAAACTTAACAGGACAACCATGATAAGAAATCCAACGATACAGCTATAAAAAAACCAAGCTGGAAAACCGAATATATATGTATATTCACTCGGATCTTTACTTCCTAGTCCATAAGCAAACCCATACCATATAACGAAATTTATACAAGCAAGACCTAGACCGATTAACGCTTCCTTATGAGCAAACCGAAAACGCGAATCTTCATGATCATGTTTCATTGTCTCCCTCCTCTCACGAGGTATAATTGTACCATTCTTTTTCCCATTTTTCCTACTAGAAAGTAAAAACAAGCAAGAATTTGTATCATGATGTAAAAATCATGTATTCATTACATATTTTTTACAATTGTAACAGAAATGAAATTTGAATTTTCAGTCTTTATTATTTATGATTGAAATTAGAGGTCTTTCAACTTGTTCTTTACAACCTTGTTACAGGGATAAACGCTGTCTCGTACTGCGTTTACAATATATTTTCAAGGGGGTTATGCAATGAGTCAATTAGCTGTAAATCTTCATGAAAAGGTTGAACAGTTTCTTCAAGGAACAAAAAAGTTATACGTGAACGGAACGTTTGTTGAAAGCGTATCCGGAAAAACATTTAAAACACCGAACCCAGCAACTGGTGAGACACTTGCAATCGTATCAGAAGCTGGTCGTGAAGATATTCATAAAGCTGTAATGGCTGCAAGACAAGCTTTTGATGAAGGGCCTTGGTCACGTATGAGCGGGGCAGAGCGCAGTCGCTTGATGTACAAACTTGCAGACTTAATGGAAGAACATAAAAATGAGTTAGCTCAGCTTGAAACATTAGATAACGGTAAGCCGATCCGTGAAACATTAGCGGCAGATATTCCGCTTGCTATTGAGCATATGCGTTATTATGCCGGTTGGGCTACAAAAATTGTCGGACAAACCATCCCAGTATCCGGCGAATACTTTAACTATACACGCCATGAAGCAGTTGGTGTTGTTGGACAAATTATCCCATGGAATTTCCCTCTCCTTATGGCCATGTGGAAAATGGGAGCTGCTCTGGCGACAGGCTGTACAATTGTACTGAAGCCCGCTGAACAGACTCCGCTATCCGCTCTATATTTAGCCGAATTATTTGAAGAAGCTGGATTTCCAAAAGGTGTAGTCAACATCGTTCCAGGATTTGGAGAAACTGCTGGACAAGCTCTTGTAAATCATCCTTTCGTTGATAAAATTGCATTTACAGGGTCAACTCCTGTTGGTAAACAGATTATGAGACAAGCCTCTGAAACGTTAAAGCGCGTAACATTAGAGCTTGGTGGGAAATCACCAAATATCATTTTACCAGATGCTGATTTATCTCGCGCAATTCCTGCAGCACTGTCGGGTGTTATGTTTAACCAAGGACAAGTATGCTGCGCTGGATCGCGCTTATTTATCCCGAAAAAAATGTACGATAATGTTATGGCTGACCTTGTCCTTTATTCAAAAAATTTAACACAAGGTGCAGGGTTAGATCCGGAAACAACAATCGGACCTCTCGTTTCTGAAGAGCAGCAACAACGGGTTATGGGCTACATTGAAAAAGGGATTGAAGAAGGCGCTGAGGTGCTTTGCGGAGGCAATAAACCATTCGATAAAGGCTATTTCGTGGCCCCAACTGTGTTTGCTGACGTAAATGACGAAATGACCATTGCAAAAGAGGAGATTTTCGGTCCTGTTATTTCAGCATTACCGTTTAACGATATCGATGAAGTAATTGAACGTGCAAATAAATCTTCCTTTGGTTTAGCTGCTGGCGTTTGGACAGAAAATATTAAAAATGCACACTATATCGCAAGTAAAGTTCGTGCAGGAACCGTTTGGGTAAACTGTTATAATGTCTTTGATGCAGCATCTCCATTCGGTGGATATAAACAATCTGGTTTAGGCCGTGAAATGGGATCATATGCACTAGATAACTATACAGAAGTAAAAAGCGTTTGGGTGAACTTAAACTAATGAAAGAGCCTAGCCAAATACGGCTAGGCTCTTTCATGTTATGTAAACATAAAAAGTTATTTCACACATGCAAGCTACCGCTAACATTCTGTAATATAGAGAGCATAATTTAACGCTAAACATGCAGCTGCATTTCCAATATATTGAAGGGTTCTAATCCGACCAACTGGAATTCCGTTCTTCACTTTATCCGGTATAGTTTTCATCATATCGTATTTATAAATCCTAGACAAATAGCATTACAAGTAATTCCAAATCCTTTTTGTATAAAAAAGTCTGTTTGTGTCAAACTAAAACCGAAACATAGCATAATGCACAAGGAGATTGTGTCAAATGAACAAACAAAACGAAAATAAGAAACAAGTTTCTGATGGTATTGATGTTGAGTTCTCTCGTGAACTAGCTGACCATGATGACCTAGAAGCAAACGCGCGTGCAGCCGCCGCCGATGCACGCCAAAAACGCCAATCGACAAAAAAATAAATCCTATCTTTCATTCTTTTCAATTGGGACCTACTACCCACGAAAATAAACCGAGAAATACTCTCGGTTTATTTTCGGTATTTGTTTATATAATGTGCAAATGTAAGTAATGGATATATATAAGAATAACTATGATAACGAATATAAAATCCATTTGGTAATCCTGTTCCTGTAGGATATTCTTGATGACTCGTAGGGCGCTCTAATAAATAAGAAATTCCTTTTCGAATGGCTGGTGTTTCTTTATCATAATAAGCAATAAGAGCATCAATCGCCCATGCAGTCTGGGAAGGAGTACTAAAGGATAGTGGAACAAATCTCTTTTCTATACTACTTCGGCAAGATTCTCCCCATCCTCCATCGCGATGTTGTATACGTTCTAACCATATAATTGCCTTTTTTAAAGCTGGATGTGTATTCGCAACTCCAACAGCTCGCAATCCTGTAAGAGCAGCCCACGTACCATATATATAACTGATCCCCCATTTTCCGTACCATGATCCATTGTTCTCTTGCGCATTCATTAGCCATGTAATCGCTCGGTTCTTTTGATGATCTTGTAATTCATGAGGAGCATACGTCCCAAAAAACTCCAAAACCCGCCCTGTAATATCGGCAGTAGAAGGATCTGTCATCATATCACCAGCATTTTCTAATGGTAAATGTGTCAGAAACCGATTTGTTACCCCCTTTTCAAAAGCAGCCCATCCTCCGTCTTTATTTTGTAATCCTTTAACCCAGTTCACTCCTTTTTTCCAAGCCTCCTCTATTCTTCTATTTCTTTTTCGGCTTCGTGCTAACGCTCTTAAAGCAGCAGTTGTATCATCAACGTCTGGAATTGTTGTATTCACATCTGAAAACCCCCATCCTCCAGGAGAAAGTGTAGGTGCATGCAAACTCCAGTCTTTCTTTTCATGCTGTTGTCTTTGCAATATATATTCTGTTGCTGTTTGAATCATATGTGTGCTCTCATTTACATTCGCTTCTTGTAATGCATAGCTTAGTAAAGCCGTGTCCCATACGGTAGATGGAGAGTTTTGTAAATGAATGCCCGCTTCCATATTCCATTTGTATGTTCGGAGTCCTGCGACTGCTTGTTGAATAAGGGGAGATTGAATGTGATGTCCTAGCGCAAGAAGTGCATAAATCATATAAAATGTAGCGCTCGCATAGCTATATAATGTACCATTTCTGTCAATCCTCTCGATCATAAAGCGCTCTACTTCCTTGTCCCCTTTATGATGAAGAGATAAAGGATACGTTACAAATTTTTTCACTTCTCCAAGAATCGTTTCAAATAATGATGAGCGGTCCTCCCGAAACCATTCAGACTTACTGTTTCCTGAAATATGATCTAAATTTGGAAGTATGTTTTTTGATACAGTAAATCTTTTGTTCATACAAATCATCATTGGCATAAGATGAATACGTGCAGAACTACTGAGCTCAAATATGCTAAGTGGGGAATCTTCAGGTAAGAATAAAATAGGAGTTGGAAAATAAAACATTCTAGGATATCCATATCCTCCGTGAAGTGCTAATAAAAATTTCGTCATAAAATGAGAACGTGCAATCCCTCCTCTTTCTTGAATAAAAACTTCGGCACGCTTCATATTGATGTCTTCTTTCGTATACATGCCAGATGCAAGTAACGCCGCATATACTTGAATCGTAGTAGATACGTTTCCAGCACGGTCATCTTCATATAACTTCCAAGTTCCTTCATTTGTTTGTAAAGACATTAACCTTGCTACAAACGGCTCTATTTCTTCTTCCTTTTCTAATAATCGAAGTAAAAAAATCATATGACAATCTGTTAATGGCGATCCTTCAAAACAAAAGCGCCATGCACCATCTTGCTGTTGCATTGTATGAAGCGCAGTGATTTTCCGTTCTATTTCTTTACACACTTTTCCGTATAATAACACCCTCTTCACCTGCCTTTTCGAAATCCATACACGATATTCACAATTTATAACAATTATGTATAAAACAAAAAAGCAGAACATGTAACATACACATTCTGCTTACATACAGTACCAAATTCCGACAACGATTCCTAAAATAGCACCTACAACAACTTGATAAGGTGTATGACCGACAAGTTCATTTAATTTTTTATAATTCGTCTGTCTCCCATGAAAAAAATCATTTAAAATCTTCGCCTGTTTACTTACGGCAAGCCTGACTCCAGAAGCGTCATACATAACAATAATGGCGAAAATCACTGCGACAGCAAACACGGCACTCGATATCCCTTCCACAATTCCAACACCTGTTGCTAAGGCAGTAACTGTTGAAGAATGAGAACTTGGCATACCGCCAGAAGCAAAGAATTGGGCAAAATCAAATTCTCTTGTCTTAACTAGTTTAAAAATTACTTTCGTGAATTGTGCTAAAAACCACGATAATACAGCGGCCATAAGCGGTTCATTATGTAGAATTGTTTCCACATTTCCATCTCCCCACTTACTATAATGGAAACTCCATACTATAAGTATAAAGAAAAAATGCGCAGAAAATACTACGCATTATGATACTTTGCTGATTTATTTTTTAAAAACTTAGGCTGTTTTTTTAGTAAAAACTTTGTTTTTGCGATAGAAAATATAAATAATGCAATCCAAATAAATGAAAATGCCATAATATGAGCAGGCGTAAAATGCTCATGGAAAATAAAAATACCTAAAATAAGATTGATTGTTGGTGCAATATATTGCAGAAATCCTATCATATACAGTGGAATCCTTTGCGCTCCCTTAGCAAAGTAAAAAAGTGGCAACGCTGTAACAGCTCCGGCTCCCATTAAAAGTAATGTTGCCACTACAGAAATCGATCCAAACGAACCGAATCCATGCGCTCCAACCATAAATAAATAGATAGCAGCAATCGGTGTAACGAGCATTGTTTCCAACGTCAAGCCATTCATTGCATCATAATTCAATAATTTTTTCGTTAAACCATATAAACCAAATGTAAATGCAAGCGAAAGTGCAATCCATGGAATTTCACCGTATCGAACCGTTAAAATCACTACCCCTACTCCAGCTAGCCCAACAGCAACATATTGCCAAAAATTTAGCTTCTCTTTTAAAACAACTGTTCCAAGTAAAATACTTACTAGCGGGTTAATATAATAACCAAGACTGGCTTCAATAATATGATCATGATTAACCGCCCATATGTACACAAACCAGTTTCCACTAATTAAAATAGAAGCAATTGTTAACGAGATGAACAATTTAGGTCGTGTAAAAAGTTTCAGTAGTTCACTCAAAAATTGTCCAAAGCGCTTTGATACACCAAGAACGATTAACATAAAAACAAAAGCCCAAACGATGCGATGTGCCAATATTTCCTCAGCAGGAACTTCTTCTACCCATTTCCAATAAATCGGTAGGATTCCCCACATCGTATAAGCACCAGCCGCATATATAATTCCTTTTCTTTGCAGTGCTTTTTGACTCTCCATCTTCCCTTTTCCCCTCTTCTCTTTTTCTCTCCATTATACGTTGCCTTATATGAATTTTTCCAATATTGAAACTGCATTTTTTTCGACACACTTTGTATTCTCATTTTTCATACAACAAAAAACAGGCCAATTGTAATGAAAACAAGCAGTGGAATCCCAAGTACAAATTGGTTCTTATGTGTTTTATGATGAAAAACATACATACCAAACCATGCTCCAAGTGCTCCTCCAGCCGCTGCTACTAAAAATAATGTACTTTCTGGCGTGCGCCATTTTTTCTTTCTTGCCTTTCGTTTATCCAATCCCATCATACTAAATGCAATCACATTGATCACGATAAAATAAATCCACTTCATTCCTTTTTCTCCTTCTCAAAATTCGCTTTATTGTATCATGAAAAAACCATGCAGGCGAGCCTGCATGGTCATTCATACGTCTGTTCTTGTTCTTCTTGTTCGACATCTTTCTTCGCTTCTTCTTTTATATCCGATGAAACCATCCCATAATAAATCTCTGGATATAACCCAAATATTTGATACACACTTCCTAAAAACGGCACCTAAAACCCCTCTTTTCAAAATAATCTCGGCATGAGTAAGGATTCCCTATCTTCCTTCTACGCATTCGTTTTTGTTTTTGTTTCTTCTTCCTCATCTAACACGCGTAATATATGCTGCCATTTTTTATAAGGGGCACTATTTGGATCCACATACCCTTTCGCATATGAGCGATCCCATAACTGCTTCACAAATAATTCTGCTTCTTTTTTCGCAACAGTTTCTGCTCCTGCTCCATAATAATTTTCAAAATATAAAAGGATTTCATCTAGAAGTAAACGCAATAGTTCATCTGATGTTTCTTCTAACGTTGGATCATATTTCGCCTCACGGTCATACATTAAAATTACATCTAAAATATTATGCACATGCTCTTTACGAAGCCATCTAACATCTTGAGCACCTAATACAAATGTTTGCGTATACAAGTGTCCTCCTTGCAATATCGCTTTTTCTTGCTCTTCTTCAAAACGAGATAAAATATTTTCATAAATAAACGGATTATGAAGCAGAGCGCGATGCAATTTATAAATTTCACTTGGAATGTTTTTCCCCATAGACTGTATTAAAAAACTTCTCCCTACACCGTTATATTGATAAACAAATTGGCCGTCCACAGCAACTAAGCTAATCCACCGGTATATATATGCATACAGTAAAGCGCGATTACATTTATCATAATCTAGCTTCGTTTGCGTTGCATTTAAGTCGGGCATAAAGGCTGGTAAGTGCCAATATTTATCTAAATGCGGTGTCAAATTTGACTTTTTACTATTCAACTTATTGACACGTCGATAATACGATTGAAAATAGTCTCCTTTATCATACAGAAAACCGTTCGCGATATGACCGGACGATAACTTTGGAAAATCTTGCAATGACAAACCATAATGCGCTCTGTAACAGATTACTTCAAATGAGGAGAAAGCTTCGTTCACTGTATCTTTTTCTTGAAATAATTCTTGCAAAAGCTCCTCTTGTAATTCTTTCTTTAAGGAAGGATGAACACCCCAATATTGCAATTCTCGATGATGAGCTACTTTTGGAATAAACGGACTTGCTAAATGGAACAAATCTTCAATTTTCTCTCTTACATATTCATTCCGATCTCGTTTTTTAAAGTCAGCCTCTTTGCGGAGCGCTTCAATAATATTGAGTTCTAACTTGTCGCGATATCGCACTTGAAGTTCCTTATAACAATACGTTAATATATGTTCCCTGTAAAAATCCTCGACCTTTTGCGATTGACTTTCCTCCGCTTGTATATCGCGACAATATTCCCCATATAAACTCATATATATTTCTGCAGATATATCTTTTGGTAATACGCCTAAATTTAAATGTTGCTGCATATCTTTCCATATTTTTTCTTGTAACTGTTCATCTGCTAATACATACACATTTGTCGGGTTTGTTTTTCCTTCAAATTCTTTACTCCGCTTTTGAATTTCAAATAATAAATTTTCACGCGTCTCTTGTAAGTTGTCAAAGAAGCGCTCCCAATGTTGAATCATCTTATGAATCGTTTGGTAGAGCGACTGATATACAAGTTCTAGCAACATTTCCTTGCGATATTCATTTAGCTTATGCACATATTGCGTTACGATATCTTCAAATTCTTTTCGAAACATACGCTGCTGATTGTAAAACATTTTTCCAAACCAACTTTGCTGCTGTGCAAGTTCAACGCGGCGCACCGCTGTAACCGTCCCATCAATATTGCTCACATTAAACTTCTTATCGTAATTTTGAATTAAATTTCGCTTTTGTTCATTATTCTCATGTAAGCGATTTATTTTTTCGATTAACTGCTTTCGAATTTCATATAACATAAAACGAGCAGCCACTGGATGAACTGCCTCTGTTTTCTTTAAAAACCATGTATTTAATTGATACGACTGTCCTTCTGAGCCACTAGGTGCATAGCGATCTGATTCAATCATGTCATAAAGCAGGGTCGTTACATGTTCATGTACGCGGCTTGGTATTGCATATGCATACAATCGAACAGCATGATCTACCCTCGCTACTTCCCCTTTCATTTGCTCTGGAATTTTCAACTTTGCTGCTGAAATTTTGCATTCATGTTGCAATCGATTAAGTTCTTCATCCTTTTGTACTGTACGCTGCACATAACTTTCCACCGCTTCTAAAAACAACTTCGACTTGGCAACGCCAACTTTTCCACCTTCTGCTCCTTCACGCGTTTCATTATACATTTGTCGATAGAAAATATGCGCTTGTTCAGGACGCGTTGCCAAATGCTCTAAATCCTCTACATAACTCTTCCCACGCTCAGGCTTTTCCCGTTGCATACCGCGGCGCACATCTTGTTCATAGCGTTGCTTTTTCTCCTGAAACAATTGATCTAAATGAAGCCATGATTCATCTAAACCTTGCACAGCCCATTTTAAAGCACAATATTTCAATACATGTTCATATGGATAAATTAACTTAGCCGTGCCTGCACCACAATAACGTGCTTTACCATTTGACTCGGCTAATTGCTGAATTTGATTGTCTTCTTGTGCAAAGTGACTGGTAGACATTGGACTAAATAGTTGTAAATAAATTGTATTTGTCATTTGCTCCATGTAATCTGTCAAATTGTGTAGATGATGCCCGTGCAAGTTTTCGTAATCATATAAGAAGCAATAATTATAAGGTAAATGATGTTGCTTAATTGTATGATTCGTTCTTCCATCCTCATCTACTTGATCGGGACGATATTCAAGTTCAATTGTTACACCACCACGCTTTGATAGCTCGCCAGTTGAACCTAGTGTAATCGCATGCAGTTCTTTTAAAGAAGCATATCCATTTGCTTGCACCGTTTCATATTCTTTCGCACTAACCGTACGTGTTTTTACAAGCACATCTGGCATTAAAAAGGCGCCTCGAATTAAAATGTTATGATGTTGCAATTTCTTCCGAAGCATTTCACGTAAGTATAATGCAATTTGTAAAAACATCCCTGATCCAGTTCCACCAGCAAGGGATGTGACAATAATAACGCGAACACCATATTCTGTTTGATCGCTTGTCACAGGAAAAATATTTTCGATTTCTTGCCAAAAGGCTGTTAATTTATCTTCTTTCATCGCAGCACGTAAAGCTAAACGTGAAATCACGCGCATTTGCCCCGCACCTTCTGTTAACGGTTTATCCAAAATTGTCGAATCCATCGGAAACCATTCTGGAATCGTCGGATCTCCTGCAATATATTCTCTTGGTGTTTTACTTGAACTCGTTTGTGTCTTAAATTTTCGAATATGTTCAAACTTACTTAACGTATTCACATCCGTATCAAATACATGCATCGCAACTCTTTTCCGACGATCTTCTGGCAACTTTTCATATATTTGATGTGTAACAGTACTCCCGATTCCGCCTAAACCAATTAAAATCGTTGGAACTTGTAATGTCATGTAAACCACCTTCCTGTTTGTACATGCTCAAAAGATGAAAAGATACAATCAACTAAAAAAGGAAGAGCCCTCCCTAACAGGGCGCGACACGTCTACTAGAAGTATGCGAAGTATAGTTTTGAATCCCTCTATTCACACTCGTATCGATAAATTTCTTTCCCATATCCTCTATCAATTACGACAATTTCATTTGGATATAACGTCTTATGTTCATATCCAGCCTCTTCTTCCGCAATAAACATGCCGTCAATAATCATGCCAATTACTTGTGATTCCTTCGCTACAAATATCGATTTCGATCCTTTTTTCGCAATAAATGTAATGGATTGAATTGTTTTGCGCTCTGCACGAAATGGAATGCCAAAATAATGTTTCCACCATTTATTTCTTAAAAGCTCTGGCTCAGATTGATATAACCAATCTTTTGCTACCTCTTGATCCCATTCGTAATAAAGCATTGCTTTCCGATGAAATCTCGGCCGGACAATCCAGCCTAAAATAAGAATGCCGACAATAAAAAGGAATAAAGTAACTGGTATTACAAATTGAAAAATGACTGCATACCGTTCCCAAAACGATGCATTTTGAATATAAAAAGAAATTGTTTTCTCTACTTTTTGCAACTTTGAATCGCGTATTGTAATAGTAGCCTTTACGTTACCTGTATCTGTGAAATTAAATGTATCGGAGTAATACGGACGAGGGTATACATAGATTCGATTACGATGCTGCGTTAATTCATAGTGAATCGATTGATTAGATGTGATGTGAGTAGACGATAATAACCTTTTCACTTCTGCTTCCGTCATCGGTTTCCCATTTAACAGCGGCTGCATGACAAAAGGTTTACTATTCATTAAATTTGTTACCTTTTCTTGATAGTCTTTTGTAAGAGTTTGTAATGATAACTTCGGTCTAGATTCAGGCTGAATACGAAATTCTTTTGTTTGTCTATAAAATCCTTTTATATTCATATGAATTTTTCCGCGAATAAATTGTTTTTCAACTTTTGTTTCATAATAAAATACATTTCTTTTATCATCCCATTGCATCGGATACAACTTACCATCTATTTCTATTTCTGCTTGAAAATAAGAAGATTGAATAGGTAATTCTGTAGGCTTTGCTTCAATTATAGCGGTCGTTCCCTCATACATTGTTTCCGTATCCTTCTTTTCTTTATCTTCCTTATCATAAATCGAAAGCTGATAATCGAGCGCTGGTTCTACAAGCGCTTTTAGCTCTTCTTTTCCAATTTCTCTGTCGAGCTCTATCCTATATGTTCCAGGCTTAATCACTGCTTGATTTTCTGCTTGAATATGTGCAATTTCACCATATAAATGAGATTCTCCCGGTGCATGAATAGAAAAAGAACTTTGCACGGTTAATGGATTTTCAAGCTTTTTCATTTGATATTGTGAGGCATGAGAAGATTGTTTGACCAAAGTCAGTCGTCGCAATGGAAATGGTGTAGCAATCTCCACTGTATTCCCTTCTATTTTTGTTTTCACAATTGATTCGACTGAAGAAAATGGATCCCGATTCGCAACTAAAGCCGCAGCTTGATTGACACTTTGAATCACCCCATCTTCACCACTTGATGGCATGATGATACCGTTTATTTCTTTCTGCCACATTTCTTTAAATAGATTCATTTGTTGCTGTTCTTGCGGTCCTAAGTTTTCTTCCATCGTAATTAAAACCGGATGCAAAGATATTTTTTTCGTTTCCATTTCTTTTTTAAATTGTCTAAGTTGCTGCGTAATGTATTCTTTTCCACCATTCTTTTCTTTTTCTAATTCATTAAAAGCTCCATCTGTTAATACAATGAGCCAAAATTCACGTTTGTCATCGCTTTCGGCTTCTTTTTTTATAGATTGCATTGCTGTTTCCACAGCCCCAAACGGTGTATTCAAATAATGTTTCCAAGCCCCGATTTGATTTATTTCTGTTTGTCTTTTTTCATTTGTTAGTGCGAGTTGAAATGCTTCTTCTGGACGGCTCATGGGCACATATGAAAATGTATCTTTCTCATCTAATAATGCAACTAAACTTTGCAAAGCGTAATTGGCATACTTCCAGCGATCGTTATTTCTCATGCTGCCAGAATCATCATATACAAGTGAAACGACCCTTTCCTTTGCCCCCTCTCCTTTTGCACAAGTTGAAAAAGGAATCAAACATACTAGTAGAATACAAATGAATGTGGCACAGATTCGAATCTTCATATGGATGCTTCGCCACCTTTGTAGACAAATTCCTATGTTTAAATTTATGAAAAGAAACAAGATATATGACTTGTATTTTCAAGATAAACATTACAATAACATCATTATGTAAACAATATTACAAAAATAAAATGAAACTTTAATTCGCGGAGATTTTCTTCCTCTTCCACTGATTAGGCTGTAACGGGCAGTAAGGCTTCCACCTTTCTTCCTTTCTTCCTTTCTTCCTTGCTTCTCTCTGAAACTTGAGAGGGAGTCTTTCTTCCCTAAAATAGCAGGATAAAAGCTTCCCTTTCATCCATAAACAAAAAAGATATTCTACATAAAGATCCTGCTTCGAGAAGCAGGATCTGACCACTTTTCCCATAAAAAACGTCACAAAAGTTCGATTACCTTTTATTGAAACGTATACATTATTTATAACGTTTTTTATTTTTTCACATACACTTCTACAACGGGGTTCTCTTTATCGTCTGCATGTAAGCGAATATTTTCTTCACCTGTCTGATACATACTTGCTAACAGCAACACCGTTAACACATTTGGCGTTTTTGCATCACTACCAAATTTTCTTTCAAGTGCTTCTTTATATTCAAATTTTAAATCCCCTTGTATATATGTATACACTTCAAATCCATCTTTCAAATTGCAAACAACTTGATCGATAATATCCGCTCCCACCTGTTTCTTCATTTCTTCTCGGAGAGTAGTAATAAAACGCTCCCAAGGCACCTCAAATATTTGAAATTGATCTGTCGCTTTCATTTCATTCACTCCTTACCGATTTATCCTACATATATTCCCCATTTCCTTCACAATTATGAGATACAAGGCGTTCGTACAAGCCACACTTGTCCCATTCACATATCGTATTACTGTAATACAGAAGGAGGAAAGAACATGCATAGACAAAAGTGCTATGATAGATGTCAATGTTACTTTGGGAAAGTTGTACGAATTGAAGATCGTGATGGCTACATTCATTTAGGAAAAATCGTAGATGTGACACAAGACTCTGTTTGGATTGATCCTATTCATCGTCCATCTTTTGATACAGGGTTCGGATACTATCATGCTTATCCATACAGAGGCTGCGATTTTTGCGGAGGATTAAGTAAATGTAATTACTGTGGGTTTGGTTACGATGGCTGGAGCTACGGATATGGTGGATATGAGCTTGCTTTTGGATTCATTTTCGGCATTACTTTAGCAGCGCTATTTTTCATTTAATTATAAAAAAGTTGGCTATCGAATAGCCAACTTTTTTACATATTTATTTTTCACAAATAAAGACTCGATGACCTAACATATGTTGGTATTTATGCAATAGCTGTTCATGCTGCACCCACGTATGATAAAGTTCTTCTGGAATACATTGCGATACATTCCATTCCGGTTGTTCCATTTGACTCGCAACCGTTTCTGCAATTGTACCACCCCCGCCAACGATCATGCGCTGAAAGTTTGCTTTTTGAAACAACTGAATCCACTCTGTCTCCGTTAACAATTCCTTCATTCCATATAATTGTAATATAGTTGTTTCAGCCTCTTTGTCTAGAGGAGATTCTAGAACCATTTCAATCACAACAAGCTTTCCATTGTTCTGAAGTACGCGATAACATTCCGAAATAGACTGCCCCTTATTCGTAAACGCAAGAATGGATTCTCCAAGAACAAGTTCAAAAGTCTCATCCTTACATGGCAACTGTTCCACTTTTCCTTGTAGTAAGTCTATACTTAACCCTTGAGCTAACCATCTATCCTTCGCTTTTTGAATCATCATTTCATTATGTTCTACCGCCGTCACCTGATAACCATACACTTTGCTCATATAAGCTGCTGTCCGTCCTGTTCCGCATCCAATCTCCAGTACTTTTGCATGCCTTCCAAGTGGCATTTGCGTTAATACTTGTTTTGTAAGTGTAAATCCACCTGGGTGAGCACTCCCAATTCCGTAATAAGCTAAAAAATCAATATAGGTGTTTCGTTTCATGAGATTCTTCCTTTTTCATTTTATATATTCCATCCAATAAAAAAAAGTGCATAGAAAAAAGGGCACATCATCGTGCCCCTCATTCTTATTTATCATCAGAAATATATGCCCATTTATAACTATAATCTCCACCAACTGGATGGCGAACAATTCCTTTTACTTTTTGTTTTTGGATAATTCCTTTACCCTGTTGAAATAACGGAGCAATTGCCGCATCTTCAAGTAAAATTTTCTCAGCTTTCAACAATCCGTCCCAACGTTCTTTTGTTTTTGTTAGTAACTCGCCTTTTCCTTGTTCTACAAGTTTATCATATTCTGGATTGGAATAACCTGATTGGTTATACGCTCCATTCGTTACAAACATATCAATAAATGTCATTGGATCCAAATAGTCAGGTCCCCAGCCAGCAAATGATAACTCATAATTTTGGTCTGTTTCTAGCTTTAGTTTTTGTTTAAACGGCTGGTTTTTTAAATTTACTGTTAATCCTGGTAAGTTCTTCTCTAATTCCCCTTTTAAATACTCACCTATTTTTTTTGACGATTCAGTATCATAATTTAATAATTCTACTGTAATCGCATCTTTTCCAAGCTCTTTTTTCGCTTTCTCCCAATGTTCTTTCGCTTTTTTCACATCTGTTTTCAAAAGATTTCCGTTCTCTTTACGGAAATCTTTACCATCTGGACTTTTCGCAAATTCTTTTGGTACGAAATAGTCTGCTGGCTTAGAACCATCATTTAAAATAACATTGGCTAATCCTTTTTTATCGTATGCCATCGCAATCGCTAAACGCAAATCTTTATTTGTAAACACTGTATCTTGTCCGCCACGTTTTTGATTTAAACGTAGGAAAAATACTGAAGGTGTTTCTTCTGTCAAGAAATCTGGACTTGATTTATATTTATCTACAAATTCAGATGAAATTTCTGCGCGATCAATTTGGCCACTTTCATATAAATTTACACGCGTACCAGTTTCTTTGACGACATTGAAGTTAATTTCTTCTAATTTCACCGTTTTATTATCCCAATATTGCTCATTTTTCTTTAATTTCCATCCTTCTTCATGCTGCCATTCACTCAGTGTAAATGGCCCATTATAAAGCGTTGTATCCGCTTCTAAACCAAATTTATCCCCTTTTTCCTTTACAAATTTTTCGTTAAGTGGATAGAATGTTCCAAATGATGTTAACTCAACAAAATACGGAATTGGGTTTTCCAGTTCTACTTCTAATGTATAATCATCTACAGCTTTCACCCCTAAAGTATCAAGTGGTGCTTTTCCTTCATTAATTGCCTTTGCATTCTTTAAGTCGTACATAATATATGCATATTCAGCAGCTGTATTTGGGTCTACAGCACGCTTCCAAGCAAATACGAAATCTTTCGCAGTAACAGGGGCTCCGTTTGACCATTTTGCATTTTTATTTAATGTAAATGTATATTTTTTACCATCATCGCTCTTCTTATAAGATTCTGCTACACCAGGAGTTACTTTATTATCTTTTCCTAAACGATATAATCCTTCCATTACGTTATTCATAACAAGAAATGATACTTGATCTGTTGCCTTTGAAGAATCCATTGAAGGAATTTCTTGTGCCTCTGTTAAATTAAGCACTTGCTTTGCCGCTAATTTCCCTCCAGATTTTTCATCACTTTTCGGTGTTGTATTCGCTTTCTCTTTATCCCCTGATCCAGAGCATGCAGCTAGCGCCATACTCACTGCCAACACCGGCGCTGCAACTGTTGTTAACTTTTTCATCTTCTTTTTCTTCATTTTTATACCCTCCCCTATTATATGTAAAATACTAACCTTGAGAAATCTTCTGTAACTATATGTTATCAGAAAATTCTTATTAATTAATATTCTACTTCTTTTTCGTTGTTTGTAAAGTTATTTTTTAAATTTTTAAAAAATTGAAATTTGTATTTTTCTAGTTATATTTTATAAATTGTACAATATCATGATTCCATCATCTACTATATGTGATTACTACCCTTCTTATTCTTTTCTATTTCTTTCATTTCTACCACAGCCTCTTTTCAATCCTCCCTGCTATCGCATGATTCATAAGGGCTCATAACCAGTGGAAGTACGAAATAACTATCTAACTTCTTTGTTCTTCTTCCATAATCATGTAGTAATCTAATAGCTGTTAATCATTAGAATATAAAAAACTATTTTTAGTGAAAGTCTATTCAAAAAAGCATTTTGAAAGTAGTAATACTACTTTCAAAATGCTTTTCAACTTTATATTATTATTTCATCTTATTCCGTTACGTAAGCCCACTTAAAGCTAAATTCTGGACTAATGTTATGATGAACAACACCTTTTATATTTTGCTTCATTACATAAGCATCAGCACGTTGGTATAACGGAACAAGAGCAACATCTTCTTCAAGTAATAGCTTTTCAGCTTTCCCTAATTCTTCCCAACGTTTTTTCGCATCTGCCATTAACTCTGTTTTCCCTTGTTTAATGATTTCATCATATTTTGGATTTGAATAACTCATTTGATTGTAAGAGCTGTTTGTTTCAAACATATCTAAGTATGTCATTGGATCAGAATAGTCTGGGCTCCATCCTGCATATGAGATTTCATAATCTTGCGCTGTTTCTAATTTTAATTTTTGTTTAAATGGTTGAATTTTAATATTAATTTTTACACCTTTTAAATTTTTCTCAATTTGATCTTTTATATAATCAGCAACTTTTCTCGCATTCCCATCATCATAGCTTAATAACTCAATTGTAACCTCATCTTTTCCAAGCTCTTTTTTCGCTTTTTCCCATGCAGCTGCTGCCTTTTTCGTATTGTGTTTCAAACCATTTTTAAATGATTCTGTAAAATCTTTTCCATCTGAACCTTTCGCTAATCCTTTTGGAACAAGGCTATCGACAGCTTTTGAACCGTCATTTAAAAGAACGTTTGCCAAATCTTTTTTATCGACAGAAAGTGCAATTGCTTCACGTAAATTTTTATTTTTAAGCGGTGTATCTTGACCATTACGCTTTTCATTTAATCGTAAGAAGAATGTATTTGGTTGTTCATATACACCAAATTCATCTTTTTTGTTTCTGTATTTATCTACAAATTCTCCCTTTAATATCGCAAAGTCTACTTGACCACTATCATATAAATTAACTAAAGTTGCTGGTTCTTTCACTACACTGTAGTTAATTTCTTCAAGCTTCACTGTTTTTTTATCCCAATACTTTTCATTTTTCTTCAACTTCCAGCCTTGTTCATGCTTCCATTCAGACATAACGAATGGTCCGTTATATAAAACTGTGTCAGCTTCTAATCCAAATTTATCTCCTTTTTCTTTTACAAATTTCTCATTTAACGGATAATAAGATGGAAATGCTGTTAAATTTAAAAAGTACGGCACAGGTCTTTCTAATTCTACCTCAAGTGTATAGTCATCGATTGCTTTTACACCTAGCGTAGATACTTCTGCTTGACCGTTATTAATCGCTTCTGCATTTTTGATTGGATACGCAATAAATGCATACTCCGAAGCTGTATTTGGATCTAATAATCGTTGCCATGCAAAGACGAAATCTTTCGCTGTTACTGGATCTCCATTTGACCATTTTGCCTCTTTACGTAGTTTAAATGTATATTTTTTGCCATCTTCACTTTTCGTGCTAGATTCTGCTGCTGCTGGAATTGGCTTATTATCTTTATCAAGGCGATATAATCCTTCCATTGTATTCCCTAATACTTGAGAACCGACTACATCAGTTGATTTGGAAGTATCCATCGTTGGAATTTCTTGTCTTTCTGTGCGGTTAAATACTTGCTTTGCCGCTAACTTCTCACCAGATTTACTATCTCCCTTAGAATTTGTACTTGCCTGTTTATCCCCACCTGTAGAACATGCTGATAATGCCATGCTCATTGCTAAAACCGGTGCTACAACTGCTGTTAGTTGTTTCATTTTTCTCTTTTTCACTTTCTGTACCCTCCTCAATTACCTGTACGTTTCTAGATTGAGAAATTTCTGAAAATTCTATTTTTCTTTATATTATAGTTATCAGAAGATTTCTATTAACTATTATTCTACTATTTTTCTGTATTTTGTAAAGTGTTATTATTGAAAATTTTATAAAAATTATTTTATTGCAGTAATATTTATAAAAATCCTATAAAAATATTAAAGGCTTTATTCATACTACAATCATTAGCGTTACAGTGCACCTTCTTCCATTTATAGGTTTTTAAGAAATAAATTACTACTTATAAAAAATGCATACACGATATTTTTTTTATTACAAAAATAAAAGAAGCTCTCAAAAGTTGCTGAATCGTCAGCAACTTTTGATATAGCCTCTTTCTACACATTAGTTAACACTTGTTTATATTTTTCTTCACTAAATTCATTTTCACTTTTTGCAACAACGACAGTCGCAATGCCATTACCGATTAAATTGACAATCGCACGCGCTTCTGACATAAAACGGTCAACACCAAGTAAAAGTGCAAGCCCTTCTAAAGGAATCACATTCATCGCAGATAAAGTGGAAGCAAGTACAATAAAACCTCCACCCGTTACAGCAGCTGCTCCTTTTGATGTGACTAACAAAATAGCTATGATTGTTAATTGTTGACCTAGTGAAAGATCAACATGAAAAACTTGTGCTAAAAAGATCGTTGCCATTGATAAATAAATGGTTGTTCCATCTAAGTTAAATGAATATCCTGTTGGAATCACTAAACCTACCACCGGTCTAGAGCAGCCGAACTGTTCCATCTTGGTCATCATTCGTGGCAATACGGATTCGGAAGATGATGTACCAAGGACGATAAGCAACTCTTCTTTTATATACGATAAATATTTCCATAAACTAAATTTATACAATCGACAAATAAAATGTAAAACGATAAAAACGAATAATGCCATCGTTGCATAGACACAAACCATTAACTTACTAAGCGGAATTAATGTACTTAAACCATACTTTCCAATTGTAAACGCCATTCCACCAAAAGCTCCAAGAGGCGCTAATTTCATAACAATCGATAAAATGTTGAAAAAGACCTTCGATAATCGTTCAAAAAAATCGATAACCGATTGTCCATTTTTTCCGAGCATTGTTAATCCTGCTCCAAATAAAATAGAAAAGAATAAAACTTGCAAAATATCCCCTTTTGCGAACGCTTCAAACATATTAGACGGTACAATATGTAAAAAGAAATCAAGCCATTTCATTTCTTGACCATTTTGTACATATTGTGAAACATCGCCTCCCTTTAACTTTGAAGGATCCAAGCCATCACCAGGTCGTACAACATTTGCAACAATGATCCCTATTAAAAGTGCAAATGTCGTTACAATTTCAAAATATAACAGTGCCTTTCCTCCAACGCGTCCCACTTTTTTCATATTTCCCATACTTGCAATACCAAGGACGATCGTTAAAAAGATAATCGGTGCAATAACCATTTTAATCATGTTAATAAAAGTCTCACCAATCGGTTTCATTTGTTGTCCAACACTAGGCCAAATTGCTCCTACTGCAATCCCGCAAATAATCGCCACAATGACTTGAAATGTTAAATTCTTTACAATTCTCATTTGATCCTACTCCCCTGGTTCCTCATTTCTCCACTGCTTATAGAAAAGAATTTCTCAATCTTTTTTATAAAATCCCCCTTATTTACCCGTTTCAACTCTATTATTATGTTACACCATTCTATCATTTTTGAAAATAGTATATCCTAATCAAACATTAGTGATATACTATTTTCTTTTTTATTTTCATATCTACTTGATACAGTAAGCATTCTTCTTTCATTTGTTTAGTCTAAAGATAGGAAGATTTTAATCAAATACGGATTTTCATCAGAGAAAATTTGTGAGATTGAAGGGTTGCCTGGAGAGATTTTAAGTAGATTTTTGTAGTAAAAATAACAAATATTAAAACTTTAATCAAGGAGTTATGAATAAGCTAGTTGATACTTTTAAAAATACTTTCTTAGATTTATTCTCAATGAGTAAAGGCTTTACATATGAATTTATAATGGTTAGTTTATTTATTGTAATTGGTAGTGCTTTATTATTTGGTATTCTGTTGTTTACAAGCTTAATCTTTTAAACAATTATTACTACGATAGAACAAAAAAGATCGGTAAGTAAATCATGTTTCTGCTTACCGATCTTTTTTTCATTTTACGTCAATTTTATTTCATGATTATAATGAAATCACTCTACCCGTTTTACTACTTTCCATTGCAGATTCAATTATTCGAATGACTTCCAAACCATCTTCAGCTGTTACAGGTGGATGTTCACCATGTAGAATACTATCTCGTATTCTTTTGTAATATTGCTCGTAGCACCCAACTTCTGTTCGAATTCTTTCTGTCTTCTCTTCTGTTTCTAAAATGGCAAACTGATTTTCTTGATCTTCTCCATATCCAATATCGCCTGGTTTCATACCAGATTTTAATTGTTTTTCTTGTGAATCCATGCCATATTTCACAATTGAGCCTTTGTCACCATGAACAATGAAATGCGGCCCGGCATGTTTCACATAACTGCTGCTATGTAAACTAATTCGCTTTACTCCATAGTGAAGTACAAGATGGAAATAATCATCAATTTCTGCACCAGGTCGCTGTGTAATGACATCAGCATAAATACGATCTGGCTTACCAAATAATAATAAGGCTTGGTCAATTAAATGCGATCCTAAATCATATAAAATGCCCGATCCTGGTAAATTTTTTTCTCGCCAGCGATCGCGTACATTGGGACGAAAACGATCAAAATGCGCTTCATATGCATATATATTTCCAATGCGTTTTTCCTCTATTAACTTCTTTATCGTTAAAAAGTCATTATCAAAACGACGATTATGATACACACTAAGAATGACATGATGCTTCTTTGTTAAAGAGATGAGTTCTTCTCCTTCTTCTACTGACACAACAAATGGTTTTTCTACCACAACATGTTTTCCATGTCGTATTGCCTCTTTCACAAATGGAAAATGTGTTGTATTTGGTGACGTAATGACAACAAGGTCAATATCATCTCGTTTAACCAATCTCCCAATTGTAGCTTCTACTTGTACGTTTGGTAACGTTTCTTTTACGACTTCTTCTTTTGAAGAAACAATCGCTCGAATATCATATTCTTCAATTGTTTGTAGTAATGGGATATGAAATGTTGTACTAGAAAATCCAAATCCTACAATCCCTACACCTATTTTTTTCATTTTGCTCCTCCATCCATGAGAACGATTTCATTTTTAAATTATAGCAAGGTTACTGTTATATACCTAATACTTTGCTTCATAGTCAAAAAATCCTTGCTATATGGAAACTAGCAAGGATTTTTCCTATTTATTCGGTTCGTTTCTGCGTCCACGTTTCAACCACTTCGCCTGTCTCACTCACATCTAGTACGAGACTTCCATTGCTGTAGCGGTCTTTATTCCGGAAAGTTTTTGGATCAATTTCTTCTACAATTTGTTTTTCTGTTTTCATATATACTAATTCATCATCTCGAATAACCTCAATGCCAACAATACGGTACGGATTCCGTTTTAATTCTTTAAAAATTACAAGACCTCGTTTCGCCCTTGTTGATTTTTCAATTTCAGAAGCTTTTAATCGTTTCACTGCACCGCGCTGTGTAACAAGTATTAATTGATCTTTCTCACCATTTAACGGTTTCCCAGCAGCCACATAATCATTTTCTTTTAAATTAATTGCCTTAACACCAGCTGCCCTTACGCCAACCGGACTCACTTCTTCCTCATCAAAAATAAGTGCATATGCACCATGTGTCGCAAGAACAATATCACTTGTTCCATCTGTCGCAAAGATATCGACAACTTCATCATCTTTTTTCAAGTTTATCGCTACAAATGCTCGAGAGTAACGCTGGACTTTATATTGGTTCAGTTCCGTTTTCTTAATCATACCATTTCGTGTAACAAATACGACAAATCGTTTTTCTTCCTCAAAATTCGGTACAACCGTAGCCCATATTAATATTTCATCACGATCAAGTGAAACGATATTTGCAACGTGCTGTCCTAAATCTTTCCAACGAATATCCGGCATTTCATATACAGGTAAATAAATATAGTTTCCTTTATTCGTAAACAAGAGAACCGTTTCTGTCGTATTTGTATCAAATCGTTCAAGTAAGACGTCGCCCTCTTTCATACCGAAGTCTTTCCCATTTGATGCATTATGCGAACGCCAGCCAGTTCGCTTCACATACCCTTCTTTCGTTACTGTAACGATAACATCTTCTTGCGGAATCATCACTTCTACATCAATTTTAATTTCTTCAATTTCCTCTTCAATGATAGAACGGCGTTCGTCACTATATGTTTTCTTCACTCGTTTTAAATCCGCTTTAATGACTTGAAGAAGTTTCTTTTCACTGTTTAAAATAGCTTGTAACGTTGTGATTTTTTGTTTCAATTCTTCCGCTTCATTCTCTAGCGCTGTAATATCTGTATTTGTTAAACGATATAATTGCAAGGAAACAATTGCTTCTGCCTGCGCTTCTGTAAAGCTAAATTTGGCAATTAAATTATCTTTCGCATTTCGTTTATCTTTAGATGCTCGAATGGTTTCAATTACTTGATCTAAAATTGATAATGCCTTCATTAAACCTTCTACAATATGTTGACGATTTTCTGCTTTTCTTAATTCATACTGCGAACGTCTTGTCACAACTTCTTTTTGATGTCCAATATAGGCATCTAAAATCTTCGGCAGTGTCATAAGCGTTGGACGACGATTATTAATCGCTACCATATTAAAGTTGTATGTGACTTGTAAATCTGTATTTTTATATAAGTAATTTAAAATCCCTTCCGCATTTGCTTCTTTTTTCAACTCTATAACGATACGAAGGCCTGTACGATCCGTTTCATCACGAACTTCTGCAATTCCATCTAACTTTTTATCAAGACGTAGTTCATCCATTTTTTTTACGAGATTCGCCTTGTTTACTTCGTAAGGAATTTCGGTAATAACGATTTGTTGTTTCCCACCACGGATCGTTTCTACTTCTGCTTTTCCGCGAATAATTATTTTTCCTTTTCCAGTTTCATATGCTTTTTTAATTCCATCAATTCCTTGAATGATACCGCCCGTTGGAAAATCCGGCCCTTTCATAATTGTTAGTAAATCATCTACCGTACAATTCGGCTTATCAATGCGCATCACTGTCGCATCGATTACTTCACCAAGATGATGCGGAGGAATTTCTGTTGCATATCCAGCCGAAATCCCTGTTGATCCATTTACTAATAAGTTTGGAAACATCGCAGGTAAGACAACCGGTTCTTCACTTGTATCATCAAAGTTCGGAACAAATTCCACTGTTTCTTTATCAATATCACGAAGAAGTTCAGAGGCGATTGGCGATAAGCGCGCTTCTGTATAACGCATAGCCGCTGCTGGGTCGCCGTCTACACTACCATTATTCCCGTGCATTTCAACTAAAACATTTCGAACTTTCCAATCTTGACTTAAACGAACCATCGCTTCATATACAGAAGAATCACCGTGCGGATGATAATTACCAATAACATTACCAACTGTTTTAGCTGATTTACGAAATGGCTTATCATTCACATTTCCTTCTACATACATGGAATATAAAATACGTCTTTGTACTGGTTTTAAACCGTCACGCGCATCTGGAAGCGCGCGATCTTGAATAATATATTTACTGTAACGTGCAAAGCGATCGCCTAGCACATCTTCAAGCGGGAGGTCATGAAACTTCTCTGCTTGCATGTTATTCCACCTCCGTCTCCATAATCATTTCATTTTCTAAAATATTGCCTTCTTCTTGCATACCGAACTGTACATTGCGCTCAATCCATTTACGACGAGGTTCTACTTTATCTCCCATCAACGTTGTAACGCGGCGCTCTGCTCTTGCTGCATCATCAATTTTCACACGAATTAATGTACGCGTCTCTGGATTCATCGTTGTTTCCCATAATTGATCGGCGTTCATTTCACCAAGTCCTTTATAACGCTGCAAGATATAGCCTTTCCCAACTTTTTTCGTTACGCTAGCCAACTCTTCATCTGACCATGCATATTCAATCACTTCGTTTTTTCCTTTCCCTTTACTTACTTTATATAAAGGTGGAAGTGCGATAAATACTTTGCCAGCTTCAATTAATGGCTTCATATAGCGATAGAAAAATGTAAGTAACAGCACTTGAATATGAGCTCCATCTGTATCCGCATCGGTCATGATAACCACTTTATCATAGTTGATATCTTCAATAGAAAACTCATTGCCAACACCGCCACCAATTGCATAAATGATTGTATTAATCTCTTCATTTTTGAAAATATCAGCAAGTTTTGCCTTTTCCGTATTGATTACTTTACCACGAAGAGGTAATACTGCTTGGAAACGACGATCACGCCCTTGTTTCGCAGATCCACCAGCAGAGTCACCCTCTACTAAATACAATTCATTTTTCTGTGGGTTACGTGATTGTGCAGGTGTTAACTTTCCACTTAAAGTCCCTTCTGAACGCTTTTTCTTCTTGCCAGTACGCGCTTCTTCTCTCGCTTTACGAGCAGCTTCTCGTGCCTGTGCTGCTTTAATCGCTTTTTTCACAAGAAGTGTAGCTACATCAGGAGTTTCTTCTAAAAAGTAAGCTAAGTGCTCCGATACAATCGCATCAATAGAAGAACGAGCCTCACTTGTGCCGAGTTTCCCTTTCGTTTGCCCTTCAAATTGAAGTAACTCTTCTGGTACACGAACAGAAACAATCGCTGCTAATCCTTCCCGAATATCCGTACCTTCTAAATTTTTATCTTTTTCTTTTAATAAAGAAACTTTACGAGCATATTCATTGAAGACACGAGTCATCGCTGTTTTAAATCCAGCTTCATGCGTCCCGCCATCTTTCGTACGTACATTATTTACAAATGAAAGAATGTTTTCTGAATAGCCATCGTTAAACTGAAATGCTAACTCCGCTTCAATTCCATTTTGTTCCCCGGAGAAATAGACAACGGGATGAAGCGTATCTTTCTCCTCATTTAAATATGAAACGAAAGCCTCAATACCTGTTTCATAATGGAAAACATCTTCTAAATCATTTCGCTCATCTTTGATTGAAATTTTCATCCCTTTTAATAAGAATGCCGATTCACGTAATCTTTCACACAATGTTTCATAATTATAATTTGTTGTACTAAAAATAGATGAATCTGGTTTAAAATGCATCGTTGTACCAGATTCTTTCGTTTTTCCAATTTTCTCTAACGTTGTTACAGGAACGCCACCATTTTCAAAGCGTTGCTCATAAATGTTTCCATCGCGCTTAATTGTTACAACTAGCCATTCCGATAGTGCATTTACAACCGATGCCCCAACACCGTGTAAACCGCCGCTCGTTTTATAGCCACCTTGTCCAAACTTACCACCTGCATGTAGTATAGTTAAAATCACTTCAGGTGTTGGTTTCCCAAGTTTATGCATTCCCGTAGGCATTCCTCGCCCTTTATCAATAACACTAATACTATTATCTTTATGTATGATGACAGAAATTTCATCGCCAAACCCTGCTAATGCTTCATCAACAGAGTTATCTACTATTTCGTATACTAAATGATGCAACCCACGGCTGTCCGTGCTCCCGATATACATACCCGGGCGTTTTCGAACGGCTTCAAGGCCTTCCAACACTTGAATTGCATCTTCATTATATTGAAATTGATGCTTTGCCAAACTCCTTGCCCCTTTCCTAGTCAAAATCAGAACATATGTTTCTATTATAGAATAACGCCTTAACCATGTTTTTGGCAAGGTATGTTATGTCTTTTATATACCATTTTCAAAAGAAAAATCCTTGTTTTTGTACAAGGATTCCTCTAGGCTACTATTTCAGAAAAATAATCGTTTGTCAACGAGAAATGGATATGTATTCCAAAACTACACATTCCACCATTTTATCATTACCCAAATGATAAAGATCCAAAACGGGATAACGAGTACCAATCCCCAAAAACAGCCTTTAAAAAATCTCATGATGAACACCTCGTCCATCTACTCAGTCTCTAAATAGAGAACAAAAGTGAAAACCTCTCTTTCATTCTGAGAGCCAATGCTACTTTGTCATTGCATGTTCTACTTTAATACAGCGATCCATAATGACCGTATGGCCCTTTTCTGTTAGAAACTGATAAGTATCTTCATCTTGTACTCCTAATTGTGCCCAAAAAACATCCGCATCAACCTCGACAAATTCTTTGGCAACATCCATTAAAAATTCGGAGCGACGAAATACGTTCACAATATCAATATGTTCTTTTATCTCTTTTAAAGAAGAAACTGCTTTTTCTCCTAGTACTTCCGTAATCGCTGGGTTAACTGGAATAATGCGATATCCAGCATCTTGCATTGCTTTTGAAACCATATAGGATGTACGTTCTGGTTTATCAGACAAACCGACAACCGCGATTGTTTTACTATTTTTTAATATTTCACCAATTTCCGGACGAGTTGGATTTTTAATTGTCATATTAAATCCCTCCTATTCTTTTAGTATAGCCGATAAAGAAAGTCTCTTTCAATACGAAAGAGACTTTCTTTGTTAATTCTTAGCCGAAGTGTTATCCGTTAAAGTAGCAGTTTTCGTCATTTTTTCACCATTGCGATAAAATGTCACTTCAATTTTATCTCCTACTTTTTTCTTTTCGTATAAATATTTACGGAATTGCAATGCATTCTCCACTCTTTGATTATCTAATGCCACAACAACGTCATATTGCTCTAGTCCAGCTTTTTCTGCTGGTGAAATTGGATACACTTTTCCTAACACAACTCCACTTGTTATATCTTTTGGTAATTTCAATTGTGAAGCATATCTTTGAACATCTTCTAATGAAACAACTCCAACACCAAGAGCTGGTCGCTTCACTGTTCCATCTTTTTCAAGTGATTCAATCACAGGTTTTGCAATATTAATCGGAATGGCGAACCCGATTCCTTCTACTTCTTGCTGTGCAATTTTACTAGAGTTAATCCCAATTACTTCGCCATTTTGGTTAAATAAAGCACCACCGCTATTTCCTGGGTTAATCGCTGCATCTGTTTGAATCACTTGCGCATTCCAATCGGGACGTTTATCACCATCGATATCAACTGGAATTTCACGTTCTTTACTACTGATAATTCCTTCTGTTACACTGCCATCAAAGCCTAGCGGATTCCCGATTGCGATGGCTGGTTCGCCTGCACGAATTTTGCTAGAATCCCCTAGCGTAGCAACTTTATTAATATTGGAACCATCGATTTCGACAACAGCTAAATCTAACCAAGGATCTTTCCCAACTAATTTTGCGTCAACCTCTTTACCACTGCTTAATTTAACAGCAAGTTTATTGGCTCCATCTACTACGTGATTATTTGTAACAACATATGCTTTATTCCCAGCTTTTTTATAAATAACGCCCGATCCTGATCCAGCTTCTTGCTCTTGACCGATCGGCTGCATAGCAAATGGATCGATTGTTTTTTGCATATTGATGACACCGACAACAACTTCTTTTGCCCCTTCAATCATGCCAGGTAAATCTGTTTCATTTTTCGATTTATTCACAACTGGGACAACCGTACCTTCTACTTTTGAATTAGAAGATACAGATGAAACAGCTACATCGTTATTTTGTGTCCATGGCATATAAGGTGCTGCAAAACTAATAGAAACTGCTCCGACAACAGCTCCAACTAAACCGGTAAAGAAATATCCTTTTTTGCTACCAGCTTTTCTCATTTCTCTTGTTTCATCATATTCTCCGTTCATATTTGGTCCGTCATAATATCCCATGTTAACTTCTCCTCTCTGCTGAATTCGTATTTTCAGTATAGTCACATTTTGTGTCCTTCTTGTGAACTCATCGTGAAATCCAATTCAAAAAATGCTCTTATTCATTATTCTAGACAAAAAAATGAGAATTTGTACATTCATTTGCAAAAGAAAGTGTCATTTTGTTATATTTTCAAGCTGAGTTACATAGGTTAAAAAGATTACTCTTCAAATTTATACCCAACTCGGATAACGGTTCCAATATGCTTTGCTTTATCACCTAGTTTATTACGTAATTTTTTAATATGCGTATCTACTGTTCGATCATCACCATAATAATCGTATCCCCACAGCTGATCTAATAAATGTTGACGTGATAATACAATTCCTTTGTTTTCCATTAAATACACAAGAAGTTCAAATTCCTTATGCGTTAATATAATTTCCTCTCCATTTACAAAGACTGTTCGCGACAGTCGATTGATATCAATTCCAGCTACAGATAGCATATTGTCTTCGGCAACACCTACCGCCCCATCTGCTCGTTTTAATAATGTTTTCGCACGCGCTACTAACACTTTCGGACTGAATGGTTTTGTTACATACTCATCTGCCCCTAACTCAAATCCTAACAATGTATCATCTTCATCAGAGCGCGCTGTTAGCATAATAATCGGTACCGCTGATTCTTTACGAATACGACGACAAACAGACCATCCATCAATTTCTGGCAACATAATATCTAACATAATTAAATCAATTGTATGTTCAGCAAATAATTCTAACGCTTGTTTCCCGTCCTCTGCTTCGATTACTTCAAAGCCTTCATTGCGAAAATAATCGCTCACAATTTCGCGTAGTCTTCTTTCATCTTCAACAAGTAATACCGTTTTATTCATCTGACCTATCCCGCCTTTTTACTCTTTCAATCGAATAATACGTTGATTGGAGCTTCCGCGAAATGGAAGTGTTAAATCCCTTTTATCGAGTTCAAACCTTCCATCGACCAGAACATCCCCATACTGTAACAATTCTATCATATCATTATTTTGAGAGTTCTGTATCTCTTCTAACATATAACCTGTGTAAATCCATAAATTTTTCTTTAAATCTTTTACTCCTTTTGCTACTTTTTTTACTTCTGCAGCTTGAAGGAATGGATCTCCACCTGAAAATGTTACATCAGTAAGCGGATTTGTGGCAATCTCTTTTATAATTTCTTCTGCGGTCATTTCTGTCCCATTACAAATATTCCAAGACTGTGGATTATGGCAGCCAATACAACGATGCGGACAGCCCGCAAAAAATACAACTGTCCGCAATCCTTCTCCATCTACTACACTATCATGAATCACATTCATTACTCTCATTTATGCTTCACCCGATCCGCTTCTTCCCTACGTTTTGCGCTATTCCACTTCGACATATCTCCTACTAAATACCCAGTAATACGACGAATCCTTTCGATTTCATGCTCATTTTCGTTCTCACAACTTGGGCACTCATTTTCAATTACACCATGATAACCACAGCACTTACAACGGTCCACAGGATGATTGATTGATCCGTATCCTACTCCATACTGCGACATCGCTTGTACAATTTGTTTTAATGCTTTTATATTATGAACGGCAGCACCATCTAATTCAATGTACGTAATATGTCCCCCATTGCAAAGTTCATGAAAAGGCCCTTCTAATCGAATTTTTTTCACAGCTTGAATAGGATAATACACCGGAATATGAAATGAATTTGTATAGTAATTACGATTTGTTACCCCACTTATACTCCCAAACTCCTCTCGATCCTTTTTCACGAACTTTCCAGAAAGCCCTTCGGCCGGCGTTGCAATTAACGTAAAATTCAAATTGTGTTTCTCTGTTGCCTCGTCCATTTTCTGTCTCATAAACCGAACAATTTCATACCCAAGTTGCCAAGTATCTTCATCTTCTCCATGGTGTTTCCCAGTTAAAGCAACTAAACATTCCGCAAGGCCAATAAAACCGATGCTAAGCGTACCTTGCTTTAAAATTTCAGCTACAGAATCTTCAGATTGTAACTTCTCTCCACCACGCCATACTCCTTGTGAATATAAAAACTGAAAATCCCTTGCCTTTTTTGTGCATTGGTAAGCAAATCTTTCTAACAGTTGACGAACACCAAGATCTAGATAATACTGTAATGCCTCAAAAAATGCTTCTTTCGATCCACTAATCAATGCTAATTTTACTAAATTGATAGATGTAAAAGAGAGATTGCCTCTTCCAATTGCATTTTCCTCTCCATGAATATTACTCATCACACGAGTTCTACACCCCATATAACACGCTTCACTTTCATGACTTCCATCATAATAAGCAGCATTAAACGGTGCATCTAAAAATGAGAAATTCGGGAATAATCGCTCTGCTGTCGTTTCTAATGCTAATTCAAATAAATCATAGTTCGGATCACTCTTTTCAAAATTCACACCTTTTTTCAATTTAAAAATTTGAATAGGAAAAATCGGTGTTTCTCCTGCTCCTAAGCCGGCTTGCGTTGCCCGTAACAATTGTTTCATTAATAGTCTTCCTTCTTTTGATGTTTCTGTTCCGTAATTAATAGAAATAAACGGTACTTGCCCACCACCACGACTATGCATACTATTGGAATTATGAATAAAAGCTTCACATGCTTGGTACGTGTCATTTTCTGTTTCTTTCCATGCAAACTCTTCTATTTGTTCCTCTTGTAATGGATATTTCTCTAATCGTTTTTTATTTCTCTCAAATGTTTTTTTTACATACGGCGCTAAATCAACATCAAATAACGCAAACGATTGTCCACCATGCTGCATATTTTGATTAGCCTGAAAAATAATAGAAGCAAGCGCCAATGCACTTTTTATGTCTTGCGGTTCTCTCATATGACCGTGTCCTGTATGAAATCCATTCTTCAACATTTGTGCTAATGGGATTTGTGAACAGGTTGTCGTACCTGTCACATAAAAATCTAAATCATGTGGATATAATATATTTTGCTTAATCGCTTTTCTCACTTGATCCGATAATAATGTTTCTACTGTATAATATTTTGCACTTTCTGAAGCCAATGTTCCCATCATTCCCATTGGAGATCGTCCATCAACATTTGCATTTTCTTGCATTAAATCTTGTTCATGACCGTGGACAATTGTCTCAAAAACCTTCATAAGTTCTTCCTCACGTCTACTTTTTGTCATCATTATTACACCCTCCAACTATATCTTGTTACTCATATAACAAAATGATACAACATATAGCCGTAATGATACTGTGAGAAATGTAACATTCCTGTGAAAGTTTTTTTAAGAAACATAGACTGATCCTTTTACAAAAAAGAAATGTGATCTTTACAAATGTATGGTACAATATACGGGAAAAACTCTTTTTACCCTTTATCAACACATTTGAATAAAGGAGACTGAACTTATGTTTATTACATACCTTTTATTGATCGTTGCCTACTTGCTTGGCTCGATTCCATTTGCACTTGTAGTCGGGAAGATTGGTTATGGAATCGACATTCGTGAACATGGTAGCGGAAATTTAGGAGGAACGAATACATTTCGTACATTAGGGAAAAAAGCCGGCTTTCTCGTTACAATTGCCGACATTTTAAAAGGAACATTAGCAACAGGCTTGCCGCTTATTTTTAGCTTAGATATCCATCCGCTTTGGTTTGGATTAGCCGCAGTTCTCGGGCACGTATATCCGATCTTCGCAAGATTTCGCGGTGGAAAAGCAGTTGCCACTTCTGCTGGGGTACTATTATGTTATGCACCCATTATTTTTGCAATATTAGCTGTTGTCTTTTTCACCCTTCTATTTACCACGAGATATGTATCTCTTTCTTCTATGGTAACAGCAATCGTAGCTGTTATCGCATCAATTGTGAATGGGGATAAGATCTTTATTGTTGCAATGTGTTTATTAGCTGGTATGGTAATTTATAGACATCGTGCAAATATTGGACGAATTATAAATAAAACTGAACCAAAGGCAAATTTTACGAAGAAACAAAAGTAAGATAATGACCCACATAACGCAAAAAGAAAACGCAAAGCATATTAATAGCGTCTTTTTGCGTTATTTTTTATACTAATATAAAAGCCATATTATTTGGAGGAACTATACATGAATCTTTCTGTAACAAAAGAAGCTGCAACTTGGTACAAAGAAGAATTAAACTTACAATCTGGCGATACAATTCGCTTTTTCGTCCAATACGGTGGTTGTAGTACAGTACAAAAAGGATTTTCTTTAGGTATGCGTAAAGATGAGCCGGCACAACCTGCTGCTAAAACCCAAGAAGAAGGAATTACATTCTTTATTGAAAGTGATGATGAATGGTACTTTGATGGTCATAATTTATCCGTTACTTTTAACAAAGGCGATGATTTTCCACAATTCAATTACGAGAAATAAAAAAAGCGTGGCAAATGCCACGTTTTTTATTTTTTCTTAATTTCTTCATATTTTGCATACCATTCTGGATATAGTTTCTTAAAAGATACTGGGCGAAACCCCTCTTTTTTAGCACAAATATTTGTTGTTGTCGCTGTAATACAAAGATCTCCGTCACCATTATAAATTTCATAGCCATATACAACGCGAAGCGGGCTCACGGAATCAACCCATGTTTTTACAATTGCTTTTTCACCGTAACGCATTGCTTTACGATAGGAAATTTGCAAATCTAAGACAGGAGAAATAATCCCTTCTTTCTCCATTTCAACATATGAGAATCCTAAATCTTGTATTAATTTCGTACGCCCTAACTCCAGCCATACTAAATAGTTAGAATGATACACAACACCCATTTGATCAGTTTCCGCATAGCGGATCTCAATTTCTTGTTCAGCTACAAACATATCTCTATCTCCTTCTCACTTCTGTTTCCTCACATATATTTAATCATAATACAGGAAAATCAAAAATAAAATAGAAACGATGGATCTTTCACCGAAAGGAGCAAGGGTATGATTCAAATTGTAACCGTTCGTAGCGGCGATAGTGTATATAGTTTAGCTTCAAAATATGGTTCTACACCTGAAGAAATTGTAAAAGATAACGGATTGAATCCTGCCGAAACACTCGTTGTCGGCCAGGCACTTATTGTAAATACGAAAGGAAATAATTATTATGTCCAGCCAGGAGACAGTCTCTATAGAATTTCACAAACGTATAATGTTCCTCTTGCCAGCTTAGCAAAGGTAAATAATCTATCATTAAAATCTATTTTGCATGTCGGACAACAACTCTATGTACCGAAAGGCTCCAAACGAGCAGTGGAATCTATTGCCTATTTACAACCATCAACAATCCCGATTAAAGAAAGCCTAGTGAATGCTACGCGAGCTATTAACCCTTATTTAACATATTTAGCTTATTTTAGTTTTGAACCACAGAGAGATGGAACCTTAAAAGAACCGACGGAAACGGCTAGAATTTCTGAACTTGCTAGGCGAGGACAAACAATTCCTATGCTCGTCATTACAAATATCGAAAATGGAAATTTCAGTTCGGAATTAGCATCTATCTTTTTAAGAAGTGCTACGATTCAAAATCGCTTTATTACAAATATCCTTCAAACAGCTGAAAAATATGACATGCGCGACATTCACTTTGATTTTGAAAATGTCGCTCCAGAAGACCGGGAAGCATATAATCGCTTTTTACGAAACGTCAAAACACGATTACCTGAAGGATATACGTTAAGTACGACACTTGTCCCAAAAACAAGCTCAGAACAAAAAGGGAAGTTTTTTGAAGCACATGATTATAAGGCACAAGGGGAAATTGTTGATTTTGTTGTCATTATGACCTATGACTGGGGATGGCAAGGAGGACCACCAATGGCTGTTTCTCCTATTGGTCCTGTCAAACAAGTAATCCAATACGCCAAATCACAAATGCCTCCTCATAAAATTATGATGGGACAAAATCTATATGGCTTTGACTGGACACTTCCATTTCAAGAAGGCAATCCTCCCGCTAAAGCAGTGAGTTCCATCGCTGCAGTTTCTCTTGCACGTAAATACAATGTACCGATTCGATATGATTTCACTGCACAAGCACCTCATTTCAATTACTTTGACGAAAACGGTGTGCAACATGAAGTATGGTTTGAGGACGCTCGCTCTGTTCAAAGTAAATTTAATTTGATAAAAGAACAAGGTATACGCGGCATTAGCTATTGGAAAATCGGTCTACCTTTTCCGCAAAATTGGCGCTTATTAGTAGAGAACTTCACCATCACGAAAAAAGGCTGATTTTTGTCAGCCTTTTTCGCATTTACGATTCGTCTTTTATTTCATTTTTCAAAAATTCTATACTTTCTAAACGTCTCTCATTTTTCGCTTCAATCGCAGCGCGATCCTTTTCATTAGAAAGTTCCGCCGTTTCTTTCGCCTCATTAAAATTATCAATCGTATTTTGCAACGTTTTTTGTAACTTTTCCTCATTATCGCTGCGATCATCTGGATTTGGTTGATATTGATTTGGCATATGTCTTCCCTCCTCATCAAGTATACATACACTATTAGTTGTTCCTATCTAACATGAAATATATACATAAAGAAAAAGGAGAATGAAAACATCCTCCTTTTTCTTTAACCGTTATCCACAATCGGTTGTTTACCAGTCGTATCCTGCATTTGTTTCCCTTTATTTCCACCAGCTTTTTTCGATTGCGTTCCGATATGATTCGGTACAAAGTCTTTCGAATTCTTTTTTGGATTACCCATAACTATCGCCTCCTTATTACTAGTATCATACGAGTAATAAGAATTATTCAGCCTGCTTAAAAAGTTCCATCTCATAACGCTTTTCAATCTTTTCTTCAATCCGGTCAATTGCATCACGATCGCTTAATAGTTGTCGTTTATTTTCCCTTACAAGTTCTTCAAATGTTTTCCGGCGATTTCTTCTCATGTTGTTCATCCTTTCTCCTACTCATTCTTGCTATTAGTATGAACAAACCGAAATCTCTTTAATCAGACTTGTAAGAAAATTTTTTGTTTTAGTAAAGAAAAGTTTATGATACAAAAAAATCCACTCTCGAAATGGATTTTTTGTATCTACTTATATTTCATTGTATTCTTGTGCAGCTTGTAGTACGAAATCATACTGAGCTAAAATATAACTTTCTAATTTCATGACATCCTCTAAACTTTCAACCATAATTCTCGTTATACCTAATTCATTTTTTAAAGCTGGTTCACATTTTAAATCCGTGCAGATTGCTTGTACTTCTCGTTCTGTTTTTTCTGTTAATACATATTTTTTTCGCCCTTTCACTTTCATTCTCATAATCAACTGAAAAGCTTTAATATCTAAATAATTCCCGGTACTTACATAGCGAATATACTCTACGGTACGATTATTCTTTATTAGCATTTCTTTTATGAACGTATATACCGTATCTTCTTCCATTATTTCTTTTTTCGGACTCTTTCGCCCTTCCCCTTGCATATTTGCACACTTTTGATAAACGGCTGCACATGTTATACAATCATCCAGTGCATTATGGGAACTTAATCGTATACCCAGCATTCTTTTTAATGTTTCCAACTTAAAGTTTGGAGCGTGTTTCATATATTTTTTAGCTAAAGGTACTGTGTCAATCACCTTATTTTTCGGCTCTCCTAATTGAAATCTACTCATATTACTCTTTAAAAAACGCATATCAAAAGAAGCGTTGTGCGCAACAATTGTATCGTTACTTAAAAACGCCAAAAATAAAGGTAACACTTCTTGAATAGTTGGTGCATCTGAAACACGATAGTTCGTAATTCCTGTTAAGCTTGTAATCCGACTCGATATCGGTCTTTCTGGATTTACGAATGAAACAAATTGGTCTACTAATTCATGATTACGATACCGAACTGCGGCTACTTGAATAATCCGATCGTTATATGGGTGGAAACCTGTCGTCTCAAAATCAATTACAACATAATTTGCTGGTAAAGATACATATCCCACAACATACTCCCCTTACTGATTATTTTTATTCCCTTAATCATATCATGAACCAATCTTTTCTTGGAAAAGAAAAAACAGAACTGATATGATATCAATTCTGCCTTTTTCACTATTTTAATTTCGCAACACGTTTCTCCATCTCTTTTTGTGTCATTGGCCCAATAAATTTATCTTGTATGACACCTTTTGTATTTATAAAATAAGAAGTTGGAATCGTGATAACTTTATATCTCGTCGTAACACTTATATCTGTATCCAGTAAAATGGGAAATGTAACACCTTTTTCCTCTGCAAACTGTCTGACCTTTTCCGTCCCATTCGCTCGTTCTGACACTGTATAATTTACTGCAAGAATTTCTACATCTTCCTTATGCTTCTTATAAAAAGCTTCCATATCTGGCATCTCCTGCTGACAAGGACCGCACCACGTTGCCCAAAAATTCACAATTACTTTCTTTCCTTTTAAATCTGATAATTTTACCTTCGTACCATCTAACTTCGTCAATTCAAAATGAGGCGCAGCCTTCCCAACTTCAATTCCATTTTGAGCGACTATATCTTTCATTGTTGTTTCGCTCTTTACTTGCCCTTTACTTACTTGCTTTTCATTCGGTTTAAACTGCTCATACACTGCATAACTCGCTAAGCAAAGTAATACAGCACCAATAATAATCTTTCGCCACATATACATCATCCTTATCATTCTCTCGTTATAGATCCATTTCAACCAAAGATTGTATTTATATTTAGCTTACACGGACAAACTTGGAAATATTCCCCCTTGAAATAAAGTGAAACTTTAATCCGTGGGGGTTTTCTTCATCTCCCACTGATTATGAGCCCTCACCAATCGGGCTGTTACGGGCAGCCCTACTCCCACCTATCTTCCTTGCTTTTCTCTGCATCTTGAGGTGGGAGTCTTACTGCCCTAAAATAGCGGGATAAACGATAAACACAATAACAGTATGAAATTTTTTCCTTTTTATCATATAATAGGAATATATATTTGAAAGAGGGTAGTTGTATTTGAAAAAACAACAATCCAATGGATACAATACATTCTTAACCTCTTCATTTTTCACCGACATCCATGACATATATAAAGTGAAACTTTAATCAGTGGGGGTTTTCTTCATCCCCCACTGATTATGAGCCCTCACCAATCGGGCTGTTACGGGCAGCCCTACTCCCACCTATCTTCCTTGTTTTTCTCTGAATCTTGAGGTGGGAGTCTTACTGCCCGTTAATGCGGGATAAATGAAATTTACTATATTGATAAATTATTATATACATTTCGTATTTCACCTTTTATGAGTACATGATGTTTGTTCACGTTCCTATATTTTCTTATTCTCATTCTTTTCTGTTTTTCCTTTTATATAAGACGAAAAACAGTCTTTCAAATAAACGACTGTTTTAAGACGGTGCAACTTTATTCCTTTTCAATGTATTCCAATATATCACCAGGTTGGCATTGCAACTCTTTGCAAAGAGCTTCTAATGTGGAAAAGCGAATGGCTTTCGCTTTTTCTGTTTTTAATATGGATAAGTTGCTATTCGTAATTCCGACTCTTTTCGCTAATTCGCCAAGTGTTATTTTTCTTTTTGCCATCATAACATCTAAATTTACTCGTATCATTTTAAAACTCCTAAACCGTTAGTTTGTTTTCTTCTGCAATTTGAACAGCGTATTTAAAAATTTTACTTAACAAAAGAAGCGCAATTCCAGCAAAGAACAATCCCATATTAAGATGCAGCGAATACAGTAATTGACCATTTTCTAAGCTTGTTACCCAACTTTCTTTCGGAAAGATAAAATACTGTTTTGTAATGAGTTTATTAATGACTCCTTCCGGTTCTTGCTTAAAAAACAAAAACATCATTTTAGAAATTTCATTATAATGAATATTTTCTAGCACACACAAAATGAGGAAAATAAAACCAACGTTTCTCATATAATGCGCATTTTCTATAATAAAAAATTGATTGCGAACTAAATTACGGAAAAAAGCTCTTATTTGACAAAGTAAGAAAATATTCAACCCCATTATGATTAACATAAAGATAGCCATCCATAAAGGAGGTTGAAAATTTCTCGCTTCAATTGCTAATCCACCTAAACTAGGTGACATTGTAAACCATTTCGGTTTAACAAAAACACCAAACGCCAAAAAGATGCTAATAAAAGTCATATACATAATTGCTAATGTCGTAAAAAATTGCAATATACGATAGATTTTTTTACCTTTCATTTCCATCCCTCCCATCTTAAACATAACTAACTTATTATCAATTTTCAATATATTTTTATTGTTTTTCGATAAAAATATAAGAAAGGATGATTTTTATGTACCCTTTAGAAAAAATAGTTTTGTATATTCTCAGCTTTCTCTTTTTTCCTATCGGGATCATCGTATGGATTGCATCTTTTTTAAGTAAAAGCCTTGAAAAACGGAAGGTTGGTCGCATTTGTCTTTATACCGCTTTTGTATCATTTCTTTTATCCACTGCACTCGGTATCATCACTTTTTATACAACGACAATAACCTCTAGTCTATAAAAATAAGAAAGAATAGATATAGTATGGGAGAACATCCAATTAGTAAAGAACTACGCTATATGCGTATTTGTTTCATTTGTCTCATTTTCGTTCTTATATTTTTTGATGGAGAAAAAGAGGTTCCGGTCTCTACAACACATGATGTTCCACTAAATAACATGTCCACCAGTAATATGACGCAAATAAAGTTATATTACTGAAAGAGTTTAACACTGAGAATACATAAACATACGAATATCAGTTAAATCCATTTGAATAAAGCAAAACAGGGGCAAAGTTTATGCCCCTGTTTCACAAATATGAATTCTATTTTTTCTTAGTTTGACACCTTAGATTCTTCTAATTTTTCACGAAGAACCATTTGTAGAATACCACCGTGGCGGTAGTAGTCAATTTCAACTTCACTATCAAAGCGTGCTACTACTTCAAATTGTTTTTTATTTCCGTCTAGGTCAACCGCCACTACTTTTACAATGTCACGTGGTTTTACTGTTTTATCAATTTGAATTTCAAATGATTCATTACCAACAAGACCTAAAGTTTCAGCACTTTCGCCATCTTTGAATTGCAGTGGTAGTACACCCATTAAGACTAAGTTACTGCGGTGAATACGTTCGAAGCTTTCTGCAATTACTGCTTTAATACCTAAAAGATTTGTACCTTTCGCAGCCCAGTCACGAGAGCTTCCCATACCATAATCTTTACCAGCAACAACTAAAAGACCTGTTCCGTCTTCTTTATATTTCATCGCAGCATCATAGATAGATGTTACTTCACCAGTTGGCCAATATGTTGTATAACCGCCTTCTGTTCCTGGTGCAATTTGGTTTTTAATACGAATGTTTGCAAATGTACCACGCATCATAACTTCATGGTTACCACGACGAGAACCATAAGAGTTAAAGTCAACTGGCTGTACGCCATTTTCCAATAAATAACGTCCTGCTGGTGTATATTTACCAATTGAACCTGCTGGTGAAATATGGTCTGTTGTTACGGAATCTCCAAATTTACCGATTACACGTAAACCTGATAATGTTTCAACTTCACCCGGTTCTTTAGATAACCCTTCAAAGAATGGCGGGTTTTGAATATATGTTGAATTTTCATCCCAAGTATATAATGCTTCATTTGAAGTTTGAATCTCATTCCAACGTTCATTGCTGTTAAATACTTGTGCATATTCTTTTTTGAACAGTTCAGATGTAACAACACTTTGCACCACTTCTTCAATTTCTTTTGCCGATGGCCAAATATCATTGAAATAAACAGGGTTGCCATTTGCATCTTTACCAATCGCATCCTTCTTCAGGTCAATATCAACTGTACCTGCAAGTGCATATGCCACAACAAGTGGTGGTGATGCTAAATAGTTTGCTTTTACAAGCGGATGAATACGGCCTTCAAAGTTACGGTTACCTGATAAGACAGATGTTACTAATAAGTCATTTGCTGCAATAGCTTCTTCTAATTCTGGTGCCAATGGTCCAGAGTTACCGATACATGTTGTACAACCATAACCAACTGTTTGGAAACCTAATTGATTTAGATAATCTGTTAAACCAGATTTATCTAAATACTCTGTAACAACTTTAGATCCTGGCGCTAATGATGTTTTTACATAACCAGGTACTTTCATACCTTTTTCAACTGCTTTCTTCGCAACTAAACCAGCGCCAACTAATACATATGGGTTAGATGTATTTGTACAGCTTGTAATTGCAGCGATTGCAATCGCACCTGTTTTCATCGTTACTTCTTGATCATTTAATTCAATTTTCACTTCTTTATCAAATTCTTGCTCTGTAAATCCAAGTCCTTGTGTTCCGACTGGCGCTACAACAGCTTTACGGAACTCTTCTCTCATATTTGAAAGCGGAATTAAATCTTGCGGACGCTTTGGACCAGAAAGGTTTGTTTCAATTTTACTTAAATCAATTTCAACAAGGTCTGTATAAATTGGATCTTGGCTGTCCGCTGTATAGAATAAGCCATTTGCTTTACAGTACTCTTCTACAAGACGAACTTGTTCTTCATTTCTTCCTGTTAGACGTAAATAATCTAATGAAATTTCATCGATTGGGAAGAAACCACACGTTGCTCCATATTCCGGTGCCATATTTGAAATTGTTGCACGGTCAGCTAGCGGCATGCTCTTTAATCCGCTACCAAAGAACTCAACAAATTTTCCAACTACACCTTTTTGACGTAACACTTGTGTTACTTTTAACGCGATGTCTGTCGCTGTTGTACCACTTGGAAGTGTTCCAGTTAATTTGACACCGATTACTTCTGGTACTGGGAAGTATGATGGTTGTCCAAGCATTCCTGCTTCCGCTTCAATGCCACCAACGCCCCATCCAAGAACACCGATACCATTGATCATTGTTGTATGAGAATCCGTTCCTACTAATGAATCAGGGTATGCAACTAATTCGCCTTCAGCATTTGTCACCGCGTGTACAACTGGTGCTAAATATTCAAGGTTTACTTGGTGTACAATACCTGTTGCTGGTGGAACAGCACGGTAATTATCAAATGATTTTTGTGCCCAGTTTAAAAATTTATAGCGTTCTTCATTACGTTTAAACTCTAAATCCATGTTGAATTCAAGCGCGTCTGCTGTACCCGCTCTATCAACCTGTACTGAGTGGTCAATAACAAGATCCACAGTAATTTCAGGGTTAATTTTATCAGGATCCCCACCCATATCTGCCATTGCTTTACGAAGCGAAGCTAAATCTACAACAGCAGGCACACCTGTGAAATCTTGTAAGATTACGCGAGATGGTTTAAATGGAACATCGATATCTTTCACATCTTTTGTTCCCCATTTCGCTAAGTTTGTAACATGCTCTTCTGTGATAACGCGTCCGTCCACTTGACGAAGTACAGATTCAAGCAAAACTTTAATTGAATAAGGCAATTGTGATACATTACCCACCCCTGCATTTTCAAGCGCTTTCAATTGATAATAATGATACGTTTTCCCATCTACTTCAAATGTTGCACGAGATTGAAATGGATTATGTTTGACCATTATGTTTCCCCCCTGTTAAACATGACTAAGTTGTCTGAATATAAAATGTAGACGAACTTTTCAATACCTTACGATAATATCTTATTACAACTTTCTAAATAAGTAAATAATAAGAAACTTATAGTTTTTTATAAGTTTTCTTTATCTCATGAAAATTGAATAGTGTTCGTTCTCCTTATGAATACTATAATTACAAAGCAAAGCTTTTTATTCCATACTTTGCTTTATGACTCATTACTGTATGTACAAATACAATTCGAGGTGAAACGAGATGGGTAAACGAAAAGCCAATCATATTATTCCAGGAATGAACGCCGCTTCTGCACAAGGACAAGGCACTGGTTATAACGAAGAATTTGCAAATGAACCATTAACAGCTGCTCAGCGTCAAAATAATAAAAAGAGGAAAAAAAATCAGTAACGAAAGCTCCCAAAAGGATTACCTTTTGGGAGCTTTTTTCGATGCTTATAACGCAATAGTTCCGATACTTCCACAAAAAAGCGGTATTATTTGGAACTTCCCGCATTACATAGCCAGTAGGTTCCAACTCTTTTCTTAACAACAGGCTTGCTCATACTTCTTCCACTTGACATATATGTATACCACCAATGATAAAACAGATCATAATGGAAATTTTTCGTCTGAACATCTGTGTTCCTAATAGAGAGGTTGCTAACACGATAACAACTTCTTCACTTTTCTAACTGATCTACTTCTCGCATAATATTTTGCAAATGACTTTCATATTGTTTCAGTTGTGGACGCTGCGTTTCAGACGCTACTTCGAGTGCGTTTTGAATTTGTTCATATGCTTCTTGTACTTCTTGATGAAGTTGTTTTAAATCATGACCATAATTCGGGTCATTTTTCACAATATTATTGAATATATGTTCTGCTTGTACAACCCCTTGCTGTGCTGCTTGAAAAGCTTGTTGTTTATCCTTATGATAGGGCATAGCTTTTCTCCTTTCTACATATCGTTCGTTTCACTTATCTTTACCCTTTTTCTGAAAAACATTCTCGTATAAATTCTTAAAGTTCTCTCATTCTAAATAGAAAAGGAGGTGAACGAACCGTGGAAAAAAACAATAGTAAGTCTATTCGTCAAAATTCAAAAAAAGGACAACCATCTGGACAACCTGAACCTTTAAGCGGGTCACATAAAGTAAAAAATCGCAATCACTCAAGACAAAAACATCACGCACATCATGATATGTAACAAATATTTATATTATTGATCATCTTATTGTAGTGAAACTTCTATCGGTGAGGAACTCTCGCCACACTGATGAAAGTTTCACTTTATTTTAAACATAGGCGAGAAGGAAGCCTTCTCTAAAGAAAAAACAAATATTTTTGTTTGGACAAAAACATATAAATTTTTCATTAGAAGTTTATGTAAAGATAGCGGGAAACGTTCCATATTACCTTTCACCTCTCTTTTATTCATGCATATCATAGTATGAATTGAGACATTATGGAGGGTATTGGTCATGAGCAAGAAAAAGAAGAATTGTCTTTTTCGTGTTGATGGTTTTGAAGAATGGATGGATCAGTTCTGCTCTGGTTCCTACCACAATTGTAACTTCCCAAATTATATTCATATTGATCTTTGTGAAACAGAGCAAGAATACATTTTAGAAACAGATGTGCCAAATGTAACGGAACAAAATGTACTTATAAAAAAGATGGAGACAGGCCTAAACATTTGTATTTTTAAAAGGAATGTCCCCTTACAAAGAACGATTTTTTTACCGGCCAGTATCGTTTACAAAAAAATGATAGCTTGTATAGAAAATGGTTTTCTTTCCATTCATATATCTAAAAATGAAATTGCAAATCCACATGAAAAAAAAGTTCTTTTTTCAAATGAATATTGAACCTTCTTACATCTTTTCATGTAAACTTCTTTGTTATACAAAGTAGTTCTTACAGAGATGTTTTTTCCTATACTATATAATCATGATTTTCCTAGAAAGCATGATGAAAAGGATTCCTAAACCATAAGGAATCCTTTTTTATCTCGCTATTTTTGGGCAAGTAAGGCTATTCGGAGAGAAAAAGAGAAGAGAATTGGACGTAGTATACTGTTTGTAGCAATCCCGATTCGTAAAGGCTCATTATCAGCAGGGAATGACGAAAATTCCCACTGATTCAAGACTCACTTTATATTGCACCTTCCGTTACTAACATCGTAGGGTTCTGAAGCTTTTTCGAACGCAAACTATACCCTACTATTTTTTTCTTATATTGTTTAATTACATCAATATGATCATCATAACGATAGATGAAAAATGTAATATTTGTTTTTCCTGTCTTTGTCTGAATCATTAATGGTGTTCCCTCTTCACTTGGAGGAAAATAATACTTCTCTAAAAAGATTGCTTCATTAAATTCTTGAATGATGCACTTCTTCTCTTCTCCTTCTATCTGTTTCCCATCTAGAGTTATACTTGTAACATCTTCACTAAGTTGCGGATGTAATTCAAACTTACTAATTAAAGACTCCACAACAGATGTTGGAATACTCGCCACTACTACTTTAAAAGCAGCAAACACAACCAACATCACGATAAACCATGTCGTCATATTTTATCAACCCCATCATTTTTAAAATTCTCATTATTATACAATCTATATTATCTCATGAAAACACCTTTTATTTTTTGTACATAATGTGAACTTTTTAAAGAAAATATGCTAGTAAATGTTATGAGGACAGGATAGGGAATATATCTTAACAGAAGCTATATAGCAGGGGGGCAACTCTAGATATACGTATTTTTCTATATTCTTATTGGGAGAAATATTGATTGGATGGCTTAAGGGGGATCCGCTAAAACATTTTGATTAAACTTTATTTCAAAGCAACACGAATACCAAAATAACTCTTCTTTTATTGGGAGAAAAAATGAGGAAAGAAACGGCTTTCTCCCCTCATTTTTTTATGATAACTCTCTCTACACTCGAGCTGTTCTCGTTATATCCATATCTACTCCATATGTAAACTGCAATTCTTTACAAACTTCCTGGATAAAAATATTCATATTATATTTTTCATTAAATTCAGTAACAGCATGTTCTACTTCTTCATAAGTATATTTATATTCACCAGTAATCACGCTTTTTAAGTCGAAACATTCATTAATACAAAGCTGGACGAGAAGTCGATCATACATAGTTACTATATCTTCTTTTTTCCACAACAATTCCTTTACATACAATCTATCAAACGTGACACTTCCTCGATTACACTCTGTTAAAGTACGGGTCATTTCATGTAATTCTCTATATAGTTCAGATATATTTGTATTGAGACGAATCAATTTATCTACGCCATCTTCATACAACATGTCATCCACCTCCGTATACTCTTTTTCTTATTATAGCAAGAAAATTCTAAAAAAGGATTTTTTCTTCTGAAATATTAGGAAACTTATTCGGATTGCTTTACAATGAAATTAATGAATACGAAAGGGGTACTACATTGGAACAAAAATTATATTACAGCGATCCTTATCAACAATCTTTCACAGCAAAAATAAGAAAACAAGAGGTGGACCATGAAGGAAATCGCTATGTTACTTTAACTGAAACGGCTTTTTATCCAACTGGCGGCGGGCAACCTCATGATATAGGTACATTAAATAATGTCTCTGTGACAAATGTAGAGGAAATCAACGGAGAAATCCGCCACTTCATATCTGAAGAATTACATGACGTAGAAGTAATCGGAAAAATTGATTGGAACCACCGATTCGATCATATGCAACAGCATGCAGCTCAGCACATTTTATCAGCTGCATTTTGGGATCATTTTAATATCCCTACAATCGGATTTCACCTTGGGACAGAAACGGTTACAATTGATTTAGATACGCCAACCCTTTCTGCGGAAACAGCTACTGAAGCGCTCCGTATTGCAAATCAAATTGTCTTAGAAAATCATCCTATCCATATTAAATGGATGAATTTAGAAGAAGCAAAACAATTACCTCTTAGAAAAGAACCATCGCTCTATGAAAATATACGCGTTGTCATCATTGAAAACTTTGACTATAATGGCTGCGGCGGAACACATCCGAAATATACGGGAGAAGTTGGGCCTATTCATATTATTGGATGGGAGCGTAACAAAGGTGGCATTCGCTTAAGCTTTATTGCAGGCTGGCGAGCTATAAAGTTAATGGGATATCATCAACAAATCATAAAAGAGATTTCCAAACAATTAAACAGTAGTGAAAATGATATTCCAAGTAAAGTACATCAGCTTATTACCTCTCAAAAAGAGAGTGAGAAAGAATTACAAGTGATGCGTGAAAAGCTACTTGTTATAGAAGCAAATGATCTATTGCAAGAAGCAGCTGATACACATGTTGGCATGCTCATTTCGAAAGCTTTCAGTAACCGTTCTATGCAGGAGATGGCCAAATTATCAGCCATCATTACAGAACAAAACGAACATACAATTACATACTTTGTCACTGAAAATGAGGATAAATTACAATGTATCCTTGCTTGTGGGAAATCTATCAATATAAATATGAACACTATTTTAAAAGACGTACTCCCTATCATTGAAGGAAAAGGTGGCGGAAACCCGAAAAGTGCTCGCGGTGGCGGAAAAGCCATCATTTCAGGCGAACAATTTTTACACCAACTTGTTCAAGCATTGAATGAAACCATTTAAAAAGGATAGTACGTTGCTATCCTTTTCTGTTTATGTTTTTTCTAGTCTTCTATTTTTTAAAATGAATTGTTATACCCGTTATCTCACATCGAAGGCCCAGTTCAAGTACAGATAACATACCCTAATATCACAGCATCTATTTCTTGCTCAATTCTTTTCGCAATGCTTGTTTTAAAAATTTCCCTACTGATGTTTTCGGAATTTCTTCCATAAATACAATATCATCAGGTAACCACCACTTCGCAAACTGCGGTTGTAAAAATTCATATAATTCTTCTTTCGTTACGACACGATTTAGTTTTCGTACGACACAAGCAACAGGTCGCTCTTGCCACTTAGGATGGGGCACCGCAACAACTGCTGCTTCAAACACTGCTTCATGCGCCATAAGTGCATTCTCTAAATCTACAGATGAAATCCATTCACCCCCGCTTTTAATCACATCTTTTGTACGATCTACTATTTTTACGCATCCTTCTTCATCTACAGTCACTACATCCCCCGTATATAACCACCCATCACGAAATCCTTCCGCTGTACGCTCATCTTTATAGTAACTTGCAGCAATCCACGGCGCACGTAAGCAAAGTTCTCCCATCTCACTCCCGTCCCATTTCACTTCTCCATTTCCTCCAACTATTTTCATCTCAACTCCCGGCACAAGATATCCTTGTTTTGATCTTATTTCAAGTTGCTCTTCATATGATAAATCTTTTTCATAACTTTTTAACCTTGCAAGTGTTACAAGTGGGCTCGTTTCTGTCATACCATACGCGTGAACAAAAGGAACATGATATTTCTGTTCAAATGCTGCGATTACACTTTTGGGTGCCGCAGCTCCTCCGCATAAAATCCGGCTCATACTCGATAAGTCATAGTCATGTTTCTCTAATTCTTGCAAAACACCAAGCCAAATTGTAGGTACTCCAGCTGCTACTGTCACTTTCTCTTTTTGAATCATTTCCAGTAAAATTTCCGGTGTAAACATCGGACCAGGCAAAACTTGTTTCGTTCCAAACCACGTTGCCGCAAACGGTAATCCCCATGCGTTCACATGAAACATCGGCACAATTGCCATTGCCACATCGCTTTCCGATAGCGCTGCTGTATCAGCTAACCCAAGTGCCATACAATGAAGCACTGTACTACGATGCGTGTATACAACACCTTTTGGATTTCCTGTTGTTGCCGAAGTATAACACATACCAGCTGGCATATTTTCATCGATTTCTTTTAGAAATTGATAATTCGGATTTCCTTCAGTAAGAAGTTGCTCATAATGATATACAGGCTTCAATGAAGTCTCTAGTATTTCCTCTTTATCCGTCATAATGATATATGCTTGTACGGTCGATAATTCTCCTTGTATCTTTTCCACAAGCGGGACAAGATCTTCATCAATAAGTAAAATCCGATCTTCGGCATGGTTGATTATATAAGAAATATGCTGGGGAGATAAACGAATATTAATTGTGTGCAATACAGAACCAATACTAGGAATAGCAAAATATGCTTCAACATGTCGATGATGATTCCATGCCAACGTTCCAACTCGTTCCCCTTCCTTTACTCCCAATTTCTTTAGCATACTAGAAAGCCGCCGCGTTCGTTCTCCAATTTGTTTATACGTTAGCGTGGTAACCTTATCATGTGTACGAGAAATAATCTCTTTCTTCGGAAACAATGTTTCTGTCCTTTCCATCATCGAATGAATTGTTAATGGGACATTCATCATCATACGTATCTCTCCCTCCATTAAAATGTTTTCATTTTTTGTTCATTATATCAAATTCATCCAAATAAAAGTCGTTTTTTTTACTAAATTTTCTGAATTATTACCTTGGAAATAAATAAAAAAAGAGAGCTCTTCCATACCCTCCTTTTAACAATATGTATCTTGTGAATCTCTTACCATTTCACATTTTTATCAGTTGTTTGACGTGAAAACATTCTATGAAGAAATGCTACATATCATCCTCTTCTATTTATCATAGTGGCTTTTGTTTAAACTTTTGATAGTTTCGCACTTTTAATACCAATACGCTTCCGCAATCCGTACAAATATAGGCGTCTACTGGAGAGGAGGTGAACATCGTTTCTTTTTTTCTTATTTGAGCATAGCCAACAAACTCACCTTCCCCAATATCATTCGATCCACAATACGAACATGTATGTACCACTTTCTTCTGCATGAGAACACCACCTTTGATCTGTTTCTACTCCCTTCGACAGCAATCATTCACTTTCCTTCCCTAAAAATTGTCATTATTTGTTTCGGTAAGAAGGAGATTTCAACATCATTTCGTATTTACTGCATATACGCCATTTTTTCCTCATTCAAACGCGCATGTAGGCAGCTTTCGAGTCATATTACAAATGATTCTTGGGACAAGTCCATTTTAGATGTACAAGTCAAAGAAAATGTAGCGTTGCAGCATGAATATTGCATATACAAAATCAATTTGGATTTACAAAACGCAGCTCTTTTCCTCTACCTTCTTCTTCCTTGTTTCTCTCTAAATAAAATAGCGAGACAAAGAAAGGAAATGACAAGAACTTTTTACAGCTCTTGTCATTTCCCTTCTTGCTTTTCTAATACATATAAGTCTTCTTCTATATTTGTTACCTTATCGACAATTAACCTTCTTGCGTCTTCAATCCCTTGATTATACGCATATGGTCCTATTAATTTGACCATCTCCGCGATTAAACGTTCCGCTTGAAATCGCCCAATTTCTTCCAAGTCTTCTTCTTCAAAAAAACGCTGAATGTTTGCTACAAGTTGATCTTTTCTCTCATTTGATATTTTTACATTCATCATTTACAAATTACTCCTCTATTTTTGTGATACTCCTTTTCTTAACTGTACCATAGAAAACCTTGTTCCCGGGCAAGATTTTGTAACACCTTCTAATTCACGATGACCAAGTATGTGTCTCTCGCTTAATTCAAACTGCTTCATAAATGTTCGACATAATGTATATAACGATTGTATTTGCGCATGTGTTGGGTCATACTTATCAAAATTTCCCGACATACATATACCAATCGTTTCACTATTATGTCCTTTTGCATGTGCTCCTACATGCAATCCTCGCCCTTCTAATACTGTTCCATCTTCTTCGATAAAATAATTATATCCAATGCCGCTCCATCCTCTTTCTTTTTGATGAAATTCATGCGTTTTATATATGTCCCATCCATCTTCAGCAGTATGGTGGATAATCAAACTGTTGACATTTTTTAGTGGCTGTAATTCATCACGAAATATTAACCGCGTTTTCTTCACGTTCATTTTAATTCTTCTCATCCCTTTCTAAGCGATAAAGAATGCGTTCTATATTTTCTACATGCGAGACAGATCAATGCTCACTATCGTTTTATCATCGGGACGTACTCGATCTTGTTTCTCTAATTCTTCTATTATAGATATATATGTTTGTATACCATTCGCTCTTATATATTGCACCGTTTGCTCAAGTGACCAATTCGGATGAAATATCCCATCTGAGCAAATAAAAATTTCCTTTATTTGTTCTACCAATATCTCTCCCTTTTGAATCCATTGCATCGCTTCTGGCATTCCATTGGCTACGGAATAACCATTTGGCATATTTGCTAAATAACGATTATATTTTAGCTGTTCTCGAATATTTTGGAACACATGCTCATCCGGTACTGATAAGCCTTTCTTCCGATCATCTTCGCGCTTTCTTTTTGCACGTGCACGAATTCCTTTTACTGTATCCTTCGTTAATACTTTCACTGTTTCATCATGAAATGTAACAGCAATCATACAATCGCCGAGCTGTGCATATTGAACGCTTGTTTCTCCTATTCGTACTACAGCAATACATGTACACCAAAGATGATCTTTTTTTAATGTATCGACCTTATATCGCTTCATTTCTTGTTGCAACGCCTCATTCGCTTCTATCATTTCCTTTTCTAGCGATATGATCTCTTTTTGTGCTTTAAAATGATTGGCAAATAAATTTGATGCTAAATACGCCCCATTATGTCCGTTTTCATCTTGAAATGCAACAAGTGGTGTTGCCCCATCACATACACCATACATCTTTACATCCTCATTACAAAAAAAAGTATCTTCACATTCTCTTTTCAAAGGGCTTTTCTTCTGCCACGTTTTGATTCTCATAACTTATCCCTCCTTTACTATTAAATAATTTATTTTTTCAAATTAGTCTAATTTACCAAAATAAACTGTTTTCCCTTAAAACTTCCTCTTTCGTATATAATTTTGAAATAATATGATTTTTTAGTGAAGGACGGGAAAAAGATGGTCAGATTTCTTGGAGTTATTATCGGTTCTATTATTATTGCAATTGCCTTTAATCTTTTCCTTATCCCACACAAAATTTTAAGTAGTGGAATTGGTGGAATTGCTATTATCTTAGGAATTGTAACACCTGTAAATACAGGTATTATTAATTTTGTCTTAAACGTACCCATTCTCATTTTAGGATACATAGGCCTTGGAAAAAAAGTTATTTTTAATACAATTGTTTCTGTAATTGTATTATCTGTTTCTTTATATTATGTTCCAGTGCAAATTGTCGCAAAAGATCCTCTTCTCTCTTCCATATTTGGAGGCGTCATTGCTGGAGCAGGTGCCGGTCTCGTTTTTAATTGTCAAGGCTCAACTGGCGGCTTCGATATTATCGGAATGTTACTATCTCGTAAAAAAGATATTAACCTTGGTGGGTTTCTTATTTTCTTAAATGGAATTGTTATTATCATTGCGGGATTTTTCTTTGACTGGGATGTAGCATTAACAAGTTTACTTTCCATCTATGTAACGGGTAAAGTAATTGATGCGACTTATACGAAACATCGTAAAGTTACACTTATGATTGTAACAAATCAAGCTGAAGAAATGAAACAAAAACTTCTTTCCACTGTTGTACGTGGCATTACACTTCTTGATGGTGAAGGTGCCTATTCTAGTGAGAAAAAACGTGTACTGATGACAGTCGTTTCAAAAGAAGAACTCGCCAGTATGAAACTAGCTATCTCCGAAATCGATCCTAAAGCATTTGTGAATATTACGGAAACAGTAGAAGTGCTAGGATTGTTTAGAAAAGCTTAAAAAGCTAGGTGCAGCACCTAGCTTTTTATTCTATTCCCCATGCATTCAATTCTATTGCCAAATGGATCAAAAAGATAAAAGCGAATTACATCCGGACGAGCATCATCATCAATGACTTGAATTCCTTGTTCTATTAACCTTTCTTTCAATTCGTCAATTCGTTGAACAAAAAAAGCTGGATGTGCTTTTTTTGCCGGCAAAAACGCTTCTTCAACTCCGATATGAATCTCTTGATCCCCGCACCGAAACCAGCACCCGCCACGCTTTTTTAATTCTTTCGGTTTCGGTATCTCTTCTAATCCCAGCATCTTTCCATAAAATTCTCTTGCTTCCCTTTCACACCCTGTAGGCGCGGCAACTTGTACGTGGTCAATCCCTTGAATATAATCCATCATTCCCCTTCCCCCTCCTTTACATGTTTATTGTACTGCACTGCGCTAAGAAAGTAACTTATTTCATTGTTATACAACTCGATAGCATTTATTTATCGATATTTTCATATAATTCTGGATAAAAATAAAAAATACACACTGTTCTGTAACCTTGTTTTATATAGAAATACATATTATTTTTCATATATGATATATTATAAGTTATTGAATCTGTCTTACATGATTGTTGCACGGAGGAAAAGTTATGATTCGTAAAAAGTTCTTATCTATTTATAAAAAGCGTCACTCCATGAAACCGCGACGTTTTCGTAATACTATAAAACAACATTCCTTGACAGAAATGTACGCATCCCTTTTTCAGCATAATCCCGATGGTATTATTTCTTTCAATTTGCAAGGAACTATATTACATATTAACCCATCTGCGGAAAAAATATTAGGATATGCCTCACGTGAATTAGAGCAAACTGTGATTACTGCTATTGTTGAAAAACATATTTCCGATCACGTATTGCGATATATTAAAAACACGACGTCTGATAATCAAACAGAATATAGAATTTCTATTTATCATAAGAACGGTTCTAAAATAGATGTTATCACAAAATTAGTCCCAATTTTTATTCACAGGCAACTGACTGGCGTATATGCAATTATCAAACCACTTGAAAAATCTGAGAGAATTGCACAAATATTAAAAGAGAGCGAAAAACGTCTGCGAACGTTAATGAATGCAATGCCTGCTTTTGTTATTTTTAAAGATCATGAAGGGCGCTGGATGGAAGCAAATGATTATGCACTTTCTTGTTTTGACTTCCACGATGTTCCTTATCATGGAAAAAAAGATAGTGAACTGATTCAATATAATGAGGCATATCGAGAAGCTTTTCTACATTGTGAAGAAATCGATGAAATCGCTTGGCAAAAGCAAGAAATTATTCACGGAGAGGAATTTATTATACATAAAGGTACTTCTAATCTAATTCTAAGCCTTTCTAAAGTTCCTCTTTTCCATTCCGATGGTTCTAGAAAAGGACTCATTGTTATGGGAAGAGATGTAACAGAGTTAAAGGAGACTGAAAAGCTATTAAGAAAGTCTGAAAAATTAGCAGTAGTCGGACAACTGACAGCTGGAATTGCTCATGAAATTAGAAATCCACTTACATCATTGAAAGGATTTTTAACTTTATTAAAACCAGAAATCTCCGAACAAAACAAATGGTATATAGATGTAATGTTAAGTGAAATTTCACAAATGGAATCTATTACAAGTCAATTTATGGCTATGTCTAAACCACAAGTGTTATCAATTGATTCCCATCAAATCCAAACACTAATTGAAGAAGTTGTTACATTTATTTTACCTACCGCAATTATGCATCGTGTCCATATTATTATGGATCATACTGCAGCCGTACCTGAAATTCAATGTGACGGTAACCAATTAAAACAAGTTTTTATTAATATTTTAAAAAACGCCATTGAAGCAATGCCAGATGGAGGAAATATTTTCATTCAAACTGAAGCATGGAGCAGTGAATTCATTTGTATTCGAATAATCGATGAAGGATGCGGCATTCCAGAAAATCGTATTTCTCGTCTCGGGGAACCTTTTTATAGTTTAAAAGAAAAAGGGACTGGCCTTGGATTGATGATATGTTACAAAATAATCGAAGAACACCAAGGGAAATTACAAATTTTAAGTGAAGTTAATAATGGAACGACTGTTGAAATATATTTACCTACTTCGACATCTACAAAATAATATTGCCATCAAAAAAGGTAAATGAAAAAACCATTTACCTTTTTTGATGAATCTATTTCTTTCAAACTACTACAATCTCTACTCTGTCGCTTGTTCCAAAACTGTTTCCATCTCATGAAACTCTCGATGTACAGATTTTGAAGGTTCTTTTGTTAAAATGCTAACAATAACAACAGCTAATAAACTAAAAGTAAAACCTGGTACCATTTCATACAGCATTTCTTTTAAAAACGGAATCTGTACCCATGTAATGACTGTAACGGCACCAACAAGCATACCCGCAAGTACACCCCATTTTGTCGTTCGTTTCCAATACAGACTAAGTAAAATAGCTGGTCCAAACGCTGAACCAAATCCTGCCCATGCATAACCAACAAGAGTTAAAATCGTATCACTTGGATGATACGCTAAAGCAACGGCGATCATTGCGACGACTAAAACAGCAAGCCTTCCGATACATACCAGTTCTTTGTCTGATGCGTTTCGACGGAAAAATGTTTTATAGAAATCTTCCGTTACCGCACTAGAGATAACAAGTAATTGTGAGGAAATACTACTCATAATAGAAGCTAAAATAGCTGATAGCAAGAAGCCTGTAATATACGGGTGGAATAAAATATTCGAGAATGCTACAAAGACCATCTCTGGATCTGCTAATGTGCTATCACTTTGAGAGTAGTAAGCAATACCAACGAGTCCTGTGAGCATCGCACCGAGTATAGAAATACTCATCCAACCGATACCAATTCTTCGCGAAGTTTTTAAATCTTGAATAGAGGTAATTGCCATAAAGCGGACAATAATATGAGGTTGACCAAAATATCCAAGTCCCCAAGCTAAAAATGAAATAATCCCTAGTATCGTAGTTCCTTTAAATAGATCCAGACGAGCTGGGTCAACAGCCCTGATTCCATTGAACGTTTCTGCTACCCCACCCATATCTGTGAAAGCAACAATTGGAACTAAAACAAGAGCTATAAACATAATGCATCCTTGGACAAAGTCCGTCCAACTAACTGCTAAAAACCCACCAAATAGTGTATATGCAACAACAACACCAACTGTTACAAATAAACCAATTTTATAATCTAAATTAAAAGAACTTTCAAATAGTCGGCCACCTGAAACTAAACCAGCTGACGCATAAAATGTAAAAAAGACTAAAATAACAATAGCGGAGACAAAACGAAGTATTTTTGTACGATCTTGAAATCGATTTTCTAAAAAGTCTGGTATAGTAATAGAATCATTTGCTACTTCCGTATACGTACGTAAGCGCGGTGCTAATAATAAATAGTTCGCATATGCACCAAGCAAGAGACCAATAGCGATCCACATACTGGACAACCCTGTTGCATACATTGCACCAGGCAATCCCATTAGCATCCAACCACTCATATCAGAGGCACCAGCCGATAAGGCCGTAACTGCTGGACCGAGTCCACGTCCCCCCAACATGTAATCTGATAAATCGGACGTCTTTTTATAAGACCAATATCCGATATACAACATACCTGCCATATAAATAGCAAGCGAAATAATAATTTCAACCTTCACCAAATCTCTCCTTTTTCGTTTCCATAAGCCACTTAACATTTCGAAAAATGACTTTTTCTATTTTGTTTTCGCTTATGGTTTCCTACCTTAACAAAGATTTTTCATTCCTTCAAGTGAAAATGATGTTTTCCGATGTTACAAAAAACGCGATAAACGCTTTTATCCCAGTAGATTACCCGGCTTTTCAAAAAAAATAAAGTAAAAATATTCAGAAAAATAAACAAACCTTTTCAGAACATGTTTCAAGTGAAATTTCTATTAACAAATCATTAAGCGAAACCAATCAAATTTTTACAGACGACTATTATCTTCTTCGTTTCTCTCCGAATCTTGAAATAAGAAGCTTTTTCATAAGAAAAAGAGAACACGTAAAGCATTCTCTTTTTATCCTTATTCGTACTCGTATAGCAAACTACTTTTTCATATCATCTTCCGCTCCACTTTTCCAAATTGGAAACTTATACGCTAACTTGCTTACTCATCATTTCCCTTGCTAGTAAAAAGTTCATAATAACTTGAGCAGCTATCCGGCTCGTCATATCACGAAAATCTAACGTTGGATCAATCTCTACAATATCCATACCTTGGACAAGTGGTTCTTGACCAAGGTATGTGATCGCATCAAGCAATGTCATACTATCCATTCCGCCCGGTCCAATTGCTGGACAACCTGGTGCAAATGCTTGATCTAATACATCCATATCGACAGAAACATAAATAGCTGTAACCCCTTGTCTACGCAAAATTTCGACACTCTCTGTAATTATATCTTTTATAGATCGCTCACGTACATGTTTCATTGTGTATATCGTTATATCATTCTCTTTTGCATACTCATGGTACGTACGAGCATTGGAAAAATTACGTATCCCGATTTGTACGAGTTGCTTTCCTACAATCACATCATGCTCTAGCAAACTACGAAATGGCGTTCCATTCGATGGTCCCCCATCTTCTAAATTACGTAAATCATGATGCGCATCAAATTGAATAATGCCAACTTTCCCTTTACTACTTGCAAAACCACTTATACTCGGAAAGCTGATAGAATGATCACCGCCAAGAACGATTGGTACCATTTGCGGATTTACTTTTGTCAAATACTGAAGCGTCTTCGCAATACGAGCATGACTTTCTTTTATATTTGTTACATGCATCGTAATATCACCGCAGTCATATAAGATACTTTCTTTCATGTCATATTCTTCAGTAATCGCGTATGTGCTATATGCATCTAACATCGTACGAATCGTTTTTGGTGCAAAGCATGCCCCAGAATGGCTAATAGACGGCTTAGAAAGAGACGCACCGATTAACGCCGCGCCAAATATTTCTTCCCCATCCCATCCTTTTATCATATCACTCCATTTTGTTACTTCACGATCGATAAACTTTGCATTTTTCTTTAAATAGTGGCTTTGCTCCACGCTTTGTCACCTCTTGTATATGCAAGATTTCCATTCTTCCATACTGTATTTACATGACTCACTCCGTAATGATATGGTACATACGCATAATGATGTGCGTCCCATAAAACTACGTCTGCCTTACGCCCAACGCGAATTTTACCTGCGACATCACCGCGATTAATCGCATACGCTGAATTGACTGTTACAGCATTCCAAACTTCTTCCGGTGTCATTTTCAGTTTCAGCATCGCAATGCTCATAACTAGCTGAATGTTTTCAGTTGGACAGCTACCTGGATTAAAATCTGTCGCTAATGCAACAGCTACACCTTCGTCAATCATTTTACGCCCGCGTGCAAAGCTTTCTTTATTTAAATAGAAAGTCGTTCCTGGAAGGAGCGTAGCAACTGTATTAGAATTTGCAAGCATTTCAATTCCTTTATCGGATGCACCTACTAAATGATCAGCTGATGCAGCCCCAATCTCTGCCGCCGCTTCTGCACCACCAAGCGGATCAATTTCATCTGCATGGATTTTCACATCAAACCCAAGTTCTTTCGCTTTTAATAAAAACTCTTTCGACTCTTCAACAGAGAATACACCTGTTTCACAGAAAATATCAACGAATTCAGCCAATTCTTTTTCTTTTATCGCTGGTAATAAATCTAGCATCCATTGTAAAAACTCTTTTGACTTGCCTTTATACTCTTTCGGAACTGCATGTGCTCCTAAAAATGTCGAAACTAAATCAATTGGATGCTCTTTTTGAAGCTGCGCTGCTACTTCTAATTGCTTCCACTCTGTTTCATCATCCAAACCGTAGCCACTCTTCGCTTCCGCCGTTGTCACACCAAATGATAGCATGCGGTCTAAATGAAATTTCGCCTTCTTTACAAGTTCTTCTTTTGATGCTTTCTTCGTTGCATTTACAGTTGAAAGAATGCCGCCGCCTTGCTCTAAAATTTCTAAATACGGTACTCCTTGCAATTTAAGAGCAATTTCATTTTCACGAGATCCACCAAATACAAGGTGTGTATGAGGATCAACTAAGCCTGGAGAAACAATTTTCCCTTCGCAATTAATGACTTCTCGTGCTTGTAACCCTTTTGCTTCTTCCGCTGTGCCAACGAACGTAATCACACCATCTTTTATCCCAACTGCACCATTTTCGATAACTGGAAGCGTCTTCATTGCTTCCTGTCTTAATACGCCATCTTCTTGATCCATTGTTAATAATTGCTCGATATTCGTTAGTAAAATGTCCAGCATGTTGTTTCCTCCTTATTTCATCATTGGAATGTTAACGCCTTTTTCCTTCGCTGTTTGAACTGCTAAGTCATATCCTGCATCCACGTGGCGAACAACACCCATTCCAGGATCGGAAGTTAAGACGCGTTCAATTCGTTTTGCTGCTGCTTCTGTTCCATCTGCAACAATAACCATTCCAGCGTGAAGCGAGTATCCCATACCAACTCCACCGCCGTGATGAACAGATACCCAGCTTGCACCGTTCACACTATTGATTAATGCATTCAAAATTGGCCAGTCTGCCACTGCATCACTACCATCTTTCATTCCTTCTGTTTCACGGTTTGGCGACGCTACAGATCCACAATCTAGATGGTCACGACCAATCACGATTGGTGCTGATAATTCTCCGCTTGCAACCATTTCATTGATGATGCGTCCGAATTTTGCACGTTCCCCATAGCCAAGCCAACAAATACGAGATGGTAATCCTTGAAATTCAACTTGCTGACGTGCCATATGAATCCAATTACATAAATGCTCGTTATGAGCAAACTCGCGTAAAATTACTTCATCTGTTTTATAAATATCTTCTGGATCACCAGAAAGTGCGACCCAGCGGAATGGACCTTTTCCTTCACAGAATAACGGACGGATAAACGCTGGAACGAATCCTGGGAAGTCAAATGCATGTTCTAATCCTTCATCGAATGCAACTTGACGAATATTATTGCCATAATCAAACGCAATAGCACCTTTTTCTTGCATCGCAAGCATTGCTTCTACATGTTTTTTCATGCTTTCTTTTGATAATTGTACGTAACGCTCTGGATCTTCTGCACGAAGTTTGCTAGCTTCTTCTAACGAATATCCAGCTGGAACATATCCATTTAACGGGTCATGTGCAGATGTTTGATCCGTTACTAAATCTGGCGTAATACCGCGACTGACTAACTCAGGCAAAATTTCCGCAGCATTTCCTAATAGTCCGATTGAAATAGGTTCTTTCTTTTCTTTATATTCTGTCGCAACAGCTAGTGCTTCTTCTAACGATTCTGTATACATATCGCAATATCTTTTTTCAATACGGCGATCGATGCTACGTTTATCTACATCAATTGCAATGACTACGCCGCCATTCATCGTAACAGCAAGAGGTTGCGCTCCCCCCATACCGCCTAAACCAGCAGTAAGCGTTAATGTCCCTTTTAATGAACCACCAAAATGTTGACGCGCTGCTTCCCCAAATGTTTCATATGTTCCTTGTAAAATCCCTTGTGTACCGATATAAATCCAGCTACCTGCTGTCATTTGTCCGTACATCATAAGACCTTTTTGTTCTAACTCACGAAAGTGCTCCCAATTCGCCCACTTCGGTACTAAATTGGAGTTAGCCAAAAGAACACGTGGTGCATCTTCATGTGATTTAAAAATGGCAACCGGTTTCCCTGATTGAACAAGTAATGTTTCATCACTTTCTAATGTTTTTAATGAATCAACAATCGCATGATAGCTCTCCCAGTTACGAGTAGCACGACCAATGCCGCCATAAACAACTAACTCTTCTGGCTTTTCTGCTACTTCTGGGTCTAAGTTATTCATCAGCATACGAAGTGCAGCTTCTTGAATCCAGCCCTTTGTTTGCAATTCTGTTCCTCTTGGCGCACGAATTGTTTGTTTTACGTTTTCCATATTCAATCTCTCCCTTTTCCTTTTTATAATGTTGTCTTTACATTTAATCGTTCTAATGTGAACTGACTTGTTTTCAACCAATGCGCAATATTTTCAATGTCTGTTGAAAATATACGATCATTTGTAATAGAAGGTACTTGCTGTCGTCCTTGATAATAAAATGCTTTTGTTGCAGAACTCATCTCTTCTATACCTCGATACTCCGCTGCTTGCATTGCACAAATCATTTCAATCGCAAGTACACGTCTTACATTTTGAATAATTTGATGCGCATGACGTGAAGCGATTGTTCCCATACTTACATGATCTTCTTGGTTTGCTGATGACGGAATGGAGTCAACACTTGCTGGGTGCGCTAATGTTTTATTTTCTGATACAAGTGAAGCAGCTGCATATTGCATAATCATTGCACCAGACTGAAGACCTGGCTTAGGACTTAAAAATGGCGGTAAATCATTTAACTGCGGGTTCACAAGACGCTCAATGCGGCGCTCTGAAATATTCGCAATTTCTGCCATCCCTACTTTTAGAAAATCCATTGCAAAGGCAATTGGTTGACCGTGGAAATTCCCGCCTGAAATCACTTTTTCTCCTCCATCAAAAATAAGGGGATTATCGGTTGCTGCGTTCATTTCAATTTCTAATTTTTCTTTTACATAATGTAATACTTGCCAAGAAGCACCATGAACTTGAGGGATGCAGCGTAATGAATAGGCATCTTGTACGCGCAGTTCTCCCTGTTTTGTTACAAGCTTGCTATCTTGAAGAATGTTACGAATACGCTGCGCTACTTCTATCTGTTCTTTATACCCTCGCGCTTTATGAACATTTTCATCAAATGCATCAATAATGCCGCGCAAGCCTTCAATTGTCATAGATGCAATTAGTTCTGACTGATAAGCAAGTGTTTCCGCTTCCATATAAGAAAGAATTCCTTGGGCTGTCATCGCTTGTGTACCATTAATTAATGCAAGACCTTCTTTCGCCTCTAATTCAATTGGTTCCAGACCTTCTTCAGTAAGAGCTACCATCGCATGAACGCGCTTTCCTTTATAAAACACTTCCCCTTCTCCTAATAAAACAAGAGCAAGATGCGATAATGGTGCTAAATCACCACTTGCACCTAGTGAACCTTGCTGCGGAATAACGGGATGAATATTCCGATTCACAAACTCTAATAACATGTTCACAACAAGTGGACGAACACCAGATACTCCTTTTAACATCGTATTAGCACGTAAAATTAACATACCTCGCGATACTTCTTCTGGAAATGGGTCACCCACGCCACAAGCATGCGATTGAATTAAATTATGTTGAAGTTCTTTCACATCATCTTTTTGAATAAGCACATCGCTAAACTTACCAAATCCAGTTGTAATACCATAAACAACTTTTCCATCTTCTACAATTTTTTCAACAGCTTCACGGCACTCCGCTACTTTTTGCATGCTATCAGGGCAAGCTGTTACCCCTTCTCCCTCAAATAGCAATCGCTTCATTTCTTCGACTGTCAATGAATGTCCTGTTAACGTAACCATTATTGTTTCCCTCCTAAAAAGCAAAAGGGGGCCTTACCTTTTCAAGACAGACTTCTGTCCTAAAAAGCAAGGCCCCCTTTTCACTAATAAACTATGGGCAAATCATATGTGATTAATTCCTAAACCAATCGCCTCATGCTCAGATCCTTTTACAGGCGCACCTATCGTTCCGTAAAGTGCAACAGCCACCCATTCGCCTTCTTTTTTCCTATCGTATGGTGTACCGCGCACGATTGCAAACCGAAGACCTACTGTACGAAGAACGTCTGCTAACTGAATTTGACCTCTCGTTACCCCATACAACGCTTCCATAATTGCATGATAAAGTGCATGAGTTTCCCTATAAACATCCGTTTCAATCACTTGGTTGCTTTTAGCCGCTGTTTCCATTGCTGCAACAACTTTTTGCGAGTTCATAGATCCAACTTTTCCAGTACAATATTTCCATCCTTGTGGAATCGATAATACTGAGCTTTCACCCTCATCCGCAAGTGCAAGCAACATCGCCATACGACCAATTCGATGTGTTCCTTGAAGAAGCATGTGACTCTCTCATTTCTTAATAATTATTTGAATATTTCTTAATTTAAGAATATATGAAAACGGTTTAATCGTCAATAGTTTAAACAAACTTTCTGGAAAGTCCGTCATATTTACACATACAAATCATTTACAGAAAACCCCTGCATATGTTACAGTCTCTTTAACTAATACTCATAAAAACATGATGCGACTTTCGTAAAAGGAATTGTATTTTTTTAATAAACAAAATTTTACAAACTATCAACAAAATACTTCGAGCCTTGTTTCCTATTTCTATCTCGCTTATAATAAAGATAGAGACGATTATGGGCGCCTTTTATGTAAGCTTGGAAAACCAAGCTTACATTATTTTTTGCTTTCCCTTTTATTTGAAACGGGGTATACTAGATCGGAACATACGTTCTTAACGATTACATATAGTAAGGAGATAGAACAAATGGTATATGATACAAAAGTAATTTCTTGGAATGAATCTTTAAAACAATTACAACGTCGCTACACAAATCAACCGGTAGATCGAAAACAGTTTGAAGAGGTTGAACTGATGGAGTTTTTCCGCGACAATGACTACATTTCCCTCCCTACACATATTAGCGGCTTATCAACAGAACGTTTTACTTCTTACTCTATTTTCACAACTGAAGATAAAGATCGTAAAGTAGGCACACTTATCATTGAATATTTAGAAGACGATTATCATATATTACGCATTGAACAACTATACTTTGTTTAATTCAGAACGCTTGGTCAAAATTGACCAAGCGTTCTTGCTTTCTAATAAACTCACTGCTTATAATACTAGTAAAAGCTATCATAAAGGAGGTATATACTTGCTGGAAGGATGGTTTAGTTGGTTTATTGTTGCTTGGACTGTCATTTTATTAGGGCTCATGTCTATCGGTGGATATTTTATGTTCCGAAAATTCTTAAAAAGACTCCCGAAAGAAGATGGTATGTCTATTTTAGATTGGGAAGCATATTACATTGAACAAACGAGACATTTATGGGACGAGGAACAAAAACAACTGTTAGAAGAACTTGTCAGCCCAGTTCCTGAACTTTTCCGAGATGTGGCACGTTCTAAAATAGCTGGGAAAATTGGCGAATTAGCATTAGAAGCAAAGACATCAAAAATAACTGAAGATTTAATTATTAAAGGGTATATTATTGCGACACCAAAGAGAGATCATAAATTTTTAATTAAAAAATTACAAGAAAAAGAAATTGATTATTCTTCTTATCAATCTCTTTTAGCAAAATAAAAAACCTCAAGTTCTCCTGAGGTTTTTTACGTTAATTTCATATCTTTTTCATTATAAAATCCATCTTCTTTTTCCATCTCTTTTTGTAACTTCGTAAAGGAGCGATACATTGCAATTCTCCATGATACAATCATTGCGAAAGCAAGTAAGAAGAACATACCACTCAGTTGGCCTAAGTCAAGCGATTGACTTAAATATGTTTTAAAAACAATCCGTATAACAAGTAGACCAATTAAAATAAATACGAATGCTTTGGAACGTTTTAAGTAAATGTCTTGTCCTCGCACTTCAAACTTGGAAGTTTTAATTAGAAAAATGGAGAAAAACAATCCAACACCAATTGCTTCTAACATTTCTGCTGGTGTTAGTCGAAATTCCGGAAAAATGTACATGAGCGCCCCTGTACTCATAAAAAACGGTGGAAGAATAATTTTTTTTAATGTTGCTGGTTTCTTCGCTGCTTTTAGACGAATAAACATCGCACCAACGGCCATACATACCGCAACAATACTTGATAAAACAACTATGTTCATACGTTCTCATCCTTTTTTTTGGCAATATAAAAAATATAGTTTCATTATATGCTTTTCTATTAGTATTTCCAACAATTTCACGGAATCATACTAAAAGCCTGTGAAACCGCCAAATAAACTTGAGAAATACACAATGATTTTTGTCATCCAATTAAAGTATAAAACAACCCCCATGACAATCATAATGTAACCGCCGACCTTTACAAACGTTCCACTATGGCGCTTTATCCAAGACATTTTTGTAATAAAGAATGACAGGACAAAAAATGGAATAGCAAACCCAAGTATGTATGCAATCATATATAACATTGCAGACTCTGGATTTGTCGTAGCAAGCCCGATAACCGCTACTAAAATAGGGCCTGTACACGGAGTCCACCCAGCAGCAAATGCTAATCCAATTAAAATAGAACCGATATAGCCACTCGGTCTACTTTTGAATGTAAATTTTCGGTCTTGCATTAAAAATTTTGGTTGAAATACTCCTACAATGATTAGACCAAACACAATAATAAAAATTGCTCCTAATTGTCGGATCAAGTCTTTATAATCTTGGAAAAATGAACCAATAAAACTTGTACTGAAACCAATAGCAATAAATACAAGTGAAAATCCAAGTAAGAAAAATGCTGTATGAAGCATACTTCTTTTACGAAGCATCGCATTTTCTTCTTTTAAATCAGAAACAGACATTCCTGTTATGTAAGATAAAAACGCTGGGTACAGCGGTAAGCAACAAGGGGAAATAAATGATAAAAATCCCGCACCAAACGCTAAGAAAATATTAATATCTTGCATCGTTTCACTCCTCTCTTCTTCAATATTGTAGCAAAAATCAGCAAAAATACTATGAACAATTGATGAATTCATACTTTCCAACATGTTAATATGAAAAACGCGATCATTCTTACGCACAATTACTTTTCTATAAAACGTTTTCATTTTCCTTCTATTATAATATAGATGCTCGTTACCCATAACATATCAAAGCTTTCTACATTTCACAAACCACTCGCATTCGTACACTCATTTTTCACAAAAAATATTTTTTTCAAATGCTAATTTTATGCATCTCTCTACTTATTTTACAATACTTTTATTATTATAAATTTCAAGATTTCGCATAAATATCATACTTTTATTATTATTCTATAAAATGTCGAACTTTTCTTTCATTTGACCCTTCATTTTTAATTTTGTATACTTCCATCTAGTTATATATGTCCGTTTAGGAACAATTTCATATAGATGGGAGGAGTTGTTTATGCTTCGTTATTCACTTTTCGTTTTATTAGGAGCATGTAGCTATGGGGTTTTAGCAATCTTTGTTAAATTCGCATACGCGGAAGGCTTTTCACTTGGGGAAGTAATCGGTAGTCAGTATTTGTTCGGTTGGCTTATTTTACTTAGCATTACACTTTTATTTGCGAGACATCGCGTCCCGTTAAAACAAATGTTTATTTTATTTATCGCTGGCACTTCAGCTAGCTTTACAGGGATTTTTTATTACGCTTCACTACAGACAGTACCGGCATCCATCGCCATTATCCTTTTATTCCAATTTGTTTGGGTTGGCATTATTATTGAAGCAATCGCAACAAAAGCATTGCCATCAAGAGAAAAAGTTATTTCGGTTATCTTTTTATTAGCTGGTACATTCTTATCGAGCGGATTAGTCGAAAAATCTATAGGCGATTTTGACATGACAGGAATTTTATTAGGATTATTATCTGCGGTTGCATTCGCAACGTACATCTTTGTAAGTGGGAAAGTGGCGGTTGAAGTACCCTCATTACCACGCGGTGTTCTATTAATGGCTGGTGCATTAACTTTAGTCATGATTGTATTCCCACCAACATTCCTTTTTAATGGTGCGATTTCACAAGGTCTTTGGAAATATGGATTGGGGCTAGGAACGTTTAGTATTGTCATTCCATCTATTGCCTTTACAATCGGCATTCCTAAAATTGGATCTGGGTTAGCAACAATTCTTGGAGCAGCTGAGCTTCCCGTTACAACCATTATGTCCGTGTTCGTTTTAAAAGAGGCGGTCCTTACTTCTCAATGGTGTGGTGTAGCCTTTATTTTAATTGGCATCGCAATCCCACAAATCGCATACGCAATGCGCGGAAAATCTCGCAAACATCATACACATAAAAAAGTTGCTGCATAATTTAGTAAAAAGGGGTTTCTCAAAATGAGAAATCCCTTTTTACTATTCTAATCTTTTCTCGAATTATATATATATTTATGCTACATTTTGTAGTATATCTTTTATTTATACGGAGCAAAATGAAAAAGTTATATATTGTGAGAAAGAAGGCAAACGAAATGAACACGATTACAAATCAATTGATAGAGAAATTAATCTCGATTCGTCGTCACTTACATCAATATCCAGAGCTATCTTATGAGGAGTTTGAAACAACAAAATTCATTAAGAGTTTGTTAGAGGAAGCAAATATCACAATAATGGATACGCATTTAAAAACTGGAGTCATCGCAGAAATTTCCGGTAATAGAGGCGGGCCAACCATTGCCCTTCGTGCTGATATCGATGCGCTCCCGATTCAAGAAGAAAACGACTTACCTTATGCATCAAAAATTCCTAATAAAATGCATGCATGCGGACACGATTTTCACACCGCAGCTATCCTTGGTGCTGCCTACTTATTAAAAGAAAAAGAATCTTCACTACACGGAACCGTACGCTTTATATTCCAAGCAGCTGAAGAAAGTGGAAACGGCGCATGTAAAGTAATCGAAGCGGGACATTTACAAAACGTACAAGCTATTTTTAGCATGCACAACAAGCCTGATTTACCAGTTGGTACAATTGGTATTAAAGAAGGTCCACTTATGGCTGGAGTAGACCGATTTCAAATTAAAATTAAAGGCGTCGGAACACATGCCGCTGTACCTGATGCAGGGGTAGATCCTATCGTAGCTTCTTCTCAAATCGTCATGGCACTTCAAACAATTGTAAGCCGAAATATTAGTTCTTTTCATAATGCTGTTGTAAGTGTAACAAACATTCACTCAGGAAATACGTGGAATGTTATCCCTGAAAAAGCAACGTTAGAAGGTACTGTTCGCACGTTTCAAGCTGATACGCGTCAAAAAATTCCACAGCGAATGGAACGTATTGTGAAAGGTATTGCTGATGCACTAGGAGTTGAAGTGGAACTGCATTGGTATCCTGGCCCCCCTGCCGTTCAAAATGATGGATACCTTACCGAACTATCTACTCATGTAGCTCAAACAATGGGGCTACAAATCATTTCACCAAGACCTTCTATGGCAGGAGAAGATTTCTCGTTTTATCAACAAGAAATTCCAGGTTCATTCGTCTTTATGGGGACAAACGGAACAAACGAATGGCACCACCCTTCCTTTACTTTAGATGAAAAAGCATTACCAATTAGCGCACAGTATTTTGCTTTACTAGCTGAAGAAGCGCTGAACAACCCCACAATAAAAAGGTGTTAAGTATGCATTTAACACCTTTAAACTGATTTACTAGAAAGGAAGTCTTAGAAATTCATTCATAAAGTGTGAAAAAAGCTGTCTCGTTGTCAAGAATTCGACTTACGAAACAGCTCTATTTTCTTTTATAAAGTGAAACTTTAATCAGCAGTTTTTTGTAGGAAGTTCATTTTCAACTTCAATTCGCTTTTTATCTCTTGCAATTTTTAAAAACTCTAATAGTTCAGGGCTACTATTCGTTTTTCGGTAAGCAACTGACATCTCAGCTACAAAATTAGAATCATATAGATCTTTATATACAACTTCTGTTTTGTATAGCTTATTAGCCGAAACGGGAATAACAGTAATTCCAATTCCTGCCGCTACTAATCCCATTACCGTTTGGTATTCTGCTGCCTCTTGAACAATGCGTGGACTAAAACCAACTCCGCGGCATAATGACAAGATAGTGTCATAGAGTGCAGGCCATACTGGTCTTGTTATAAAGACAAATGACTCATCTCTCAAATCTTCAATATGAATTTCTTCTTTCTCCGCAAGTGGATGAGCTTTTGGTAAACATAGTGTACAAGATAGTTTTTGAATCGGTTCAAGTTCTAATAATTGCGTTGAAATCGGCGGACGTAAAAAACCGACATCAATTCGATTTTCATGAAGTGCATGCACTTGCTCCGGTGTAGATAATTCATGAAGCGCAACCGATACCCTTGGAAATTTCTTTCGATATTCTCTCACAATTGAAGGTAAAATATCATATATAGCAGCTCCCACAAATCCAATTGAAAGAGATCCCACTTCCCCTCTTTGTGCACTTTGCGCAACTTCTACTGCCTTTTCAATTTGATCAAAAGCTTTCTTTACTTCTTTTAAAAACATTTCTCCCGCTTCTGTAAGCTCAACTTTCCGCTTTGTCCTTGCAAATAACATAACTCCCATTTCTTGCTCCAACTGTTGGATTTGTTGACTAAGTGGCGGCTGTGTCATTTGTAAACGAGCCGCTGCTCGTCCAAAGTGTAGCTCTTCTGCCACAACAATAAAATATTGCAAATGCCGTAATTCCATCTTGGACACCCTTTTCAATTAATATGTATAATAAATTAATAACATATAATTTATATATTAGACAAATTTTTTGAAAGAACGTATAGTAGAAATTATTAATTCTTGTTTATCATTTTTATGCAAAAAAAAATGAAAGGGGTGTTACTGTATGAAATGGTGGAAATTAAGCGGACAAATTTTATTATTATTTTGTTTTGCTTGGACAGGTGAATGGATTGCAAAGCAGGTACACCTCCCAATCCCAGGAAGTATTATCGGCATTTTCCTATTATTAATTTCATTAAAATTTAACCTGGTGAAAAAAGAGTGGATTCAAGATGGAGCAGACTTTTTATTAAAAGAACTCATTTTATTTTTTATTCCTTCTGCTGTCGCTGTGATCCGCTACAAAGATACATTATCACAATATGGCATCGATCTCATTTTTATTATTATGATTAGTACTCTTTGTGTAACTCTTGTTACAGGAATCTTGACAGAATTGCTATTGAAGCGGAAAGGATCTGTACAATGATTGGCTTTTTTTGTTTACTATTAACACTATTCACATATTGGATTTCTAAAAAAATGTATCAACGTTGGAATTGGAGTTTACTTTCTCCTTTACTCGTTTGTCCAATCATTTTAATTGCTTTATTACTAGGATTCGATACATCTTATGAAACATATAATTCTGGAAGTCATTGGTTAACTGAACTATTAAAACCAGCAACTGTAGCTTTTGCATGGCCAATTTATAAATATTTTGATTTATTAAAGAAACATGCAAGTGCTATTTTAATTAATGTAGTTGTAGGTTCCTTTTTATCAGTTATTACTTCTGCATTGTTAGCAAATGCTTTTAAGATTGATGCATCACTAGAACATAGTTTAGCGCCACACATTGTAACAACACCGATTGCAATGGCTATTTCAGAAATGATTGGCGGCATGTCCCAATTAACAGCTGTATTCGTAGTATTGACAGCATTGACAGGAGCTCTGTTAGGCCCTTCTCTTATCAGATTATGCCGCATTAAAACAGCGATTGCGAAAGGAATTATGTTAGGAACGAGCGCAAATGGTACAGGAACATCGAAAGCATTTGAAATCGGTCCTGTTGAAGGTACCATTGCAAGTTTATCTATGCTCTTAACCGCTGGAGCTAGTTTAGTGATTGTACCGCTTTTCTTAGCTTGGATCCATTAAAAAATGATAAAAAGCTAGAAATTGTGTTGCAATTTCTAGCTTTTTTTACTTTTCAACTACACTTGTGACATTGAATTCCTAGCAAGTAATCTATCAATACATACCGGTAACATATCCAATAATGTTTCAAACGCATAATTTACATCTAAACGCTCAGTCCACTGGTGCGCATCTTTTCCTACCGGTCCAACATTTAATACAGGAACATTAAACTCTGCTAATTCTTGTAGTGGAATCGAATACCCTTTATTCCATAAAGGCATATTTTCTACAAGTGAAGTCATTGCTTCAACTGGATATTGTAATCCTACATAACTTAAATCAGAAATTCCACCAAAATAATTTTGAGTTTTAAATGTAACTCCATGTTGATCATGTCCATAACTTTCTAGTTCTGCTACTACACTTTGAATGAACGGATTATTACGAGAACTTACAGCCGGGTAGTAAGGTGGTGCAAAGAACAATATTATCATCGGCCCTTTTTCTTTACATAAAATTGCTAACCTATCCACGAGTTCAATCGTAATTGCACGGTCATCTTTTCCCTCGCGATTTTCCAAAACAATCGCTTGCATTTTATTAATTGTTTCTTTCCCATGCTGTTCAATGGCATAAGCAACCAATTCCTCATAAGTGAGTACATTCACTTTTAGGCTTGGCGGTATAAACGGATTATATTTAGAAAAATGATATGCTTGTTTCGCATATGTTTCCTCAATTTTCTCCGCTACTCCTATTGCCTTTTTATATAGCAACGAAACAACATCTGGCATCGTTTTTTCTAATAAAAATAAATTAAACAATGTCACTGCACGATGAGGAATTTGTACCGAATAATCTTCTTTTAAATCTCTTTGCAATAAATTTGTCGGAGGTGGACTTGCTTCGCCTTCTACAATATCACAAAGTTCCGTATTCAATTCCAATTCTGCAGTTAATAATGAAGCCATATAATTCGCATTTAGTCCCGCGAATGGTTCTCCTACATGCGTTTCTTTTCCATAACAAAGAAAACCAGGTAATACTTTTCCAATAGATCCTGTATAAATGTATTTATTTTGATCTCCTGGATAACATGTAAACATTGGCTCAGAATTGAGGACTGCTTTATACTGAAGATCGTGTTCTTTTGCAAGCTCTAATAATTTTGGAACAGCGGCTCTCATTCCTACAGAGTTCACCTCTTCATCTGGAACAGTTAATAAAAGAATATTCCCATCAAAATCCCCTTCACAAGCTTGTTCAACCATTGCCATATGCAAAGTTAAACCGCACTTCATATCCATTATCCCTCTACCAAATAGCCAATCACCTTGTTCTATATCTTGCTGAACATGATGTGGCACTTCATCTTTATGTGAATAAAACATAGATGTTAGTTTTTGAGGTTGAAATGCATATTCTTTCCACACACCATAGTCTTCTACATCTACAACATCAAAGTGACTCACTAAAATAATTGTATTTTTCAGATGCTTCTCTTTCTTTACTAAAGCTGTAATAAAATAGCGTCCATCCCCCGTTGGATGTTTTTCTAAATGACTAGGATTCTCCTTGAAGTACGATAAACTAGATAGTTGTTCAACAACAAAGTCTGGTAATACCGTTTCAGCTTTTGATCCCGTAATACTAGGAATTTCAACAAGATTACTCAATAATTGTACTAACTCTTCTTTTGTCTGCCATTTTGCCATATATATCCCCCTGTTTTCCGTATTATGAAAATCAATTCCAATATGTGAATAAAAAAACGACAGAATACTCTCCTATTCCTTTCCTGTTCCGCCGATTTTTATTGATATTTCATTTGCAGCATTTATAACCTGATCAACAAGAAAAGCAAATCGCTCCTCATTAATCCGTTCACTAATTAATCCAATACTGATTGCTCCTACTACTTTATGATTAAAACCTATAATGGGTGCAGCAATTGATGCTGTTCCTTCTGTCTTCTCACCGTAACTTACCGCATATCCTTCTCTTCTTATCACAGTAAGCTGATCAAATAGCCGTTGTTTTTGCTCTGGTATCGAAGACAATAGCTGATTTACAATATGTTCTACCTCATTTGTTTTCATATTCGCAAGTATCGTTTTATTAGCAGCACCGATGGAAAGGGGAATTTGTTCTCCCAAATTATCAATAACACGAATCTTTAAAGGACTATCTATTCTTTCAATAATAATAGAATGTGTCCCATTTGGAATATTTAAGTATACACTTTCTTCCACTTCATATGCTAATCGTTTCATTACTTCTCTTGCGACAGATCGATAGTCTACTTTTTCTAATTGCCGTAGCCCTACTTCCATCCACATCGGTCCGATTGTATAATGCTTCGTTTCCGTGATTTGTGTAACTAATCCATGTTCCATTAAAGAATTTAATATTCTATGCACTGTACTAACTGGCAGATGTGTTCCATCAGCTATATCAGAAATAGCCCAATGTTCCTTATCATTTTCTGAATACAATAGTTTTATAATACCAATTGCTCGATCAATAGACTGCACGGGCATTCTCCTCAACTTCACTCATAATATCTAAATAACCTTAATTATCTACCAATTTAACAAAATCTTCTCAAGAAATCAAACAAATTATTCAATTTTCAAAAAATAAAAATATTGACTTTTCGATTTAATTATCTGAAAATTAAAACTATATTCCATATGATGAAATACATTCCACTATACAGAAAATTGTATTTGAATCTATTACATGGGGAAGTGAGGAAAAATATGACAGAACTCAATAAACAAAATCATGAATTAAAACGCACGATGAAAAGTCGACATTTATTTATGATTGCACTCGGAGGCGTAATTGGAACTGGATTATTTAATGGATCTGGTTTTATTATTAGTCAAGCTGGACCTGGAGGTTCTGTACTTGCTTTTATTGCAGGCGGATTATTAATGTACTTTGTTATGCTATGTCTCGGTGAACTTGCTGTAGCAATGCCCGTTTCTGGATCTTTTCAAGAATATGCAACAAAATTTATAAACCCAGCCACCGGCTTTACAATTGGTTGGCTGTATTGGTTAAGCTGGGCAAATACGACTGGACTCGAATTTACAACTGCTGGTATTACAATGCAACGCTGGCTTCCAGGTATTCCTGTATGGGTATGGTGCCTCATATTTGGTGTCACAATCTTTACGATAAATGCCCTATCTGCTCGTAGTTATGCTGAAACTGAATTTTGGTTTTCAAGTATTAAAGTATCCGCTATTGTAGCTTTTATTATTCTTGGAGGCGCAGCTATGTTGGGCGTTATTGAGTTGAAAGGAAATGAACCTGCCCCGCTACTTTCTAACTTTATCGAGCATGGCGGACTATTTCCGAATGGTATTGGTGCCATTTTATTAACAATGGTTACTGTAAATTATTCTTTTCAAGGTACAGAACTTGTTGGGATTGCAGCTGGCGAAAGCGAAAATCCTGCAAAGACATTACCGCGCTCTATTAGAAATATTATATGGCGGACAATGTTCTTCTTTGTTTTAGCAATTTTCATTCTAGTCGCTTTAATCCCTTGGCAAGAAGCTGGATTAACGAAAAGTCCTTTTGTCGCTGTGTTTGATCGTATAGGTATTCCATATGCAGCTGATATAATGAATTTCGTTATCCTTACTGCAGTTCTTTCTGTTGCAAATTCAGGTCTGTATGCCGCAGCTCGAATGCTTTGGTCCCTATCAAAAAATAATATGGCCCCGGCATTTTTACAAAAATTATCATCTAGAGGTATCCCACTATATGCCCTCATCATGACAATATCTATTTCAGGATTATCTTTACTAACAAGTGTTGTAGCTGCTGAAACAGTGTACTTATGGTTAATTTCCATTTCTGGAGTCATAACTATTATTGTTTGGATGTCTATCTGTGCTTCCCAGTTCCTTTTCCGTAAACAATATGTAGCAAATGGCGGGAAATTAACAGATTTGAAATTTAAAACTCCACTGTATCCCGTTATACCGATTCTAGGGTTCGGACTGTATGGAATTATATTAGTTAGCTTACTCTTCATCCCGAATCAAAGATTAGGAATCTACTGTACAATCCCATTTATTATCTTTTGTTACACATACTATTACATGAAAATAAGAAAGAATAATAACCTCGAAAACCAAAACACTCAAAAAGTTTATAACGCAATAGAGAAATAATAGATCCCAACCCATTATGAAACTGTAATGGACTGGGGGTCTTCCCCATTTTCTCTCTCAAAAATAGAGGGGAAATACATTTTACATCGAAAGGTTATATCAACTTCCAAGACAACTCATTCCTAATCATTCATAAGAAAGGGTGAAAATATGATTTCTAAATATGTTGTGGAATGTGTCTTTTGTGAACAAAATCGAACATCGAGAAGGACAACGGTTACGGTATCTGCTACTTCTCATACTCTCGCTATTCAGAAAGTAACAGATGAATGTAAACGCCGCTTTGGGAAATCTCTTCTATTACAAACTGAAATTATGGGGGAATATCGCGCATACCAAAAAGGAAGCTGACCTGAATGGGTCAGCTTCCTACTTCCGATCATATTTTCACATGAAGATTAGGGGCATCCTCTTTAAGGATCGGGATTTCACCATTATGTACGTTCCATAATGGTCATCGAACAATATATTTCTATTCATTGAAAAATGAAATAGAATAGGGCAAAACTTGTTCGCATTTTTAGAAAAGGGATAGGGATATAATACTAGTAATACGTCGAATGCTCGAACGTTACACTCATTATATTATAGTAAATCCCTTTATATTGGAAATATGAATTACTTACATAATTCATATGTAAAACATATTAATAGATTGTTATATATGTTTCACGATTTCTTATCTCTTTTATATATGGGCAATAAGCCTCGAATCCTATTCTACTAACAACAGACATCCGGCTGCAATCGGTGTCATAACCATAGAAAGCTTCAAAACAATACGTGGGGCAAAGTTAGTAAACTTCGCTCCTAGATAAGCTCCTAACATCGTTCCCATTAAAACTTGTACCAATAATACATAATTTAAATATCCGGCTGAACTATAACCAATCCCTCCTCCAATCGCAATTGGAAGAATAATGAGCATTGTCGTTCCAACCGATTGCTGAATTGTTAAACCTAATAATACCATTAATCCTAGTTGAATAAATGGTGCTGATCCTATCCCAAAAGCACCCGCTAAACTTCCAGTTACTAAACCTAGTAACATACTTTTCACTAATATAGTGATAGACAATCCTTTTTCATTATTACTTTTCGATTGATTGTGAAAATAGAGTAATCGAATACACATACATATGGCTGATAAAAACAACATACTAGCAGTAAACCAATGAAGAAGCTGTGCTGGAATTACTGCCCCAAACTTAGAACCAACATACGATCCAATCGCCCCAAATATTCCTACAATCCCTCCTATTCTTAACGAAACATTCCCCTCTCTATAATGACTTACTACACCTGAAAGTGTTGTAAATGTCATTGCTGTTAGCGAAGTTGCAAGAGCTATATGAATAGGCACTTGGAATATAAGAGTTAACACTCCAATTATAAATCCTGCTCCACCAGCTCCAACAAACCCTAATAAAATTCCCATTGCAAACATTGTAATAATAATAGCCACTTTTTTCCCTCCAGTAGCTCTATTATCTAATAAAATTCTTTTCCTGCAAACGAAAAAGCATCCTATACGGATGCTTTTACTCATAATATGTACGCTTAGTCTTGATTAATTAAGATAAGAGCTGGCCCAGATACGACAACCCCTGCTACCTCGATTTTTTCAAATTCCCTTACTGTAATAGATATAACACCATCTCTTTCCATCAATTCTTTACTCAGGACTTCAGTCGGTATTTTTCTCACCGTCTTACCTCCTTTTCATTCTTGTTCTAAAATCCATTATGATTTTCATGAAAAGTAGAACAAATCATCTAAATATATTAGTTTCATTCTACTTTTATTCCTTATTCCATACAAAATATGCAATTCCTGTCTCATGTATATTGAAAAAAAGAAAAAGCACTGTTGAAATCTTCAGCAATGCTTTCCGATTAGACGTACTATGATAATGAACGTCTAATTTTTCTACTCATAAGTTCTGTATACTCATATATATTTATTTTAGCTTTAAGATACGTTCGATTTCCTCCACGCTCAACTTACTTGCCTTTGCAATAGTTTCAAGTGGTACACCAATTTCATGCATTCCTCGTATCATCTGCATCTTACCTTGCTCAATGCTTTTTCCATGCCCTCTTGTTCTGCATGTGCTAACTTTGCTTGCTCATCTAAAAGCAATTTCTCTCGAGCTTCGTACACTGTTCGGAAAGAAGAATCATGGCTCATATTTTCCTATTTATTGCCTTTTGCAAAATTGGATCTTGATTCATCGCAATCTCCTCCAATATTTGAGTTAAATGTTCATCTTCATGTGCTGATAATAATAAAATACGATGCCCAGGGATATTGGTCGCTGTTACATGTGTACCAATAATAAAATTGTGCAATGCATCTACTATTCGATGTTCAATATAAGCAAAGCGCCCTCTCGGATCATGTTGCACAGACAAACGAACATCTGGATCATACATCATTTCATAGAATTAATGATTTTGTGTGATATCAAGATTTTGTTGATAATAGAACATAAAAAACGCCTCCTTTCTTTATATTTTTTTACAAAAGGAGGCGTTTTCAAAGTATTTTATTGTGTAAATATCTTGACAGAGTTATTTTTCAACACTCTGAAACAGAAGGTGCTAACATACACCTTCTGTTTTTTATATTCCGCTATTTTAGTCCGTTTCAATTCTATAATCTACTATCTTATCATTATGATCTAAGTATAAAATGAGACATTCACTATCAATCGGGATAAACCCTCTTTCAGTCCCTAAATAATATATCATTTGATAGACCGTTTCAGACTGTCTTATTTCTGTTGGTGTACCCAATAATTTTATAACCTCTTCCTTGGATGTTCCAATTAGTTTATGTTTCGCTAATAAATCATCTATCATATACACTCGTTTGCCATCATTTTTGAACCATGTTTCTTGGTGAAACTTCGACTGATATTCATTAATCCCTAATTGTATGATGCATATAGTAAATAATGCCGCACCAACAATTGTAATGCTTTTCAGTTTCTTACGATATATTTCTTGCTCATCACTTAAAGCTAGTTTAAACATCCCCCACCGAAACAACAGCAAAATGATAAATGGAATTGATACCGCTAAAACACTCACCATACTATAGGATGAATGAGCTATAGCGATGATGCATATAAAAGCTAAGTAAATGAATAAGTATAAAAAAGTATATAAATACAATGTTCCCCATAATAAAGGTTTCATATATGGTTTCAATAAAACTTCTCCTTTATGGCATCATTTTTGAGCAATCGCCTTGTCCATTTGTTCCATCACTTTTTTTATTTCTTGTAATTCTTTTGCAGTATATAACACTTTTTCATTCAGCAGCACATTTTTAAAATACATAACAAATTGTTCTCTATCTTTCAATCTTGGTACTCTTTCATGAGAACAGTCTATTATTTCATGTTCATTTCTCTCATTCTCAAAATATACAACTGGCTTTACTTCTTCTTTTACAATTTTTGTATTTCCCTCTTTTAAATACTCATATAAACTTTTTGAAAGACATTTTATCTTATAAACAACATTACCTTCATTTACTACTTTCAAAGTTCCCGTTTGCTCTTCCTTTATAAAAATGAACGTTTCTTCTTGATTATGCTCATATTGATATTTCCCTATTTCATCAATCATAAATGAAAATATCCCTGCATTCTCTTTTGTTAAACCGTGTATTATTCTTCCTTTACATTCTACTGTTTCAATCACATATACGCCTGTTCTTAATAACAACACATGATGAATACGACGATTTTCCATCTTCCTTTTTGTTCTGCTCGATCGTTTCGGCAAAAATACATTTGGAATCATATATATTTCATTTTCTTTTACAATTTCCTGCTGAATAAATTGTTGTTTCATGTTATGTAATAGTTCATGCGTATGTATTTCTACTACATTTTTTGAATATGCTTTTAAATCTGTAATAAGATTTTGTAACATTTGTACTTCATGATGATGTTTCTGCTGCATTTCACTGCGCTCTTTACTATGTTGCATTGTAAGTTGGTTCTTCATCATTCGCATATTTTCAATTTCGCGAGCTGTTTTCACTTTTAAATCGTTGTATTTTTGTTTTTCTATATTTTTTATCGTTTCTTGCTTCTGTTCATAATTTTCAACTGTTGCAGCAATTTCCCCTTGATAGTTTTCTATGACTTGTGCTTTTTCAAAATCTACTTGTTGCTTCTCAGATTCTAGCTGTTTATTTTTATAAAACAATACAAATGCTACAGCTAATAAAGCTAATATGACACATATAAGCACATATTCCATTCTTCTTCTCCTTTATTCCTTATCAGACTCTGATTTTAAAATATTTCTATCTTATTATACTATAAAGTGAAACTTTAATCAGTGGGGGTTTTCTTCATTCTCCACTGATTATGAGCCCTCATCAATCGGGTTGTTGCGGGATAAAAGCGCAAAAAGCCTTGCTACTACAAGACTTTTTGCAGACTTCCTTTATTCTGAAGTAAATACATATTATAGTAGAGTCCTTGCTTACTTAACAATTCTTGATGTGTTCCTCGTTCAACAATTTCTCCTTCATGCATTACAAATATTTGATCGGCATCTTGTATCGTAGACAACCGATGCGCAATTGCAATTGTAGTTCTTCCTTTACGCATACGTTGCAATGCTGTTTGAATTGCTTCTTCTGTTTCCGTATCAATATTTGCTGTCGCTTCATCTAATACAAGTACTTTCGGATTCGTTGCAATTGTTCTTGCAAAAGCAATCAATTGCCTTTGTCCACTAGAGAAAGCCGTCCCTCGTTCCACTACTTCTGTATTATACTGCTCTGGCAATTTTTCAATAAACGTATTCGCTTGAACGAAGCGGGCTGCTGCTTCTACTTCTTCATCAGTAATACTTTCATTATACATACGGATATTTTGCTTCACATTTCCAGCAAATAAGAACGCATCTTGCAAAACAAGACCAATCTTTTTTCGAATTTCCTGTTCCTCAAATTTTTCTAAATTTACACCATCTATTCGAATACTTCCTGACTTAATGTGATAAAATCTCATCAATAAGTTCATAATGGTACTTTTTCCACTACCAGTGTGCCCAACAAAAGCAACCGTTTGTCCAGGCTTCACATGAAATGACACATTCTTTAACACATCTCGCTTTCCATCATAAGAAAAAGTAACATTTTGAAACTCAATTTCTCCTTCATGTACTTGCGGCTTTTCATTCCCTTTTTGAACGGGTGCTAAATCATTTTCATCCATTAAATGAAACACACGGGAAGATGAAACGAGTGCTTGTTGAAAGAACGAAAGCTTCATCATCATTTCATTTACAGGTTGAAAGAAACGGTGAATATAGTTAACAAAAGCATATAATACCCCAACTTCAACAGGACTATTCAATGCATTAATCCCAAACAATGCAAGTACGAATGCAATTGCCATAATATGCACAAGATCTGTTGCTGGACGTAAAAGCAATGCATCTAACTTTAACGTTCGGCGACCAGCATTATAATGCTTATCATTTATCTCTTCAAACTCTTTTCTCATCCGTCTTTCTTGCCGGAATACTTGCACAATATTCATACCTTGAATCGATTCATTTAACTTCGCATTTAAAATACTAAGTTGACTGCGTAACTCTAAATAAAAAGCTGAACTTTTTCGGCGATATGCTGCCATAATCGTCACCATAATTGGAATCATGACGAGAGAACATAAAGCTAGTTTTACATCCAGTAAAAACATTGCGACTAATATTCCAATTAAAAATACAATATTTTTCACAAACGTCGATAATACACTCACATAAAAATCTTTAATCGCTTCTGTATCATTCGTTATGCGCGATACAAGTGTCCCAATTGGGGTACGATCAAAAAAACTTAGCGACAGTTTTTGTACATGTTCATATACTTCTACACGCATATCTTGCACAATTTTAAATGCAATATTTTGAAAGTATAATAGGTTTAAATACGTAAATAAAACTTTTAATAAATGGGCGACCATATATATAACAAATAACGTTATTAATGCCGATTGTTCAAAATTACGTGGAACTAAGTGTTCATCTAGAAATTGTTTAATTAAAAATGGCCCCATCATTTCTGTAACCGTTGCACCAACTAAAAATAGAAACGCCATTGACAACAATCCTTTATACGGTTTCAGATAAGAAAGTAATCGCCATAAGTCACTTCTCTTTTTCTCAGCCATTATATGCCTCCTTTCTCAACTAGCGCCTCTAACTGTTGACTTTCATACATCTCTTTATACCAACCCGTTTGCTTCATCAATTGTTCATGCGTCCCTCTTTCTACAATCTTTCCTTCCTCTATAACAAGAATAAGATCAGCATGTTGAATCGCACTTAACCGATGTGCTGTTATAATTGTTGTTTTTTGCGCTCTTTCTCGTTTTAAAGCTGTTAAAATGGTCTCCTCAGTCTTTGCATCTACCGCAGATAAACAATCATCTAAAATTAAAATTTCAGCATCTGTTAATAATGCACGCGCAATAGAAATTCGCTGTTTTTGTCCACCTGATAGAGACACTCCTCTTTCTCCTACTACTGTATCATACCCTTCAGGAAATTGAACAATATCATCATGAATACATGCAATTTCAGCAGCACGCGCAATTTCCTTATATGATGCATTCGTTTTTCCAAATGCAATATTTTCTCCTATGCTTGCTGAAAATAAGAAATGGTCTTGCGGAACGTAAGAAATAGCCGCCCTAACACTATGCAGTGTCATATCGCGAATATCTTGATTTCCAATCTTTAATTCACCATTAAAATGATCATACTCTCTAATCAGACATTTTAATAACGTCGTTTTTCCCGCACCAGTTCGGCCAACAATGCCTAACGTTTCCCCCCTTTTCAATTCAAAATGAATATCTTTCAAATTCAACATTTCATTTTTCTTATAAGAAAATGTATCGATTGCAAAGGATACATCACCGCTTGCTACACGCTGTATTGCATCCTCTTTATTGACTACATCTGAAGTTTGAGATAAGATTTTTTCAACTCGATCATATGACGCTCGCCCGCGTTCCATAATATTAAAAAGCCAACCAAACGCTAACATTGGCCAAACGAGAGTTCCTAAATATGTTGTAAAAGTAATTAATCCACCTACTGTCAGTTCTCCCCGTACAACTAAAAGTGATCCGTAACAAACTGCGATTAAAAATGAAAAACCGACAATAAGAGCAATTGTTGGATCAAACAATGAGTCAATACGAGCAACTAACATATTTTTATATACTACATCTTCTGATTTTTTTCGAAATGCTTGTAAATCTTCTTTTTCTTGACCAAGTGAGCGAATTACCTTCATCCCACTCATACTTTCTTGTACTTTATCGTTAATTTCCGAAAATGCTTGCTGCGCTTTATGAAATCGTCTATGTAACAATGTGCCATAATAATTTGTAGAAATCGCTACAATTGGCATAGGCAGGAGACTTATTAACGTTAACTTCCAACTGATCGTAAACCCCATTGCCATTAATACACATCCGCCAACAGCTAGAGAGTCAACAAGTGTCAATACGCCAGAGCCGGCTGTTTGTTGAATCGCTTGAATATCATTTGTTGCATGAGCCATTAAATCCCCTGTACGATGCGATTGATAAAACGAAGGGCTCATGTTTGTAAAGTGTTCATATAACCTGCTCCTCAATTGACGTGCTAATTTTAAAGAAGAACCGAAAATCATAATACGCCATATATAACGTAGTATGTACATGGTGATTCCAACAACGATTAAGAGCCCAACCCATTGTAATAGCTTTTCGGCAGTTAATGTTTGATTATTAATCTCATCAACAATAATTCCAATTACTTTTGGTGCTACAAGCTCTAATAATGCTACTCCAAATAATAAAATAATCCCTGTTATGTACGCTCGTTTTTCTTGTTTAAAAAACCAAGCTAACTTAAAAAATACTTTCATTTTATCCTCCTCCCTTAAAATAAGCGATGTTTTCAGTTTATCAAAAATACAGAATTTTTAAAAGTTTTAAAAACTAACACCTTCAAATGAAAAGGACATCCGTTTCGGATGTCCTTTTGCGCTTATTTCATTTGCTTGTTCATCGCGCTCATCATTTGATTAATTTTCTTTTGAGACGGTTTTTGTCCCATTTGCATCATCATCATTTTTAACATTTGTTCATTAATTGGTGGATTTTTTTGTAAGTAGTTCATCATATATTTACGAGCGATAAAAAACCCTAACGCTACGCCTGCTAGTAATGCTACTACACCAACTAGAATACCTGACCAAATTGGCATATATTTTCCTCCTTCATGTTGTCTACCTTACAGTGTACTAAAACCTTTTCAATAAGACAAGATGATATTCGACATTTTTTATACATATGTTCGTGCTTGCTTGAGAGGATTTAGCCAACCATACTTCTTATTCTCATAATCCATTGCTAAAAATGTCAATTCACATTTTCTGAGCACCTCAAAAAAAGTTGTCTCCATTGAAACATTTCCAGAGGTATTCATTCGAATGTATTGTGGTTTCACTATTATTTCTCCGTATTCCGCTCCTATATACAGCATATGTGTATGATATGTTCTATTATATTTCCCTAAATGGTGTAAAGCTTGTTCCAATTTATGATGAATTTTTATGACTTGTAAAGGCGTCGTAATATACATCATCTGCTTATATAGTACTTTCTTTTCCGAAAGGGATTCAGATTCTGAAAATCGAACAAATAAATCAAAAAGCAAAGATTCACGACCAAAGTATGTCTTCGCAATATCTTCTTGAATTAAATACAATTCATACGTTTTCATTTTTCTCCTCCCGATCTGGACAATCTTTTTCTCTACATTATATAGAAGAATATGTGCAATGATTGTCTGACTACGGAAAAAGAAAAAACTTTTTCTGTCGAATTCAGTCATTTACATAGAAAAACCCCTCCATATCGGAGAGATTTTTCAAAGCTATTAAAGCATTTCTTTTACTTTACGTACAACGTTTTCTACAGTGAATCCGTACTCTTCCATAATCTTTTCACCAGGAGCAGATGCACCAAACGTATCGATACCTAATACGTCGCCTTCAAGACCAACGTAACGATGCCATCCGAATGTAGCACCCATTTCGATTGCGAAACGTTTTGTTACTGCTTTTGGTAATACTGATTCTTTGTATTCAGCAGATTGCGCTTCAAAGCGATCCATAGATGGCATGCTGACAACAGCTGCATCTACACCGTCTGCTGCCAATGCTTTTTGCGCTTCAATTGCTAAGCTTACTTCAGATCCAGTTGCAAGTAAGATTACATCAGCTGTTTCTTTCTTGCTTGCAGAAATTACGTATGCACCTTTTGACACTTTCTCATACGTATTTTCTTTTGCACCTTCTAATGTAGGAAGATCTTGACGAGTTAAAATTAATGCCGTTGGTATGCTTGTAGATTCTAAAGCTAATCTCCAAGCCGCTACAGATTCGTTACCATCAGCTGGACGGATAACAGAAACATTCGGCATCGCACGAAGAGCTGCTAATTGTTCGATTGGTTCATGTGTTGGACCATCTTCACCAACAGCAATACTATCATGCGTGAATACATATGTCACAGGTAATTGCATTAATGCGGCAAGACGAATTGCTGGACGTAAGTAATCAGAGAATACGAAGAATGTACCACCGTAAGTTTTTAAACCGCCATGAAGTGCGATACCGTTCATTGCTGCACCCATTGCGAACTCACGTACACCATACCAAATGTTTTTACCGCTGTAATCAGCTCTTGTAAAATCTTTCTCGTTATTCATATATGTTTTATTAGAACCAGCAAGGTCTGCAGATCCACCGAAGAATGATGGTACAGCTTCTGCGATTGCATTAATAACAGCACCTGAAGATGAACGAGTTGCTGTTTTTGATCCTACTTCATAAGTTGGTAGATTTTGTTCCCAACCTTCTGGAAGAAGACCTTTCATCGCCATTTGTAATTCATTTGCTAATTCTGGGTATGCTTTTGCATATTCACCGAACATTGTGTTCCATTCAGCTTGTGCTGTTTCACCAACATCTTGCACTGTTTTACGGAAGTTTTCATATACTTCTGCTGGTACGTGGAAATCTTCTTGTGCAGTCCAAGCGTATGCTTCTTTTGTTAATTTTGTTTCATCTGTACCAAGCGGAGAACCATGTGAAGCTGATTTTCCTGATTTGTTTGGAGAACCGAAACCAATTGTTGTTCTTACTTCAATTAGCGTTGGGCGTTTTTCGTCAGCTTTCGCGCTTTCAATTGCTTTTGCAATTGCTTCAATATCATTGCCATCCTCAACACGGATTACTTGCCATCCGTATGCTTTATAGCGATCTTCTACACTTTCAGAGAATGAACGATTTAAATCACCATCTAATGAGATATCGTTAGAATCATATAATACAACAAGTCGTCCTAATCCTAAATGTGCTGCTAACGAAGATGCTTCAGCAGAAACGCCTTCCATTAAATCACCATCACCGCAAATTGCGTATGTATAATGATCGACAACATTGTACGCATCACGATTATATTTCGCTGCTAAGTGTCTTTCTGCCATCGCCATCCCAACAGCAGTTGAAATACCTTGTCCAAGTGGACCAGTTGTTGCATCTACACCTGGTGTATGACCAAATTCTGGATGTCCTGGTGTTTTACTTCCCCATTGACGGAAGTTCTTTAAATCATCCATTGTTACATCATAACCAGATAGATGAAGTAAGCTGTATAACAGCATAGAACCATGACCTGCAGATAATACGAAACGATCGCGGTTAAACCAAGTTGGGTTATTTGGATTATGTTTCATAAATTTAGTCCATAATGTATAAGCCATTGGTGCTGCACCCATTGGCATTCCTGGATGACCAGAGTTTGCTTTTTCAATCGCATCAATGGATAATGTGCGAATCGTGTTGATAGAAAGTTGTTCGATTGAATGTGACATGCTATTCTTCCCTTCGCTTATATTAGTAAACGTTTTATACATTTATATGATAGCTTCCCACGCAAGATTATACAACATGTATCGACAAATATGTTGATGTTTTTTTGTTTTTTTGTAAAAAAAAACGTAATTCTCTAAATGTATGGGCATTCAATCTGTCATACTTTTTCATTGTTTTTATATTAAAAATAAAATAAATTATCCGTATATTTATACATAAATATTTCATTACTCCATTTTTTTTATCTTTTCACCTTCCTTTTATCTATCCTATAAAAATATGTATTGTTTCTGCATACTGAAACAATACATATCCGACTGCTATACAATTCGTTTTCTCATTGAACTTGAAAGAAAATCAATAATGATTACCATCATAATAATTCCAAGCAAAATGATTCCTACCCTCGGCCAATTTCTTGAACTTAATGCAAAAATAAGTGGTGTACCTATTCCCCCCGCTCCAATAACACCTAAAATCGCCGCAGATCGGACATTAATCTCAAAACGATAGAGCGTATAAGATAAAAAGTCAGGTAATACTTGCGGCAATACCGCATACCAAAGTATTTGAAAACGACTTGCTCCATTTGCAACTAAGGCTTCAATAGGCCCCTTCTCTATATTTTCAATTCCCTCTGCGTACAACTTCCCTAGCATACCTATAGAATGTAATCCTAATGCTAAAACACCTGCGAAGGACCCTGGTCCCACCGCTTTTATAAATAGCAGTGCCATAACTAATTCAGGGAATGTACGAATAAAACTAAGCACAAACTTTCCTGCTGATGACATTCCTTTCCCCGCACTCATATTTTTAGCTGCCCAAAAAGCAAATGGGATGGAAAGAAAAGCAGATACAAACGTACCTAATATGGCAATTGCTAACGTATCTACTAAACCGTGCAATAAATCTTCACCATCTGGTAACGAGACATATGCCCAATCTGGATTCACGATTCCAGAGAAAATCGCTTTTGTAATTTGTCCCGCAGTATCCTTTATCCCCTCAATCGATATTCCTGAAAATGCCCATATATATAAGAGCATCAATGCAATAAAGATCATCCAACGATATAAACTCATTTTCTTCGGTTTTGGCACAATCATTGTAGGTTTGTTCATCATAATTTCTCCCGTAATACTGTACTTATATAATCAATTAACAACACAACAACAAGTGTATAGATAATAATAGAAGACGTTTGTTGATATTGTAAAAAACCAAGTGTACGGTCATAATATAATCCGATACCACCCGCACCAACTAACCCTAAAACAGCTGCTGCTCGTACATTTACTTCAAACGTATATAATACATAAGAAACAAATTGCGCCATTACTTGTGGAACCACCCCATATACAATCCACTGCAGTTTATTCGCTCCTACAGCTGTCATCGCTTCTAACGGACCTAGATCAATTGCTTCAATCGATTCGTACAATAATTTAGCAATGATTCCAACTGAAAAAAAGATAAGAGCGAAAATTCCCGGAAGCAGACCAATTCCAAAAATCGCAACAAAGATGGCTGCTAATAATAAATCTGGTATCGTCCGAATAAAATTTAGTACAAACCGAGCTGGACCATATAAAAAAGCAGTTGTAAACACATTATTGGCTGCTAATACAGCAAGTGGAATAGATAGAATAGCTCCTAAAGTTGTACCAATAATCGCCATGCGGATTGTTTCTAAAATAGCAGTCGTAATGACTGGAAAGTAGCTCCAATCTGGAGGTACCATTTCCTTTAATAAATCGATCATATTTGGCCAACCTGTTATAAGCTTCATAAATGATGCATCCACTTGTATGCCGCTACCCCAAAGTAATACAATCATTAAAATCACTGTGAATATGCGCTTTAACTTCCTCGGAGGCTTCGGGACTGCTTTTGTATGAGTCATTGCTATATCTCTCATTTGGCCGCCACTCCTAACAATTCATGCCGCGCAATAGAAGATCCATAAATTTCAGCAAATGTTTCATCCGTCGCTTCCTCTACCGTCCCGTCGAATACGATTTCCCCTGCATGCAATCCTATAATTCGCGTTGCATATTCCCTCGCTAATTCGATAGAATGTAAATTTACAATTGTAGTAATCCCAAACTCTTTATTAATCTGCTTCAAATCATCCATCACTTGTTTTGTAGTAAGCGGATCTAGAGATGCAACTGGTTCATCAGCTAAAATAATTTTTGCTTCTTGTGCTAAGGCTCGCGCGATTGAAACACGCTGCTGTTGCCCTCCTGATAACTCATCCGCACGCATATATGCCTTTTCTAAAATATTTACCCGCTCTAACGCTCGAAATGCAAGTTCTACATCTTCTTTCGGAAACAGTCCCAATATGGTACGCCATGTTGAATGGTACCCAACACGCCCAGCTAACACATTTTTCAACACGGTAGACCTTTTTACGAGATTAAAACTTTGAAAAATCATTCCGATATCCCGGCGCATATGTCGTAATTCTTTTCCTTTTGCCTTCGTAATCGATTGTCCATCAATGATAATTTCACCCTCTGTAATTTCATGCAGCCGATTAATAGAACGAAGGAGTGTCGACTTCCCTGCACCAGACAACCCAACCATCACAACAAATTCGCCTTTATGAATTTTTATGTTAATCTTATTCAAACCTTTTGTACCATTCGGATATATTTTCAAAACATTTCGAAACTCAATCACACTTCTTACCTACTTTCTACTTGTTTTACGAAACAGAAAAACGGCTAACTAACAAAAAACTACCTTACAGTTTCGTTAGTCGGCCATTCAAAATTTACAGTTCACCTATTCAGTTACTGTGTTTTTACTTTCTTTCCGTATTCACGAACGATATCAAATTTACTGTCATCAGACTTAACATACCCTTCATGTGAATAGACTTCTTTTATAATTTTATGCCCTTCTTCATCTTTTCCAATTTCAATAAAAGCATCTTGCAGCTTTTTGCTCCATTCTGTATCTAAATCAGAACGCACCGCAATTGTATCGTTTGGAATTTTTTCAGTGAATTTTATAATTTTGGTCTTATCGAATACATCTGGATAATCCTTTTTAACAATATTACGAGCATCTTGGAATACAACTGCCGCGTCAACATCACCATTTAAAAGGGCAATAATAGACTGATCATGTCCCTTTAATGTAACTGGTTTCACATCTTTTAACGGATCAATCTTTTCCTTCATTAACACTGCCGCTGGCCAAACATATCCCGCAGAAGATGTAACATCTTGATATCCGATTTTTTTCCCTTTCAAATCTTTAATACTATTAATATTCGAATCTTTCTTCACGACAAACTCAGATTTATAAAAGTCTACTAAATCTTTTGTAGGTTGACCTGTTTCATCGTCTACTCCAAATCGTTGCGCCTGTAATATGACATTGGCTGCTTTCTTCTCATGTGCTAACACGTAGGCAGTTGGTGGTAAAAAGCCTACATCTACCTGTTTAGATGCCATCGCTTCGACAATCGTATTGTAATTCGTGGAAACGCTAACTTTAACAGGAATATTGAGCTTATCACTTAACAACTTTTCAAGCGGCTTTGCTTTCGCCTCTAACGTATCTGCATTTTGTGAAGGAACAAACTGAACATTTAATGTTTTCGGTACATATCCTTTTTTCTTATCTTCGTTCTTCGTTGCACTTGATTCCTTTGTCCCACAACCGCTTAGTAAACTAGCTACTAGTATGGCTGTCGCCCCCATCATGAAAACTTTTTTTAACATGTGAAATCCTCCATTTTCTTAATTCATAAAATGACGAGCTGTAAACACGTAGAAATATACCATAAAATCCCTAACACAAAGTATTATTTACAGAATTTTTACATATTCTAAACATTATATACAATCGTATTTATATTTATTTGTTATGATAAATGTATAAACAACATAAAAGGATGATTGATATTGAAAGAACATCATACTGTACAGGTCAATATTCTACTTACAAGCGATGTACATGGAACCGTTTATCCACTTCATTACCGAAATAACGAAATCGCAGAAATTGGATTAGCAAAAATTGCAACACGTATCCAGCAAGAGCGTTTGCAGCATGAACATGTCATTGTAATTGACAACGGTGATTTCATTCAAGGGACACCATTTACTTACCACTATGCTTCTTACGAAAGCGATAAAGATCATCCGATGACAATACTTGCTAACTATATTCACTATGATGCAGCCATTATTGGAAACCACGAGTTTAATTACGGAATGGACATACTAAATAAAGCAGTCTCACATGCTAATATGCCTTACCTTTGTGCAAATATTTTAAATAAAAGGACAAAAAAACCTTATTTTGGGAAACCTTATATGATCAAGCATATCGAACCAAATATAAAAATCGCTATTTTAGGAGTTACAACCCATTACATTCCAAATTGGGAGCAACCACATCATATTCAAGACTTACAATTTGAAGACGCATTAGAAACAACAAAAAAATGGGTTTCTTTTATTCATAAGCAAGAAGCACCTGATGTATTAGTTGTAGCTTATCACGGTGGATTTGAAAGAGATTTACAGTCCGGCGAACCAACGGAAGCTTTAACAGGGGAAAATCAAGGTTTTGCTATGTGTCATGAAATAGAAGGAATGGATATCTTACTAACCGGTCATCAACACCGTTTCATCGAAAACGAAACAATAAATGGGGTAACTGTGTTACAACCTGGATGTAATGGCCATTCATTAGGGAAAGTTCAAATAGAATTAGAACAAAATAATAATCGATGGATCATACAAACATGTCGTTCTGAACTACTATCTGTAGAAGGTGTTCCAGCAGACAATACATTACTTTCACTTGTATCTGACTATGAAGAGCGAACGCAAAAATGGCTCGATCAACCAATTGGTACAATGATTGGTGATATGAAAATTCATGATCCGATGCAAGTTCGGTTACAGGATCATCCTTTTATCGAATTTATCAATACAGTACAAATGGACGTAGCTGAAGTTGATATTTCTTGTACAAGTTTATTTCACAATGCGTCTCCCGGATTCCCAAATGAGATTACAATGCGCGATATTGTTTCTAATTACATTTATCCAAACACATTAAAAGTCATTCGCATTACAGGACAAGATATTTTGGAAGCGCTCGAACGATCTGCTGAATATTTCTCATTGAATGAAAACGGAGATATTATTGTAAACCCTGCCTATATTAAGCCAAAGCCACAACATTATAATTATGATATGTGGGAAGGTATTTCATACATACTAAACATTTCAAAACCAATTGGGAAAAGAGTTGTTTCCTTACATTACAATGGAGAGCCTCTTTCGCTTACGGATGAGTATGATGTTGTTATGAATAACTACCGGGCAAGCGGTGGCGGGAACTACTTTATGTATCAAAATAAACCGGTTATAAAAGACATACCGACTGATATGTCTGAAATCATTGCAAACTATATATTGGAAAGAAAAACGGTGGAAGCAACTCTCAATCATAACTGGATGGTAATAAAATGAAGAGCAAAAGAAACTACACCACTATATATTTCTATGAAAATAAAAAAGATGGGCTTGTCCCATCTTTTAATTTAACTTTGCATTATTTTGCTTTTTTAACGCTTTTAATTTCGCCGGGGTAATATCTTTCCCCTCTTCATTCACGATTTTAATTCCTTTTAATTCGTTTAACATGTTTTGACGAAACCCTTTTAAATATTGTTCACGGAGCGATTGACGTTCCCGTTGTTCTTCTTCAGTTAAACCTTCATTCTTCGCTTTCTTCGCTAAGAAGTTAATACGTTCAATGAGTTCGTGACTTAGCATCTCGAATCCCCTTTCTACTAAAAACTGATTATTATCATACAATAGTTAGTCTTGTTTATCAAGCAATTGCTTCGTATATTCCACATACCTGCGATGCACGGTAGCTTTAGAAACATCATATCCAAATCCGCGAAGTGTTGCAGCAATCTCTTCAAAAGTTAATTCATTGCGGCGCAAACGAACAATCTCCTCAATCGGCACTTCTTTTTTCTCACGCCCCGTACTCAAATGTCGGTTTTTCAAATTTTTCTCCGGTCGAAATCCTCTTTCTACCGCCCTTTTCATGCCACGTTTTATCTTTAAGTTATGAATTTTTCTTTGATACTCTTCAACGATACCAATAATGTCAAGTACCATTGAATCAGAATCAGACAGCTGCAACTCACCGTTATGTGTATGCGTATATACTTTTACTCCTTCTTTATGTAAGCAATGCATTAAAGCAATCTTCGCATTTCCTCTGCCAAGCCTTGTTTCATCTTGAATAAGAAGTACCTCAATTTGCTCATCTCTTATCATGTCTAATATTTCCAATATTCCTTCACGTTCAATTGTATAACCACTTGCTTGTTCTTCAACCACCTTTATAACATTCATTTGATATCGCTCAGCTAAATGCAACAATTCATCTTTTTGACGTGCCAATGATGTTTCTTGCGCTTCTTTCGTTGTACTTACACGAGCATAAATGATTGCATTCATTTGAAACCCTCTTCCTCTTTTTGATTTTTTATTAGTTTAGCATAAATCCTCCATATGTTCGAACTTATGTTTGTAGAATGTTTTTTCACATGGTATACTTATGAATAAGAAAAACGAAAGAAAACGAGGTGTTAAAAAATGGAAAAGTTAACAAAACGCCAGCAAGACATTCTCGACTTCATTAAACTGAAAGTACAGGAAAAAGGTTACCCGCCTTCCGTACGTGAAATTGGTCAAGCAGTCGGCCTTGCTTCCAGTTCTACAGTGCACGGACATTTATCACGTCTAGAAGAGAAAGGATATATTCGACGCGATCCAACGAAACCGAGAGCGATTGAAATTTTAGGAGAAGAAAGAATCGAAACAGGCACACAATCTGTTGTTCAAGTACCAATTGTCGGAAAAGTTACAGCTGGTTTACCGATTACAGCTGTAGAAAGTGTGGAAGAACATTTTCCACTCCCTGCAAGTATCGTTGCTGGAGCTGATCAAGTATTCATGCTGCGAATATCTGGAGATAGTATGATTGAAGCTGGTATTTTTGATGGAGATTTAGTTGTTGTTCGTCAGCAACATTCTGCAAACAATGGTGAGATTGTCGTCGCTCTAACAGAAGATCATGAAGCAACTGTTAAACGTTTTTATAAAGAAAAAGATCACTTCCGTCTACAACCAGAAAACTCTTCTTTAGAACCAATTATTTTAAATTCAGTTTCTGTTATCGGAAAAGTAATTGGTGTATATCGTGATTTACATTAAAAAATAGACCGAAATGGTCTATTTTTTAATGTATTTTCATTATACCATCGTCCACAGCTGTTTTCCTCTCAATTTGCACACTATCATTTCTAAATGTGACTTCTCTAGCATCATCCTTAAAAATCTGTACTTTGCAGGAACAGTCGCGTTTTAAAATTCTTTCCTTCCCATTTATAAAACGAAAATGATCTTCACTTGTCTATGTTTCATTCACTTGAATGCTAACATCTCCCCCAGCTGTTTTTCCCGTGATTTTCACACTACCATCGCCAAATGTGACATTCCTATCCTCTGTTTGAAAAATCTCCACTTCTCCCGCATACGTCTTACCGCTCACAACTGCATTCTGAGGCTTCTCAAGTAAACGAATGTCTATGTCCCCCGCTTCTGAGCTTGCTTGTAAATCGTACTTTACATCATGACCTATAACCTCTACATCTCCACCAGCTGTTTTTGCAACGACTTTACCGCTCGTTCTTTTTATTTCCACTTCTCCTGCTTTTGAAGAGCCTTCTACTGTTTTTGCTGTCACTCGATCCATTTCAACATCTCCACCAAACGTTAAGGCTTCTACACGTTCACTCTTCACGTCACTTACTGTAAGATCACCGGCAGAGGACCTTATTTTTATTTTTTGATAAGAACGCTCCGGAACAACAATTGTTAGCTTTGACGTTTCAATTCCAGAAAATAAAAATGAAACGTCAAATGAAAACCCTTCTTTTATTTTCCCTTTTACTTTTAATGTATCTCCTTCTTCATTAACACTCACTCTTTGTTTTTCAATATTTTCTGACTGTTTCACATAGAAAGAAGAATCATTTCCTTTTTGAATCACAATATCTCCAACATCTAAATCAATATCTATATTTTTAATTGTTTCATTTTTTATAACCTTTTCCGTTTCTTTCTGCTTCGCCGTATCTACCATCTCCGAATATGTTTGTGATATACCAATAATGCCAACTACAATACAAACAATGGCTACCAATATTATTTTTTTCATCTCATTTTTCCCCTCTAATCATTTTGAGATTCCAATTGACATAGCGTATACAAAGATTTTTAAACCATTTTGTACAGTAGTAAGCACCGATACATACTAACAATCCAACCCCAAAAAATGTAATGGAAACAAATATATCAAGCCATAAAAAAGTGCCCGTTAGTATCTTAATTACTACTAGTAATGGTGCTATAACGGAGGAGATCCCTCCAATCCACATTGAGAATATAAAACTTATAATTGTGATTAAAGGTCCTAATACAATAATGAAGTTTAATAAACTAAGTCCAACTACCGACGTAACAGCTCTTGTTATATTTGATGCGGACGGATCTTTTTTCATCTCATCAAAACGATATAAAGCTAACATCTCTTTTGCAATCGCTTTTGGCGAGCCAAGCCCCTTTATAATTTCCGCTTCTGTCTTCCCTTCCTCTAGCCCAAACCGAAAATGCTCCTCATAGTCATATAAAATATCTCTTCTTTCTTCCTCTGGTAGCTTTCTAAGATGTGTTGATAATTCTTGAAGAAATTGCTCCTGATTCATCTCATTACACCCCTTCAATAATTTCCTGTACCCCTTTAGCGAAATCACGCCATTCCGTTACAAGTAAATGTAGTTGTTCTTCTCCTAGATTTGTTAATTGATAATATTTACGCGGCGGCCCTTCCGTTGATTCTTTTAAATATGTTTGAAAATATCCCTCTTTTGTTAATCGGCGTAACAACGGATAAACAGAACCTTCTGATATTAAAAATTTATCGGAAATCTCTTGAACAAGTTCATATCCGTAACAATCTTTTCTTTTAACAAGTGCCAGTACACAAAGCTCCAGCACACCTTTCTTAAACTGGACGTTCAAGGACAATCCTCCTTTTTATCAGTACTACTTAATGCAAGGTACTTCCACTAACCATAATATACCATTTACTATTACTTACTACAAGGTACTGTTGTATATTTGATTGAAATATTACAAGACCATTGTCATGAATTGAAAGAACGTCTCAAAAAAAAACGATAATTCCTTAATGAAGGACTTACCGTTTTTCACTAAAAATACTATTCGTAACTGCATATTAAAAAATTCATGTTTTGAGAAGCTCCGAATAAAGTGAAACTTTAATCAGCAGGGTTTCTTCATCCTCCACTAATCACGAACCCTCATTCCATCGACTGTTGCATCTGTTTTTGCTTCAACCTTTCTTCTAACACATGAATCATAAATAAGAAATGCTCCGCCTCCCTTACAACATGATCCGCTAATAGCGGATTAATTACATTTCGAATTTGACATGTTTGAATAAGTTCCAATCCTGCTTTTTTGAAATTTCTCAATTCAACTGTAGCGTTTTCACTATCTTTATTCATTTTTCCGATAATCGGGTATGTTGGTTGTTTCTGATATAACATTGATTCTACATCTCTAGCTTGACTAAGAAGGACTTCGAAATCATCACCAAATTTTAAAGCAGTATGAACTAAATTTCGTTCTGATTGATCAAGTAATGAGGCAATAAAACGAGAATGTTCCATCATAATTCTTAACCAAAATACATTTTCACTAATGATCGCATCTTGAATTGGATCCATTTTCCCTTCATTAAATTTCTGGAGTGTTCGTATAAAATACTCTGCTTCACGTGCAATATGATCTACTAATAACGGAAAGTTAAACCCACTTACTTTACAATTAATAATTAAAATTAAAAGATTTCTTTTATAATTACGAAATGCATAAACGAGCTGAATACTTTCTTCATTTAATTGCCTGACTGCTTGAACAGTTTGAGGGATAGAAAACGCTTTTTGTAAATGTCGATCAAAAAGATGAAAAAATTGATCCACCTGTTGAATTAAGTTTGTGTCTTTTCGGTTAAATCCTTCACCAAGAAAAAGTGCGTGCTCCTTCATAATCCTTAACCAAAAGCGATTTTCAGTTAACGACCTCTCAATAAATAATTGTTCTGTTAATGATTCAGAAGGTGCAGCTTTCAATTCTGGCGGAAGTAACATCGCCCTCTGCGTATCCATAACAAAATGACCAGGAATCGATTGTTGCTCCCCGTTCGCCATTCAAATCCCCCCATCCCCTAAAAACACCATTATGACACTATATATATGAAATGTTATGATTTACTATCCCTTTCAACATCAACTTAGGAGTTTCCAAATATATTGTTTTAAAAAGTTCACACCTCAGCGCTATTTATTACCCGGAGCAGGCTGGTCTACTCCTCTAATACGATGTTTATGACCATTATCTTCCGTTGTATAAAAATCATAATAATGAACATGCATTCCATTTCCAACTGGAATTGCCGGCCCTGAGTACGCTTTATAGTAATGAGTATGCCCATCCTCAAATACAACATAACCTTCTGTATAATGTACATGTCCATCCTGCGTTTGAATTGGGGGAGAAGATACATCTAAACATTGATGTACATGCCCTGCATCTACAGATGTATAATCTACAGACCCATGATTATGATTCGGTACAAATCCAGAAACAAAATCAGCCTTCCCTACCCTGTTCACCTCACTCACTCCTTGTTTATAGAAATAAACTCTATACATGTATATGTTTAAAATTAAAATTCATACCTTGAAGTTCCAGTACTTACCAAAGATTGATTTTGCCCATTGGGAGGGCTAGTCCCCCCATGCGCAAAATTTCATAACTTACGCTTTAAGTTCTTCAAATTGCGCGACTTAAGAAGCGGTCCATTACTTTTTCGTTTCAGAACTGTTCTTTTTTTCCTTAACAACAAATAAGACACCACCCAGATTACGGCAGCGCCTACGAGAATTGCTATTGATTTAATCATTAACAAGTATATCCGGCCCCTTCTTCAACATATACGAGAAACCCGAAATAAATACGAGACTAAATATAATAATAGAAGACCACATATTAAAATGATATTCTTTACCTGCAACTAAATTATAAATGTTATGGACCAAAAAATTAGCACCTATAATCATTCCACCTAATATTGAACTAATTAATATGCTCATGAAATAAAACTTGAGCTTCTGAAACATTTTCCATCTACCCCTTTTCTAAACAAAACTTGATTTAAGCTATTTTAGAAAATTATACCATTTATTTTTCAAGTATTATTAAACCTATAGTTTAATTAAGGTTATTTTAAGAAAGCATGATCTATTCAAATGTCCATTTTATTCAATCACTAATTGCTCTAACGATTAGAGGAACTCATGGTATATGAGCTATTACAGAACAACATTTGGGTTTAAAAGATAAAAAGAATACACCATAAAGGACGCCATATGAGCGTCCTCTTTTTCTATGATAAAAGCTGCCACATCTCAATCAAAAATGCACCCCAATTGTTAGACACAATTGGGGTGCACTTCAATTAGAGCCGGTATTTTTTATTTTACTTGTATATATTCTTCACTAGCTATAATAAGGAAGAAGAACGTCTTTTAGTGAAGGTAAACGTTCTTCTTTCGCTGTAAACTCCCTTAACTTTCTTTTGCTACAATTCCTCCACCATTTCCATCCATATCAGAAGATGACGAAGTATCGCTTATATTTAACATTAAATCTGGTCTTGCAGGAGCTCCACCATCACCAACATTACTTGCTTGTTGTGTGCTTAAAGAAAGATTCAAACAAAATGATAAAATTCCTGCAATTACTAACCCTTTTATTATTATGCCCTTTTTTTTCATTATTTCAATGCTCCTTTTTCTAAATATTTTTTCTGCGCTTGATTATTGATGTAAAAATACTTACTTGCCTTTGAATCATTTTCCTCTTTGTAAAATTGCAAAGCCAAAATCTCGCTATATTCTTGAACACAATCCCATAAACCTTCTTTTTCAAAATACGAAATTCCTTCTAAAATTACAGGTTCTAGTAATACACCAGAAACATTTTTATTCATTTCTTTCAAAATCATAAAACGTTGTTGAAACTCCTTATTCTTCAACTTATTACATATATTTAAACCTTCTTCGATTAGTTCAGCTGCAATGTTTGTTTCACCTAATTTATAGTGTTCACGTGCTAATACAAAAATAGCTTTAAAGTGGTTTGGATTATCCCTTGTTACTTCTAAAAGATGACGAATAGCTGAGCTAGAAAGATTCTGATTCGCATATAACCATCCTAAATTGTGACGAACCATTAGAATAAACCTTTCAATACCTGATTTTTTAAATACGTCTAGTGCTAAAGTAAAATTTTCTTCGGCTTGTTCATATTGCTGCAAATCTAAACATGACATTCCATATATATTGTTACATAAAGCAACATTTACTTCATACCCTATATGTTTTATATACTCTTCTTTTGCTGCACGTACATAGTTAATCGATAGTAAAGGCTCATGCGACTGATAGTAAAAATATGCAATTCTATAATTAAATTCAGCTTGTTCTATTGGATTAGACATATATTTTAATAATCCTTCAGCTTGTTCAAAATGCTTTTTTGAATCATTGTAATTTGAAATGAACATTAAATGAATACCCTTGAATAAATGATAATAGTATGTTAAATGTGCATCATTAGGAATCGATAAAGAATCAACTTTATCAAATTCATCATAAGAAATATTCATGCTATCTATTAATACTTTATGCCTAAAATTTAATAATGAATAGTAAAACCATATGTTTTGATCTTCTTCGATATGATTAATTTTAGAATCAATTTCTTCTTTTAATAATTTTGATTGAACAAAATCCTGTTTTAACATTAATTGGTACCAAGTATCTAATGAATGCCTGATTTGTTCCACGGTTATTATATGTGCGCTCATAACAAACCATCCCCCTTATCCTATCTTGATTCGACTAAATATCACCATAATTCTTCAAATCCGAACAAAAAACCTCCTATCAAAACTTGATAAACAAAAAACAAAGAAAATAATTAGCAGTGTTTGGGTGGGGATATTTTTATCCCGCATTAACGGGCAGTAAGACACCCACCTCAAGATTCAGAGAGAAGCAAGGAAGATAGGTGGGAGTAGGGCTGCCCGTAACAGCCCGATTGGTGAGAGCTCATAATCAGTGGGGGATGAAGAAAACCCCCCACTGATTAAAGTTTCACTTTATTTGATATTGCTGCACCTCTTACTTTCAATGCCAGGAAGCAAAAACTGCTGAAAGTGGAAATGAAGCAGAACTACTTACATCACAAAAAATTTTAGAATTACGAGAGTTACAGAGAACATTACAAGAATATGGTATTACAGCGGAGGATATTGCCAATGGGATTCAAATTGAACTACTAGAGTGATCAGTGCCGCTAGAAACTCAACACCAAGTAAAAACATTAGGTAATAAATCCCAAGTTGCAAAAGTAGCAGCTAAGCAAATGTGAGAAAACCTTAATAGAATAGGTAGAGTTGCTTGGGATAGTAGTGTAAGACAATACGTTGACAAATGCCAATTTCATGGGATAAAAAGAAAGCACTAAAAGGATATTTACGTTATACTGTAGTTGTAAAAACTCTTAATATTGTTATTGGCTTTAGTGGTACCATTACAAATGCAATATCAACACAACTCAAAAAGATAGGTTATCCTGCATGATTAGCAAATATGGCTACAAGGGCAATTGTAACACTACCATTTTAATTGTCTTTGATAGAAAGGATATGCATATATGAAAAAAATTCTTCAAAACGCAATTGCATTCTTTGGGATATATACTGTACTTCATATTATAATAGGTCTTGATTTTAATCCCACTATTCGTATAGTGACTAGGATTTTTCAAGCTTTACTAGCAATTTGCTTATTAATTTATGTTATTAAATTTACAAAAACCAAAGAATAATTACAAAAGAAAAACTAAAATGAACTGTACCCCGAATCGCGGACACTAAAAAAAGTCCATGATTCGGGGTTTTTGTGTATTTTTATAAGCGAACCCCGTTATAATGGAGGCAACAATATAAGTGAGGTACGGAATAGGAGTAAAATGATTTTTCATGAACTACAAAGGAAACACCTAGAAAAGAATGAAAATGTGGTAAAAGTATCAGATCATTCGATTAGCTATTGCCCAGATTTTAAAGTAAGAATAGGAAAGGGAAAAAAGCATATTTATCGTGTGTAAAAGATTGTAAAACACGAGAGATTTCCGCCTATCACATCTCTCCCACTTTACAAATGGAAACCGTCTATCAAATACTCGAAAAATGGAAAGTGAGATTAGGAGGTACCATTCATCCAGAAGCCATGCTTCATTCCGATCAAAGTTTTCATTACACGCATCCGGAATACCAAAAGCGAGTAAGAGAAATGGGGCTCAGACAATCTATGTCACGTAGAGGAAACTGCTTAGATAACGCTCCAATGGAATCCTTTTTCGGTCATATGAAGGATGAAGTAAACGATAAGTATTGTCAAACATTCCAATCTCTTCAAGAAGTGATAGACGAGTATATGCAAGATTATCATTATGATCGTTATCAATGGACACTCAAAAAGATGGTTCTGGTACAATACGGGACCACTGAAAAAGTCCACTTTATAGCAAAAAGGAGTCTATCACCTACTATATACAGGCGACGAACTCCTTTTTACCCTCAACATTTTGATGGAATGCGTGTTGTTTTTTCAAAGCAATCACTTTTTCAGTGCCGTCGTACAATACCGGAACCATCTTTTAAGTGCTTGATTTTTAAAGATCTTTTTATGAAACCGTCCATTTTATAGGGTACAGTTCACCATGAGGCTCCTCTTTTTTATTTCTTCTCCAGTAAATGTCTTTTTTAATTCCAACCTTTCAACATCAAACCATCATGTACATTCACATGTTCAAAAATAAAAACTCGAATTGTTCCCTAAAGATTTTATATATTCATTGGTATGTCAACATTTGTGTATCCATCGCACCAGAAAGCAGTACACGAGCACCGCCTATTAAACTAGCAAATACTCTTTCACGTCTCATACCTTTATCTCGTTAATTTTCACCCATTTATCTTGCTCCATTTCTCTAAAAGGATTATTTTGTTACAATTTTAATTAAACGACTTACTATAAATCCCCCATCTATTTGGAGAGCGGCTAGCTTTTGCTAGCTGCTTTGTTATACATGTCTGGAAATTGTTTGATACTATTATTCTTTCAAGAATATATATTTTTATAAATTCTTATCTCTTAAAACAAATCAAAATCTATTAAAACATCTAATACTAGGTCTTCAAACAAGCGCTTTGCTTTAAATTACATATACTATCATGAATCTATTACGAAAGGAGGTTGATATTTTTATGAAAGACCGTTGCTATCGAACTGAATACTGCGTTTGTAAAAAAATAAAGTCATGTTCTTGCTCTAAACGTCATTGTAAGTTTCCTCCAATTGCATTTCCTTGTCCTACTTCTAAAACTCCTTTTATCCCTTGTCCTAAGCCCCATCATAAACCTTGTTCATCTTCATGTTGTAAACGCAAATGCTAAACTAAAATAAAGATTTTGTTTAGTTTTCTAACCTTTCTCCTACTTTGTATCAAAAAATTAATATATGATAAAATAAATAGTTACAACATTTTATTATTAGGAGGGGGATTTATGTCATTCGCAGCATGGAGTATAATTTTACCGACTTTAATCGGAGCAATGTCCGGATTAATTTTTGGTACAAGCTCTTCTCAAAATGAGAGCAAAAATCCAAATTAAAAACTTAATAATAAGATTCAATAACTACTTCAATGATAGCTGATATGTCCTTGGCATTTCAGCTATCAATCTCCTTCGTTGCGATACGATAGGTAAAACTTTGAAGTTATCTCCATCTTTCCCCCGCTTAACACTGTACGTGCGGCTTTCATACCTATTTCCAGTCAATCAGTTGTTGTTATCAAAGTTGATAACCCTCCTATTTCATGATTACACACTTATAAGGAAACGTGTCGCACGTTGCGATAGGTAAGACTTTGAAGTTATCTCCATCTTTTCCCCCGCTTAGCACTGTACGTGCGACTTTCATCGCATACAGCGCCCCATCTTATTCTTTTATACTAAAGTAACTAGATTACAAACTTTACGAAGCTTGTTTATTTTCTTCAATTGATTCTCGCTCAATTGGAGTAGTCTCATATATGTTTTAATCGTCTCTTCATTTGTGGCGTGTATCAGTCTATGGACAAATTCATGTACAATAATTAGATTGTTAAACTCATCAGTTCCTCCCATACCTTTCGGTATTTTATGGTGACAGTGCGCATCTTCAGCTATTAAGAAAATTCCTGTGACCGCGCATTTGCCATTTTGCATGGAATATCTCGATATTCTGTTATCTGCGTACTCCATGCTCTGCCTATTGGAGGATAGCAACATTTTTTGCATTTCATTGGCAATGCTACCCTTTAGGCTTTTAATGAGTTTTTGTCTTCCTTTTCTAGTGTAGTTGCATACGTCTTGACTGAAGTTTTGAGGGAATCGTGTTTGTATATCCGCTAGTGGATATATATGATTTCCTGCTATTTCAAAGGTTCTATAATTGTTCCTGTGAATTCTTTTGTATAATGCGTTTGCATTGGTAGGAATTTTATATTTCCCTATTGATTTAAGACGATTAAACAAGGTTTTCGAGAGACGAAAGGCTATTTCAGTAAAGTCTATGGTTACATGTGTTGCGATTTTGTAATAATTTTTTATGCCAAGCACATAGGAATTATAGTCCTGTACTGTTTTTCCTGATGGACTCTTTTGAATTGCTTTAATCAGAATCCTTGCTTTATCAAGAATATCCTTTATCTTTTTCTCACTCACGTGTGTGTTAGCTACGTACTTTTTGCTCTTTTTGACCGATTTGATGGAGAATCCTAGAAAATCCGAAGATTTTCTTTTTAGGTTAGTTATAGTTGATTTTTCATTAGATATATTAAGGTGTAATTGATTTTTAAGGTAACCTTCTACTGCATGGAATATTTTTGTTGCAGATTGATGGTTGTTTGTGAATATTTTAAAATCATCTGCATACCTAACTATATACATTCTCTTTAGTTTTGCTTTTGCTAAACGATAGTTTTTAGTTTGGACTGTATGTGGTTTTCTTGTTTTGATAGTGTCCCACTGACTAGATATCCACCGATCCAAATCATTTAATACAACATTGCTAAGTAACGGACTTAGGATTCCTCCTTGCGGAGTCCCTTTTGTAGGGATGCCTATTCCTTTAATTGGTGCTTTTAGCATTTTCGAGATGATTGTTAGCACTCTTCTATCAGTTATACCTATGTTATATAGTTGTTTCAGTAGTTTAGAATGGTTTACATTATCAAAGAAGCCTTGTATATCAATATCTACTACGTGACTATATCCTCCTCGATTCATCAAGAATTGACATCTAGCCATTGCATGATGTGTTGACCTATTAGGTCTGAATCCGTATGAGTGTTTGTAAAACTTGGCTTCACATATTGGCTCTAGAACCTGTTTGAACATTTGTTGTATCAATCTATCTCTCATAGTAGGTATCCCTAATGGGCGTTTCTTTCCATTTGGTTTAGGGATTTCTACCCTACGTACCGTATTAGGTTTGTAATCTACAAGAGTTTTTCTTATATTATTAACAAAAGAATCTACATCTTTCATTTTATAATGGTCAATTGTAATACCATCTGTTCCTTCGGTTTTAGAACCAGTGTTAGCTTTTATGTTTCTATATGCCAGTAGAATATTTTCTTTTGATATGATGTGTTTATATAGATTTACACCTTTAGTAGCATTATTTTCACTACGTTCATATAAATCATCAAACACTTTTTGCATATCGTAATATTCTGCATGTCGTAATGTTGTACTCACCGATGTATTATTTCCCCTTTCTTACGAAAAGTCCCATCATCTTACTCGATCCTGTGAGTTACATCTAGTTAATTTAGTTTTCAAAGAACAAGACTAGGGACTATCCCTCCACATTCGTTACATGCTTCATCGGTACTGTATCCCCACCTTCACAAGAATGAAGCAATTTCGGTTCGTTGGAACCTTATATGCATCTGTCCGCTAGTAGGCGTTGATGACAGCTTCTTGCTTACCACGTTCCGATTAACCTAGCTATACATATATCCTTAGGTGCTTGCTGTAAGCCTGTTATCTTTACATCCTCATCGTTAGATGTTCCGAATTTCATATTATCTACTCTTACTTTTCGGTAAATAACGTCGTCATTAACGACATACACATTTCTAATGTATTAATAGTTTAGACCCGTATATTCGCAAGTTCGTCAGTCCGATTGGACATTCTCATCATAGATAGTTTGTAGCATCCCGGCCTATCCATTACCATATGATTTCTCACTTAGGTTTTGTTCAGCCGACTTCACCTAGCTTCATACAATTTGTGACTACTATTACGCCTTGCATGTAGGAGTATCAGATAAGTAGTTTCAGCTCAACATGAAGGCTTTCATTCCTACTTTCAGTCAATCAGTTGTTGTTATCAAATTGATAACCCTCCCATTTCGTGTTTACATACTTATAAGGAAACGTGTCGCGCAAATAACTATTTTGTTTAAATTCACCTTAATTCACATCAAGTTTTCTTAACATTCAAATTAATAATTGTATAATATAATTAAACTATTTGTATGGGAGGTGTTTTTTATGAGATGGAAACAAAAATACAATCCAAAATATCTCTTTTACCGTATGTACAGTTATATTTATAAAGTCATTGATGATATATCATGGTCCATAAAATAATTTAGATTTTTATGGAGCTGTTCCATAAGTCATCTGATGCACTACCTGCTACTTCGATTTTTAAATTTGTTAAATTATCACAGATATATTTCCAATACTTGTTAATGTATTACCTTCCACTTTACAAAAGGATTATTTTATTAGGTTTCTACAAAATGGTAATTGATATGTAATTAAATTATTAAAATATTAGGTGGTGATACAAATGACTGATACAATCCGAATTATTCTGTTCACTCTTGTAGGAATAAGTGCCGTGTTCTCTGTAATTAAAGAACTTCAAAAACCAGAAAAAAATAAATTTTGGATTACATTCGAATCTTTACTCCTGATTGGGGCAGCCTGGATGTTAATAGGGCTAATCATATAACCTACATAATTAGTCACCCCCCGAATAAAACTCAATATTCCGTCAATACTGTTGATGAGCTGTATGCCATAGCTCATTCGGGTTGGCCTCCAATACGAGCAGTTAGCTTTTACTAGCTGCTCTTTTATTTGTTTTGAGCTACAACAAACTTTAATTCTTTAAATTTCTCTCTAGCCTGTTGTTCATTGGACCCACTAATCCATTGATGTTCATATAAAAGTGTAGGGTCAATATTTAATTCGTTTAATAAATAATTGTGTATGTCTTTCGGATTTCCATACACTGCAAACCCTTTAACTGCTACAACGAATTTAAAGTCCAATTTATCCATTCCTCTTTTCAACAAAATGAAATTTTTATACTAAATTCTCAGCAATTGCATGAATTACATTACCTGTGACAGAATTTCCGGCTTGCTTATACAATGGTGAGTCTGAATTAACTTCTCTCGCCCGATCAGGAAATCCCTGTAGTCTCCAATATTCTCTCAATGTTAATTTTCGAATACGATAAGGTGGTTTATCGCTTGATTACAACTTGAAGCTGGTGTGAGTATAAAGTATTTACAAGAACGTCTTGGTCATGGTAGCGTGCAAATTACATCTGATGTTTATTCACACATAAGTAAAAAGTTAGACCAAGAAGCGATGAACAAATTCGAGGAGCATATGCAAAATGTCCTTGAATAATTTTTTTTAGTTTTTTTGTGGGCATTTTAAAAAATGGAATATCGTTATAATTAATTGCCCACAACAAAAAAAGCCCCGATACCGTAGTATCAAGGCTTCTCCCTCTTAGTAAAGAGTCATATATTGATCGCGTTCCCATTGGTGGACTTGCGTACGGAACATATCTTAATCTTTCTTATTGTTTTATATGGTACAGAAAAAGTTAATTTACAGGGTTTTTATCGAAATCTAAATTCCATTAAGAATCATTGCTTTTCATATTTTTGTGGGCAGATTGTGGGCAGATTGTGGGCAGATTGTGGGCGGAAAATATAGTGTGAAAGAATGAGGGATACACAATGAAACCCAAAGAAGAAATGGTAAAAGAAATAAAAGATTTTCAAAATGCGAAGGTTGGCTACAACCTTTACGATGATGAAGAGATTGTGGAGTGGTGCGTTAAATTGGTTCATGAAATCTTCATTCAAAAGAAGCATACGTATATACCAGATCTTGATAGATAATGAATAGAGTCTGCTGTATTGGTAGGCTCCTTCTATATATTCACAAATTCTTCTTATAATATATTCGCTTATTTGTTATACTGGATGACGTAATAATATTATGGAGGTATAACAGTATGGAAAAAAAGAAAAAAGCATTTTATAAGAAGTGGTGGTTCTGGGTAATCGTTGTGATTATAATAGCAGCCGCTGCTGGAGGTAGTGGGGACAAAGAAGAATCAAAAGCTACTTCTAACGAATCTAAACAAGAAGTTAAGAAAAATAATAGTAAAAATGACAAACCTAAAGAACTGTCCAAAGAAGGAGAATCTTCTAACGTTAAAATTTCAGTTGGTTCCGTTGAAACACTAGAGTCTGTAGGTAATCAATATGTAAATGAAAAAGCACAAGGTATATTTAAAGTTGTAGAACTATCTATCACTAATAATCAAAAAGATGCTATCACTATCGATGCTAATAGTTTTAAATTAGTAGATGATCAAGATCGTGAGTTCAAATACTCAACTCAAGCTCAAACATCATTTGATGTTGCTAACGGCGGGAAATCTGACTTCTTCTTGAAACAACTTAATCCTGGTTTAACACAAACAGGAAAAATAGTTTTTGATGTACCTAAAGATGCAAAAGGTTTGGTTTTAAAAGCACGTGGTGGAATGACTGGTAAAGAAATCAAATTAAAAGTTGAATAATAAAGATACTTACTATTAACGCTCTCTTCGGAGGGCTTTTTTATTATTAATTCTTTTGTTTCCCAAAATATCTTTTTAAGTATAGGATATCTCATACCATTATTTAATTTTCGGTTTGAATCAAATTAAATCTGATTATTTTTAATATAAATTAATTACTTTGTGTGCATCTGACAATATTCGACAAAAATCTCCTATTTCTTTTGGTATTATAATATTACAAACTGGAACTACTTTAGAAAAAATACAAAAAGTTACAGGTTTTTTTGTATTTTTAGCAAATATTAATCAAGTACGGGGGCTTTTAAAATTGAATATTGAATTACCATTCCGTTTTACCCGAAACACCATGTATAATTTTTTAGGTCGAGTAATCTCAGATGGACAACCAGTAGAACAAGAAATTACTCTTGATTTTACAAATTTAGATTACATTGAGCCTGTAGCTATAACTATCCTTAGTAACACATTACAATGGCTAGACAAAAATGATATTGTAACTAGATTTAGACTACCGAATCAAAGTCAAATAGGATCCCATAGGAACTGTCCCATTAAATACTTAGATGATTCCATGTTTTTTAAAGAGTATCTTGGTACACCTCTCACTCCCGCAGCGAAAATTCGTCCAACAACAAGACCATTAGAACTAATTAACTATAGTAAAAGTCATTTTTGGATAGAACAAAACAAATCAATTCAACTATTAAACATCGTTTTCAATTCGAAACATCTCAAAAAAAAGAGGTAATAATGGCTTAGGACAATAAAAAGCCATAAAAAAGAAGCCGCCCAACAGGACGGCTCTTATTTTTGTTAATCAAACTATTCTTGTGTATAGACGTAATCAATACCTTTAGCATCTAACCACGCTGTTGCTCGATCTAGTTCATTCCCTTGGCGGTATGCTGTTTCAAATCTAACTAACCCTTGTTTATCTCCATAAGAGATGATACGAGATTCATAACCAAGAGCATCCATCATCCCTAACATTTCCGGCACTAATGCTGTACCAAATTCATACGATACGACTTTATTAAATTTATCCACTTTAATCCCCACTCCTTCTTGTTTTTCAACAGTTTGATTTGTAAACCAAGCCAGCGATTTATTTCCGATTAATTTATTTAAATCGCATTTACCAATACCAGGCACGTGCCCTGTCTCTGTGTATTGCCAAATATCGCACTCATATGCAGGTTTGTTACCGCCATAACGAGGAATCCAAACAAAGTCAGATTTTACATTTGCCATACCAAACGGAGCATACATATGATGACCAACGTATAAACCAACTTTCTGAGCACCTAATCGGCGTAGTTCATCAATAAATGCTTGTGTGCCCGCTCTCATATCATTCATTGTTTTCACTTCAACATCCGCAACCCATACTGTCGCGCTCTTATCTCCACGGTTCCAGAAGTCACGCGCTTCTATTCTTGCATCATTTTCAGAAACGAAACGACAGAATGCATAGTTACCAAAAGGAATACCATGTTGCTTCATGGCTTGTACATATCCTTTATACAATGGATCTACATAATTTGAACCATCTTGTACACGAGCGATGATGAAATCAATGTATTGCTTTGCTATAGGCCAGTTAATGTCACCATTCCATTTTGAAATATCTACAATGTGTCCCATTACTCAACATCTCCTTTTTTATTATCATATTCAGAGCTTGTCTTATTGCTCTTATTACTTAAAATTTCAACTGCATTTGTTAATGCTTGTGGAAGGGGAATCCCCATTCGTCCAGCATTTTCTAAAAGTGATAATAGCTCGTTTCCAATAAAGAAAAAGATTGTTGCTTCACGGATAGCACTATTGCTACCAAATGTAGAATCTAATTGAGCTGCCACTCCAACCAAAAGAAAAAGAACCACTTTTTTAGCG